>USAJ01000005.1 GCA_900552685.1 uncultured Collinsella sp.
GCGATTGGCGAAAATGCGTTGGTGGAAATGGTGAAAATTATATTGACGCTAACACATGGCCGAGTTCGGGATCAGGTCGAAGTCCCCGCTGGAGCGCTGGTGCAGGCTCTACCGCGAGGGCGGCGCCGAGGCGCTGCGGCCCGGCCCGAAGGGCAGGCCGAGGGGGTCGAGGTCGAAACCCCGGGCCCGCACCCGCGAGCAGGAGCTCGAGGAGCGCTGCCGCAGGCTCGAGGCCGAGGTCGCCTACCTAAAAAAATTGCGCGCCCTGGTCGAGCGGGACGGGCTCTGACCGGGGCGGCGGCCGAGGCGGTGAGGGCGCTGAGGGCGGAGGGGCACTCCCTGCGCCACCTGCTGGAGTGCTCGGGGCTCAGGAGGTCGACCTACTACTACGCGCTGGCGCACCCGCGGAGGCCGACCAGGCCCGAGCTGCGCGACGCCGCGGCCGAGATATTCTCGCGCACCGCCAACGGCTGCGGGCACCGGCAGATAGCCATGTGCCTGCGCGCCGAGCTGGGCGCGGTCGTGGCCGACAAGACCGTGCTCAAGATGATGCGCGAGATGGGCATCCGGTGCGGGATACGCCGCCGGGGCTCCCGCCGCCGGTACAGCTCCTACAGGGGGCTCGTGGGGAGCACGTTCGAGAACGTCATCGCGAGGGACTTCGGCGCCGACGGGCCGTGGCAGAAGCTCGGCACCGACGTCACCGAGTTCAAGGTCGCCGGCGCCAAGGCCTACTGGGCCCCGGTGCTCGACTTCTGCACGAAGGAGATCGTGGCGAGCGACATATCGACCTCGCCGGACCTCGCCCAGCAGCACAGGATGCTCGACCGGCTCCTCGAGGCCCTGCCAGACGGGGCGGCGCCGACCATGCACTCGGACATGGGCTGGCAGTACCAGCACGAGTCCTACGCCTCCAGGCTGGAGGGGGCGGGCATCACCCAAAGCATGTCACGCAAGGGGAACTGCATCGACAACGCCGCCACCGAGCAGCTCTTCGGCCACGTGAAGGACGAGTTCTACCGCGGCAGGGAGTGGGGCAGCTTCGGGGACTTCAAGCGCGACCTGGAGGAGTACATAGCCCATTGGAACGCGCGGCGCAGGCAGGTAAGATTGAAGGGCCTGACGCCGGAGGAGTTCCGGAACCAGGCCCTTGCGGCGTAGTCGCTATTTATTCAGTCCAAGTTTCGGGGCGCAGTTCACTGTCCCCTTTGTGGTGGTGCGAGGGGAGGGCGTGTGGCCGATCTGTATTTGGTGCGGCATGGGCAGACCGAGCTCAATGTGAAGAACATTTTGCAGGGCTGGCGCGATTCACCGCTTACGGCGCGCGGGCGCGAGCAAGCGCTGGCGACGCGTGCGGCGTTCGAGGACCGCGGCGTGACCTTTGACCATGTGTATTCGTCTCCGTTGGGCCGGGCGCGGCATACGGCCGAGCTTATCGTTGGCGAGGGCCGTTCCATAGAACTGGTCGATGAACTGCGCGAGTGGCATTTGGGTTCGTTGGAGGGCACATCAAACCGTGAGATGCCGGCGCAACCCTGGGGCGATTATCCGGTTGCCTTTGGTGGCGAGTCGGAAAGTGAGCTTCGCGCACGTATGGTCGCGGCACTGTCCCGCATCATGTCCCGACCCCGGCACGACTGCGTGCTGGCCGTCTCCCACGGCTCAGCCTGCCAGGAGTTTCTTAGATGCGTGACCGGCGGGGGAGAGCAACCCGACAACGGTGCCGTGCTTTATTTTGGTTATTGCGACGGGGCGTTTTCGCTCTTGGGTTGGTAACAAACGAAAGGACCCCCTATGAATAAAGACCTGTATCTGGTCCGTCACGGGCAGACGATATTTAACCTCAAGCGCATTATTCAGGGCTGGAGTGACTCGCCGCTTACGCAGCTTGGATGCGACCAGGCGGCGCGTGCCGGCATGTTCTTGCGTGCGCGCGGCATTGAGCCCGACCACGCCTACACCTCCACACTTCATCGCACCGAGC
Organism: uncultured Collinsella sp.; assembly: GCA_900552685.1. Lineage (GTDB taxonomy): Bacteria > Actinomycetota > Coriobacteriia > Coriobacteriales > Coriobacteriaceae > Collinsella. The sequence continues at coordinate 1,985 of USAJ01000005.1, forward strand.
AGACTATCGCCAGCTTGTGGCCGGGCTTGGCGTACGAGCGCCTGGATGGCCTGCGTGAGTGGTTCTTTGGCGACTTTGAGGCCGAGCGCGTGATGCTGATGCCCGAGCGCCCGTGGCGCGACTTCTATTGCCAGTTTGGCGGCGAGGGCCAGATGCGGGTGCGCGAGCGCATGGTGGCGACGTTGACCGAGCTTATGCAGCGTCCGGACCATACGTGCGTGCTCGCGGTAAGCCACGGCTCGGCTATCAAGGAGTTCATGGACCACGTGAAGGGTGCGGCGGCAGACGAGCGCGACCGCGTTCCGGGCAATTGCTCGGTGTTGCACTTTGCGTTTGATGATACGACGGATACGTTTGAACTGGTTGAGATCTTTACGCAGGAAGACTACGCGCGCGAGCTGGGGCTTGAGCCGCTCGTGGCGGCAGCGGGTCCGCAGCGCGGGTAGCGCGGGCGTGACGATGCGGATCGTCGACATCATTGCTCGATGTGAAAGGGGCGGGGATGCATGCGCATGTATCCCCGCCCCTTGTTTGTTGAGCTATCGAGTCTTTATACTGGGCGTTTAGACTCTGTTAGAACCGTGCGATCTGGTGGGTGAGCAGGCCCGTCGGGACCTGCGGTGCGGCGCCGCTGACCTGCGCGGCGGGGAAGAGTGCGGCCACGGTAAAGTTGAACGGTTCTTTGCCCGTATAGGTGCCGGCCGTGCGGGCCTCGTCTGCCAGCAGCTGCGACGCCCCGGTCAGAGCGGCGGCGTAGGCGGGGTCGTCTGCCGGCGTCGGCTCCGGCGCCTGATCGAGCATGGCCCGGATGGCGGCAACGGCGTCCTCGCGCTTGACCTCCCACACACGGTGCGTAATGCCGGCGGGGTCGGTGACGGCGTAGAGCGACGCGCCCTCTTTGGCGGCACCCAGGATGATATCCATGACGGGCGAAGTCTCGTAGGCGAGCGACACGGGGCGTGGCTGAACTTTGAGTTCGGCGATCGCGTGCGCAGCGGCGGCCACGTCAGCGCTGACATCGCCCTTGCCGCCCGCAAGTACACTTATCGGACAAATCGCCACGACACCCGTCACGCGGCCCGGCTCGCCCGAGCATTCGTACACGTAATACGCCGCGCCTGGATCCTTGAGCATCAGGCCGTCGGCGATGGCGCCGCGCAGGGCGTCGTTGCCGCCCAGGATGCCGCCCATCTGCGGCAGCGCTTCGAGCACGCGATCCTGAGCTGGGCGGATGCAGGGAAACGGAAGTGCTTTCATGGACGGTCCTAACACGCGAGTCGGTTTGTTCGCGGCTTATTATGCCCCAACTTGGCCGCTTGCGTCCCAGAGCGTGTTGTCGGCGAGCGCGATGAGCACGTTTTGGCAGCGAACGATATCGGCGTGGGGCACATACTCGTTGGGTTTGTGCGCGAGCGCGAGCGAGCCGGGGCCGTAACTCATACAATTTCGGTTACCTGTCTTGCCGGCAATGACGGCGGTGTCGGTGTAGCCGGTAAAGAAGCCGACGGTCGTGTCCGTGTCTGTCACGTCATCGGCGGCACGCTTGAGCGCAGCTAGAAGGGGAGAGCCTGGGTCGCGCTCGATGGCGGGGCGGTCACCTGTCACGGCGTAGCTGCCATGGCAACCGTGAACCGCGGTCTCGGCAGCGACAATTGACTGCTCGACCATGTTGATCGCGGCGGCCGTGTTGGTCGGCGGCGTTAGGCGCATATCGACCCAGACCTTGGCGTGGTCGGGCACGACATAGGGACGGTAGCCACCCTCGATCTGACCAAACGTGATGGTCGAAGGCCCCAGCTCATCGTGTACGGGCAGCGCCGCGAACGCATGGCGAAGCGAGCAGACGGCCTCGGCTATGGCGGCGACGGCGTCGGCGCCCTTCCAAGGCTGGCTCGCATGCGCCGTGACGCCGGTCATCTCGATTTCGAACCACGTGCGTCCCTTGTGCGCCACCTGAATCTGTCCATCGGTGGGCTCGGTGTCCAGTACCCATTCGCGCGAGCCGACCCAGCCGGCGTCGATGGCCGCCTCGGAGCCGCGCATAAAGTCTTCCTCGTCGACCGAGCAGATGAGCGAAAAGCCGCGGTGGGGCAGCGCGCCAACTGCCGCCACGCGCTCGAGCGTATGGACCAGCGCGGCAATGGCGCAGGCCAGGCCACCCTTCATATCGCAGGCGCCGCGGCCATAGAGTTTATCGTCACGCACGATTGCTCTGAGCGGGGGAATGCCTGCGTCCCAACCGTCTCCCAAGGTGACGGTATCCATGTGGCAGATGTAGACGAGCCGTGGCTCGTCGCTCAAACCGGGCACGGTGACCATAAGGTTGCGGCGTCCGGGGAGCACCTCGAGCTCCTCAATCTGCACGGCATCGAGTGTCGGGTGGTTCAACCGTGTCAGCCGTTCCTCAACCAGCGCTTTGATATACCGCTCAATTTCATCCTCATACGCGCCCGGGTCCGAGCTGTCGATCCGCACAAGCTCCTGCGCGAGCCGCCAGGCAAAGTCCTCGTCAACCATATGCAACCTCACAATCAGTCTGCTTTCCAAACCGATTGTAAGCCTCTTGAGAGATTCGCGACGTGTACGTAGCAGTATTTACCGTTCGCAGGCTAAGCCATCGCGTTTGCCGTCCGTGCGGGTTCGCAAACGGCGCAGTGGGTACGTAGCCGTTATGGACGACATGCTGTGCGACATATCTGCCTTTCGGTATCACCGGATACCTCCACAGGTCTTGGCGATAATGCCGGACCTGCCCGATTCTGCGGACGATCCGCGCAGGGAGCGCCTTTGTGAGCACCCGCTCGTCAAGCATTTCCTGGGCACCCCGTTGCACGTGTTGGCGCAGGGCAGCTGCGGACGTAAGGGTGATCGCATTGTCAGGCATGTTTGGAACGGGGAGAGGCCGTTTGGCTCCGTGCGGCAGACGGAGTTTGGCCTCGATGTCGCGTTCCCACTCTTTACCCTGCTGACCCTGGCTTCCTCGGTTTCAAACGAGCGTCTAATCATGTGCATGTATGAGATGTGCGGCACCTTTGCCGTGTGCAAGATTGCGCCTCAGGTAAAGTCGGCACTTGTGCAGGCATATGGGGGCCAGTGGGGTGACGCGCGGTCGGGCTGGGAAAACGTAAAGGACGTCTCGGGGAATCCAACGGACTTGTGGAAACGACCGCCCTTGATCGAGCTCTCTGAGCTTGCAGAGTTCGTCGATAAGATCCGGGGGCTCCGCGGCGCTAAATCGTTCATACGAGCCGCGAAATGCATTACGGGGGTGGCAGCATCGCCGCTCGAGGTCCAGGCTTCGATGCTGTTTGGCCTTACGAGGTTGCGCGGCGGCGAAGGGCTGCGCCTTACCAATAACGTTGAGATTCGTATGACGCGCAGCGCCCGCCTGATTTCGGGTCTTGATAGGCGCTATGCCGATATCCTGCTGGCAAATAAGGACGGCAGCCGAGAGTGTCTGGTTGAATGCCAGGGTAAAGCCATACACGGATCCATAGAATCCAAGATTTCGGATTCCGATCGAACGACGGCGCTGCAAGCGATGGGATATCCCGTCGTTCTGATGACTTATGGTCAGCTGGCCGACTCCGATGCCTTCCGCGTGGTGATGGAGCTCATCATGTCCTATCTCGATGCGCCGTTGAAAGACAAGACACCGCGGCAGCAGGAGCTCGAACGACGGTTTCGTGAAGAGATTTTTATCGATTGGGCGGGAATGTAGTCGTGCAGGTGGAAAACGGCCGCATGAACTAGAGTTTTGGGCGCGAAAAAGGGTTCAGTTTCGCCTTGGAATTGGCTTTAAAAGTGCTACCCAGAACAAGTTATTTCGGAAAATGGACAGTCAACTTATATTTGGCATATAGAGATCGTTTTTTACCTACTAAAACCCCTGCTAAAGCTGTTTATAAAAGCAGTTGTGCTTAGTGACTTGAGCCTCACTGTCTATTATCCGAAACAACTTGTTCTGGGTAGCACTTTTCAAGCCACCGGGAGCAACGAATTCGGCCCCCGTTTTGTGAAAATGGGGGCCGAATGGGCGTCGTGGCCTGTCTGGCAGGCTTGGCGCCGACGCTACTTGATCACGCGTACGCGATACATCGACGGAATCTGCTTGAGCGCCTCGATGGTGCTGCTGTCCAGGTGCTCGTCGGTGTCGAACATGGTGTAGGCGTTCTCGCCAGCGGACTCGTTGGTCATACGCTGCACGTTGGCGTTGTCCTTGGCCAGGATGGCCGTGATCTGGCCGATCATGTTGGGCACGTTGGCGTGCAGGCAGGCGATGCGGCTCGCGGCGCGCGCCTTGCCCATGCTGCAGGCGGGGTAGTTGACGCTGTGTGCGATGTTACCGTTCTCCAGGTAATCCTTGAGCTCGCTGATGGCCATGTCGGCGCAGTTGGCCTCGGCCTCGCCAGTGCCGGCGCCCGAGTGCGTGGTGATAAACGTATTGGGCATCTTGACGGTCTTGGGCGTGGCAAAGTCGCAGCTAAACCAGCTCAGCCTGCCCTCGCGTAGGGCGGCGTCGACGGCGTCCTCGTCAATGATGGTTTCGCGCGCGTAGTTGATGAGCACGGCGTCGGGTGCCAGCAGGTTAATCTGCTCGGTGCTGATCATGCCGATTGTGTCGGCCTTACTGGGCACGTGCACGGTGAGGTAGTCGCAGCCGCGGCAGAGGTCCTCGAGCGTGCCGACGCGCTGCACCTCGCGGCTCAGTACCCACGCGTGCTCTACGGAAATGAACGGGTCGTAGCCGTAAACGTCCATGCCCAGATCGACGCAGGCGTTGGCGACTTTGGAGCCCACGTTGCCCAGGCCGATGACGCCGATGCGCTTGCCCTTGAGCTCGTGGCCCACAAAGGCCTTCTTGGCCTTCTCGGCATCGACCTGGATCTCGGGGTCGTCGGCGTTGTCGCGCACCCAGTTCATCGACTGCACCACGCCACGGCTCGAAAGCACCAGCATGCCCAGGACGAGCTCCTTGACGGCGTTGCTGTTGGCGCCGGGGGAGTTAAAGACGACGACGCCCTTCTTGGCGTACTCCTCGACGGGGATGTTGTTGACGCCGGCGCCGCAGCGGGCGATGGCGCGGATGCCCTCGGGCAGCTCGTAGCCGTGCAGGTCGGTCGAGCGCATCAGGATCGCGTCGGCCTCCTCGGCGGTGCTTACAAACTCGTAGCCCTCGCCAAACTCGACTTTGCCGTCTTTAGTGATGTCGTCGATGGTCTTAATCTTGCGCATGGAAAAACTCCTTAGCAGGTTTTGATCTAAACAGAGTGGTCTGATGTGGCTGGTCGGCCCGCGTGTTGCGGGCTAGTTAGATCGCGGACTCAAACTATGCTGCGCTTCGAAGTCCTTCATGTACGTGGCCAGCGCCTGCACGTCCTCCATGGTGACGGCGTTGTACACGCTGGCGCGCATGCCGCCGACGAGGCGATGGCCCTTGACGTTTTGGATCTGGTGCTCTGCCGCGCCCGCAACAAAGGTCGCGTCGAGTTCGGCATCGCCGGTACGGAAGGTGACGTTGGCGATGGAGCGACTGTCTGTCTGCGCGGTGCCGTGGAATAGTTTGCTGTTCTCGAGCAGGTCATAGAGCAGGTTGGCCTTGGCCCAGTTGCGCTCGGCCATGGCGGCGAGTCCGCCGGTCTGCTCCACCCAATGGAACACCTTGCCGCACACGTAGATGCCAAAGGTGTTGGGCGTGTTGAGCATGGAGCCCTTGGCGGCCTGGGTCTTAAGGTCCAGGTACTGCGGCGTCTGCGCAAAGGCGGGGCCATCTGCGATGAGATCGTCGCGCACGATGACCACGGTCACGCCCGCAGCGCCGGCGTTTTTCTGTGCGCCGGCGTAGATGAGTCCGTAGCGCTCAACGTCGAGCGGCTGCGACAGAAAGCAGCTCGAGACATCGGCGACTAGCGGCACGTCGCCGCAGTTGGGCAGCTCGTGGAACATGGTGCCAAAGATGGTGTTGTTTTGGCAGATGTAGACGTAGTCGAGCCCGTCGCCCGCGGCCTCGGCGGCAATGCGCGCGTTGACGTCAGCCATGGTGGGAATGCGGTCGAAGTTGGTGTCCTCGGAGCTCGCGAGCAGTACGGCCTCGCCGTATTTTGCGGCCTCCTTGTACGCCTTGTTGGCGAAGTTGCCGGTCACGACGTAGCCGGCGCGGCCTCGGCGCATGAGGTTCATGGGGATGCCCGCAAACTGCAGCGTGGCGCCGCCCTGCAAAAACAGGACACGGTAGTTGTCGGGGATGCTCAGCAGGCGGCGCAGGGTTGCCTCGGCGTCGTCGATGATCTGCTGGTACATGCTAGATCGATGGCTCATCTCGAGCACGGACATGCCGCAACCGCGGTAGTCCATCATCTCGTCGGCGATCTCGGCGAGCACGCTTGTAGGCAGCGCGGCCGGGCCAGCTGAGAAGTTGTGCACACGTGCCATCTTCTAGTTCCCCTCGTAGTCGTTTGAACGTTCGGGATACTTTAGCACAGTGGAGCGCCAGGCGCGACCGCATCACGGTAAAACTCGAGTGCGCCGCTATGATTTACAGGATGGTTGCATAGGGGAGGGGTGACCTTACCTGATGGCTCGCATCCGATCCGCCTCGGCCTTCGCCTGCTTCCAAGGACGCACGCGGCCGTTGGTGAGGTCGTCGTAGCCACGAGCGATGGATTGCTGGATGGTTCTATTCATCCCGTGGCGGTTGTCGATTATTAAGCCAGGGATGTTTGGCAAGAATGGATCTGTTCTTTCAACTGGCATACGGAATCCCTCTGTAACGCTGTCCTCTTCAATCGATATCGATGATAACGCGCTGGTATCGCGCAGACATGGGGCAAAACGTAGTGCCACTGGGAGTACTCGGGCTCCCGGACTGCTGATTTACGTTCCTAGCTTCATAATTGGATCATATTTGCTTCGGTTTTGTTGCGCAATAAAAGTGCGCTCGAGTTATGGCCGGCACTCCCATAGGCTGTTCGCCGGATGATAGCGACCGTCTGCAGAAACAGCCCTATTGGGCGTCTTTGTTCTTCGGGCTACATGAGTGCCTCACGGTATGATTAAAAGCACGTTGCGCCAGACCAGTGTTAATAAAAGGTCAAAAATGGTGGCATCAAATGCGATTGTGGCATAGGGGATGCTGATGAGCGAAGCGAACTACTTGGAGAGTCTGGAGAAGGCGCCCATCTCGGAGCTTAGTTTTTACGATGTGCGGCTAAAGCGTTCAATCCAGAATGCTGGTTTTTGCTACTTGCCCGATCTTTTGTCTCTTACCGATAAAGAGATAGACGCTCGTTTCGATAGCAGATATGCCGATTCAATCATTAAGATGCGAAAGAAATACCGTGCGGCCCCGGACGCCTTTGCTGCTTCTATGCTTCAGCCCAAGATGGTCGAGAAACCAGCGAGCGTGAAGGCCCCGCTGAAATGCCGACTTCCTCACGAGCCAAAGGCCGAGGCAACGTCTTCGATTGAGCAATATGAATATGACTTGAGCCGCTTTCCGCTTACGCGCTCCCATGGGCTGTTTTCAGCAAAGCTGGAGGAATTTGAAGAAAGATCTCGGGGTGCCTTCGACGACCTGGAATCTAGGTCTGAAAACGTCATGGTTTATCAGGTATTTGAGGAATTCTCAACAGACCTTGATGAACTCAGCGCAGCTTTTGAAGAGCTCATAAAACGTTATCCAACAAAACCTTGCATTGTTCTGATGCTGATTGATAGGTGTTTGCCTAACGCTTTTATGGTTTATGTTGCCGACAAGGCGCGTAGGGTATTCAATGGCCATAATCTGTGGGGCAACTTCTTTGCCAGTCTTGGCATTCGCGACGGCGGCGTGCAGGGGATAGTAAAGCACATTTTTATTAAACATGTTGAAGAGCGTGGAATGCCTTTGTATGGCCGCGATGAGGAGGTTAATTACTACTTCTACACTACTCTTCTCCACGGAGGCTTATCGGAAGATTCCTGGTCAAACCTGTGGGAAAAATTACTTCCGCTCGCGCGGGAAGTCTCTCAAGGCGGTTTAGGTTTTGGCGGAGAGATGGACGGTCACTCTGTTCTTAGGGAGCTAAAGAACCCTGAGAGTCGGTATGCTCCCGAAAAGGCGGTTCTTAACATTCTTGAGAAAGCTCCCGATTCAACCATTGCTCCATTATTTGAGGCGTCCATGCGTGTGGCGGCGCAAATTGTGGACTCAAATAGGGTCGGAAGCCGCTACACGATGCTGTCTAGTTTCGGTCTGCCTGAAGCCGCAATGCAGGCTCTTCGTGACAATCAAGAACGCGTGCCGTCCTCGACGACCGAAGGAAAGGCCACTGGTTCTTCCCAAGGACGGAGAAATGGCGCCCATCGATTGATCTATCTTCCTATTGCCAGCTTGCAGCTGGATTTATCCGAGGGTGTTGTGACCATGCGCTGGCCGCGTCAACAATTTCCGCTGCGTTTTGCTGGCGACAAGATCGACTATTATGTTGACGGCGAGCTAAAGGCAAGTTCTGAATTCGATATGAGTGTCGGAAAATGCATTTTAAATGCCGTTAGCATTGCCGTTAACCCTCGCGCTCGTTACGACGTGGAATTGAAGCTCATGCATAAAGATGAGCGAGCAGGTGACTATATCGAGCTTAGTTCGTTGAGCCAGTCGTTTAGTAGGAATAAGCCCGGGTGTTTTGAATTTATAAAGGATGGTAAGGGCTTTTACCGTTTGCGCGGCAAGAGCGAGCGGTTAACGAAAAAGCGTCGCATCGCGTATATTGTAAAAGATGGGTACAAAATCGTTCCCGGTCAAGGCATGAAAGCCGTCTCGGAGTATGAGGCTTCTGGTGATTGGGACGATAATCAGATTTATATCTATGACGTTGAACCCGGTTCGTCAGGTTCGGTTGTTAACGTGCTTACGGGCGAGGAGCTTGCCGTTTGGCAAGAACGATATGTCGCAAAGATTGATAAACAACGCATTATCGGAGAGACGAGCGACGGCGTTGACTTGTATGGGTGTATTCCGAACGAGCTTAATACAAACGACGGCCTTCCCTCTGTGAGCATTGAGGCGCTTGATGGCGCGAGTGCCCTAAAAGACTTGGACATTATATGCTGCTGCGATGGCGAGCGGGTGTCGATGCCGCGTTCTGCCATATGGGAAGACGATGCTGATAATTCGGGTTCTGCAAGAATAGTATTCGATTCCTCAAAAACGAGTCTATTCAGTCGGCATATCGAAGAGTGCATCATTGAGGCGAGGCAGAAATCTGCCGCTGGCAAGGTCGTTTTTCGCTACCGATTTACGGTGGTGCCCATACAAGCTTTTAGGCCTCTGTCCATCAGCATTGATCATGGGCGCGCTGTGGCGGAATATGGCTTCCAAGCGTGCCTCCCCATTGATGTCGCGCCCGTTTACGAAGACGACGACGCGAAAGGCGAATGTGGGAGGCTCGATTCTCTCAATGCATGGGAGCACTATGAAGCGAAGGCGCTTCTGAAGGATGATTTCTTGCATGTTCGCATTAGGTCGAGAGAAAGTGGTAAAGAGACCGATGCCAAACTGGCCCTTGCTGCAATAGACGTTGACATGCCAGGCAGACTTGCGAATCTGTCCGAAGAGCGCCCAATCTGTTTGGCAGATGCGTTGGAGCTCGGTCCCAGTGCGGCAAACTTCAAGATTGTCTCCTATGGTTGGAGGTACAACAGGGCCGTGCTAGTGATGCTCGGTTCAAAACCTCTTTTCTTCAAGAACCTCATGCAGCCTGGCGAATACGGATTCAATCTCTTTAGGCATGCAAGCCTCTTTCAACAAGCTGATTATAAGGCGTCCGTCAGTCTTCCCCTGAAGCTGTCTCTGTGCTACGGCGATGACGTGTCAACGGGAGAACTGAAGCAAGCCTGGACCGATGTTCAAATGCTTGACTGTGCCGAAGGGCTCGGCATTAACGGGTGGAAGCTATTGCCAGCCGAATCCCTTGGATATGTTCTTCGGTTTGAAGGCAAGCCCTTATGCGACATCCATTTCAGGTTCTTTAGGATTTCTAAGTATGAGGAAAGTGACGATAAGCCAATTGCTACAGCCTCTGCAGAAAAGGGCTCTACAGAGGTCTTTCTTCCACCCAGCGTGGTAAGGCAGCTGAGCAGCAAGAGGGGGGTTGCCGTCGAAATGTCTCCGAGCGACTTCTTTGGGGACTCCCGGAGAGAATATGCGACAAGAATCAATCTTAACTAGCGGGAGCAAATAATGACGAATGTGAAAGAATTCAATCCCATTGAGACCGCGCGCAAAGTGGAGGACTCTTATCGCGAGTACATCGCTACCACTATTCACTTTGATGACGCGGATTTGCAGAAGCAGCTTGAGACGATTCTTTGCGAGCCGGGATATCTTGCAAAGGGACCGTTTCTTGAGGCGGCGCCTCCGTACCGCAAGGATAAAACTGTGGCCGAACTGGTGGACGAGGGGCTACTTTGCAAGGGCATGATGAGTTTAGGCGGAGGGGAGACGCATAACTTTGACCCCTATCGCCCCTTATATGTGCATCAAGTTAAGGCTATTGAAAAGAGCGTTGCCGAACGTAACTACGCCGTCGTTACGGGTACGGGTTCGGGCAAGACTGAGTGCTTTTTGCTTCCGATTCTGAATGACATCCTCTCAGAATTCGAAAAGAGCGGGCGTTCCGCTGGCGTCCGTGCCATGATTCTTTACCCGATGAACGCCCTTGCAAACGATCAGCTTAAACGATTGCGTCAGTTGCTGAAGGGGACCGATGTCACCTTCGGGCGTTATACCGGCGACACTGAGGAGAAAGAGTCCGTGGCTCTCCGTAAGTGGAAAGACGAAAACCCGGATCAAACTAGACTGCCAAATGAAATCATCTCTCGCGAGAAAATACGTGAGAACCCACCCAACATTTTGCTTACAAACTACTCTATGCTTGAGTATCTCCTTCTACGTCCGGAGGATGCGCCGCTGTTCGAAGGGGCATTTGGTGCAAACTGGCGGCATATCGCCATCGATGAGGCGCACGTTTATTCAGGCGCGCTTGGCACCGAAATCGCATATTTGCTGCGACGAGTAAAGGCTCGTATCGAATCGGAAACGGGAGAACTGCCCAAGCTTCATTGTTATGCAACTTCCGCAACAATTGGCTCAGAAGAGGATATGCCTAAGGTAGCTATATTTGCTCAGGATCTTTTTGGAGAGGTCTTCTCAAGTGACCCCGCGAATCTTGACGTCATCACGAGCGAGAAAGATCAGCCCCAAGATGCCCTTGACGAAAAGCCTTGGGGCACGCTTTCTTTAGACACTTGGGCGGAACTTCGCAGGGAACTTTCCGATCCTGAAAACGCAAGCGTAGAAGACATTCGCAGCACGCTCACGTCTGGTGGAGCTCCTGAAGAGGTTGTAGCGAGACTAGACGGCGAGTCCCCCCTAATGGGACTAGGAAAGATCCTTCTGGGTGAATCGTCTGCGGCAAAACTGGTGAGACGCTGCGAGCGTCTTTTCGACCTCACTGATCTTGACACCATTGAGGAGCTTGAGATCGAAGAGCTCACGGGAGATAAGAGGGGTGTGGAAATCCTCACTGCTATGGTTGAGGTGCTTTCCTCTGCGCAGCGCTCCAAGGATGTTCCCATTCTTACGAGTCGCTACCATTCCTTCTTGCGTGCTCCTGAGGGCATCTATTTAAATCTGCATACACGTAAGCTGACTCCTCATAAAACGATTGCGGAGCATTATGACGATGAAAACGATACTCCTGTATATGAGGTGTCGGTCTGTCGCCATTGTGGGCAGGCATACATCCTTGGTGAGGAGAGCTCTGATCCCGAGGTGAAGACTGCGTGGCTAAGTCCTCGACACGAAGGAACGGATTCCGACGACGAGTTTCTTCCGAGAGTCTACTACCGTCTTCTCTCTGGCGAATCGGAGAGAGATCCCGATGAGAAGATCCAATGGCTGTGCCCGATATGCGGGTCTTTGTATCATGAAGCCGAGGGTGGTGCTCATCGTTTCGAGCATGAGATTGTTGCGCGCATCCCAATTGCGCTCAACCAAAACGAGAAAAAACAAGCAGATGAAGCAGAGGCGCGTTGTCGTCATTGTGGATATCAGTCCGTTGTGGCAATTCAGCCAATGCGCGTTTCGCCTGAAGCTGCAGGCAGTGTCGTCTGTTACGACCTGGTCAGGGATATTCCGCCTTTTGATGAGGAGGAAGCTGACGAGGATGATTTGTTCGCAGACCTCGATGAAGAGCGCAGGGCCGGAAGTGTTATTTGCTTCTCGGACAAGCGCCAGGACGCGGCTTTCTTCGCGCCCGCAATGGACAGAACTTATGGAAACATCACACGTCGTCAGCTGATAAGAGAAGCGGTGGAGGCTCTGTCCCGCGACGGTGAGGGTTGTAAGCCGAGCTCAGTTATTGATTGGATAACAAGTGTTGCAAAGAGGCGATATCCGGGGGTCTTGGGTTCCAACAAGAGGGGCCAGGCGACGGCCTGGATTCTCGATGAGCTTGCGGCTGAGGATTCGCGGAACAGCCTTGAAGGCCTTGGCGTTGTAAGGATCGAGCCTACTGAATTTAACGAGGGGTTTTCCCATCCTGGGGCGAAAAAGCTTGTCGCAAGGCAAGTGGATATACTTAATGCCGATGGGGTCACCTGGCTTTCATGCGAAGACTACATTTTGTTTGTAAGGACCTGTCTTGAACTGCTCCGAGAGAAAAACGTTATCGAGGTTCCTGAAGGGGTCCCTGAGCTCAGAAACAATCATGAGAAGCGCGGCAACCTTGTCGTGCTTGAGAGAGGCAGCTCTGCGTCTAGGGATATCGTTTATTTCGCGGGAGATGCTGTACGTGGTACAGAAAACAAGCGCAGCGCCTTTATTCGCAAGTACGTCAAAAGGGTCCACGGTATCGAGCTGACCCGTGAGGACGTTCGCCCGATTCTGCAAAGTCTTTTCCAGTTTATGGGGGAGTATCTGAGTTGCAGGCTATTTAAGGGCGAAGGATATTTGATTGATTCGCCTGAACACTTTAGGCTCAGCAGAGATATTTGGACTATGTATCCGCACTCCAACGATGATATTGTCTATCGTTGCGATGCGTGTGGATGTGAGACTCACCTAGATACACGTGGCGTTTGCACGACAACGAAATGCAACGGTACGATGGTGAAAATGAGCTTCGCAGAGGCAAAAAACAAGGACCGCTTTTATAAAACGGTATATCAAGATGAGGCGCTTCCCCTCGACATTGAGGAACATACGGCACAGCTGTCATCCAAAAAGGCTAGAGAAATACAGAGCGAATTTATCAAAGGCAACGTTAATGTTTTGAGTTGCACGACTACGTTTGAGCTGGGTGTGGACGTTGGCGATTTGAGGGCCATTTTTATGAGAAACGTTCCACCTAGTACCGCGAATTATACGCAACGAGCCGGTCGCGTTGGGCGCCGCGCTGGCAAGCCTGGATATGCCATCACGTTTGCTCGCTTGCGGCCCCATGATGTCGCGTACTTTGAGGACCCAGCCAAGATAATTGGCGGCAACACGAGAGTGCCAATGTGTTATCTGAATAACGATGCCATTGCGATACGGCATGTTTTCGCCGTCGCTATGTCTGAGTTCTTTCGCTACGCGAGCCGGAGCTTGGGCAAAGACTACTCTCATGGATACAACGACTTTATGGATCTTTCTAAATCGGAGCCGGAAGGCCTCGAAGATCTTCGCCGCTTCCTTGCATCGCGGCCAAAGAGTGTCTATGAACAGCTCGTCCGCGTTGTTCCGCAAGGCATGCCTGTGGCGGAAGAAGTTGGCGTAAACGAGTGGGGGTGGATAGCAAAGCTCGTTGGGCCAATCGATTCGGCTGAGAGCGGAAGCGGTGGCAGGCTTCTCCTTGCGCATAGCCTTAAGCATGCTGATTTTGAGCGTATTCAGGATGGTATTGAGCTGAATATGGGCGTCAACGACATTCTCGCATCCAAGCTTCTAAAGTCTAGGGATGCGCTCAAGAAGGAGAGAACTATCGCAATTCTTGCCGAGAGCGGAGTATTGCCTAAGTACGGGTTTCCGACTGATCTCGTAGAGCTCCATCTTCTTGATATCGAGAATTCTGTAGGTGAGAACAGGCTCGAGCTTTCTAGGGGTATGCGTCAAGCCATTAGGGAATATGCACCGGGGGCGGAAATCGTTGCCGGCAAGACGCTTTGGAAGTCCGTTGGACTCAGAAAGCCGAAAGGGCAAGAGTTGCGAAAGCGCAGGTATGGAAAGTGTCCAAATTGCGAAACATTTGTATGGCCCATTGAAAACTACAGTGATAAAGGCGAGTGTCCCGTTTGCCATACCGAGTTTGCTCTCGAAAAGAATATGCTCATACCTTCCTATGGTTTTGTCGGCACGGAAAACAAAAAAGGCATAGGGCTTAGAAGGCCGAGGCCAAAGGGGTATGCATCGGTGCACTTTAGCCAGCACTGGCCTAACGAGACTGCGACCAGGGAGTTTTGTTTTCCTGGCGGTGCGGTGAAAGTAAAATATGCCGAGAACGGGCAACTTTGTGTGCTCAATAGCCCTGCTAAGGGCTTCCAAGTCTGCTCTTACTGCAATCGCGCTGCTGTTGGTGGGGAGAAGATCCAACATACCTACTGGTGCGAGAAGAGCGGCACTGCTCCAAAGATTAATAGGTTCAGTGCGCTGGGTACGGCATTTGTGAGCGACGTCCTCGAGCTCGTATTTGATTTCGATGAGGCGACAGTTTGCAGCGATGGCGACTGGGAAGCTGTGATGTGGGCGCTGTTTACCGCTGCGGCTAAAATCCTCGAGGTTCCCGAGACCGAACTCGGAGGGACTACATACAAAAATGATGCAGGCAGCTTCTCAATACTCATCTATGATGACGTGCCCGGAGGAGCCGGTCATGTACGCCAGCTCAGCAAAGAGGTGACGGATCTAATTGAAGAGGCCTATAAGGTCGTAGACGGACATTGCGGATGTGGCGAAGAAACTTGCTGCTACGGTTGTATTGCAAATTACTACAACCAAGTTGTGCAGGCGAATCTTTCCCGCGGGGCTGCAAAACGAATTTTGGGAGCTCTTCTTACTGCCTCGTCATCCGGCCGTTTTGCTGGTAATGCCGATGAGGATAAAGAGCTCGATTGCAAGGCTGGTGTCCCCAACCCAGTTGATGGATTTGAGCTATGGGCCTCTGATGATGGTGCGAGCAACGAGGCGCTGTCGCTGGCTGAAGCGATAAAGCTGTCAATCCGATCTAATTCTTCGGAGGAGTGGATCGAGTTGATTCGTGAAATGACGAGCTGCGATTCGCATTTGCGCTGGGAGACTCCGGACAAAGATGTGGAGCTATCTGATGCTGACGGCGACAGCGCTTACGCCACGCTTGTTTGGCGCAAGTCCAAGGTCATTCTTCTTGACGAGGAGGCAGCGGGCGATTTTAAAAAGGTATTTGGGTCCGCCTGGCGCAACGTTTCGGGCTGGAGCCTGTTTGTCGTTGGCGAGTGCTCTGCCGAAGATGTGATGGGCGAGATTTATAAAGAGGCATAACTGTGGCTGCAAGAATGATACCGAGCCTTGGCCCGGCTGAATACGACGATCGGAGTCGTGAAGGGGAGATTTATTACGCGTTGAGTAAGCTTCCCGATGATTTTACGGTTATCCATTCATACAAGATGTTGGATATTGTGGATGGAAACGCTATTGAACAGAGGGAAGCCGATTTCGTCGTGTTTAATCGCAAGCTCGGCATTCTTGTTATCGAGGCGAAAGCGGGGAGAATTCGCTGTGAAAACGGTGAGTGGTTGTACGGTAGCGGCGTGTCAATGAGAAGGCACGGGGGTCCTTACCGGCAGGCGGATAGTATCAAATGGAAGCTCATTAATCGATTTGAAGATGTAGGGTTGAGAGGACTGTGCAATAGGTGCAAGGTTGCTCACGCGGTTTGGCTTCCGTCTTTGGGCGCCCACGAGCTCGGTTTTATCGACTACTCTCCTGAGGCTTCTCGCGATATTACTCTGTGCAAGACGGACCTTGGGGATCCAACTCAACAAATAGTTCGCATCATGAACATGGATGTCGGAGGAAGGGAGACGAGGCTTTCCAATGATGAGGCTAAAGAGGTCTTGCATAAAGTGCTCCTGCCGGAGTTCGATATCGTCCCGACGAATTCGGTGGACTATCAATATAACGACTTCGTGTTCGCAAGGCTGCTGGACTCGCAGGCTCGCGTGTTGAATTTCATAAAGGATCAGAAGACAGCGGTAATTAACGGGGCGGCAGGAACTGGCAAAACTCTCATTGCAATTGAGAGAGCTAAGCAGGCCGCCTGTACGGGCAGGGTTCTCTTTTTGTGCTTTAACTCGCTTTTGAAGGAAGAGATTACTAGAAGGTGCAACGATGTCCCGGAAATTGATGTCTACACAATTCCGGGCTTTGCCTGCAAGGTCTGCAATTCGCTTGAGCCAAACTATGCTCGCCTGACCGAAGAGCTCATGGAGCACCCTGACTCGTTTCCCTATCAGCACATCGTAATAGACGAAGGCCAAGACTTTGGCCTCAAAGCTATCGAGGACGCGATGGTGCTCGAAACGATTCGCTCTATTGTGGATTCAAAGCCGCAAAGCACCATGTACCTCTTTTACGACAAAAGGCAGTTTGTCCAAGGTTCAACTATGCCCAGCTTCCTTATGGATGCCGATTGCAAGCTAACACTTTATGTAAACTGCCGGAATACGGAGGCTATCGAGAAGTCTTCCCTGAGTGCTCTTGGTGAAGTGCACGGTTTTAGAATGCAGGTTATGGCTAGGCTCGGAAAACCTCCATTGCTTATGATTAATTGTGACGCCGCCGCGCAAGAGGCATTTGTGGATAAGCACATCGATTTACTCAAGAACGCCGGTATTAATGACATTGTGGTTATCACATGCAAGACACTGGAAAACTCTAAGCTGTCGTGCTGTTTCGCTGGTGACCAGAACCTAAAGAGGTGGAAAGGTCAGAAGATTCCCGTCCATACGGTGAGGAAGTTCAAGGGGATGGAAGCTGCTGCGGTAATTATGATTGATGTTGATCAAGCCTTATGGGAACAGCCGTCCATGAGCTACATGCCTGAGCCTGGAACTTTGTTTTATACGGCTGCTTCGAGGGCACGGCATGAGCTTAGAATTGTTTGCGACATGAATGGGGATGCCTGCAACCACGCGCTCGTGGCGATGGGTGAAAAAGCGAATAGGCGCCCCGCTAAGAAGCTCGCAAATGTTCTGGGAGCAGTATTGGTTGGATAGGGCACCGGCGCGCCCCGCCTCCCTTTGTGAATCCGAGATTGTGTCCTGGGAGTTTCACTGCTATTCATGCCATGCGTGGGCAGCAGCTAAATCACCGGGATATACCGTGACAAATACTCCTTGAGCGCCGGATCGCACACATAGAGATACGTTCCCAGCATACCGCGCGTCATGAGAACGTAGTAGGCGTTGACGATGATCTTTCGCAGGTCATCGTCGCTCGCCTTTTTCTTTGCGACGGCATCTTTAAAGTTCGCTTTGTTAACGCAGACGGCTCCTATATCGGTGTCGTAATAAATGTCTGGTCCCAGAATTACGAAGCCGTAGTTGAGGTCGTAGCCCTGCACCGTGTGGATACATCCGACTTCGTTTACGGCGTTGGCGGAGTTAACCCAATCCTTTTGGCTCGAGTTCCAACGTTTAGGGATGTCCTCGATGATGATATCGAACGCGTCTTTGTATTTCTTCGT
Organism: uncultured Collinsella sp.; assembly: GCA_900552685.1. Classification (GTDB taxonomy): domain Bacteria; phylum Actinomycetota; class Coriobacteriia; order Coriobacteriales; family Coriobacteriaceae; genus Collinsella. Next base: position 19,726 of record USAJ01000005.1, read on the forward strand.
TTGCCACTTCCACGCAAAGCCTGCCGTCATACGGGATAGGCCAACTTCTTCTTCCTTGGCTTGCTGCAGAGAACAGAAATCCTCAAATCGGTTGACGATTCCAAACTGGTATCTGGGGATATCGCTGTCCGGATCCCCGGCCCGCGAATCGTAAGGCTCCGATGAAAAGAGTTCTTTGAACTTCATGCCGGTGTGCATGTACGCCTTGTTGTCGAGTAAGTCGTAGACAAAATCGAGGTATTCGTCACCACCGCGCACGCGCATTTGTGTGCTTAGGCCGAACTCTTCAGTTTCAATGCCCGCTTCTTCGAGCTGATTGAGTCGCTGCTCAAGGCCGTCCCGATTAAGTCCGGATGCACGAACCTGCTGTTTGGGGTCGTAGAACAGGTACGCCTTGTCACAGCATGTGAATATCCAGTCAACCTGGTTGCTCGAGCGCGGAAGGCCGAGGCGATCGCAGGTATTGTAAAAAGCCCCGATGCCGGCGCCGACGGTCAAGCAGTTTCCCAGTCGGTGTGCCTCGTCGACAAGCAGGATGTCATACCGATTCTTTTTGGTAACATCACTGGGGGTCAGGATATCTCCGGGCTTTAACCCAGGAAGGAAGTGCGTGAGCCTTTTGAGCGTTTTGCTCAGAGACTCCATGGGTGTCACGAAACCGACCCGCAGGCCGGATAGCTTGGGTTCGTTTTTGATTTTGAACATGAGGCTTATGGCAAGGATGGTTTTGCCTGTTCCGGGCGCGCCGTTTACGACGGTTACGCGTTTCTTCTTGGGGCTGCCGTGCTCAACGTCTTTCTGTTCCTGCTCGAGACGCTTGTAAATCGTCTCAATCGTTTCATATTGATCGGGTGTGAGCGTTTTGAAAGGCGAAAATTTAAACAGGTCAGTGTTCTCGAGCTCTTCGATGGGGTGAATTGCATAGTTTTCTTCGCGTAGTTTTGTCCATAGCGTTCGGAACTTCTGGCGGTACTGAGGTCGCTCAAAGTAATCGAATTGGGCATAGCCATTGTTGCCATTGGTTACCTGGTATTTTTCGTCAGCGCAGAACAGTTCGATGAGCCTGTTTTCAAACTCAAATGTCGCCGACTGATTGAAGGTTGGGTTGTCGATCAGTAGTGTTCGATCGAAATCCTTGTCCACGTTTGCGGCGTGTTGCTTCATGCGGCGTTGATAGTTGGTTGTTTGGCCAATGTATGCCGTCTTCTTTTTACTGTTGGTCAGGATGTAGAGAACAGGCCAGCTCTCGTCATGGTGAGTCCCGGGCTCTGGCGTGCCAAAGTCTTGTAGCGATTCGCTTGCCTCGAAGGGCTTGGGTAGGGGAAGCGTGTATTGCCGAAGGGCGAACTCATTACTCACGGTGGCCCGCCTTTCTGTATTCGTTGGATGATGCGTCGACGGGGTAGCGCTCGCCATTGCGCTTTAGCTTGGACGAGAGCGCCGCCTGTAAGTCGATGTCATTGAGGTCGGCAAAACGCAGGAGGAAAAGAAGCGTGTCGGCAATTTCGTCTTCGATAGCTTGGCGTTGCTCGGTATCTTCGAACATTTCTGCTATGTGCTCGTCGCTTATAAAGCGGAAGAGCTGTAGCAGCTCGGAGGACTCAGTTACCATGCCGATGGCGAGTTCTTTCGGCGTGTGATATTTGCGCCAGTCGCGTGCGTCGCAAAAATCTCTAACTTGTACCGTCATGGCATCGAGCTTATCCATCGTCCGCAACCTCCCTGATGTTCATTGTTTTATTATGGCCGTATCTGGGATTTATTGCACATCATTTGGGGCGTGCGGTTTGTTCGGTCGCGATTGCCCGGTAGGAGGTTCCACCGTGAAGATCGATGTCGATGTAGACCAGCTGCGCGAGAGCCTGCTCGACCGCGCGGGGAGTGCGGCGGGCGTGGGCTTTCCCGCTGCCATGCTCGACGTGATGGATATCGAGGATGAGTCCCCTCAAGAGCTCCTAGCCCGAGCCGAACGCGAAGGCCTCGACCTCCGCGACTTTGCCGTCGACGATGACTAGGGTAGCTAATTTGGGACGGGCATCTGTACCCGCAGCTGCGCGAAAATGCACGATGGGCAGCCGCAATGGAGTCTAATGAGCTCGTGACCGTTCTATTTTGGCTGCACGCTGGCTAAGTGAGTAGGCTTTATTGGAAATCCTGAGCACCCGACAATTTTGCTTCAACAAACCCGCAGGTCACAGACTTGTGCTTTGGTGACGTGGTCGGCGATTCGACAAAAGTCTACTCACTTAGTTTTGAGAGACGCTAATTGTCCGCAACGAGACCCCAGCCGGGGCGATTGATGCTCAAGAGTGGCCAATTCGGGACGGCTGCCCCGCCCCTCTTAGGGACAAGGCAGGGGTTGCGGTGACTTTGCGCACAAAAAATGCCGGGGGTAAGACCCCGGCTCTTGGAGGCCCCTCTTTTTGGAGGGTACCGATTTCTTTATAGCATGAGATCGGACGGCTTTCAAATGGCGCCATGTGGATGGGATGGCGCGCCTGATAAAGCCCTCAATGAATGGCATCTAACTAGCGTTCGTGATAATAAAGAAGTCGGTCATCTCAAAAGAGAAGGCTTCCAAGTGCCGGGGACGTTTTCCCGGCTTTTTTCATTTCGGTGTCAATTCAAATGTTTTTCAACCCATCCCCTTAATAACTTGCGGTGAAATAGGGACTGTTTAGGCTGCTAGAAGGCCTATTCAGTCCCTATTTCACCGCAAGTTATGGGTGGGGATGGCTACGACGCCAGCGTGGCAATGACGGCTTCGTCGCCGGCGTATATGAGGGTGTTGCCGTCGGGGATGATCGTTTGGCCGTCGCGCTTGAGCATCACGACGATAAACGGGTGCTTGCCCTGCGGCACGTCGCGCAGGCGCTGCCCTGCCAGGCGACCGTGGGGTGTCACGGTGACCTCGCGCAGCGTAACCTCGGCGCGCTCTTCAAACGTCGGCGCGGCCATAACCAGCAGGTCGCCTTCTTCAATTACGGTATCGCCGTTGGGCAGCACCGGGTGCGCTCCATCGCGCAGCACCAGGACCACGAGCATGTCCGTTGCACTGCCAATATCCGCGAGCGAGCGTCCGGCAAACGGATGTCCAGCTCCCACCTTGAGTTTGACGAACGACATGCCGTCCTCGTCGCGGTAATCGTTAAACGTGCGGCGCACGTCGCCTTCTGCATCGATCATATCGAGTTTCTTTGCCACTGCTGGCAGCAGCGAGCCCTGCACCACAATGCTCGACACGGCAATTACAAACACCAGGTCAAACAGGTCGTGACCGCCGGGTACACCGGTCACCACGGCAAAGAGACTAAAGACGACCGATGCTGCTCCGCGCAGGCCCGCCCAGCTTACGAGCGCTACCTGGCGAGGGTTTGTCTTAAAGGGCGCCAGCAGCAGACCGACGGCGATGGGGCGGCTCACGAAGAGCATAAACGCCATGAGTGCCAGGCCCGGCAGCAGCATTTGCGGCAGGCGGGCGGGCGTCACGAGCAGGCCGAGCAAAAAGAAGATGGTCATCTCGGCCATTTCGGTGAGGGTGTCGAAGAAGTGCGCCAGCTCGACCTTACCGGTGATGTCGCTCGCGCCTAGCACGATGCCGGCAAGGTACACGGCCAAAAAGCCGTTGCCGCCCAGGTAGCTCGGCAGCGCGTAGGCAACGATCGCCACGGCGAATAAAAAGATAGTCTGCGTGCCCTCGGCTGTTGCGTGTGCGCGCTCAATCAGGCGGCCCGATGCCCAGCCGATAACAAGGCCTAGCCCCGCGCCCAGGATGATCTGATTGGCCAGCAGCACGGGGATGTTAATGTCGCCGCCGGCCGCGAGGGTCGCGAGCACGGCGGTGAGCATGTAGGCGACGGGGTCGTTGGAGCCCGATTCGACCTCGAGCAGCGAGTCGGTGCCGCCTTTTAGCGAAAGACTGTGCTCGCGCAGCACACTAAAGACGCTGGCTGCATCGGTCGATGCCACGACCGATCCCAGCAGCAGGCCGCCGATCCAGTCGAAGCCTAGTACAAAGTGCGCGAACACGCCGGTGATGCCAGCGGTGATGACGACGCCGAGTGTGCTCAGCAGCACCGCGGGCACGGCGACAGGTTTGGCGCGGTCGATGTTGGTGTTAAAGCCGCCGTAGAACATGATGAACAGCAGCGCCGTGCTGCAGACGGTTTCGGTGAGCGCGTAGTCGCTAAAGTGGATGTGCGCCGGACCGTTGACGCCCAGCAGCATGCCGAGAGCGATAAAGATGAGCAGGGTGGGGAAGGGAAGCTTTTTGCCGACGGGCTTGATGGTCAGGCACAAAATGATGACGAGACCGATAAAAAGAAGGATCTGGTTCATGGATAGTGTCCGCTCCTGGGTGGTTGGCGTGGCACGGTCGATTGTCTGCGATTATTTGTACCCAAAGGTGGTGGGTTTATGGGGTCGAGCCGTGTGTGCTCGCATTTTCGACACGAGGCCGAGGCGCGGGAGGCACTGGGTGGGGAGTTGATGCTGGTGAGGCGGTATTTCCGGGGCGTGTGGGCGGCCGCTAATGAGCGTTGGCGGCTTGCGGTACTTTCCAGCTTTATTGCAACGGAGTACAATGGGTAACGTTTAAGTTCAACTTGAAGTTTTAGTCGTGGCATCGGGCTTCGGCCGTAATGCAGGGAAAGGCGTTCCATGGCGATCTATGTGACATCTGATGCTCACGGGCACGTGCGCGCGCTGGACGAGGCCCTTTCCAAGATCTCGCTGACGTCCGACGACACGCTGTATGTGCTGGGCGACATGATTGACCGCGGTCCCGATCCGGTCGGCGTCATCAACTTGGTGCGGTCGCTGCCCAACGCTCGCGTGCTTAAGGGCAACCACGAGCAGATTATGCTCGACGCGATCATTGGGCAGGACCCGCTCGATGCCGAGACCTGGGACATCAACGGCGGATGGACCACGCGCCAACAGCTCAACGAAATGGAATTTGAGGCATACGAGGAACTGGTGCGCTGGGCTGCCGCCCTGCCGCTCTATGCGGTGGCCGAGACTGCCGAGCGGCCGTATCTGCTGGTGCACGCCGGCATTCAGACCGAGGCGGCGCGTGCGTTTTTGCTTGAGCATGGTGTCGATTGCGCCGACGGCAGGGGAGCGGTTGATGCCGATACCGAGCTGCTGCAGCAAATGCTCGCCGTGCAGTCGTCTGACGACTTGCTGTGGATTCGCCATGGCTATTGGGATGCGCCGACTGGGTTGCTTTCTGCCGAGGGCAAGGGTCCGGTCGTGGTGAGCGGCCACACGCCTACGGTGTCGCTGGGGCGTTATTGCGAGGTCGGCGGCCTGGCGGGGCTCGATGAGGAGTCGGGCCGCGGGCAGATGGTGCGCCTGGGCGGCGAGGACACCGCCGGCGTGCCCGATCGCATCGATATCGACTGTGCGGCGGCCACCGGTTCCGAGTTCGGCCGCGTTGGCATCCTGCGCCTGGACGACGGGGCGGAGTTCTACGCAAACATTCTTCCCGGCGAGTAATCGGTGCAAAGGGTAGCTAATTTGGGACGGGCTTTTTGACTACTTTTGCCCTTCTGCCCATCAAATGATTTTTCTGGGACGGGGATTAAATAATCATTTGGCTGCCCACCGGCTAAGTGAGTAGACTTTTTTGGAAATGCCGAGCACCCAACATATTTGCCTCAATAAAACCGCAGGTCACAGACTTGTGCTTTGTCGGTGTGGTCGGGGATTCGGTAAAAGTCTACTCACTTAGTTTTGCGTGATGCATATTGTCCGCAACGAGACCCCAGCCGAGGTGATTCCATCGCAAATTCTGGTACCGGGGGCAGCTAATTAGGCCCCGTACGGGTTGCGGGCTCGTTCGATGCGCTGGCGGATGTGGGCGTACTCGATAATCAGCAGCACCAGCAGCAGGGCCATGATAGCCAGGTAGCTCACGACGGCACCCATCAGGCCAAGCAGGTTGATCAGGATCACCGGGAGCACCACGCTCACGGCAAAGCAGATCAGGTAGATCTTGGTGACGTCTCCAGCGTGGCGCAGCACCGTGATGATGGCGTAGATAAAGTCGATGGCCGCGGTTACGCCGCCGGAGACGACCATCAGCAGCGCCAATGTGCGGTAGCGCTCAAAGTTGAGGCCGTACATAAAGCTCATGAGGGGAATGCCGGGGCCGGCCATAAATGCGGCGCACACGCCGGTGATGGCTACGATCAGCGCCATAACGGCAATAATAATTAAGTCAAAACGGCGGCGTTTGCGCGGGTTCGCCCAAATGCTCGACAGGCGCAAGAGCTGCGGTTTATAGACAAATCCGATGCTCAGCAAAATAGCCTGAGCCGGAAAGAACAGGGCATTAAAGTACAGCTGATATTTGTAGGCCAGCGTGCCTTCCATCACAAACTTGGGCATGCTCTCGATAAGGTTGAACAAAAAGAGCGCGCCAAAGAGCGGGGCGCATTGCGCAAAGAGGCGGCCGACTTCGCGCAGGCTCACGCGACGCGATTTTTCGGTTTCGAGCAGAGCGAGCGGGGCAGTGACCAGCACAAGCGAGGCAATCGCGGTAACACCCATAGCCATGGCCGCGATGGGCATGCTGCGCGTAAGGAACAGCGCCGCGCTAAACACCACGATGACGCCGGCGGAACGCAGCGTTTGGCTCATGCCGGCCAGGTAGAGTTTATCGGCCTGCTGCAGGCGGCCCTCGTACACGTCCGCCACACCGTCGATCGCCTTATACAGGTAGACGCCCAGGCCGATCGTCGCCATATGCGCGTCATAGCCGCGGGCGCTGCTGTATGCAAGGCCGCAGGCCAGCGCGATTGCTCCGCAAAGCCAGCGATTGAGCTGGTAGGAGGCAAAGGACGTCTTCTCGTCGATATCCGAGACTTGGAAATTGCGCACGCCGTAGTTGCACGCGATCATGATGAGCGTGCCGGTGACAAAGGCGATGGAGAATTTGCCTGCTTCCTCGGCGCCCACGAGCTGCGTGGACACGATGGTGAGCAGGGGAAACGCGAAGCCCCACACGGCGGTGCCCAGAGTATTCCAGAGATAGTCGCGGCGGGTGGCGTGCTCTTCGTATTCGGCTTCCTGCGTGGAGAAGCCGCCGCCGTAGACAGCGCCGAGCAGGCGGTTCCACCAGGCGTTGACCATGCGGTGGATGGGTCCGGGCTCGCGATCGCGCTCGCGACGACGGCGCGTGGCCTGGCCGCTATCGGGCCCGCCGGCGTTGCGCTGGCTCAGCTCCTGGATGCGCGCGAGCTCTTCGGCGGTGTGCGAGGCAGGGAAGAGGCCGTTCTCGATGCGTCCGCCCTGGGCCTTTGCGGTGCCGTTGCTCGCTACGGCGGGGTCGGCGACGCCATTGCGGCGGGCGATGGCGCGGCGGATGCTATCGAGGGGCGTGATACTCAAGGCGGAGTCCTTTCTATTGCTGCGCTCTAGTATAGACGCGACGGCGTTTGCTCGTGTTTTTGAACAGGCTGTTCAGCAATTTCGGCGGCGCCATTCAGTAGTCGGCACTTGAGGACGTTCCTTATGTGCCGGCATCCGGGGACGCTCCTTGGTTGTTGCCTGTTCAAGAGTGTCCCCAATGACTAGTCGTTTAAGAGTGTCCCCAATGACTAGGCCGCTTGCCTGCGATTTTTGACCGTTGGGCGGGCGCTTCGCCGTTGCCGCAAAAACGTTTTTGCATATCGGGTACAACGGCCTTTACGTGAGTAAAGTGCGCGCCGCGTCCGCGTGTCGCGTTTTTAAAGGAGGCCCCATGCCTGGTGTTACCCCTGCAGAAGTTCTGTCCAACTTTGGCATTACACTCGTTGAAGATCCCGCTGAAAATCAGCCTCGTCTGCTGGTCGATCTACCCGCTGCGGAGCTTGTCGAGTACGCCATCCGCCGCGAAGAAGGCCGCATGGCATCCAACGGCGCGCTGGTGATCGAGACGGGGGAGCGTACTGGTCGTTCTCCCAACGATCGTTTTATCGTTGACACCCCCGATGTCCACGACAAGATCGCCTGGGGCGCCGTCAACCGACCGCTTTCGATCGAGAGCTACGAGACCATCAAGGCCGGTATCGTCGACTACCTCAACGAGCGCGACGTGTTCGTCACGCGCGGCATGGCGGGCGCCGACCGCAACCACACGCGTCGCCTGCTCGTCGCCTGCGAGCGTGCCAGCCAGGCGCTCTTCATTAAGCAGATGCTCGCCCGTCCGCTCGCTCGTGAAATTGCGCGCACCGGTGAGCCGGACTTTTGCGTGCTCGCCGCTCCCGGCTACCAGTGCGACCCCGCCATCAAGGGCCTCAACTCCAGCGCCGCCGTGGTCATCAACTTCCAGGAGCGCGTGATTCTGGTTGCCGGCACCGGTTACTCCGGCGAAATCAAAAAGTCCATCTTCAGCGTTATGAACTACCTGCTGCCTGTCGAGGACGATGTGCTGCCCATGCACTGCTCGGCCAGCATGGATCCCGTCACGCACGAGACCGCTGTGTTCTTTGGCCTGTCGGGCACGGGCAAGACCACGCTTTCGGCCAACCCCACGCGTCTGCTGATCGGCGACGATGAGCACGGCTGGTCCGACATGGGCATCTTTAACGTCGAGGGCGGCTGCTACGCCAAGTGCGAGGGCCTGGACGCGTTCCACGAGCCCGAGATCTTCAACGCCGTTCGCTTTGGCGCCATCTGCGAAAACGTGGTGCTCGACGAGAACCGCAAGCCCAACTACGACGACATCTCGATCACGCACAACACGCGCGTGGCCTATCCCGTGGAGCACATTCCTAACGCGTGGACTAAGGGCATGGGCACCACTCCGAGTGTCGTGCTGTTCCTGACTTGCGACGCTTTTGGCGTGCTGCCGCCCATCTCACGCCTGACGGCCGATGCCGCCATGTACCACTTTGTGACGGGCTTTACGTCTAAGATTCCCGGCACCGAGGTCGGCGTCACCGAGCCCACGCCCACGTTCTCTTCGCTGTTCGGCGAGCCGTTTATGCCGCTCGACCCCATGGTTTACGCCAAGATGCTCGGCGAGCGCATTGCAGACGGCCGCACGCGTGTGTACCTGGTCAACACCGGCTGGATCGGCGGCGGCTACGGCGTGGGTCATCGCATCGAGCTGGCCTACACGCGCTCGCTGGTCGCGCGCGCCCTCGACGGCACCATCGAGGACAGCGAGTTCGTGCACGACGACATCTTTAACGTCGACATTCCCACGACGTGCCACGGCGTGCCCGATGGCATCCTGGTGCCGCGCCAATACTGGCAGAGCACCGCGCGCTACGACGAGGCCGCGCACAACCTGGCGGTGATGTTCGAGGAGAACTTCGAGAAGAAGTACTCGCACCTGCCCGAGTCCGTCAAAGCCGCCGGCCCGCACGCCCAGGTGTCCGCCGAGGCCCGTCATCGCGGCCGCGGCCTGCTGGGACTCCGCCACTAGCTTTGCCGTGAGTCCATATCCACCACAAAGGGGACAGGCACCTTTATGGTGGTTTTGCTCGCGTGGTTGACTCGGGTTACAATACGCCTGACATATCGTCCCCTTCTCCGGATGGGGACAGCGCAAGCGTTCTTGTGACGGCACCGTAGGACTTTGAAGGTGGCCGTTGTGAGGGCGCTTTTTGTTTAGGCGCCCTCACTCGGGCGCGCACAATGAAGGGAGAGCGTATGAAGAGCTTTATTGCCGAGGATTCATTCTGGGAGCTTTTTCCGCAGGCAGCGGTCGGTGTTGTGGTCGTGGAGGGCATGAAGCCCACGGCTCAGATTCCTCAAAAGGACGTGGATGCGATTGCGGCGTTGCTCGACCGCGCCAATATCGATGCGGAGCGTCATCTGACCAGCGACACTATCAGCGAGAACGCACCGGTCAAGGCATGGCGCGAGGCCTATCGTCTGTTCAAGACCAAGAAAGGCGCGCGCTGCTCGATCGAGAACTTGCTCAAACGCGTGCTCAAAGGCAAGCCGGTGGGCCACATTACGCCCGCGGTGGATATTTACAACACGGTGTCGCTGACCTACGCGCTGCCCGTGGGAGGCGAGGATTTGCATGCGATCGAGGGAGACCTTCGCTTGAAGGTGACCGACGGTGGCGATGCGTTCTTGCCGCTTGGCGAGGAAGCAGATGACCCGACGCTGCCCGGCGAGCTCGCCTACATCGATGATGCGGGTGCCGTGTGCCGCTGCTGGAATTGGCGCGACGGCGTTCGAACGGCCCTGTCCGACGATTCGGCCGATGCGTTCTTGGCGATTGAGTGTGTAGAGCCCGAGCGGATGGGGGATTGCCAGGCCGCGATCGATCGCTTGGCCGAGCTGCTTGAGCGGTATCTGGGAGCGACGGTTGTCGTTAAGACGCTTGTGACCCGTGACAATCCCTGTGTGGAGCTGTAGCGGCGCCTAGAACCTATTGATGCCCCAAACCACCACAAAGGTGCCTGTCCCCTTTGTGGTGGTTTTTATGTTGATGGGTTAACAAATGGGGTATTTGGGTACGGGTGTCGCCTTATGCGACTAAGATGTTTACCCGTTAGCATTATGCAAGCGAAAGGCGGTCGTCTCCCATGCAGCAGAGCGACGAGACACGTTTCGAGGACTTTGTCGGACTGATCAGCGGACTCTACAAGGAGATCCAGCGCATTAAGACGTCTGAGGGCGCAAGGCTGGGCCTTAAGGGCTCCGACGTTATGTGCCTGTACTATCTTGAGCGCAGCAAGGACGGCCTGACTGGCGCCGACCTGGCTCGCATGGCAGGCGTGACCCGCGCTGCCGTCTCGCGCACGCTGGCGCATCTGGAGGAGGGCGGCTACGTCGAAGTCGACGATTCGGGCGATGCCGCCGTTAAGTATCGCGCCCCGGTTCGCCTGACCACGTTGGGCGGCGAGAGCATGAACGAGGCCGATTGCATTATTCGTGAAGTGCTCGACACCACCGGCAAGGCCATGGGCGTGGAGCAGCGTGAGCAGATGTATGCGTCGCTGCGTACGATTCTCAACACCTTGCGCGAGCTGTAGGGCCGCCTGGGCATTTGCTTCCCATTAACAACTGCATCGTCCCGTTTAAGCGCGTATACCGTGCCGGGGCATTGCTGTCAAAATTCCCTGCGCGGGACCTGCGCAAGAAAGGATTCGTTATGTCCGTCCGCATTATTACCGATTCCGCAAGCGATATGTCGCCGGCCGAGCATCCGGCACTGGCCGTTTTGCCGCTGTCCGTCACCTTTGGAACCGATGTGTTCATGGATGGCATCGACATCGATCACCAGCGCTTTTACGAGATGCTCGTGGAGCGCGATGAGCTGCCCAAGACCGGTCAGGTCAACCCGTACGCGTTTTCGCAGGCTATCGCCGAGGTTCGCGAAGCTGGCGATGGGGCTGTGATTATTACCGTGGGCGCTAAGCTCTCGGGCACCAATCAGAGCGCCCGTACCGCACTAGCCGAGGCGCCGGGCGGCGATGTGTACGTGGTTGATAGCAACAACGTCACCCTGGGTGAACGCATCCTGGTTGAGTATGCGCTGCGCTTGGTGGACGAGGGCCGTAGCGCGGCCCAGATCGCGGCGGCGGTCGAGGCCGTACGCGACCGCGTGGTGGTTATCGGCCTGCTCGAGACGCTGGAGTACCTGGTGCGCGGCGGTCGCCTGTCTGCTGCTGCCGGCGCCGTGGGTACGCTGCTCAACGTAAAGCCTGTGGTAGCTGTCGAGGACGGTCTAATCGTGCAGCTGGGCAAGGCACGCGGTTCCAAGAACGGCCGCAACCTGCTGAACCAAAAGGTCGAAAAGGCGGGCGGCATCGACTTTTCCATGCCGCTGGCGCTCGGCTATACGGGCCTTTCGGATGCGGTGCTCAAGAAGTATATCGAGGACAGCGCGGCACTGTGGGCTGGCCACACCGAGGGCGAGCTGCCCGTTCACACCATCGGTGCCACCATCGGTACCCACGTAGGCCCCGGTGCCGTAGCCGTAGCCTTCTTCCAGCCCGCCAACTAACCAACCTGCCAACAAATGATCCCTTGGGGACGGAGGAAAACGGATCATCGACCGCACGGAGGCCGCGAATGATCCGTTTTCCTCCGTCCCCAAGGGATCATTTCTTTATGCTGTTAATGCGGAGAAGGGAGCGAGCGATGGCGTCTGAGGGCTTTTTTGAGCAGGTGTATGAGGTGGTCGAGCAGATCCCCGAGGGGATGGTCGCCACGTACGGTCAGGTGGCGCTGCTCGCCGGTCGCGCGCGAAGTGCACGCTATGTGGGGTATGCGCTGCATAGCAACCCACGCCCTGGTCAAATTCCCTGTCATCGCGTGGTGTTTGCCGACGGCCGTATCTGTGAGGGCTTTGCCTTTGGCGGTCCCGATGCTCAGCGCGAGCTCTTAATGGGGGAGGGCGTGGCGTTTATCGATCCCATGCACGTCGACTTGGCCGCCTGTCGCTGGCCAGCTGGACTCTAACAGTTCTGCCGTGGCCAAAACCACCACGAAGGTGCCTGTCCCCTTTGTGATGGTTTTCCATTGCAGGTTTACCGGGGCTAACTTATGGAGAAGGTGTGGCGGCGCATATTGACGCAAGAAAGTAAACCACGGTGAACTATATTGTATTCAGCAACGGAGCAGGCATTAGGCGATGAAAAAGCCTGCCCTGTTGAGTTTGATTCGCATTCCTCCCCTCTGTGCGATTCAACGGTGTACTTCGGGAACGGGCCCGCTGGCAACTGACTGCCGGCGGGCCCGTTCCTGTTTATCGGGGGAGTGCGGTGGCCGGAGCCGAACCGGTCGGGCAACAAAAAAGGCGGACGCCGTAGCGTCCGCCCTATAGCAATCGAAAGCTCAAGCCAGCAGATCGGTCAGTACACCATGCCCATGGCGTCCCGAACCTCGGCCAGGGTCTGCTCGGCGATCTCGTTGGCGCGACGGTTGCCCTCGTGCAACACGTCCTTCACATAGTCCAGATCGTTCTCGTAGCGCTGGCGACGCTCGCGGATCGGCGCGAAGTACTCGTTGACGGCCTCGGTTACGTACTTCTTGAGCTGGCCGGAGCCGCCCATGCCAATCTCCTCGGCAATCTCGACCTCGGAACGGCCGGTGCAGATGGCGGCCGTCGAAAGCAGGCCGGACACGCCGGGACGGTTCTCGGGATCGAACGTGATCATGCGCTCGGAATCGGTCTGGCTCTTCTTGATGCGCTTGGCGGTCTCCTCGGCGGTCATCGAGATGTTGATGGCGTTGCCGTAGCTCTTGCTCATCTTGCGACCGTCCAGGCCGGGCAGCAGCGGGGTCTCGGACAGCAGCGCGTCGACCTCGGGGAACACCTTGCCGTAGCGGTTGTTAAAGCGGCGGGCGATGGTGCGGGTGAGCTCGATGTGCGGCAGCTGGTCGCGGCCGACGGGCACCACATTGCCCTTGCAGAACAGGATGTCGCAGGCCTGGTGCACCGGGTAGGTGAGCAGAAGGCCTGTGAGCTCGTGGCCCGAGGCCTCCATCTCGGCCTTAACCGTGGGGTTGCGCGCCAGCTCGGCCTCGGACACCAGCGACAGGAACGGCAGCATGAGCTGGTTTGCGGCGGGCACGGCGGAGTGCGCGTAGATCATGGTCTTGTCGGGGTCGATACCGCAGGCAAGGTAGTCCATGACCATGTTGTACACGTTGTCCTGGATATGCTCGGTGGTGTCGCGGTCGGTGATGACCTGGTAGTCGGCGATGAGCACGTTGGTCTTGGCGCCCATGTTCTGCAGCTCAACGCGGCCCTTGAGGGTGCCAAAGTAGTGGCCCAGGTGCAGGCGGCCGGTGGGGCGGTCGCCGGTAAGCATGGTGAACTTCTCGGGCGTCTTGGCCAGGCCCTCGCGAATGGCGTTGCTCTTTTGCAACGCGACTTCGTAGCTGTTCTCGTTTGGCATGATTGCTCCTAACGTATGTTCATGGGTCAAGATGATAACGCGTTTATTGAAGGGGCGGGTCGTAAGTAGGCGAGGGGCTGGAGAGGGGCGGCTTGTGCGATGGGCGCGGCGCGGCTGCGCTTGGCCAGCGGCGCCTGGGCGCATCCTCGGCAGCTTATCCTAGAGCTTGTGGTGGCGCTCTTCTTTACGTTCCTCGGCTGCTTGCTCCTCCTGCTTAAAAGCGGGGTCGTCGGGGGTTACCAGCTCGTCCTCGTGCGTGCGCTTGTTGTAATGGTGGCGCAGCACGGGCTCAAACAGGTGCAGGTGCTTGGCGAAGGCCGCCGAGCCAATGGCGAGCACGGTAAAGATGAGCACGCGCATGGGGACCTCGACCTGATTGATGGCGGCGGCGCCGGCCGAAAGCATAATGCACCAGGCGTAGATGAGCAGTACGGCCTGCTTTTGGTTGTAGCCCTCTTGAATGAGACGGTGGTGGATGTGGCCCTTGTCGGCCTGCCCGATGCTAATGTGGGCGCGCTTACGGCGCACGATGGCGCTAAACGTATCGATGATGGGCACGCCGGCCACGATGAGCGGGATGATGAGCGAGGTGAGCGCGGCGGTGCGGCTCACGTTGAGCAGCGAGATGGAGCCCAGCGCAAAGCCCAGAAGCAGCGACCCCGAGTCGCCCAAGAAGATGCTCGCGGGGTTGAAGTTATAGCGCAAGAAGGCGAGGCACGAGCCAAAGAGCGCGATGGAGAGCGCGGCGGCGTCGATGCGGCCCGAGAGCACCGCGACCGAAAACATGGTGAACGACGCGATACCGCAGATACCCGTGGCCAGACCGTCGAGGCCGTCGATAAGGTTGATGATGTTGGTGAACGCCACCAGGTAGACCACAGTGATGGGGTAGGCGAGCCAGCCGAGCATGATCTCGCCGGGAGCAAACGGGTTGACGATGACGCCGATGCGCAGGCCGCCCACGCAGGCGATGAGCGCGGCGAGGACCTGCCCGGCGAGCTTTTGCTTGGGCTTGAGCTGGAAGACGTCGTCGATCGCGCCGGTCGCAAAGATGACGGTAAAAGAAAGTGCAAGTATGGGGTAGCTGATATGCAGACGGGGGTGGGGCACCAAAGCGGGCGGCCAGCCCAGGTACCAGGTGCCTAGGATCTGAACAATGCAGGCGACGACGAGGCCCAAAAAGACTGCCGTGCCACCCATGCGCGGGATGGGTTTAGTGTTGATGCGGCGCTTGGAAGGATAATCGACGGCGTCGAGCTTGATTGCCAGGCGCTTGACCAGGGGCACCGCAAGGAAGGTCGTGATAAAAGCCGCGACCGCCACGCAAAGGTACGGTATGAAGCTCGTGGAGGAAGCCATGAATCGATAAACCGCCAAGCGTCGAAGGAAAAGGTCAAAGGATGCCATGCCGCAAAGGGTATAGCTGACCCATGATACTCGACCAAGGAGGGTGTAAGGAATTGCACGGGGCGATAATCACGTGCTTACCAGATATTCGAGTGATGGTGAGGTTCTGCCTGGTGCCCTTTGGGGATCTTGGCGGGATTTGCAATGGCGAGTTTCGGCAAAAGAAAACCACCCCCCACGTTACGAAAATGAACCCACCTAAAACAGGTGGGTGCCCTCATCGACTGTTCCAGCGTCCTTAACAACGAAGGATACCTGTACTAGGTACGACTGTGTGGGCTCCCTAAATAAACGCGACGGTTCACCCAGTTGCTCCGCGGGGGGCGGAATAACTACATCATAAAGCGGCACTTTGTGGATTCCAGTCTTGACATTACAAAAATCGTGTCGGACGATTACGGCGCCTTGGGGCTCGAGCCGTCTGTGCGGTTGGTCCCTTTACGTTTGAGCTGCTGAATCGTTGTTTTGGAGCATGTTTTTATGCCGACGTCGTTGACCGAACTTTTTTCGCCCGCCTGCCATTTGTGTCCGCGCCGTTGCGGTGCGGCGCGCGATGAGGGCGCGCACGGCGTATGCGGTGCTGACGACACGCTCAAAGTGGCCCGCGCGGCGCTTCATATGTGGGAGGAGCCGCCTATCTCGGGCGAAGCCGGTTCGGGCACGATCTTCTTTAGCGGTTGCTCGCTCAAATGCGTCTATTGTCAGAACCACGAGATCTCGACGGGCAATTTTGGGCTTGAGATTTCGCCCGAGCGCTTGGTCGAGATTATGTTGGAGCTGCAGGACCAGGGCGCTAACAACATTAACCTGGTGACGGCGACGCACTACGCGCACCTGCTGCCGGCTGCGATTGGCGCGGCACGGGCGCGCGGGCTGGTCATCCCCATCGTCTACAATACGAGCGGTTATGAGCGCGCGAGTGCCGTGGCGGCGCTCGGCGATCTGGTCGATGTATGGCTTACCGACTTTAAGTATGCCGATGCGGCGCTTGCGCAGTCGCTTTCTCATATAAAGGACTACCCACGCGTGGCCGTGTCGGGCCTGGCTCAGATGGCGCGCGAGATCGAGCGCCGAGGGGGAGAGCTGGTGGACGAGGACGGGCTCATGAAGCGCGGCATGATTGTGCGCCATCTGGTACTGCCGGGACATGCAGACGATTCGTGTCGCGTGCTGGACCTGGTGTGGCAGACGGTGGGCGATGTGCCGATCTCGGTCATGAACCAGTACACGCCCAATGCGCTCATGCGCGAGCAGGGCGGCGACCTGGCGCGTGCCGTGACGCGCGATGAGTACGAGCGGGTGCTCGATCATGCTGACGACCTGGGCTTTACGACGATGTTCTGGCAAGAGGGCGGCGCGGTTGACGAGAGCTTCACCCCAGCGTTTGATACCACCGGCGTCCTCACCAGCGCAAAGTAGCGCGCACGCGGATGATTTTTCTGGGACGGGGATTAAAGAATCATCGAGAGGATTGTCTGCTCGAAAAGTAGTCAAAATGGCTTCGTCCCAAAAAGACTGGGTATTGGGCGTTGACAGTTGGCGAGCCGTAGGTAAAATATCGACTTGTCCTGGGGACGTAGCTCAGTTGGGAGAGCGCTGCCGTCGCATGGCAGAGGCCGAGGGTTCGACTCCCTTCGTCTCCACCCTTGGATTTGATAAGCCGCTGACATTGTGTCGGCGGCTTTTTTTAAAAAGAAAGGGCGGTACTATGGCCGAGCTTGAGTCCCAACCATTGTCCGACGAGGAGCGCGCCGAGTTGGAAGAGCTCCGCGCCGAGAAGGCCCGCCGCGAGGCTCAGGAAGAGGCTCGTCGCGAGCGTGAGGAGCTGGCTGCCCTGCGTGCCGAGCGCGCAAAGGCCGAGGAAGCCGCCACGAGGGCCGCATCCGAGCGCAAGCCCGCGCCCGCGCCCAAGCCGAGTCGTGACGAGATGACCTTTGCCCAGCGCATGGTCACCTCCAAGGAGCCTACAGCCGAGGGCGAGATTCCCGGCATGGCTCCGGCTCAAAAAATCATCATCGTGCTCGCCCTCATCGCGTTTATCGTCTTTATGGTCTACACGATCACCGGCAGCATGGGCCTGCACTAACCTGTTCGCGCCGGGCTCCATGCCCGCACGTCCGCCTCGTCCAACCCTCAAATTCTGTACCACGCATCCGAAAGGTCGCCCCATGGCTTTGACCGACATCTCGCATCCCACCGACATTGCAATGCTCACCGATCTGTACGAGCTCACTATGGCCCAGGGCCTGTGGGAGAGCGGCAAGGCCAACGAGCAGGGTTGTTTTACCGCGTTTTACCGCGACCATCCCTTTGGTAGCGCCTACGCCGTCATGTGCGGTACCGCCGAGCTGCCCGAGCTGGTCGAGAACCTGCGCTTTACGCCCGAGGACATCGACTACCTCGCCTCGCTCCAGGCCCCGGCCGGCGGCGCGATGTTCAAGCCTGGATTCCTCGACTACCTGCGCGATTTTCGTGCGCATGTAAACATCGACGCCGTCCCCGAGGGCGAGCTCGTCTTTCCGCGCGAGCCCATGGTGCGCGTCACCGGTCCTGCGCTCGAGTGCCAGCTGCTTGAGACGGCGCTGCTCAACATCGTCGGCTTCCAGACGCTTGTCGCCACCAAGACGGCGCGCGTGGTGCTTGCCGCCGACGGCCGTCCCGTGGCGGAGTTTGGCCTGCGCCGTGCCCAGGGCCCCGATGGCGGCCTGGCCGTTGCGCGCGCGAGCTACGTTGCCGGCTGCTCCTCTACGTCCAATGTGCTCGCCGGCCGCCGCTACGGTATTCCCGTCTTTGGCACGCATGCGCACAGCTGGGTGATGAGCTTCGATTCCGAGCTCGAGGCCTTCCGCGCCTTTGCCAAGTCGAGCCCCAAGAACTGTACGCTGCTCATCGACACCTATGACGTGCGCGAGGGCTGCGAGCATGCCATTACGGTTGCCAAGGAGATGGAGGCGGTGGGCGAGCGCCTGTCGGCTATTCGCATCGACTCCGGCGACCTTGCCAAGCTCTCCAAGTATGTTCGCGGCCGTTTTGATGCCGAGGGCCTGCCCTATGTGGGGATCTCGGTTTCCAACGATCTTGACGAGTACACGATTCAGTCGCTGCTCGACCAGGGCGCGCCCATCGACAGCTTTGGCGTGGGTACCAAGCTTGCGACCTGCTATGACCAGCCGGCGCTGGGTGGCGTGTACAAGCTTTCCGCCCGCCGTGCGAGCGAGGCAGATCCATGGACGCCGGTGGTCAAGCTCTCCGAGCAGCCCTACAAGCGCACGATCCCGGGTGTGCAACGCGTGCGCCGTTATTACGACGGCTTTGGCGGCCCGGTCTGCGACATGATCTACGACGAGGACCATCTGGCGGGGGAGGGCGCCGCGCGCGGCAATACCCTCGTGGCCGTGAATGATGCCGCCCTGGTGACCGACGTGTCCGAACTTGAGTATCGCGAGCTGCTGGTGCCGATCGTGCGCGACGGCAGCGCGGTGGCTCCGCGTGAGAGCATCCAGGACGCGCGCGAGCGCTGTGTTTGGGCGCTCGATCATCTGGACGCAGCTTTCAAGCGCTTCCTGTACCCGCAGACCTATGTGGTGGGCATGGAGCAGGGCCTGGCTCAGGTGCGCGACGAGCTCGTGCGCAAGAATATGACCGCGGCTTCTGCTTTTCCCTGGGCTCACTAATTCTTTGGGCGGTAGGGGCGAGTCACGCTCCCTTGGCCGCCGCTCGGCCGTTCGCTGAACAGTTGATTGGTTTGACGTATGACGACTTCTTATAAAACGATGGTGGTAAAGATCGGTTCGTCCACGGTGGTGGGCGCCGATGGCAAGGTCAACCGCGCCTTTATCGGCGGACTTGCCGATCAAGCCGCAGCGCTGCGCAAGCTCGGCTGGCGTCTGGTCGTGGTGAGCTCGGGCGCTATTGCCTGTGGCTATCCCGTGCTGGGCTTCGACCGCAAGCCGGTCGGTGACCTGCCGAGCTTACAGGCTTGCGCCTCGGCCGGTCAGTGCATCATCTCGTCGGCCTACGACGAGGAGTTCCATGCGCGCGACCTGCTCACCTCGCTCGTGCTGCTCACGCGCCACGACACGGCCCGTCGCACGTCCTACCTGCATGCGCGCGACGCCCTGCTGCGCCTCGTGGAGCTTGGCGTGGTGCCGATCGTCAACGAGAACGATACCGTTACCGTCGATGAGATCAAGTTTGGTGACAACGACACACTGGCGGCGCTTGTGAGCTGCCTGGTTTCTGCCGATCTGTGCGTGACGCTCTCGGACATCGATGGTCTCTATACTGCCAATCCGCACGAGGACCCGACGGCCGAGTTTGTTCCTGTCGTGCATAAGATCGATGCCAAGATTATTGCCTCGGCGGGCGATTCTTCCACATCGGTGGGCACGGGCGGCATGATTACCAAGATTCGCGCGAGCCGTATCCTGATGACGGCGGGCATTCAGAGCGTGATTTGCTCGGGCGAGGAACCCGATGCGCTCGTGCGCCTCGCCCGCGGCGAGAGCGTGGGCACGCTGTTCGATCCGCCGGCGGAGCGTCTGGACATCGCACCCCGCAAGCTGTGGATCGCACTGGGCGACAAGGCGCACGGCTCGGTGACGGTCGATGATGGTGCCGCGAAGGCGCTGGTTAGCCGTGGCTCTTCCTTGCTTGCGGTGGGTATTCGCGAGGTCGATGGCCAGTTTGCCGAGGGCGATGTGCTCGATGTGTGCGATCCGAGCGGTATGGTCGTCGCCCGCGGTATCGCTGAGGCCGATTCGGACGTGCTGGAGCTTGCTGCCGGTCGCCGCCAGGACCAGATCGCCAGCAACCGCCTGCTGGCAGACCTGGCCGAGAAGCCGGCGATCCATCGAGATAATCTAATCGTCTTCGCCTAACCAATTGACGCTGCAAACGCCCCTAAGCGGCAATCTGACGTTCAATCGTCGGGCATGACCAAAAGGTCAATGCCCTCCTCTTTCACGTCACCTTGCTCGCTTAGGGGCGTTTTCGCTTTCCGTCCTCTACCTGCGGCATTCTCGTTGCCGGCCCTTATTCGGCACTTGGGGACGTTCCTTTTGTGCCGGCACTTTGGGACATTCCTTTGCTAGAAGATTCGGCGCAGGTCTCCGCGGTTGAGGGCTTCGTCGAAGAGGTGCTTGAACACCACGCTGCCGTGCAGGCCATCGTGCTCAAACTCGTTCGTCACCCAGGCGTGCGAGTTGCCCACGCGGCTGAGCGTGTCGAGCTGCAGACCCGAATCCACGTACATGTCATCGAAGTACACGGCTGCCTGGAGTGGCACCTCGTTGCATGCTAGGCGCTGCGGGTCGTAGATCTTGTCCCAGCTGGTGTCTTCCATCAGCAGGTCCATGGCGGGCTTAAAGGGCATAAGCTCGGGCATCTGCTCAAACATCCACGGGAACATGGCCTCGCCGGTAAACATGAGCGGGCGCGCGAGTGTGTCGAACTCGGCACGATGGGCCTTCTCCTCTGCTGCTGCCCAGCGAATGGGCATAGTGTCACCGTCGGCGTATATGAACTCCTGCAGCGTCCAGTACAGCGGATTCGTGCGCGTGTTGGTGCGCTCGAAGACGCGCATCAAAAAGCTGTCAGATACCGAGGCGCCGCAGGTCAGCGTGCCGTCGCCGTCAACAAACGCGTGATCGATAATCCAATGCATGCGCTCAAAGCTCGGCTTCATGCCAAAGTCGCTGCCCATGAGCTGTAGGCGCTCGACCGTCATCGGCGAGCCGTCGGGCAGTACGGGCTTCTGAGCCTCGAGCGCATCGGCCAGGGCTGCCACGCGCTCGACGTCGGCGGGGTAGCGGTCGTAATACTGCTGCGTCTTGGCGGCCATACGCGGGAAGGTGTGCGCGTAGACCTCGCTTGCGCTCGCCGGCACGTGGGGGATTCCGCCGCAGGTAAAGCTCGCCGCCACGCCCTCGGGGAAGAGCGACAGGTAGCTCAGCGTCAAAAAACCGCCGTAGCTTTGGCCGAGCGTGACCCACGGCTTGCCGCCAAAGCCCGCTAGGCGCAGGTACTCAAAATCGCGCACGATGGAGCTGGCGAGGTGGCGCTTGAGGAAGTCCGCCTGCGAGCGTGCTGTATCGGCGCCGGCGGCCGTTGCGCAATCACCCAGTGCCTTGATCGTGTGTCCGTCCACGCAGCTACTGCGTCCGGTGCCGCGCTGGTCGGGAAGGACCACGCGGAAGTGCTTGACGGCCTCCTCGATCCAGCCGTCGCTTGTGGGCGACAGCGGACGTGGGCTCTCGCCGCCGGGGCCGCCCTGCAAAAACAGGAGCAGCGGCAGATCGTCGTTGATGCGGTCGGGCGCGCAAACCACGCGGTAGAAGAGCTTGATGCTCTCGGGCGCGCCGGCGATGGGTGCCGGCATAGCGCCGCGGCGCATGGTACTGCCGACGGCCAGGAGCATCGGCTCCAGGCCGCGCCAGTCAAGGGGGACGTCGATGCTGTGGTCCTCGACGTAAAGGCTGGGGACGTGGTACGAAGTGATGAGGGCCATGTGAGTCTTCCGTTCGTTGCGGTGTTTCGGGTTGACCAATTCTACCGCCGCGGGCGAGGCCATGCGCAAATCGGCTACCATGGTTGCAAACTTCTAGGAGAAAGGGCCGCCCATGTCGGTCGATATAGCCACGTATGTCCACGATCTTGCCGTTGCCGCCAAGGCAGCGTCGGCCTCGCTTGCCACGGCGAGCGATGAGCAGCGTCAGGAGGCCGTGCGCGCCATGGCCGCAGCACTGCGCAACGGTGTCGACTCCATCGTCGCCGCTAACGAGCTCGATATGTCCGCCGCGTGCGATGCGGGCACTTCAGCCGGTCTGCTCGACCGTCTGCTGCTGACGCCTGAGCGCGTCGAGGGCATGGCCGCCGGTTTGGAGAAGCTCGCCGAGCTGCCCGATCCCGTCGGCCGCGTGCTCGACCACCGCGTGCTTGCGAGCGGTGTGGACCTGACCCGCGTGAGCGTGCCGTTGGGCCTGGTCGCCATGGTCTACGAGGCGCGCCCCAACGTGACGGCCGACGCCGCAGGCATCTGCATCCGTACCGGCAACGCCTGCATTCTACGCGGCGGCTCGCTGGCCTATCACTCGTGTGCCATGATCGCCGAGCTGCTGGCCGATGCGCTCGAGGCCAAGGGCTTCCCGCGCGAGGCCGTGTCGATGATCGAGTCCACCGACCGCGAGGCCACCGGCGAGCTCATGAAGCTCCGCGGTATTGTCGACGTACTCATTCCGCGCGGAGGTGCAGGCCTGATCCAGCGCTGCGTGCGCGAGTCGCTTGTGCCGGTGATCGAGACGGGCACGGGCAACTGCCACATCTACGTGCATGAATCCGCCGACTTTGATAAGGCGCTCAACATTATCGTTAATGCCAAGACCCAGCGCGTAGGCGTGTGCAATGCCGCCGAGTCGCTGCTGGTCGACCGTGCTGTGGCCGATGCGTTTTTGCCTGCGGTCGTTGCTGTATTGCACGACCACGGCGTGCTCATTCACGGCGACGAGGCCACGTGCGCCGCATGCGCCGACGCCGGGCTTGCCGAGGGCGACAACTACGTCGCCGCGACTGAGGAGGACTGGGGTCGCGAGTACCTGGCGCTCGAGATGAGCGTGAAGGTCGTGGCAAACGAGGACGAGGCCATCGCACACATCAACCGCTACGGCACGATGCACTCCGAGGCCATCGTTGCCGAGGATACGGATGCTTGCGAGCGCTTCCTGGATGCGGTCGATGCCTCGGCCGTGTACTCCAACGCCAGCACTCGCTTCACTGACGGCGGCGAGTTTGGCCTGGGCGCCGAGATCGGCATCTCGACCCAAAAACTCCACGCCCGTGGCCCCTTTGCCGCCGAGGCCCTCACCACCTACAAATACAAGCTCCGAGGCACCGGCCAGGTCCGCCCCTAAACCTACCAAAAAGGGACAGGTTTATTTTGGCAGGTTTTATCTGCGGTTTTGCCGGGCGACGCGTTCGCCCGGCTTTTTTCTCCGTATGCCTTTTCTGCCTTTCGGCTTGAGCCGCGGCGATATACGATAGTGACACCGTGTCCTAGCACCGACTCACTTGGAGGTATTGCCATGTCTCAGACGCTTTCCGCCGGAATCACCCGTGACCGTGCGTTCGAACTGCTCAACGAGCACAACAAGGACCCGTTCCACATCACCCACGGCGAAACGGTCGAGGGCACCATGCGCTACTTTGCGCGCGAGTTCGACCCCGAGAACGAGGAGTTTTGGGGCATCGTCGGTTTGCTGCACGACCTGGATTGGGAGGAGCATGAGGACGATCCCGTGAACCACACCATCTATGCGGCCGAGATCCTTGAGGGCGAGGGTGCCTCTCCCGAACTCATTCGCGCTATTCAGACGCACACGTCCGATTTCAATACCTCGCTGCCCAAGCCCGAGCTGCAGATGGAGAAGATCCTGTTTGCTTGCGACGAGCTCACCGGCCTGATCGGTGCTGCCGTGATCATGCGTCCGAGCAAGAGCGTCATGGACTTTACGGCCAAGTCGCTCAAGAAGAAGTTCAAGGACAAGCGCTTTGCCGCCGGCTGCTCGCGCGACGTGATTTCGCAGGGCGCCGAGATGCTCGGCTGGGAGCTCCCCGAGCTCTTTGACCGCACCATCGCGGCCATGCAGTCCTTCGCGCCCGACCGCGACACCTTCCAGGCCTAACCTGCCAAATTGGGACAGGTTTATTTTGGTAGATTTTATCTGGGAAAACGCTTCCGTTGGACGTTATTCAGCGGAAGCGTTTTCTGTTTGACATGGAGACGCTGGCGAATGCGGTGCCTCGCGGCAGGCAGTTGCGCTTCGCCGTATCCGTAACTCGGTAAACGCGACGTTAGGACGCGTTCTTGATAATCCATGTTCCCAGTCCGGTCAGCAGCTGAACCTGCTTAACCGTTAGCCCTTGTTTTCGAAGCGCGAGAATCGCCTCATTGCGAAGTGGCTTGGAGACGGATTTAAGTTCCGTCGGAGCACATCCTGCGACACTCTGCACGATTGCCGTGCCAAATTCGCATAGATCTTCCTCGCGAACCTTGGCTGTTGCGCTGGGGCGATAGGGAAGCGACGGCGTGCTTTCCATGAGCTTAAGGTATGAGCGAGGTGTTGGGAATAAAACACCGACAACGCTGCCGGTGACATGCGGCCGTGACCTGGCACTCATTAGATACTCGCGATGGCTGGCGTTGGTTGCGTCGATCTGGACGGCCCTCGCGTGATGTCATCGCAAATGGGCTTCACGCATTTCTACTGCGACAGAAAAACGGCCGGGCGCTCTAAATAAAACGGAGCACCCGGCCATTTACTAATTGTTTGTTGACGTTTGGCCAGATAAAACCTGCCAAAATAAACCTGTCCCTTTTGGCAGGTTAGTTGAGGGCGGCTTGGGCTAGGCGGGCCTCGGCGGCCTCTTCGGTGACGCCCAGGGCCACGGCGAACTCCTCGATGGAGCGGCGCTTGGCTTCCTTGAGTACGCGCATGTAATAAGAGCTGGGCTTTTTATCTGCTTCCTCGGCCTGGCGAATACGGTGCATCATGGTTTTTGCCACGCGAACCGTCTCGGGCGCGCCCAGTTTGAGCTGCTGCTTAAAGTGTGTCTCCTCGAGCGAGCTGTTGCGCTCGGTAAAGGTGTCGCACTCCAGCTCGTCGTAGTGGCTCAGCAGGTGCTCGGCATCTTGCTGGGAGATGGCGGCATGCAGACGGTCGGCCTGCGCCACGGGGTACATGAGGATCGTCTGCGCATGTCCCTGCTTGGTCTCGAGCAACAACATGGGCTGCGGCGTGTCGTCCCTAAAGCCGACGACGGTGCAGACTCCCTGACCCGGATGAATGACGTGTTGACCGATTGAGAACATGCTACCTCCAACTTATTCGAATTTACGTATGCTAAGAATACCACGTTGACGTGCGCAAACCATCACTTTATGCAGGAAAAGCACACAACTCCGATAGGTAAAAGTATCCGATAAATAGAACGGCTTATTCATACGTTTATGCATTTCTAGAACGTGTATAAACAGCAGGCAAACCGCCAACTTTGTATCGCCGCGCAAGAGCGGTAGTCATTTTTGTGCATATGCAATATCTATTAGCTTTACCCTGCGACAGTAGTTATCGCTTGTGATAGAGTGCTACAAACTCTGGCTTTTGCCCTACGAGTGACCAAGAGCTCGGGGGCTTTAACACAAGGAGGATCTATGCCCGAGAAGATTGAAGAGCTGGTACGCGCTGCGCTTGCTGCGGCCCAGGAGGCCGGCGACCTTTCCGCATTTGAACTTGACGATTGCGCTATCGAGCGACCGGCTGACACTTCTCATGGCGAGTGGACCTCTACCATGGCCCTGAAGTCCGCCAAGCTGGCCCACTGCGCCCCGCGCAAGATCGCCGAGGCTGTCGTTGCCCATATGCCCGAGGACCCCGCGATCGAGAAGGTCGAGATCGCAGGCCCCGGCTTCATCAACTTCTACCTCTCCGTCGTCGTCAAGAATGCCATTTTTGGCGAGGCTCGCGAGAAGGGCATGGACTTCGCTAAGTCCAACGTCGGTGGTGGCCTGAAGACCCAGGTCGAGTTCGTTTCCGCCAACCCCGTCGGCCCCATGCACATTGGCCACGGCCGCTGGGCCGCGCTGGGCGACTCCCTTTGCCGCGTTATGGACCACGCCGGTTACGACATCCAGCGTGAGTTCTACATCAACGACCACGGCTCTCAGATGAACACCTTCGGCAACTCCATCAGCACGCGCTATATGCAGCTTGCCGACATCATCGCCAAGCAGGGCGTGGATATCGACGAGGCTCACAAGCTGCTGATCGCCGACCGCGACGCCTTTGTTGCCGATGAGAGCGACGAGCACCCCGAGACCCATCCGTATCAGGACAACTTTGCCGAGACTCTGGGCAAGGACTCCTACGGCGGCGACTACATCATCGACGAGGCCGCCGAGTTCTGGCGCACCGACGGCGATAAGTGGGTCAACGCCGATCCACAGGAGCGTATGGAGAGCTTCCGCGAGCGCGGCTACGTAAAGATGGTCGACAACATGCGCGACCTTTGCCATGCCGTTAACTGCGACTTCGATCGTTGGTTCTCCGAGCGCTCGCTGTATGTGAAGGATACCGAGGGCGAGACCGCCGGCACCTCCGCCGTCGACCGCGCTTTTGAGAAGCTCGACAAGATGGGCTATCTCTACACCAAGGACGGCGCCCTGTGGTTCCGTTCCACCGACCTGGGCGATGACAAGGACCGCGTCCTGATCAAGTCCGATGGCGAGTACACTTACTTCGCCTCCGACGTTGCCTATCACTGGGATAAGTTCCAGCGCGTCGATCACGTCATCGACATCTGGGGCGCCGACCACCACGGCTACATCGACCGCGTCCGCTGCGTCTGCGACGCTCTTGGCTATCCCGGCAAGTTTGAGGTTCTGCTGGGCCAGCTCGTCAACCTGCTGCGCAACGGCAAGCCCGTCCGTATGTCCAAGCGCAAGGGCACCATGGTGACCCTGCAGGAGCTCGTCGACGAGGTCGGCTCCGACGCTGCTCGCTACACGCTCATCTCCAAGAGCTCCAACCAGATGGTCGACTTCGATATCGAGGCCGTCAAGAAGCGTGACAACTCCAACCCGGTGTACTACGTGCAGTACGCTCACGCTCGCGTGTGCTCCATCCTGCGCCGTGCCGCCGACGTTACCGCCGAGCAGGCCGCCGAGATGGGCATGAAGGCCGTCGCCGAGAAGGCTATTGGCGAGAACGTCGACTACTCGCTGCTGACCGACCCGACCGAGCTCGCCCTTTCGCGTAAGCTCAACGAGCTCACTGACCTCATCGCCAGCTGCGCTCGCGATCGTGCCCCGTTCCGCCTGACGCACTTTGCCGAGGAGCTCGCCGGCGACTTCCACAGCTTCTACGCCGCCTGCCAGGTTCTGCCGAGCGAGGGCCGTCCCGTCGACCCCGAGCTCTCGCGCGCTCGTCTGGCCGCTTGCGACGCCGTCCGCGTGACGCTCGCCCTGGTGCTCACCCTTGTTGGCGTGACCGCCCCCGAGCAGATGTAAGCGCTGGCCGTTTGGCTGCGTAGGTTTGGTTTAATTGAGCCCCGAAAGCCCGATCTCCCACGGAGGTCGGGCTTTTTGCAAACGCCGACGTATTGACGAATTTGGAACTGCTGGAAATACGAAACTATGCCGGTTTACTACGATGAAATGAGAAATTCCAACTACGCCGGCTTTTCGCAAAAAAGCGCAAGGCATCTACCTGCGGTTTTAGTTCAACAAGTTTCGGAGTGATCGCGGTTGAGCGATTCATCGTAGTAAACCGCCACAGTTTTGGCGGAGGCAGTCAGATTTGTGGGTGTTAAACCAAAGATTGTCCCTTTTGACTAGTCGTTTAAGAACGTCCTCAATGACTAAGTTGCAGGTGGCGGCGGTTGTGTTACACTAACGCTGCGTATATGACGCAAATATCTCGATACAGATCAATGATGTCCGTCGGTATTTGACGGAGCTAGACTGTTTAGCCGCCCTGAAGGTTTATGCAGGGAGCATGTGATCACAGGGCTTGAAAAGAAAGTTGAGCAAACACTGTGTCTGATCAACAGCAAGAAAACGAAATAACGACGACGCAGACCGCTCCCGCTGCACCGGTTGCGTCGGACCAGGTCGCGGCGCCCGCGCAAGCCTCGGCTCCTGAGACGCCTAAGGCTGCTTCGACGCCTACGCCTGTAGCGGCTGAGAAGGCCGTGTCTGCAACTGGTGAGGAGGCTGCTCCGGCAAAGCCCAAGCGTACGCGCCGCGCGGCCAAGCCTGCCGATGACGGCGAGGAGGTCACCAAGCCCAAGCGCCGTACCACGCGCACGACGCGCGCCAAGCGTACCGTTGCAGCTGACTCCTCGGCGCCGATTTCCGATGAGGTCGCGCAGGCACGTGCGTTGGCGCAGATTAGCGAGGCTCAGGTGGTGCGCGCCCGCCGTCGTGCTGCCGAGCGTGAGGCCGCGGCTCTGACCGAGCTTGCAGCTCCGTTTGTGCCCGAGACGCCTGCCGCCACCGAGACCCCTGTCGCCGACCAGCCAACCGAGAAGCCGGTACCGCGCACACGCCGTCGCACGGCTGCTAAGGCCGAGCAGGTTGCCGATCAGGTAACCCCCGAGCTCGCTGAGGCTTCGGTCCGTTCCGCGGCAGGGGAGGGCACATCGCCTGTTGAGCCCGCTGCGCCTGTCGAGGCCAGCGAAGTTCCCGTTGTCGATCCGGCTTTGCGCCCGCACCGTCGCGGTCGCAAGCCCAAGGCTTTCGTCGAGGCTGAGAAGGCCGCAGCCGCAGCCGCCGCCGCTCGGGATGCTGCGGCGACCGCCGAGCCTGCAACCGCTGCCGACGCGCCCGTCCAGGATGCTACGACTTCCGAGGCCGTTTCTGCCGATGTCGAGCCCGCCGACGTCCGCCCTGGTCGCAGCCATCGTACTGCTGCTAAGCGCACGTCCAAGGCCAAGGCTGCCAAGAAGGGTGCGTCCGAGGATTCCGCCGAGACGACCGCCGATGCATCGACTGATGCCGCCGAGTCCCAGGACGTCGAACAGTCTGCGTCCGAGAAGCCCAAGCGCGGTCGTAAGAAGTCCGCTAAGGCCAAGGCGTCCGAGCAGCAGGCTGATGCCGAAGCGCAGGTCGATTCTGGCGCCGAGGCCAATGAAGCCGCTGCGGCCAATGCCGACGCCGCCGCAACCGATGGTGCCACTCCCGCCGAGGGCGAAGACGGCGCCCGTTCCAACCGCCGCCAGCACAAGCGCAACGACGAGCGCAACGACCGCAAGGACGAGCGCAACAACGATCGCCGCAGCCGTCAACGCGACCGCAAGCAGCGCAATAAGGAACGCAATGCCGCTCCGACTGAGCCCACGCTTTCGCGCGAGGAGCTCGCGGCCATGAAGGTCGCCGAGCTGCGCGAGAAGGCCAAGGAGTTCGAGATTGAGACGACCGGCAAGAAGAAGGCCGAACTCGTCGAAGAGATCTACACCACCGCCGCGAAGGCCGAGGGCTTCCGCGACATCAAGGGCATCCTGCAGATTCGCCCGGATAGCTCAGGCATCATCCATGCCCATGGCTACATGAAGTCCAACGACGACGCCTTCGTGCCCGCCTACCTCATTCGCTCCGCGCGCCTGCGCACGGGCGATGTCATCGAGGGCTCGCTTCGTCCTTCGCGCGGCGGCGACAAGCGCGCCGGCCTCGCCAAAATCACGATCGTCAACGGTCTGGACCCCGAGCAGATTCGCAACCGTCCCAAGTTCGGCGACCTCACCCCGGTCTATCCCAACGAGCCGCTGCGCATGGAGCACGGCAAGGATTCCATTACTGGTCGCGCCATCGACATCGTGTCGCCGATCGGCAAGGGTCAGCGTGGCCTGATCGTGTCCCCGCCTAAGGCCGGCAAGACCACGATCCTCAAGAAGATCTGCCAGTCTATCTCGATTAACAACCCCGAGGTGCACCTCATCTGCCTGCTCGTCGACGAGCGCCCCGAAGAGGTCACCGATATGCAGCGTTCCATCAAGGGCGAGGTTGTAGCGTCGACCTTCGATATGCCCGCCGACAACCACACTCGTGTGGCAGAGCTCGTCATCGAGCGCGCCAAGCGCATCGTGGAGCTGGGTGGCGACGTCGTGGTGGTGCTCGACTCCATCACGCGTCTTGCCCGCGCCTACAACTTGGCGGCGCCCGCCTCAGGCCGCATCCTTTCGGGCGGCGTCGATTCGGCGGCCCTGTATCCGCCCAAGCGCTTCCTGGGCGCAGCCCGTAATATCGAGAACGGTGGCTCGCTCACCATCCTGGCCTCTGCTCTCATCGACACCGGTTCCAAGATGGACGAGGTCATCTTTGAGGAGTTCAAGGGCACCGGCAACATGGAGCTCAAGCTCGACCGCGACCTGGCCGACCGCCGCATCTTCCCGGCTATCGACCCCGTTGCCTCCGGTACGCGTAACGAGGACCTGTTGGTTGACGAGCAGATGCGTCCGTTTGTCTTTGGCCTGCGTCGCATTCTTGCCGGCATGAACAATACCGAGCGCGCGGCCGCATCGTTTATCAAGGGCCTCAAGGGCACCAACACCAACCAGGAGTTCCTGGTGCGTTCGGCCAAAAAGCATAGCGACTACGAGCAGACGTTCTAAGTCGTCAACCGCACGCGGCGTTATTGCCGGCGCGATGAAGGGTCGGGGCTTGCGCCTCGGCCCTTTTTATATCGCCACTCGGCGCCAGTTATCGACCATAAGACTGGCAAGCAGCAGGTTTCCCGTTTCAATCCGACATCGTCGCTTGCAATCGACGGGGCGGTTTCGCATAATAGCTTTTAAGCTTCGCGACGGAAAACGCAGATGAAACGAACCATATACCGTTGCTTTGGGGCATAGCCCCGCTTCATCTTCTCTCGCGCAGCCAACTGAATGATGCGATTTGGGTGCTGGAAGATGGGGAGAGCTCATGGCTTCTTCTGATGCAACACAACGAGCAGTCCTTGCCGGACTTTCGTGCGGGATCGGCCTTGCCGCTCCCGTGGTTATGTATGCCGCGACGCTGCCGTTTTCGTCTGTGAACGAGACGGTCGTGGCGGGTGCGGTTCCCTTCGCCGTGGGCGCGGTGGCGGGCGTGGGTATCTATGCCGCCTCGCTGGGTATCTCCGAGTATCGTGCGCAGCGTGAAGAGCGTCTGTTCCAGCCCGATGCCATGGGCGGTGCCGCCAATCTCAATCAGCATCAAAGCGAGTTCAAGACCGCCTCGATTCCAGCTCAGCAGCAGGATGCGACTCCTTACGCTGCGGCTTCTGCTTCTCAGGCTCAGGCGGAGCAGTCTACCTCGGCATTCCTTTCCGGCCTGACCGGTGCGTTCCAGCGCCGTCATGCCGATGATGGTGTCCCTACCATCGCTCGAGCCGCAGATGCTATGGACGAGGACGAGGCTTGGTCCATGATCGACAGTATGCTCGACGACGATTCGCCGGTGAGCTGCGACCCTGCACACTCGCGCGACGTCTATCAAGTCGCCATCGACGAGCTCACCAACGGCGGGCAGACCGGCTCCTTCAATCGCGACGACATCGCCGCCGCGGCACGCGCCGTGTCGGGCTCCCAGGCCGCCCCTGCGGGCAGCACGGCGGCTTTCGTGGCACTCGTTGCCAACGCGGCAGCCAATAACGCGTACAACGCTACCTCGGGCGACGCGAATGCTTCTGCCGACAATTCGTACGTTGATGAAGCCATGACCGCTGACGAGGAGGCCGTTGCTGCCCGCCGTGCCGCCGAAAGCTCTTTGTGGGGCGCTCCTGCCCAGCAGCAGGCGGCTGAGGCTGCGCCGTACAATGCAAACCTCGCCAGCATGCCTATCATCTCCGGTGCCGCGGACATCGATCTCGATGACCTCGATGAGCCTGCAGCCATCACCGCATCGATTGATGCCCAAGATCGCATCAACACCGGCGACCTTCCAGATGCCTCGCTCGAGGTTGATGTCCCCATGGCCGATTACTCGGGCCACGAGGACATGTGGGCCGCCGCCACCGCGATCCTGGATGAGATTGACGAGCCTGCTCCTGTTACGGCCCCCGCTCCCGTCGCTGCCCCTCAGCCTGCTGCCCCCGCCTATGTCGGCCGTCACAGTGCTGTGTTCCCCGAGGATACTGCCCGTATCTCGCGCGAGAGCATCGAGCGAGCCGAGGCTATTGCCGCCGGCATTATGGAAAATCGTCGTCACGAGCGCGTCAATCAGATCCTCGAGGAAGAGATCGAGCGCCTGCAGTCCTCTACCGCCAAGCGTACGGGCCGTGCCTATCTGAGCGTTATCGAGGGCGGTACCGCCAGCTTTGCGCCGCTCCGCGCGGAGGCATAACTTCTGCATGGTTAAGATCAATCGAAAATGGGCGGTCGTGACCTGCCTGATGGCGCTCTTGATCTGGGGCAATTCGCTGGTTCCCGGCTCGGGGTCGGGCTCGCTGAGCCTAACGGTCATGGAAGCTATCCGCGGTTTCCTGCACGGCGTGGGACTTCCATATGAATGGGTGACCAACTTTGTTGTTCGCAAGTGCGCGCATTTTACCGAGTATATGGTGCTCGGCATCCTGGCAACGCACGCCTTTGATTTTGAGAGCCGGCGCACCTTTGACGTGCTGCTGCCCACGGCGGTGTTCCTGCTGCTGATTCCTTCGATCGACGAGACGATTCAGCTCTTTGTGCCGGGACGCGCTGGAATGATCACCGATGTGATGATCGACTGCTGTGGAGCGGCAACGGGCGTTGTGCTCCGATACTCTTACGGTCGCTGATGTGCGCCAAAAAGGCCGCCTAGGACGTATTGTTTGGTCCTAGGCGGCCTTTTTTATTTGAGGGCTTATATGAGGCGTGGTGGCGTCGTTTCGTAGGTCGGATTTGCCGGGCGTGCCACGCCCCGTGGGTGCGTCTGCTACTGAAGCGCCTGTGCGCCCAGGGCCAGGCAGCCCATGATGCCCTGCTTGCCCTCGAGGCTGTTGTTGACGATGTAGTTATCGATGTCGTTGACCTCGGGCGTGACGATATAGCCGTTGAGCATCTCGGCGCACTTCTTGCGCGCGAGCGGCACGATGGGGGTGTGGTCGGCCACGCCGCCGCCGATGATGATCTTTTGCGGCGCGTAGCACAGCGTGTAGGTCATGAGCGCCTGTGCCAGATAGCCGGCGAGCAGGTCCATGGCCTCCGGGTCATCGGCCATGTCTCCGGCGCTCTTGCCATCCCAGCGCTTTTTAACGCCGGGGCCGGCGATGAGGCCCTCGAGGCAGTTGTCGTGGAAGGGGCAGGCGCTATGCTCGCCGATGGTGTCGCGCGGGTCGCGCGTGACCAGGATGTGGCCGGCCTCGGGATGCATCATGCCGTGCACGAGCTTACCGCCCGAGAGCACGCCGGCGCCCACGCCGGTGCCGATGGTCAGGTAGACCACATCGGTAAGGCCCTTGGCGCAACCAAACGTGACCTCGCCTAGGCAGGCGACGTTGACGTCGGTATCGTAGCCGCAGGTGATATTGAGCTCGTTTTGGATAGTGCCCAGCAGGTCAAAGTAGCGCCATGCCGTTTTGGGCGTCTCCAGGATCTTGCCGTATTGGGGCGAGGCGGGGTTGACTGCGGTAGGGCCAAAGGCGCCAATGCCCAGCGCGGCGATGCCCTTGTCGGCAAACCACGCGTTGACGGCCTCGACGGTCTCCTGCGGGGTCGTGGTCGCGATCTGCTCACGCTCCAGGACCGTGCCGTCTGCATAGCCCGTGGCGCAGACCATCTTGGTGCCGCCGGCCTCGAGCGCTCCGATAAGCTGCTGCTCTGCCATAATATTCCTCTCTCTGGGACGAGTTGCTCCGTGACTAAAGTATAGAGCTCAAACCATTTAAGAAAGCGCTATAGAAAGAAGCCTCGCAACGCGGCGGGCGGTGCGAGGCTTCTTTGGTTGCTTTAGTTGCCGGGCCGTCCTTACCCGCGCGGCTTGATTTTATCGCGTAGCGACTTGAGGTTCTCCAGTGCCGCGTTAAGCGTCTCGTCTCGCTTGGCAAAGTGGAAACGAATCAGATGGTTGACGGGCTCGCGGAAGAAGCTCGAGCCGGGCACTGCGCCCACGCCCACTTTAGACGCGAGGTCCTCACAGAATTCGAGGTCGCTGTCATAGCCAAACTCTGAGATGTCCATCATGACGTAGTAGGCGCCCTGCGGCACGTTATGCTCAAGACCGATACTGTCGAGTCCCTGGCAGAACAGGTCGCGTTTGGCGGTATAGAGGTCAAGGACCTCATCGTAATAGCTGTCGTCGAAGTTGAGGGCGGTGACGACAGCTTCCTGCAGGGGAGCGGCGGCACCCACGGTGAGGAAGTCGTGGACCTTCTTGATGCGCTCGGTGATCTGGGCCGGGGCAATGGTGTAGCCCAGGCGCCAGCCGGTGATGGAGTACGTCTTGGACAGCGAACTGCAGCTGATGGTGCGCTCGAACATGCCGGGCAGCGTGGCCATATAGACGTGCTCGCGGGGCGCGTAGACGATGTGCTCGTATACCTCGTCGGTAATGCAGTAGGTGTCGTACTTTTTGCAGAGGTCGGCGATAAAGGTGAGCTCCTCGCGCGTAAAGACCTTTCCGCAGGGGTTGGAAGGGTTGCACAGGACGATTGCCTTGGGGTCGTTGTCGCGGAAGGCCGCCTCGAGTGTCTCGCGGTCAAAGTCGAATGTGGGCGGGTTGAGCGGCACGTAGATGGGCTCGGCACCCGAAAGGATCGTGTCGGCGCCGTAGTTCTCGTAGAACGGCGAGAAGATGACGACCTTATCGCCGGGGTTCGTGACCGTCATCATGGCGGCCATCATGGCCTCGGTGGAGCCGCAGGTGACTACGATATTCTCGTTGGGGTTCACCGGCATGCCCATAAAGTGCTCCTGTTTGGCGGCGAGCGCCTCGCGCATGGCCTGGGAGCCCCAGGTGATGGAGTACTGGTGATAGAGCGGCTTGGGGTCGCTGGCTATGGTGCTGAGGCTATCGAGCAGCTGCGCTGGGGGATCGAAGTCAGGGAAGCCCTGCGAGAGATTGACAGCGCCGTACTTATTGGAGATGCGTGTCATGCGGCGGATGACCGAATCGGTAAACGTTGCCGTGCGGTTGGAGAGTTCTTTCATGACGGTCCTTTCGAGCATTTGCAGTGGGGCAAGTTTACTCCTATGAAACCGGTGGGATTTGCTCGAAATGGTCTCGAAAGACTCTTTTCAAAATTCTTGAAAATTGGGGCTTGCATCACGTGGCGTTCCTTGCAATAATAGTCGAGCGCGAAGCGCACAGGACACGGTGGGTGTAGCTCAGTTGGCTAGAGCGACGGGTTGTGGTCCCGTAGGTCGAGGGTTCGAGTCCCTTTACCCACCCCAGTTCTTGCTTCGTGTTGATATCGGGTCGTTAGCTCAGTTGGTAGAGCAGGGGACTCTTAATCCCAAGGTCCAGGGTTCGAACCCCTGACGGCCCACCACACGATATCTCCTCTAAAGTCCGCCATAACGGACTTTAGCTTTGGGTCGTTAGCTCAGTTGGTAGAGCAGGGGACTCTTAATCCCAAGGTCCAGGGTTCGAACCCCTGACGGCCCACCAAAGCATGTTAAAGCGACTGGCTTCGGCTGGTCGCTTTTTTCGTTGACCTCACATGGGGTCGAACCCGAAAGGGCGCGGAGCTGAGCTGTCTGCACCGTGATTCCCTTAGGGAAAACACGGCTCAAGCCCCGTAAGCGTGTTCTCCTTGGGGGAATCATACTTACGGGGCTCGATGCATGTTGAGAAATTGTGATCAAACTCAAAGTGTGAATCGATTCAGTCTGCTCGATAGTGCGAACCGAGGCTTTCAGTCCGTTTGCGCATGGCTTTGACCATCTCCGCAGCCAGCTGAATCTGCGACTTTAGGCGGGCGAGGGCAGCGATTTCGCTGTCATTGGCGTGCGGCTTATGCAGCGACGTCGCCTCGTCTTGTAGGCTTTCAAGCTCTTGAAGCGCCTCGGATAGGCCTGGTTCGGTCCTGTTGATCATGCAGTAGGTGCTCATTGTGTGTTTGAGGCAGCGGGTTAGGCGCTCGGCGACTGCTGTAGCGATGCCATGCTCGGGGAGGGCGACATCCACCGGTGCGTCAGCCTCGGGAGCGTCCAGTGCTGCTCGAGCCGCCGATGCGCCCGCGATACGCCCGAATACGATGCCATTGGCGCTCGACAGCCCTCCGATGCGGTCGGCGCCGTGCATGCCGCCTGTTGCCTCGCCACAGGCGTAGAGGCCCTCAACGCCCGTGTACGTGGTCTTGTCGATCTTGATACCGCCGTTAGCGGCGTGGGCATACATCGCCACACGTATCTCGTCGCTCGGAGCGATACCATGCTCGTCTTGTAGCCAAGTGGCAAATGTCTGCACGAACTCGGGGACATTCTCTCGCGGGAAGTCGTAGTGGAGCGCCAGGCCTTCGGCACCCGCTTGATCGATGGCAAGATCGATGGCGCGGGAAGCCAGGCGTGAAGTGAAGGGACCATATCCGGAGCGCTGTTCAAGCAAATCGTCCAGCTTGACGTCGGCGATATCGACCGGCTGGTCGAACTTGACGTAGCGCCAGGTCTTCTCGTTAAAGACAAGGTTGCGCTTAGGCTCAATGAAGCCGGGCATCATCTGCATGAACTCTATATTAGTAAGGGACGCACCGTGCGACCGCGCGATGGCTTGTGATGAGCTGAGCACGTCGGCGGAAGTGAGGCTGCGCTCGAATAGACCGCCGGTACCGCCGGCGGCGATGATAGTGGCCTTGGCTGTAAAGGTCACAATGCGCTCGTCCGTTTGGTTGAAGAGCACGGCGCCGACAATTTTTCCGTTCGTATCCTCAACAAGATCGATAAGCTCGTGGCGGGGGAGCAGGCGTATGCCGAGCGAGTCGATCTGGGCCGTACACGCGTCTTCGAGGGGTTTGCGGGTGAGGCCGCGCCACATTCTCGTCTTGTGGTCGAAGCAGGGGATAAATTGCTTTTGCTGGGCGCTTTCGGCGCTTTGCGGACGCTGGAGTTCTACGCCCAGATCCTGTTCGAGCCAGTCAATCGCTTGGGGAATGCCGTGGACGAACGTCTGGACGAGTTCGCGGTCGGCAACGCCGCCACCGACGGTTTGGATGGTGTCGATAAGGTCTTGTTCGTCGTCTTTGTCGACGGGACCAATAAGCCCGAGGCCCCAGGTGCCCGGGAAGAAGCTCGATCCGCTCATGGTCTTGCCAGCGCATGCGATGGCAACGGTCGCGCCCGCGCGTGCTGCTTCTATGGCGGCGCAAAGGCCCGCGATGCCCGATCCGATTACCAGTACATCAGTTGATTCCATAGGATTCCTTTCTCGTTCGCGCATTGTCGCACGGGTGATCGGCAAAGGTATCGTGAAGACATAGGTATTCGGTAAAGGGCCAAAATGGAAGGTGGGCGTTACCGATGCTTTATCGCCCAACATAGTCTTCTCAATAAGTTGCGGTGAAATTGGGACTCACAAGGCTTCTGGAGCAGTCAGATGGCCTGTATTTACTCGCAACTGGTATACCGGGAGGACCGCTAAGAAGTTGCGGTGGAATAGTTCCTGTTTGGAAGGATGGGGCGGCTGTTTAGGAACTATTTCACCGCAACTGAGGGAGGGACAAAAAAGAGCCGCTACCCGGGTGGGTAGCGGCTCTAAAGCTCAACTATATGAGCATCGCGCGGGCGCGATTAGGCCTTGAGGGCCTCCTCGACGGCGACAGCGCAGGCGACGGTAGCACCGACCATGGGGTTGTTGCCCATGCCGATGAGACCCATCATGTCGACGTGCGCGGGCACGGAGGAAGAACCGGCGAACTGGGCGTCGGAGTGCATACGGCCCATGGTGTCGGTCATGCCGTAAGAGGCAGGGCCGGCGCCCATGTTGTCCGGGTGCAGGGTACGGCCAGTGCCGCCACCAGAAGCGACGGAGAAGTACTTCTTGCCAGCCTCGAGGCGCTCCTTCTTGTAGGTGCCAGCGACGGGGTGCTGGAAGCGCGTGGGGTTGGTGGAGTTACCGGTGATCGAGATGTCGACGTTCTCGTGCCACATGATGGCAACGCCCTCGCGGACGTCGTCGGCGCCGTAGCAGTTGACGGCGGCGCGGGGACCATCGGAGTAGGGGATGGTCTCGACGACCTTGAGCTCGCCCGTGAAGTAGTCGAACTGGGTCTTCACGTAGGTGAAGCCGTTGATGCGGGCGATAATCTGAGCGGCGTCCTTGCCCAGACCGTTGAGGATAACGCGCAGCGGCTTCTTACGAGCCTTGTTGGCGTTCAGAGCCAGGCCGATAGCGCCCTCGGCGGCAGCGAAGGACTCATGGCCAGCCAGGAAGGCGAAGCACTCGGTGTCGTCGGAGAGCAGCATGGCGCCCAGGTTACCGTGGCCCAGACCGACCTTGCGGTCCTCGGCGACGGAGCCGGGAACGGTGAAAGCCTGGATGCCCTCGCCGATGATGGCGGCAGCCTCAGAAGCAGTCTTGGCGCCACGCTTGACAGCGAGAGCGCAGCCGAGGGTGTAGGCCCACTCGGCGTTCTGGAAGGCGATGGACTGGGTGTTGTTGACGATCTCACGCGGGTTGAAGCCCTTGTCGGTGCAGATCTGCAGAGCTTCCTCGAGGGAGGCGATGCCGTTGTCGGCGAGGCACTTGTTGATCTTGTCAGCGCGGCGCTCGTAACCTTCGAACGTAACAGTCATAGTTATTTCCCTCCCTTTCTACTCGTGAACCGGGAACACGCTGGCGACGGAGTGGGTCTCCTCGTCGGTGCGCGGGTCGATGTACTTGGCAGCGTTCTCCCACTGACCATAGTGGCCCATAGCGCCAGCGATGGCCTCCTCGGGGGTCTTGCCAGCCTTGACGGCGTCGGTGAACTTACCGAGGTTCAGGAACTCGAACGCGATGATCTCGTTCTTGTCGTTGAGAGCCATGCGGGTGACGTAGCCCTGAGCGAGCTCGAGGTAACGAGCGCCCTTGGCCTTGGTGCCGAACATGGTGCCGACTTGGGAGCGAAGGCCCTTGCCGAGGTCGTCGAGGGAGGCGCCCACGGGCAGGCCGCCCTCGGAGAACGCGGTCTGGCTGCGGCCGTAAACGATCTGCAGGAAGATCTCGCGCATAGCAACGTTGATGGCGTCGCAGACGAGGTCGGTGTTGAGGGCCTCGAGGATGGTCTTGCCGGGAAGGATCTCGGAAGCCATGGCGGCAGAGTGGGTCATGCCCGAGCAGCCGATGGTCTCAACGAGGGCCTCCTCGATGATGCCGTCCTTGACGTTCAGCGTGAGCTTGCAGGCGCCCTGCTGAGGTGCGCACCAACCCACACCGTGCGTAAGACCGGAGATGTCGGAAATCTCCTTAGCCTGGACCCACTTGCCCTCCTCGGGGATGGGTGCGGGGCCGTGGTATGCACCCTTGGCAACGGGGCACATGTTCTCCACTTCCTGTGAGTACTGCATGCCTCTCCTCTCTATCGTGTTGGCGTCCCGTCTGGGGGTCGTGGCTGGCGATTGCCGGGCGACCCTTCGAAAGGGACATGACATGCAGCCCCTATAATACCGCGAAATGCACGGAATATTCGGCGAACGGCTCAGTTTTCGTAGCGAGAAGCGCGGAACTTTCAATTGAAACGATTTAACGAGACTGTTTGCGGTTGTGCGGTCCGTTGAATGAGGTCGGTTCTGGTCAAGCTTTTGGCAAGGCTGCGTTTCCTGACCTGTGGCTATGTTGCCGTTCGCCGTCGGTTTGCCGCCTTTTACCGTCGACGGGTGCCATTTTGCGTGAATGTTTTGATGGCACGTTTCAATCGTGATGTATTGGATGGTAAGCAGATCCCGGCGAAGGGAGCGCCGTGCAGCGCGTTTGGAAAACGATCACCGGTTTTTACCATGTTTGTGCCCGCGGTATGGGCGGGCAGTTGATCTTTGAGAGCGACGAGGACCGGTGGGAGTTTTTGGAACTGATGCGCGACTGCTGCCGCGATGCCCAGGTGACGATTGTGGCCTGGTGTCTCATGAGCGACTACGTGGATCTGGTGCTTTTGGATTACGAGGACAAAATGAGCGCTGCTATGCAGCGGCTACTGTTGACGTATGCTCGTCGGTTCAATAAGCGTACTGGGCGCGCGGGCTGCCTATTTCGTGAGCGTTTTGAGCGCCGCTCGCTCGATACCGACTGGCAGGTGATGGAAGCTATTCGCTCCGTGTGCGCCAATCCGCAGGTGGCGGGCATTAGCCTAATCGAGCGTTATCCCTGGAGCAGCTTTGCGGAGCATCTGCGCGCTTACGACAGTGATGCGGCTGATGTCACGAGGGGATTTTCCGATCCTTCTTGCGTGCTTGAGCTTTTTGGTTCTGCCGAGGGCTTTATTGCCTATTCGCTAGCGATGTCCGGCGGCGGCGAGCCAGCGCCGTGCGATATGAAAGAGACGGAGTGGGAACGCCACGCCTTTGCCGACAAGTTGGCGAAGAGCCTCGGGGTTCCGCTCCACGGGGTTAAAGCCGCACCGCCGGCGCGGCGCGATAGTGTTGTTCTCGGATTGCACGATGCCGGTTTTACGGTGCGCCAGATTGAGCACTATACCGGGATTGGCAAAAGTACGGTTTCTCGTATTGTGCGGACCCGCACGGGGGCGGCGATGCGGGCTGGCGGAAACGTGATGTAGGGCTGCCTGTGCACCGCGGCTGGGGTCGTTCATGCGCCGCAACCTGCGTTCTAAATGCTTGGTACGCTGACTGCGCTTCTTGATATGCATAGAACGATTGCCGTCTTGCATAAAAATACGGCTCAGTCCGGTTTCACCCGCGCCTACCCCCGTCCACACCGTGCAAAAAGCGGAGTTTTCAGCATCGTGGTGCTATCGGCACCGTCGTAATCTTGAAATATATGGGTCCCGAAGCCATTTATGCCTGCCGATGTGCCTCCAAAGCGCATGCTTGTGACCCCTGAGACCACTATGCTTGTTCTAAAACGATATAAAAGGGTGCCTGGAGACGTTGATTAACGCTTTCAATGCGTATACACGCAACTTGGCGTGCTGAAAACTCGCAAAAATGCACGCCGCACCCTATGGGACCCGTCTGTGGCGGGCGCGAAGCGAACCGGAGCCCAGCAGGACGGGGCATGGGGCGTTGCTTGGGGTGCCCGTGGCTCTGTCGCTAGCCGTTGGCACTGTGGAAAACGTCCGTGTTTGCGGCTGGCTGTTCGGTAAATGACAGGGCGAGCGCCGGACGCGCGAACTTTGTGTGTCCGAGGCGTTATGAAAAAGCCGAGCCGCCCGTATTGGGCGGCTCGGCAATCAAACCCTTTGATCTGGGGCATCCGCTTCTGGCTAGTTTACCCTTCGAGCATGCCGTCGAGGGTGCGCCAGGCTAACTCGGCGCATTTGACGCGGGCGGGCATGTGCGAGATGTCCTGGAGCTGGGCGGCCTCGTCCAGGTCTTCCAGGTCTTCCTCGGAGAGCTGCTCGCCACGGATCATGGCGAGGAAAAGCCCTGCCAGACGACGTGCTTCCTCGACCGTCTCGCCGGTGATGAGGTCGGCCATGATATCGGCGCTGGCCTGGCTGATGGCGCAGCCGTGACCGGTAAAGGAGGCCTCCTCGATCACGTTGTTCTCGACACGCAGCTGCAGAGTGAGCTCATCGCCGCAGCTGGGGTTGATGCCGTCGTGCTCGTGCGTGGGGGCATCCATCTCGTACTTGTAGTCGGGGTGCGAGTTGTGCTCCATAAACGTGGTAGAGGTGTACAGATTACCCATTGAACGTGCTCCAAACGTGATGCAGGCCGGCGATGAACTTGTCGATATCGGCCTTGTCGTTGTAGAAGGCCACGCTGGCGCGGCAGCAGGCAAGGTTCTCGACGCCCAGCCAGGTGAGCAGAGGCTGCGCGCAGTGGTGACCGGCGCGGATGCAAACGCCGTCCATGTCCATGATGCTCGCGACATCGTGCGGGTGGATGCCCTTGACGTTAAAGCTGACGACGCCGTGGTGGTTGTCCCAATAGATGGAGCCGATGATCTGGACAAAGTCGAGCTGCATGAGCTCGCCCATCAGGTAGTGGACGAGTGCCTTCTCACGGGTCTGGATGTTTTCGTAGCCTACCGTGTTGACCAGGTAGTCAAGCGCCGCGCCCGTGGCGAAGATGCCGGCGGCGTCCTGCGTGCCGGCCTCGAATTTCTCGGGGACGGGCGCCCAGACGGCGTCTTGCTCGGTGACCGAGTCGATCATCTCGCCGCCGGTAAGCATGGGCGGCATGGCGTTGAGCAGGTCCATCTTGCCCCACAGCACGCCGATGCCCATGGGGCCCATAGCCTTGTGCGCGCTAAAGGCAAAGAAATCGGCTCCCAGATCGGCCACATCGACCGGCATGTGCGGCAGCGACTGCGCACCGTCGACGACCAGATAGCCGCCGTACTTGTGCACGAGCTTGCCGAGGTTCTTGACCGGATTCTCAACGCCCAGCACGTTAGAGACCTGACCCACGGCCAAGATCTTGGTCTTGGGGCCCACCTTGGACAGAACTTCCTCGGTCGTTAGCTGGCCGGTCTTGGTGGGGTAGAGGTAGACGAGCTTGGCGCCGGTCTCGCGGCAGACCTGCTGCCACGGGATCAGGTTGGAGTGGTGCTCCATGATGGTGATGACGACCTCGTCGCCCGGCTCCAGCACCGTGGGCGCAAAGCTCTTGGCGACCAGGTTGAGCGACTCGCTCGTGTTGCGGGTGAAGACGACCTCGTTGGCCTGGGGGGCGCCGATGACATCGGCGATCTGCTGGCGCACCTTCGCGATAGCCTCGGTGGCCTCGACGGACAGCGAGTACAGGCCGCGCAGGGGGTTGGCGTTCATGCGCTGGTAGAAGTCGCGCTCGGCGTCGAGCACGCAGGCGGGGCGCTGTGCGGTAGCGGCGCTATCGAGGAAGGCGATCTCGGGGTGCTGCTGGAACAGCGGGAACTGCGCCTTGTAGGGATTGGTCTCGATGTCGACGGTAGGCCAGCCGCGCGAGGCCTCGTCGCTGGCGTCGAGCTCCATGGGCTCGGGGGCAGTACAGGTATCGCATTTAACGTGCTCGGTGTCGATCATGCGAGCTCCTCCTCAAAGTTATCGATCAGGTTGTTGCCCAGACGGACGACGGCGGCGCGGGTGCGCTCGTCGGTCGAGGAAAGTGCGGCGTCCTCCAGCTTGGCACGGATGAACAGGTCCTCGGCGGCGTTTTGGTCAAGGCCGCGGCAGGCGAGATAGAACAGCTGCTCGTCGCGGACGTGGCCGATGGTGGCGCCGTGGTTGCCGGCGACGTCGTCCTCGTCGCAGAGGATGACGGGAACGGTCTTGTTGTCGACGCCCTTGTTGGCCAGCAGCACCGTTTCGCGCTCGGTGCCGACGGCACCCTTGCAGCCGTGCACGAGGTCGATGGTGCCGCGGTAGACCTTCTTGGACGTGCCGGTCAGCACGCCGTTGGCGTCGATC
Source organism: uncultured Collinsella sp. (assembly GCA_900552685.1). Classification (GTDB taxonomy): domain Bacteria; phylum Actinomycetota; class Coriobacteriia; order Coriobacteriales; family Coriobacteriaceae; genus Collinsella. The sequence continues at coordinate 62,984 of USAJ01000005.1, forward strand.
TCGCACTCGGTCTTGCGGCCGCGGTGGCGCAGCTCGTAGTTAAAATCGCGCACCTGCTCGCGGGCACCTAGGTAATCGGTATCGATCGTTACCTTGGCGGTGTCGCCCAGAAGGTCGCCGGCAAGGCCGGTGGCGCTGGCGCCGGCACCCAGGACGGTGTGCTGCACGTTGACGCGCGCGCCCTCGTCCAGGAACAGACCGGTGTCGTCGAGTGCGATCCAGCTGTCGTCGAGCGTCTGCGTGCAGGTTACGTTGACGGTGGCGTACTCGTGAGCGCACACCCGCAGCACGGAGCCCACGACGCCCTGGCCGTTGACAGGGGAGTCTAGGGCTAGAGCGAGGTCGAGCGTTGCCTGCGGACGGGCGACGACATCGATAGCGGCGATGGCCGCGGCGGCGTCGACACCGCTCACGCGCACACTAACAGTGGCGTACTGGTATGCGGGCACGTCGATGACGATGCGCTTGGTGGCATGGTCGGCCAGGTAGGTGTAGGCGGCCTCGCCCATGCCGGTCTCGAAGGCTTCGGCAGGGGAGAGTTCCTCTTCGAGCTTGATGGCGCCGGCCTGGTAGACGGAGGTTGCGGGCACGTCGAGCTCGGTCTCGGGCGTGATGCGGGCGCGGTCGGCGGCGTCGCCGGGGGCGGAGGCGCGGCGCTCGGGGAAGCGCTCGGCCATGGCCTCCATGGCGGCGTTAAACGCGTCGGCCGTGCCAGCAAACTGCTCATCCAGCCCCTCGACTTCAACGGCCTCGGCGGGAGCGGCGGCAAGTTCGTTCGAAAGCTCGAGCTTGGTCTGGTTCATCTTGAGCCAACCCCAAGTGGCGGCCGGCATAGCGTTGACCTGCTCGAGCGTGGTGGCGGCGGTGTTGGTTTCCTGTTTCATTATCCGATCGCTCCTTCCATCTCGAGCTTGATCAGGTTGTTCATCTCAACGGCGTACTCAAGCGGTAGCTCCTTGGAGACCGGGTTGGCAAAGCCGTTGACGATCATGGTGCGGGCCTCTTCCTCCGAGATGCCGCGGCTCATCAGGTAGAACACCTTGTCGTCGCCGATGCGACCGATGGTGGCCTCGTGGCCGATATCGACGTTCTTGGCGCGGATGTCCATGGCGGGGATGGTGTCGGAGCGGCTCTGGTCGTCGAGCATGAGCGACTGGCAGCTCACGGTTGCCTTGGAGCCCTCGGCCTTAGGCGTGGCCACAATGGAGCTGCGGAAGGTCTGGATGCCGCCGCTCTTGGAGATGCCCTTGGTCTCGACGGTTGCCGATGTCTCGGGCGCGTTGAGCACGACCTTGCATCCGGTGTCGAGGTTTTGGCCGGCACCGGCAAAGGTGATGCCGGTAAAGCTCGAGCGAGCGCGGCGGCCGTTGAGCACGCTCATGGGGTAGAGATAACCCACGTGGCTGCCGAAGGAGCCGCTGATCCACTCGATGTTTCCGTCCTCGTCCACGCGCGCACGCTTGGTGTTGAGGTTGTACATGTTTTTGGACCAGTTCTCGATGGTCGAGTAGCGCAGGTGCGCGCGCTTGCCCACAAAGAGCTCCACAGCGCCGGCGTGGAGGTTGGCCACGTTGTACTTGGGCGCGGAGCAACCCTCGATAAAGTGCAGGTCGGCATCGTCCTCGACAATGATGAGCGTGTGCTCAAACTGGCCGGCGCCCTTGGCGTTGAGGCGGAAGTAGCTCTGCAGCGGAAAATCGAGCTTGGTGCCCTTGGGCACGTAGACAAACGAGCCGCCCGACCACACGGCACCGTGCAGGGCTGCAAACTTGTGGTCGGTGGGCGGGATGAGCGTCATAAACTTCTCGTGGATGAGCGGCTCCCACTGCGGATCGTGCAGGGCCTCCTCGATGCCGGAGTAGACGATGCCCATCTTGGACGCCGTGTCCTGCATATTGTGGTAGACGAGCTCGGAGTCGTACTGTGCGCCGACGCCCGCCAGGTAGCTGCGTTCGGCCTCGGGAATGCCCAGGCGCTCAAAGGTGTTCTTGATGTCGTCGGGCACCGACTCCCAGTCGTGCTTTTGGTCGGTGTTGGGCTTGACGTAGGTGACGATGTTGTCCATGTCCAGGCCCTCGATGGAGGGGCCCCACGTCGGGTCGGGGAAGCGGTTGAAGATCTCGAGGGACTTTAAGCGCAGGTCGAGCATCCACTGCGGCTCGTCCTTCTTGGCGCTGATCTCGCGCACGATGTCGGGCGTGATGCCGGCGTCGAGGCGCTCGAATCCCTCCTCGCCATAGGTGAAGTCGTAGAGGCTGTGGTCGATGTCCGCGACCTCGGTGCGGTTCTTGGTCATTGCGTCGCCCCTTTACGCCTGCTGCTCGGCAGCGGCGGCCTCGGCCTGGGCGCGCTGCTCGGCGGCCTCGCGCTCGAAGGTCTCAAAACCGTTCTTGTCGATCCAAGGGATCAGCGAGGCGTCGTCCTCGCGCACGATATGGCCCTTGACCATAACGTGGACGCGGTCGACATCCAGGTGCTCCAGGATGCGCGTGTTGTGCGTGATGATGAGCATGGAGCCGTCGCAGCTCTTGCGGTAGGCATCCATGCCATGGCTGACGGTGGACAGGGCGTCGACGTCCAGGCCGGAGTCAGTTTCGTCCAGGATGGCGAGCTTGGGCTGCAGCAGCAGAAGCTGGAGCATCTCGACCTTCTTTTTCTCGCCGCCCGAGAAGCCCACGCCCAGCTCGCGGTTGAGGTAGGCGGTATCCATGTTGAGCTCGGCCGCGAGCTCCTTGACGCGATGGCGGAACTCCTTGCCCTTCATCTCCAGGCCGGGGCGGCCGGCGATGCTGGCGCGCAAAAAGCTCGACAGCGGCACGCCCGGGATCTCGACCGGGGCCTGGAAGCTCAGGAACAGGCCGGCGCGCGAGCGTTTGTCGGTGGTGAGCTCGGTGATGTCCTGGCCGTCAAAGACGATGCGGCCGTCCTGCACGGTGTAGACGGGGTCGCCCATGACCAGGTGGCCGAGGGTGGACTTGCCGGCGCCGTTGGGTCCCATCAGCACATGGGTCTCGCCGGCGGCGACGTTGAGGTTGACGTTGTGGAGGATGGTCTTCTCGTCCACGGAGGCGGTCAGACCTTCGATGGAAAGCAGCGGATTCGCACTCATGCTGTCCCTCTCTGTATATGGTGTACTCATAGGTGTACTAAACCCTAGGAATCTTCTCGGAATAAAGTTACTATGGGTTCGGCGTTAGTCAAGGGAAAACCCGACTAATCCACTCGACTTTTTAGATGTGGGACATAATAATCAGGTTTGTTTGCCCCGCGTGCATAAGATTTGGGACAAATAGGCCTGGTATTTTGTCCCGGCAACGATGAGAGGGTAGGTATGCTCATTTCTTCTAAGGGCCGCTATGCCCTCCGGCTGATGATCTATATCGCAGCGCTTGGTGACATCGAAGGCAAAATCGCCCTGCGAGAAGTCGCCGACCGTGAGCATATCTCGCAAAAGTATTTGGAGCAGCTGGTCCGTCCGCTTATGAAGGCGGGCCTGCTTAAGAGTGTGCGCGGCAAGGGCGGCGGCTACATGATGGCCAAGGACCCGGCCGAGGTGCGCGCCGGCGACATCCTGCGTGCCGTCGAGGGCAGCACGGCTCCGGTGGCGTGCGATGGCATCGACAACAGCTGCACCCGCAGCGACCTTTGCTCGACCGTCAAGTTCTGGCGCGGTCTGGACGACGTGATCGAAAAGTACGTCGACGGCGTGACGTTGGCCGACCTGGCAGCCGTCCCCGAGATCAACTTCGATATCAAACTGTAACCCGAGCGCAATTCCTTAAGATTTCGCGGAGGGTTGTTGCCGTTTACCGAGGGGTTGTTGTGCAACAACGGGCAAGCTGCAATACTTAAGTCCATCTTTGCAAACTGCACTTTAACTACACCAATGAAGGGAGGATCTTATGCAGCCCAAGCATTCCGCGATTGTGGCGGGCCTGACGCTGGCGCTTTCGTTTGGCACCGTTGCCGCGCCTGTGACTGCTGTTGCCGAGGAGCCCACGCCCGGCGTTGCCTCGGATGTCACCGATATCGATAAGGGCCTTTACACCCAACAGTCCTTCTCGGGCGTGCTGAGGTCGGTTCAGGGTGTTTCGTTTGTCAATGTGACCGACGAGATGAAGTACTTTACCAAATACGAGAGCCACGGCAATTACAACCAGGGTTTTTCATATGGCGACGGATACAACGCGCTGGGCTATTACCAGTTCGATCGCCGTTGGTCGCTCATTCCGTTTATGAAGCAGGTCTACAACTACAATTCTGCCAAGTACGGCATGCTTAAGGACGCGATTGACCGCGGTGGCGAGATTTCCAACGGAAGCAACCCCATGTATGCGAATGGCCAGCTCACCGAGCTGGGCCGCATCGCGCAGGAGGCCTTCCTGGGCGCCTATAACACTGACCCCACGGAGTTCTCGGCGCTGCAGGATGCCTATGCGTACAACTCCTACTATGCGGTGACCGAGTCGTGGCTCAAGAACGCTCTGGGCATTGATATTTCCGGTCGCGCCGATTGCGTCAAAGGCATGGTGTGGAGCATCACCAATATGTGCGGTACCGGTGGCTGCCAGGACTTTTTCCGTTGGGCGAATCTTTCCAACGATATGACCGACCGCGAGTTTGTGACCGCGCTTTCGAACAGCGTGGTTGATAACGTGGCGCGCAAGTATTCGAGTCAGCCTCAGTACCATGAGGGGTGGAAGAATCGCTACAAGAACGAGCTTAAGGACTGCCTGGTCTACATTGCCGAGGACGAGGCTGCCGCGGCAACGCCTGAGGAGCCTGAGCCCGAGCCCGCGCCGGCGCCGACGCCCGGTCCGAGCATGGCGCCCGCTGCTCCCGCCGCACCGACACCTGGTACCGATGACGATGCGGGCGACGATAACGATACAGATGCGCCCTCGACTGATGCGGGCAGCGATGATGCTGGTAACGGCGGCGCTGCGTCTGGTGGCGCTGCTTCTGGCGATTCGTCGACTTCTGGCTCCGATGGCGCTACGGATGGCACGACTTCTGGCTCTACCGATGCAGGTGCTTCCAGCGGCGCTGGCGATTCCTCTGCCGATGCTGGCTCCTCTAATGATTCTGGCTCCGATGCTTCCGAGGACGGTTCTAACGAGGGCGCCGATGCTGGTGATTCCTCGACAGAAAACAAGCCTTCTGCCGGCGAGCAGCTTGGATCCATGCTGGGATGGTCTTTGATGGCGGGCTTTAACGGCGGCTCTTCTTCTGATGAGGGGGCGTCTGACCGGGGCTTCGGCTCCAATGCCGACGGCGCTTCTGATGCTTCCGCCGGCGCGGGCGCGAAGCAGTCCGACGCCGATGCTCAGAAGGCCGGTGACAAAGGTGGTACTACGACCGCCGCGACGACTACCACGACCAAGACCTCGGGTGGCAACATGCCCAAGACGGGCGACCTCATCGTTATGGCGAGCCTTGCCAGTGCAAGCTTGGCCACGCTGGGCGCCACGTCTATTGTGAGTGGTAAGAATAAGCTCGATCAGCAGCGTAAGGCTGCTGGGGAGGACGGTTCTGAGGAGTAACCTCTCGATTGTCAGATAGCTAAAGAGTCGGGACGGGGTCTGGTGCTGCTGCATCAGGCTCCGTTTTGTTGTGCAACGATTAGTTACGCCCCCTCACACCCCATGTTGCTACCGTTGCCCGATATGTTTGCGCGCTACATCAGTACGTGCGAGGTCGTCATTACAATTGGCATCGTGCTGCGATTTAGGGGGAACGTTGCAATGTCTGAACAGGCAAATAATGGTTGTGCTGCCGGCTTTGGCGTACGTCTAATCGGCTGTACCGACGATGTGGTTTTGCCCATCGGCATGCACGACTATGCGGAGGCTCTTAGTTGCTGCACGCTGGTCGACAATACCATGTTTATTGCCGATATACTGGATTGCGATGCGTCCGTTATGGTGTGCTGCCGACCCGAGGGTTTTGGCAAGAGCATGAACTTGTCGATGCTCAAGGCTTTTCTGGAGCGTCCCGCAGTCGGTCGCGCCGGTCGGATCTCGTTTGCCGAAACTCAGATTTGGGATGCGGACGGCGGGCGCTATCGGGACGAGTACGCCTGCTATCCGGTGATATCGCTGGACTTTTCTGGTGCTGCGAGGCGTGGCGCCGCTGTTGCCGACGTCGTGCGCGATTCTCTTTCGGGCGAATGCGCTCGTCTGTTGGCGCTCTTGGAGGCTCCGGATTTAACACGAGATAAGGTGCGTCACATCGAACGCGTTGCGCGTGGCGTAGCGAGCGCGGACGAGGTTGACTCGGTGCTCGGTGTGCTCATTGAGCTGCTGGAGATGGCTTGCGATGAGCAGGTTGTATTGCTCGTTGATGGGTACGACGCGGCGTGGTCGCCCAGCGCGAGCGCGAGGGACGCTTCCGGCGCCGGTCCGGCGGAGCTATTCGATCGCGTGCTGTTTGACGCCATTGCCGCTGCGGGCAATTCGTTGCGGCTGACGTGTCTGATGGGGGAGCGTCCCGGTCCTGCCGAAGCGGCGCTTTCTTCGCACGGCTGCTCGTATTGTCTTTCGACGCCGCTCTCGATGTGGTGTGACCGATGGTTTGGCTTTTCGGATGCCGAGGTCGAGGCTCTGTTGAGTCATGCTGGACGCGAGGAATACCTGGATGATGCGCGTGAATGGCTCGAGGGATATCGGTTTGGCAGGGCCTATTGCTCGAGTCCGGCGCGTGTGATCGGTTTTCTGGACCGAGGCTGCACGGCGCCCGTGCGAGCCGATCTGTATGGGTATGCCGATTGCCTGAGTAGGGTAGTTGCCGGGTGGAATCTCGACCGCCTTTCGGTCTTGTTTGATTTGCTCGAGGCCCATGGGTGCGCTGAGGTCCCGCTTTGTTTGGGCACTGCAGATCCAGATGTCTCGCCTGACGATGGCATGTGGACAGCGCTGTATCTGTCCGGTTTTCTCACGACGGATATGACTGAGGAGCCGGAGCATGGCGATCGCCTCCGTGCTTTGCGATTGCCCAATAACGAGCTTCGCCAGACCTTGCGTCTAGTGATTATTGAGTGGTTTGAGTGCGCTGCAGAAGACATTCGAGACGTCGATGCGTTTCGCGACGGGCTGTGCCATGGGAACGAGGATACCGTGAGGCGGGCGCTAAGCCGCATCTTAGGAGATGCGGGAATCGGTGCGACCGACCCAGATGCGCCACTGCCATATCATCTGCTCTTGCAGGGGCTCTGCTTTGGCTTGCCGGGCTATGCCAATCCTGCCTCGAGGCGAAAGTGTGGCGCGGGTCGCTGCGACATCCAGGTTTTTCCTACGGGCGCCGTGTTCGACATAGCCGATACGATCGGTATGCTCGATGAACGTCCGCTGATAACGATCAACATGATGTATGACCCCGGTGTGGATGCGCTGGGCCTGGAATTGCTGGCCGTGCAGGCGCTGCTCGACATAGAGCGCGACGGCATCGACGAAATCCGTGTGCCGCGCCCCGGCGTGGGTCGCATGCGCTGGGGGTTCGGTTTTGATGGGCAGCATGTGGCTACGGTGTGCCAGCGGCTTTAAGCGCCGAGATGTTTCCGGCTTCCGTTACTCGGTATCCTTCATGGGCGGCATGGGCTTCCAGTCGGGATCCTTGATGATCTTGCGGGCATCCTTCATGCCGCGGCGCAGCGCCGGAATGCCGGTCTTAAAGCATTTGTCGACCGCGGCCAGGCGAATGAATTCCTTGCAGAAGGTTGCGGCATTGCCCAAGCGGAACAGCATGGGGTGGTAGTCACCGTAGATCTGCATATAGCGAGCGAGGAAGCCTCGGTTGCGCATGATGTAGTAGCGGTTGGTGTCGCTCGTGGAGTTGAGCTGTCGTTTGCCGGCGATGTCCCAGTTAGAGACGGCGCGGGCGCGCTTGAGCACCACGTCGGCAACAACGGCGGCGGGGAAGTGCTGGCTGGCCACGTAGCCATAGCAGGCATCGTCGCCGTAGATAAAGAAGCGCGCGTCGGGCAGGCCAATCTTGTCGACCACGCGGCGCGAGAACATGCCGCCCTCAAAGCACAGCTGGTTCATGGTGCGGTAGCCCTCGGGACCCAGATCCCACTTGGCGACTGGGTTGGGAATGCCGAGCGAAAGGATGAGTTGGTATTGCCAAAAGAAGGCGCCGCCGTCAAAGTCTAGGCGCGAACCCTGGATGACATCGTAGCGGTCGGTCCACTTGGCAAGACGCTCGATGCCTTCGGGGATGACGAGCACGTCGTCGTCCATCACCCAGAACCACTGGGCGCCCAGGTCGTAGGCGCATTTAGTGCCGGCGGAGAAGCCGCCCGCACCGCCGCCGTTTTCGAGCTGCGGGGCGTAGATGACACGGTCGGTGCCGCCCTGCGCGTCAGGCTGCTCGGTGTCGATGTCCCACAGGTTGGCCAGGCGCTCGTTGAATGCGGCGCACATGGCCTCGGTCTCGCGCGAATTCTCGTTATCGACAATCACGATGCGCCAGGGCGTTGCCGTGAGCTCGGTCATAGAGTCGAACAAGTTGGCCAGGAGTTCCTGGCGCTTGTACGTAACGACGACGATGGCGAGCTTATCGATGGGGGCGGGAAGGGTTGTAGGCATGGGGCAATATATCCTTTCACGCGCGGCGGGCGAGTGCTGCGCGGAAGCTATCGAATACGTCCTTGGGACTGTCTTATTGTAAAGGCTCGGCGCACCTTGACGGCAAGCTTTGAATAAAACGCAGGAACCTGCCACGGCTGTAGCGGCTTTAGCGTCTGACGGCAGCGTGTCTATTGCCGCTTGAGCTTGCGAGCGATAAGGCTTCTAGCTGCGTCGATGGTGAGAAGTGTCAGGGCAAAGACGATGCTAATGACGGTACCCGTGACGATACATATAACTGCCGGGCTGTTTTGGCTGACCAGTATGTTTGCGAGCAACGTATTGAAGACGGGACGCCACAGGCTACTGGTGAGCGACTGCATCACATAGAAACCGAGCGTGGCGGTCGATAAGGTGACGATGGCACCTGCAGTCCGCGAATTGCCTGAGGCACTGCGTCGGGTAGCCGCAAAGAGCAGGGAGGCGGCAGCGAGGGCAAACGAGATCAGCGAGGTCGATTTGTAGGAGAGGATTGTCATCGCCGTGAGGTTGTCGGTGAAGGAGAGTGCTCCTTCCAGGATGATGGTGAGCACCAAAACCGTTACGAGCGAGCGCATGCCCAAGGCGCCCACCCTGTCCGAATCCATGACATCGGTAACGTCGCGGAGCAGTCCGCCGATCAAAAACGCGACTACGTACGTGGTAGCGCTCATGAGCTTTTGGAGCCAAGAAAACTCGCCGGCGCTTGTCGCACTCATGGCGGCCAAATACCCGTTAGCAACGAATGCGAGGATGCTAACGGCGATGACCGTCGTCGTGTAGCTCTTCTGGGAGAGTCGACTCTTGGCCAGTCCAAACCATGGCGCCATGAAGACCGTGGCGGCATAGACCCAGATAAACTCAAGGCCTAGCGTGTACCAGTAGTGCGTATTGAGGGTAACATCGGGAATGGGTGAGACGACCGTGGACCACGCGAGCGCCACGAGGCAATAAAACGCAGTGGGCATAATGACCTTGCCAAGGCGCTGCGCCGTCCGTTGCATTTGCGACTTCCACGTTGCTCCACCGTCCCAAGCACGCGCGGCCGAAGCGATGAGAAAATAGCCCGAGATCATAAAGAAGACCTCGTTGGCCCAGCAGCCAAGCAAGTTAATAAAACCGAGCGCGCCGGAATAGGGGAATATCGCAAGTGGGGCATATTCCACGGCGCCGACGCAGACGGCTTGGAAGGTCCACTGAAAGGTGTGGAACACCGCGATGCCGGCGACCGCGACCAAACGCAGCGCTTCGATGGGTATGTTGCGTGCGGCTTTGGGCTGCATGACGTCCTTTCTTATCGGTTTGCCTCTGCGAGCTCCATAGATTATATAAACGCCCGCTAGCGCGCTGACCCTTTGATACCATGAAACGACAGGTATTTCCTAAGGAGCACATTTGTCTACTAACGCCTCTGGCAGCCCTGTTCTGTCGCTGCTTATTCCCATTTACAATGTTCAGCGCTACCTGCGCGAGTGCCTCGATTCCGCCCTGGCGCAGACGCTCAAGGATATTGAGATCGTCTGCATTAACGACGGGTCGACCGACAACTCGCCGGCGATTATCCGCGAGTATATGGAGCGCGATGGGCGCGTCAAGATGATCGACAAGGCCAACAGCGGCTACGGCGACTCGATGAACCACGGCCTGGAGATGGCGCGTGGCAAGTACGTTGGCATCTTGGAGTCCGATGACTTTATGGCGCCCGACGCACTCGAAAAGCTTGTCTCGGCCGCCGATAGCAATAATGCCGACTTCGCGAAGGCGAACTTTGATTTCTACTGGTCTAAGCCCGAGGAGCGCCGTTCGCTGCACGAGATGTTTAAAGCCAAGGACTGTGGCAAGCCGGTGCACCCGAGCGATACGACTCAGTTCTTTAAGCAAAAGCCGTCGATTTGGTCGGCCGTGTACCGTCGCGATTTTCTTGAGCGCAACGGCATTACGTTCCTGCCGACTCCGGGGGCATCCTTTCAGGACACGTCATTCGCCTTTAAGGTGATCGCGTGCGCCGATAAGGCTGTTTACCTGCATGATGCCGTGTTGTCGTATCGCCAGGACAACGAGAATTCCTCGGTCAATTCTTCGGCTAAGGTCTTTTGCGTCAATACCGAGTATGCCGAGATTGAGCGTTGGATTCGAGAGGATTATGCCCGCGACCATGCAAGTGATGACGTCGCGCGCATGCTCAAGTTCAACCAGCTCATTAAGTACGATTCATACATGTGGAACTACGTGCGCCTGGCGCCTAAGTTCTATAAGGAGTTCCTGGTTCAGATGGCCAAGGAATTTCAGGCGGCCTTGGACGCGGGGGAGTTTTCGCTTGACGACCTCAAGCCGTGGAAGCGCGCGAATCTCGCTGCCATCCTCAAAGATCCTGAGGGCTGGGTTGACGAGCATCCGAGTTTTGCGACGGATGGTGCCTTGGGGCGTGCTAAGTATTACGCCTCGGTTGGAGGCCCAGGCGTGGTTGCTGCCTTCCTCATCGAATCGCTGAGGGGGTAGGTCGGCATGGGAGAGGCCTCGTGTCCTAAAGCTACCATTGTCGTCCCCGTTTACAACTCTGCGCGCTCGATTCAGCGATGTCTCGATTCGCTGTTAGCCCAGTCCGAGCGCTCGATTCAGGTTGTCTGCGTCAACGACGGTTCGACTGATGATTCGTTGAACGTGTTGCGCCAGATCGCGCAGGCCGACGATCGCGTACTGGTGATTGACCGGGAAAACGCGGGTGTCTCGTGTGCTCGAAATGCCGGTATCGATGTCGCCGAGGGCGAGACCGTCTTTTTTGTGGACGCCGACGATTGCATCGATGCCCAGACGGTCGAGCGCGTGCTGCATGCCATGGAGTCTTCAGATACCGAGGTCGCCGTTTTTGGTGGCGTCTGCGAGCCTGCCGATGCTGCTCCCAAACGTGTCCAGCAACTCATGAGCCCCAAAGCTGGTACCTTCGGCGCCCGCGATCCCCAGCTGCTGTTCCATTCGAATGCGCAGCCCTATGCCTGCCGTGCGGCTTTTTCGCGCGAGCTGCTCAATCGTGAAGGCATTCGCTTCGCCCCCGGTTTGGCTTTGGGCGAGGACGTCGTCTTCCAATTTGCGGCTTATGCGCTTGCCCGCAAGACCGTCGTCATGCCGGACAGGTTCTACCATTACGTGATGGAGAGCGAATCGGCGACGCACGAGTTCAACAGTGCCGAGGCTCGCGCCAAAAAGCTTGACGCCCACATGAGGATGCTCGAGGAGGTCTTGAAGGACTGGGCGGCCTACGGTCTTTTGGACCTGTGCCCCGGCGAGCTGATCACTTGGTTTTTGGACCTAATTGTGTTCGACCTGGCGCGCTTGGATGCCGATGACTTCCATCGCGTGGCGGCTCGCGTCAACATGGACCTTACGACGTTTTTGGGAACGGAGTGGGCGGATATGCCCGCTAAGGGCGCCGTTCGCCGTGTTGCCCACAAGCTCGTTGCGGCGACCTCGGGTGTTTCGATGGCAGATGCCACGCTGTTCTATCTTTCGACTCGTGGTCTCAAAGCCTGCCTGGAGCGCTTTATCTAATTCCAAGCGCTGCCGCCCGCCGCAACTCGGCTGCTAAAATAACCCTGTTACACGCTATTCAACAGGAGGTTCTCTTGCAGAACTCTGATACCCCTAAAGTTTCGCTGCTTGTTCCCATCTGCAATGTTGAGCGCTACCTGCGCGAGTGCCTCGATTCCGCCGTGGCGCAGACGCTCAAGGACATCGAGATCATCTGCATCAACGACGGTTCTACCGATAGTTCGCCAGATATCATCCGCGAGTACATGGAGCGCGACCCCCGTGTAAAGATGATCGACAAGGCCAACAGCGGCTACGGCGACTCGATGAACCGCGGCCTGGAGATGGCGCGCGGCGAGTACGTGGGCATCCTTGAGTCCGACGACTTTATGTTTGAGGATTCGCTCCAAAAGCTGGTCGCCAAGGCCGATGCTGAGCATGCCGATGTCGTTAAGGGCGACTTTTACCTGTATTGGTCCACGCCCAGCGAGCGCCGTGAGCTGTTTGGAATTATCGACGAGCATATGACGGGCGCCGCGTATCGCCCCGTCGATCGCCCGGGCATCTTCTACCGCAAACCTTCCATTTGGTCGGCTATCTATCGGCGCGAGTTCCTCAACGACAATCAGATTCGGTTCCTTCCCACGCCGGGCGCCTCGTATCAGGACGCAGGCTTTAACTTTAAGGTTTGGGCTTGCGCCGAGCGTGCCGCGTTTATTGGGGACCCCATTTTGTGCTATCGCCAGGATAACGAGAAGAGCTCCGTTAACTCGCCCAACAAGGTATTTTGCGTGTGCGACGAATATGCCGAGATGCAACGTTTTTTGGACGAGCGTCCCGAGCTCAGGGCTCAGCTCCAGGGCATTTTAATGCGCATGAAGGTCGATACGTACCGTTGGAATGATGAGCGCCTGGTCGATGAGCTGCGTGGACAGTTTTGGGAGAAGGCTTCACCCGAGCTCAAGGCCGATTGGGATGCCGGTCGTTTTGACCTGTCGCTGTTTGATCCGCGTGGCGAGACCGACTTGCGTCTGATGGTCAAGTCGCCCCGCGCCTATATCGATTCGCGCTTTGACTTTAAGAAGCCGGGCAAGCTCAATACGTTTAAGCATTACTTTAAGATTGGCGGCCTGCCGCTGGTCTGGCGCGTGCTGACGTATCAGCGCACCTACGGCGACAACCCGCACCCTGATGACGTTCCGGCCGCACAGTAGGAGCGAGTGACTATGGCTACCCCCAAGATTTCCGTTGTCGTTCCCATCTATAAAGTGGAGGAGTGCCTGGCCTGGTGCCTGGACTCCCTGCTTGCGCAGGACATGCCCGATTGGGAAGGCGTGCTGGTCAATGATGGCTCGCCGGATGGCTCGCGCGATATTGCGGCTGCCTATTGCGAAATGGACGCGCGCTTTACGCTGGTCGATAAGCCAAACGGCGGCCTGTCGAGTGCGCGTAATGCAGGCATCGCCGCGTCCACGGCGCCTATCGTTGCGTTTTTGGATTCCGATGACCGCTTTACGCCCGATGCATGCCGCGTGATCGTCGATGCCTTTGAGCGCGAGGACTGCGACGTTTTGACCTTTGGCGCGAATCCGTATCCGCTGGAGGCGGGGTATCCGTGGCTCAACTATGTGCTGAGCCCGCGCGATGTGTCGTTTGAAGGCTATAGCTTTGACCTGCTGTTTAAGGAAGCATCTCGCCCCTTTGCATGGCGCACTGCCTGCAAGCGTGAGTTTTTGCTGGGCAACGGGATCGTGTTCGACGAAACCGTTAAGTATGGCGAGGACCAGGTCTTCGATTTTGCCGTGTACGGTCGTTCGCACAAGACCGCGCTTATCTCGAACAAGCTGTATGACTACCGCGTGGCGCGCAAGGGTTCGCTCATGGACACCATGCGCTACGACGACGAGACACGTCTGCTGGAGCACGTGAAGATTTACTCCGCGGTGCTGGCTGACTGGCAGCGCGACGGTCTCGATGTCCAGCATGCCGATGACTTGGCGTACTTCCTATGCGATCTGGTGCTGTACGATGCGCTCAGGTTGCTGGGCTCGGACTGCGGCAAGGTGTTTGCTGCCGTTGCCACGGCGCTTGCCGGCTCTGCCGTGGGCAGCGATATTGCGCTCGCACAATGCGCTCCTTCTGTTGCTGCTATGGTGCGTGCGGCGCTTACCAGCAAGGCCCCCAATGCCCGTGAGTGCAAAAAGCTCATGTTCGATTACGACGTCTTGAGGTTTGGGCGCCTGGGTGCCTGCAAACGCATGGCAGCGAACGCCCTGGGAAAGCGAGAGGTGTAGATGAGTATCAAGCGTTTGGCACTTTGCCGCAGTCAGGGCCGTCTGTTTGTGCTGCTTCGTTTTGCCGGTCAGGATGTCGCCGCGCTTATTGAGCGGGAGGGCTCTCAGGCGTTTGCCCATGCGACTACGAGCGGTTCTTGTGTGCCGTCGCTGGTGTTCCCGGTCGATCATGGCCGTGTGCTGGCGCTTTGTCCTTTCGTTTCCGATTACGAGCACGAGCTCGCCGTCTTGGTGCTTCCGTTTTTGGATGGCACGTCGATGGATGTCGTTTTTGCATCCGGTGGCCAAAGGTTGGGCGCCATTCGTCTCGATAGCCGCGTGGCCAAGCTGGAATCCAAGATTAACTACAAAGCAAAGCCTGCGCTGTGCGCGCTTATTCGCGATGCGCAGCGTGGCGAATGCTGCGGTCGCTACGAGATCGATGCCATTCGCTATTTGCCGGCAGACGCCGGCGCGGTGTGGCGCTATGAGGTTACTTGGGCGGGAGACCCCCAGCGCGCGCCTGAGCTCCAGATCTTCGATACGCATATGGATGCCATCGATGTTACCGTGCATGTGTTTGAATCGCAGGTCGATGTGCCGCAGCAGAACGGATGCCGTGTCAATAAAACGTATCTGAGCGTTGAGATGCCTCAGGATATACGAGATTTTGTCGCGATTGCGAGCGATTCCACAGAGCAGATCCAGAGCGGGTTTTGCGCCATGGATGGTCGCCTGTACAACGGCATGGTCGACGACAGCTGGAACCGTATGAAGGACGCGCGTGCAGACGACGCAGCTTATCGGCGTTGGTTTGAGCAACATCGCGCAAAGCCGGGCGATTTGGCGTGCCAGCGTGTCACTTCGGCGGTCTTTGCCTATAGGCCGCTCGTGAGTATTGTGGTGCCGTGCTACAAGACTGATCGGGTCTACCTGCGCGAGCTGCTGGACTCGGCGCTAGCCCAGAGCTATGACAACTGGGAATTGCTGCTTATGGACGCCTCGCCCGAATGGGATGCGGTGGCCACACTTGCGGCAGGCACCCACGACGAGCGCGTTCGTCGCATTGAGCTGCCCGGCAACGGCGGCATTGTGGTCAACACCAACGCAGGTATCGAGCAGACGACGGGCGACTACATCGCGTTCTTGGACCATGACGACATTCTGGAACCGGACGCGTTATTCCACTATGTTGCCGCGCTGAACAAGGCTGCCGAGGGAGAGCGTCCCCAGGTCCTGTTCTGTGACGAGGACATGTTCCAGAAAACGGGGGAGTGGGGTCAGCCGGTCTTTAAGACGCAGCTCAACGTCGACCTGCTCTATAGCCATAACTGCGTGACGCATTTTCTGATGGTGGAGAAGGCGCTTATCGATCGTATTGGCACGTCCCCAGAAGACGTTGCGGGTGCCCAGGATTACGACCTGACGCTCCGCTGCCTTGCGGCGGGCGCGCGGTTTGAGCATGTTGCGCACGTGCTGTATCACTGGCGCGTGCATCTCGGTTCCACCGCCGATGGCTCTGCAGATAGCAAACCCTATGCCATCGAGGCCGGTCGTCTTGCGCTGCAGCGCCACTTTGACGCCCTGGGCGTTCGCGGCGAGGTCGAGGAGACCGAGACGCCGTTTGTCTACCGCATGCGCTATGCGCTGCCTGAGCCTGCGCCGTTGGTGAGCATTGTGATCCCCACCAAGGACCACGTTGAGACGCTCGATGCCTGTGTGGTGGCGATCGCCCAGAAGGCCACGTATACAAACTACGAGATCGTTTTGGTGGAGAACAACAGCGAAGCCCCGGAGACGTTTGCGTATTACGAAACCCTGCCGGAGCGCGTGATCGCTGCGTCTGACGGTAGGGGTAGCGCACGTGTTGTGTACTGGCCGGGCGAGTTTAATTATTCGAAAATCATTAACTTTGGCGTTGAGCATGCTGGGGGCGACTACCTGCTGCCGCTCAACAACGATACCGAGGTCATAAGCCCCGATTTTATCGAAGAGATGATGGGGTATCTGCAGCGTCCCGATGCGGGCGTGGTGGGCGCCAAACTCTACTTTGCCGACCATCTGGTGCAACACGCTGGCATATTGGTTGGTGTGCGTGGCGCACTTGCCCATGCAAACCAGGACTTCTCGGCAAAGCGCGAGGGCTATCTTGCCCGCGCCGTGCGGCCGGGCAACTTTAGCGCCGTAACAGGTGCCTGTCAGATGGTCCGACGCGACGTATTTGAGCAGGTCGGAGGTTACAACGAGGAATTCGCAGTCGGCTTTAACGATGCGGACTTTTGCCTGCGCGTGTGGGAGGCGGGCTACCGCACCATCTTTACGCCCTATGCCGAGCTGTACCACTACGAGTTCACCTCGCGCGGCAGGGAAGAGGCCAACGAGGAAAAGCTGCGCCGCTGGAAACGCGAGCAAGCGCTGTTCATGCAACACTGGCCCGAGTTCTTCCTCGATGGCGACCCGTGGTTGGGGCCTAACTTATCCGCTGAGAGCGAGTATTTCTCGCTTTAGCGTGAAGTGATGCCAAGATCCGGCAAAGTATCCTCAAGGGCTGCAAGAGCGTTAGGGTTCAAGTGCTCCTCGTTCAAGCAGCTCTTGTCATATCGAAAACATGCGTCAGGAGTTCTCCCTTAGGCATTTTGCGGCTATAGGGACAAGGTCGAACATCGTGTGAACGACATCACCCGTGTTTGCAACGGTTGCCGTGAACTTGCCGTTTCCAAAATCCATCAGATGGTAGAGGTTGATTGTCAGATCATGCTGCGCGGCGATTCTTAGAATCCAGTAAGCGCAATTGTCGCTACAGGTTGTGGCGTTGTATATGTTCTGAGGCATGAAGTACATGAGCAGCAGCGTCTTAGTTCCACCCGATAGCCTTTCCGGTGGGATAATGCCTAGGATCTTGGTGTTTATTGCGCCGGGTCCAACCACGCCGCCCTTATCAATGGATTTAATAATTCTCTGCGCAAAGGCATCCTGAAACCACTGGGGCGAATAGACGTTATCGAAGTACGCCGACGTATTGTAGATAACGTTATCCATGTTGCCATAGTGAATCGTTAGCACGTTGGTCCCTTCGGATTGTTGGCTTTGCATTTGATGAGTTTGATTATATCGCAGCGCATGAGATGGGCGTTATTAGCCGGTAACGTATGCGACTGATGATCAAGGATCAAGGATGGGTTACGAAAGCTCGATACTTCCACGATAAGTTTATACAGGCATATATAACTCGATATAATCCGATATAAATATAAAGTTACGATTGACCGATTATTGAGTCCGTTGAAAGGCAAGCAAGTGAGCACCACGGCTGAAGTTGCCATTCAAGGGAGGTGGCGCTTTCTATGGGCGACAGCTTTAGCGCTACTGGCTTGACCATAGAGGACGGTCTGCTGTCGAGGTCCGCTAAGGCTACTAAGGGCTATGCCTATCTGGTGCAACTGGTCGGTTATTCCATTTGGCAGCGCGCTAATTTGCATCGTGCCAAAAGTGCCATCATGAGCGAGCGGGATGTCTCCGAGGGCATTGCGCTTGCAGAGGCTCGTTTTCACGATGTTGTTCACGAGCCCGCGATTTCCGGGCTGGGACTCAACGATATCAAATATCTTTTGGCCATGTGCGAGGATAAACAACAGTTCAAATCAGCCGAGAGGGGGTGCGGACAGAAAGTTGGACCGCGGGGCGGTCCGGACTGGAGGTTCGCATGTACAGCAGGGAGAAGGTCGAGCTCTTCCTCCTGGCGACGGAGGACGGCATGGGGCCCACCGCCGCCGCGAAGTTCGCGGGGGTCACGGTGAGCGCGGCCAAGAAGTGGGCGACGGGGCACCTCCCGCGCAGCTACACCGGCGGGGGCTGTAGAATCGTGGCGAGGAAACCGCCACGGAAGGAGGCCAGCATGGGCCCCGACAAGTCGACCTACGCCCCGCCCGCGACCGGCCCGCTCGCCGGACTCAACGAGGACCAGATAGAGAACCTGCTGCTCAGGGCGGTGTTGGCCGACCTAAAAGCGGAAGGGTGGGACCCGGCTTCGATCTCGAACAGGAGCAAGTGCGAGCTCGGCGAGAGATTGAGGCGGGCGACCGCCCTGCCCCTCCGCTCGATCGCAGGTTTCTTGAGGATATCGAAGAGCTTGTTAGCGCTACTGTAAAAACAACCAATTTCGCCATCGCACTTCAGCCGATTCCG
>USAJ01000006.1 GCA_900552685.1 uncultured Collinsella sp.
CGAGCGGGGGCTCCTATCTTTTTAGTGCCCTCGGATTGGGTCATAGTGTCTGTCGCCGTACACGGGCGAAGAGATCGTTAGCCGTCAATTCATCCTTGACGAAAACCCCGACGCCATCATCGATATCATCGACGCCACCAACATCGAGCGTAACCTGTACCTGACGCTGCAGCTTATGGAGCTCGACCGCCCCATGGTCATCGCGCTCAACATGATGGACGAGGTGACGACCAACGGCGGCGCCATTGACGTCAACCTGCTCGAGAGTCTGTTGGGCGTGCCGGTCGTCCCCATTAGCGCCGCACGCAACGAGGGTATCGGCGAGCTGGTGGATCATGCCTTACACGTGGCGCGGTTCCGCGAGCGCCCCGGTCGCCTGGACTTCTGTGCGCCCGATGGCTCGGACGGCGGTGCACTGCATCGCTGCATCCACGGCATCGCCAATCTGATTGAGGATCACGCCACAACGGCGCACATTCCGGTGCGTTTTGCGGCGACCAAGCTGGTTGAGGGCGACGAGCTGGTGACCGAGGCGCTTCACCTGGATCGCAACGAGCTCGACGCTATCGAGCACATCATTACCCAGATGGAGGGCGAGGCCGGCACCGACCGCCTGTCCGCGCTGGCCGATATGCGCTTTAGCTTTATCGGCGACGTGTGTGGGCGCTGCGTCGTCAAACCGCACGAGAGCCGCGAGCACGTGCGCTCCGTCAAGATCGACCGCATCCTGACGGGTCGCTACACGGCCATTCCGGCGTTCCTGGTGATCATGGGCCTCGTTTTTTGGCTGACATTTGGCGTGATCGGCGCGGCGTTGCAGGGACTCATGGAGGACGGTATCGCTGTCATCATCGCCTCGGCCGATGCGGGCCTCAAGGCGTTCGGAACCAACGACGTGGTGCGTTCGTTGGCCGTCGACGGCGTGCTTACGGGTGTGGGCAGTGTGTTGACCTTCCTGCCGATCATCGTCGTGCTCTTCTTGTTCCTTTCCATTCTGGAAGACTCCGGATACATGGCGCGCGTGGCCTTTGTCATGGATAAGGTGCTGCGTCGCTTTGGCCTGTCGGGCCGTAGCTTTGTGCCCATGCTCGTCGGTTTTGGCTGCACCGTGCCGGCTATCATGTCAACCCGTACGCTCCCATCTGAGCACGACCGCAAGATGACCGTCATGCTCACGCCGTTCATGAGCTGCTCGGCCAAGCTGCCGGTCTACGGCCTGCTGTGCGGGGCGTTTTTCCCACAGGCGACAGTTCCCGCCATGGTCTCGCTCTATCTGATCGGTATCGTGGTCGGCTGCATTGCCGCCCTGGTGCTCAACCGCACGGCATTTAAGGGCGACCCGGTGCCGTTTATCATGGAGCTCCCCAATTACCGCCTGCCGAGCGTCAAGACGACGGTGATGCTGGCATGGGATAAGGCCAAGGACTTCATCACCAAGGCCTTTACCATTATCTTTGCCGCGACCGTGGTCATCTGGTTCCTTCAGACGTTCGACATCCGCTTTAACGTGGTCGCCGACCAGTCGCAAAGCCTGCTTGCCGGTCTGGGTAGCATCATCGCGCCGGTGTTGGCCCCGCTCGGCTTTGGCGACTGGCGCGCCTCGACGGCGCTCGTCACGGGGCTCATTGCCAAGGAGAGCGTCATCTCGACGCTCACGGTGCTTTTGGGCGCAACGTCGCCCGCGGCGCTGTCGACCATGTTTTCGCCGTTTACCGCCTACGTGTTCTTGGTCTTTACGTTGCTGTACCCGCCTTGTGTGGCGGCAATCGGCGCCGTCAAGAGCGAGTTGGGCGCGCGCTATGCCGTGGCCGTATTCGCGTTTCAGGTGACGGTCGCCTGGGTCGTGGCGTTTGTCGTGCATTCGGCGGGCATGTTGCTGGGGTTGGCTTAGTTATGAATTGACGGCGCAACCTCTGTGTATCGAATTGTTTTCGGCCCCGCATCTGTTGCTGACGGATGCGGGGCCGTTGCTATATAATCGCCTCCGCTCAAAATGATTGGAGACGTTATATATGAGTCAGGCAAGGCAAGACGGCATCACGCTCAGGCAGTGGCTCCCGCTCGTCGGGCTCACCTGCTGTGCGTTCGTGTTCAACACGTCGGAGTTTATGCCCATCGGCCTTTTGACTGATATCGCCGCGTCGTTCTCGCTCACCGAGGCCCAGGCGGGCATCATGATCTCGGTCTATGCCTGGGGCGTCATGCTGCTGTCGTTGCCGCTCATGGTGTTCGCTTCGCGTTTCGAGTTCAAGCGGATGCTGCTGGGCGTGCTTGCCGTGTTCTCGCTGGGCCAGTTCCTGTCCGCCGTGGCGCCGACCTATCCCATCCTGGTCTGCGCGCGCCTGGTGGTTGCCTGCGCGCACGCCGTGTTCTGGTCGGTCGCCTCGATCATGGCGTCGCGCCTGGTTGACACACGCCACGGGGCGCTCGCTATCAGCATGATCGCCACGGGCTCTTCCATCGCACAGATCTTTGGCCTGCCGCTCGGTCGCGCCATTGGCTTGGCCGTGGGCTGGCGCATGACGTTTGCCGTGGTCGGAGCGCTGTCTGCTGTCGCGGTCGTCTACCAGGCCACGGTGTTCCCTGCCATGCCAGCGGGCGAGCGTTTTACGCTCAAGCAGCTGCCCGAGCTGCTCAAGAACCCGTTCCTCATCGCGCTCTACGCAGTCACGGTCTTCATGGCGACCGGCTATTACGCAAGCTACAGCTATATCGAGCCCTTCCTGGCGCAGGTCGCGCACGTCGATGCGGGCGCCATTACCATGACGCTGACGGCGTTTGGCTGCTCTGGTTTGCTCGGAAGCTGGCTGTTTGGCCGCCTGTTCGATGGGCATCGCTTCCCGTTCTTGGCTATCACGCTCTCCGGCGTGCCGGTGGCTCTGCTGCTCATGGGTCCGGCCGCATCGTCACTCGCCGCGGTTCTCGCTGTGTGCGCACTGTGGGGTTGCTGCGCCACGGCCTTTAACGTGGCGTTTCAGGCCGAGCTCATCAAGCACACGCCGGCAGATTCGTCGGCCGTCGCCATGTCGATCTTCTCGGGCCTGTTCAACCTCGGTATCGGCACGGGTACCGCGATCGGCGGAGCCGTGATTTCGGGTCCCGGTATCGCCTGGATCGGCTTTGTGGGCGGGGCGATTGCCGTCGTGGGCGTTATCCTCGCCATCACGGTGATGTTCCCAGCCATCCGCCGCGCCAAGCCCGTCGCCTAGCCACGTCCCCTCATCAGTTGCGGTGGAATAGTTCCTGTTTAAGGCCTTTGAAGGCCCAAGCAGGAACTATTCCACCGCAACTTATTTTGGGGGAGGGGATACAAGCTGGGCATACAATGGATGTCGTTGTGTTGAGCTTACCGGGAGGTTGCTATGTGGGCATACGAGACGACGTTCTATCAGATCTATCCGCTGGGCTTTTGCGGAGCTCCGCGCGAAAACGCCGCCCCCGTTGCCGAGGATGAGCTCGCCCAGGCCGCCGATGTCGAACCCAACCCCGATGCTCCTATCATGAAGATTGCCCAATGGGCCGACTGCCTGCAAAAACTCGGCGTTGGCGCTGTGCTCATCAACCCGCCGCTCGAGTCCGATAGTCACGGCTACGACACGCGCAGCCTGCGCCATATAGACCGTCGCCTGGGCGGGGATGCCGACTTTGCCGCCGTATGCGACACGCTGCACGCCCATGGCATCCGCGTGGTGCTCGATGCCGTCTTCAACCACGTCGGTCGCGGCTTTTGGGCCTTCCGCGATGTGCAGGAGCGCAAGTGGGATTCGCCGTACAAGGATTGGTTTCACATCAGTTTTGACGGCGACTCCTGCTATGGCGACGGCTTTTGGTACGAGGGCTGGGAGGGTCATTTTGAGCTTGTGAAGCTCAACCTGCAAAATCCCGCTGTGGTCGATTACCTGCTCGAGTCTGTGCGCCGTTGGGCCGACGTCTTTGGCGTCGACGGCCTGCGCCTGGACGTCGCCTACATGCTCGACCGCGACTTTATGCGCCGCCTACACTCCTTTACCCGTGAGCTCAAGCCCGGCTTTGTGCTCATCGGCGAGACGCTCCATGGCGACTACAATCAGATCGTCAACGACGAGATGCTCGACTCGTGCACTAATTACGAGTGCTACAAGGGCCTGTATTCCAGCTTTAACTCGGTCAACATGTTCGAGATCGCCCATTCGCTGCACCGTCAGTTTGGCGGCGACCCTTGGTGCATCTACCGCGGCAAACATCTGCTTTCGTTTGTCGACAACCACGATGTGCCGCGCCTGGCAAGTATCCTCACCGACAAATCCTGCCTGCGTCCCGCCTATGGCATGCTCTTTGGCATGCCGGGCATCCCGTGCGTCTACTATGGCAGCGAGTGGGGAATTGCTGGCGAAAAGGGCGGCCCCGATGGCGACTGGGCGCTGCGACCTGCGCTCAATGAGCCTGCGCCCAACGAGCTGACGGCGTTCATCACGCAGCTTGCGCACCTTCGCTCGGCCGACGACGCGGCTGCCCGTGCTCTCAACTACGGTGCCTATCGCAACGTGGTGATCCAGAACAAGCAGCTGCTGTTCGAGCGCGCCTGCGACGACGCGGCGGTGCTCGTGGCGGTGAATGCCGTGGGTGAGCCTTACACCTTTGGCGCCGGCGAACTCAACGGCTCCTTCGTCGACCTGCTTGCCGACGATGCGCCCACGGTCGAGCTGACGGGTACCCTTGAGCTTGCACCCTACGAGGTGCGCTATCTGTTGAGAGCCTAGCCCATGGCCGTGTCTGACGAGGGCTATCAACATATTGAGCATGGGTTTGAGCCCGTGTTTGACGAGCACTCGCGCGTTTTGGTGCTCGGGTCGTTTCCCTCGGTGCTTTCGCGCGCCAATGCCTTTTATTACGGCAACCCTCAGAATCGCTTTTGGCGTGTGATGGCCACGTGCCTCGGTATGCCTGTGCCGCCCAACGAGGGCGATCCTTTGGCAAGCGGTGAGCCCGCGACGCTCGATGCCTCCATTGCCGCCAAACGGGCCATGCTGCTGAACGGCGGCGTGGCCCTGTGGGATGTGGTCGAGAGCTGCGACATTAAGGGCTCGAGCGACGCGAGCATCCGCAACGTTGTGCCGGCACATATCGAGCGCATTACCGATGCCGCGCCGATTGAGGTCGTTGCCTGTAACGGCGGCACGGCAGGGCGACTCTACAAACGCTACTTGCAAGATCGGACGGGGCTGCCTGCCATCGTCCTGCCCTCGACAAGTCCCGCCAATGCCGCCTGGCGCCTGGAGCGTCTTGTCGAGCGTTGGCACGAAGCCGTTGACTGGGCTGTTATTTAATTTAGATTTTTGTTTGAGCGTGGGCGCCCAGACGTTTCAGAACGCCTCGCCAGATCGGCGCGGGCACGGCTGGCTCGGCGCAAACCATGCCGTCGGCGTCGACGTTGGCGGCATTGCCGCCGCCAAGTCGCTGTGCATGCTTGACGGAGCAGCCCATGCGCACAGCGCCCACGAGCTTGTCCATCGCTTCCGAAAACGGTCGGCGCAAGAGGCCCATGCGCGGGGAGCGACGAAGCGCTGCGATGCCGCTGCCGGCGCAGATGGCAACGCCGCCACACCACAATTGGTCATGGCGCTCACATGCCTTGTGCAGGCGAACGGCGGTCCCACGCGCCTGCTCAGTGCTCTCTTGTGCGGCTCGAATCGCGGCATAGACGCGCGTTCCCGTACCGCCAAAGCGCTCAAGCGCCTGCTCGATGGCTGTCAACGTCTCATCGTCAGCCACATCTTCAATGGCCAGCACGATGCCATCGGCAACGCTGCCGGCATCATCCGCCTTCAAGTCAACCGGGTGGGGGAGTACGGCGCCGGAAAGCCGGGCATAGGCCGCGATGGCATCTTGCAGGTCCCAGAGCAAAAACTCAAGATCGGCGCTCTCGGGAATACTGACAAACGCGATGTTATGCAGTGTTTTTGGTACATCGCCGCGCGCGATTGTCTCCATGCCGCCTCCTTTCCGGTTGGTTTCCGTTTAGGTTACACCGTCTGGCGGCGCCTCGCCGCGCTATCCTAGTGCAACCCTTACGAAAGGAACGCCATGCGTCTGCCTATGAATACCTCGCTTGCCATGCTCAAGCCCTCCGGCATCCGTCGGATCAACGCGCTCGCCTCCCAGCATCCGGGGTGCATTGCGCTCGCGCTTGGCGAGCCCGATTTTCCCACGCCCGATGTGATTAGCGCCGAAGTGACGGCCTCGCTCGACCGCGGCGACACGCACTATCCGCCCAACAACGGTCGCCCCGCCCTGCGCGAGGCACTGTCTGCCTACATGGGGGATGCGGGCCTGGCGTTTTCCGCCGACGAGGTCATCCTGACCGACGGCGCGACCGAGGCCCTGTCGGCAACATTCATGGCTATGCTCAACCCCGGCGACGAGGTCATTATCCCCACGCCGGCCTTTGGCCTGTACGAGAGCATCGTCGTGGCCAATCACGCCAAAGCGGTCTTTTTGGATACGGAGCCTGCGCAATTCCAGATTGACGAGGGCGCACTTCGTGCTTGCGTAACGCCGGCGACCAAGGCCATCGTCATCTGCTCGCCCAACAATCCTACGGGTTGCATCCTCGACGCGGCATCGCTCGACGCCGTGGCGCGCGTAGCGGAGCAGGCGGGTATCTACGTAGTCTGCGACGACGTGTACAACCGCCTGGTCTATGTGGACGGCTACGAGCGCTTCGCCCAGCGACACCCGGAGCTTCGCGAGCAGACGGTCGTCATCGAGAGCTTCTCCAAGCCCTGGGCCATGACCGGCTGGCGCCTGGGCTGGCTCGCAGCGGCAGCCCCCGTCATCGCCGAGATTGCCAAGGCTCACCAATACTTAGTATCGAGCGCCGTCTCCTTCGAAATGGACGCCGCAGCTCGAGCCCTGACCGTCGACCCCACCCCCATGCTCGAAGTCTACCGAACCCGTCGCGAACGCGTACTCGCAGCCTTAGACGCCATGGGCCTCGACGTAGTTGAACCGGCGGGAGCCTTCTATACCTTCCCGAGCATCAAACAATTCGGCCTAACCAGCGAAGACTTCTGCATCAAAGCCATCAAAGAGGCAAACGTAGCCCTAGTCCCCGGAAACTGCTTCGGAACCGAAGGCCACATCCGCCTAAGCTACTGCGTCTCCGACAAAGACCTGGACGAAGGCCTCCACCGCCTGTCCACCTTCATTTCGACTTTGTAGTCCTCAGGGACGCAACACATCAGCCCACCGACCCAAGCATTATGAGTGGGGCGTGCCGGCCAACGTAAAACCGGGCTGCCCCATAGTTGACGCAGGCACGCGCCGCCGAAGGCCAGGCGCAAGGTTTTCGTAGATTCCGCACGAGCCGAAGAGCACTTAATGTGCTCTTCGTGCGAGCCAGGACTTGACCGAGCGAAAACCTTGCGCCTGGCCTTCGGCGGCGCGGCCGG
Source organism: uncultured Collinsella sp. (assembly GCA_900552685.1). Lineage (GTDB taxonomy): Bacteria > Actinomycetota > Coriobacteriia > Coriobacteriales > Coriobacteriaceae > Collinsella. Next base: position 7,431 of record USAJ01000006.1, read on the forward strand.
ATGGTGGAATTGTGTACAGCCCGGTTTTCCGTTGACCGACGCCGGGGTCCCCGCCATAATACTTTCGGTTCACGCACGAATCCGCTGCCAGAGACAGCCGGTGCAAACGGGCATCGCCCGCGAGCTTAATGGGATATCCCGCCAGCCGAGGTGGTCGAGTAGATATGTCTTCTCGCCCCCGTCGCTCATGCAGCGCGGGGGCTTTCTTTTTGGACATGCCCCCGTCACGTCCTTGTGGCGGACCGTGCCCGGAAAGAATTCGAGGAGGTGTAATTCATGCCCCAGCAGTACAAAATCGACAAGGTTGCAGAGATCGAGTCCCGTATCGCCGAGAACGCCGGTCTGTTCGTCGTCAACTACAACGGTCTGACGGTTAAGCAGGCTCAGGAGCTGCGTCATCAGCTTCGCGAGTGCGGCGCCGAGATGAAGGTCTACAAGAACAACCTGGTCAAGATCGCCCTCAAGAACCAGGAGCAGCCCGAGATCGACGAGATCCTCGCCGGCCCCGTCGCTTATGTGTTCTACGAGACCGAGCCGGTCGAGGCCGCTAAGGCCCTTAAGGACTTCTCCGCTAAGTCCAAGGGCGTCCTTGAGATCAAGGGCGGTATCTCCGACGGCAAGGCCGTTTCCGCTGATGATGTTAAGGCTATCGCCGAGCTGCCCACCAAGGATCAGCTTCTCGGCCAGATCGCCGGTCTCATCTCCGGTTTCGCTCGCGACATCGCTGTCTGCGTCAACGGCGTTTCCTCTGGTCTCGCTCGTTCGATCCAGCAGGTCTCCGAGCAGAAGGCAGCCTAGTTGCTGTTTTCACCCGCGGCGGCAACGCCGCACCCCTGGCGCATTCGCGCCGTGTTTTAACTGATCTCCGTGCATCCGCACGGAAACCGAAAGGACTTAGAAATGGCTAAGCTTACCACCGATGAGATCATCGATGCTCTTAAGGAAATGACCCTTCTCGAGGCTTCCGAGCTCGTTAAGGCTATCGAGGACACCTTCGGCGTTTCCGCCGCTGCTCCTGCCGCTGTTGTCGCCGCTCCCGCTGCTGGCGCTGCTGAGGCCGAGGAGAAGACCGAGTTTGACGTCGTGCTCGAGGGCTTCGGCGACAACAAGATCCAGGTCATCAAGGCCGTCCGTGAGCTCACCAACCTTGGCCTGAAGGAGGCCAAGGAGGTCGTCGAGGGCGCTCCCAAGGCTGTTCTCGAGGGTGCCAAGAAGGAGGACGCCGAGGCTGCCAAGGAGAAGCTCGAGGCTGCTGGCGCTGCTGTCACCCTCAAGTAATCAGGCTTTCTCGCCAGATTTCTTTGCAGACGGGGTTCGCATTGCGAGCCCCGTCTTTTTTGTTTTTCGGTCCCTCGACATCGGTAGCTCAAACTGCCATGTTCTGTGATTTGCGTCGTATCGGGCACCCCGCCGTTGGGCAATAAAATTGCACCATTCGAGCAATAATTTGCGTTGACCTGCTGAAGAATTGTCTCTGCCTTGTAGCGACATATAGTTCCAGCGGTAAGATGCTTAGGTATCGCAATTTGGTCTGCGGCTGTGTGCCGCACGCATGGGGCGCTTTTGCGCCTGCGAAAGGATCTTTGAATAACATGAAGGCAATCATCCCCGCCGCCGGTCTTGGCACGCGTTTTCTGCCTGGCACCAAGTGCACGCCCAAAGAGATGCTGCCGGTGCTCGACAAGCCCGTCATTCAGTACGTCGTCGAGGAGGCGCTCGACCCCGAGGAAGTCGACGACGCCATCATCGTTACATCTCCCGGTAAGCCCGAGCTACTGAACTACTTCCAGCCCGATCGCTCGCTCGAGAACCTGCTGCGCGAGCGCGGCAAGAACGCCTATGCCGATGCCGTCGCCCACGCTGGCGGTATGCCGGTCGACTTCCGTTATCAGTACGAGCCCAAGGGCCTCGGCCATGCTATTCGCTCTGCTGCCGACGCCGTGGCAGGGGAGAACTTCCTGGTTCTTCTGGGCGACTACGTTGTGCCTAACCGCGACATCTGCGACAAGATGCTCGCCGTTTCCAAGGAGCACGGTGGAGCTTCGGTTATCGCCGTCGCTGCTTGCTCGCCCGAGGAAGTCAGCCGCTACGGCGTTATCGCCGGTGAGCGCGTCGGTTCGCTCGAGGGTGCCGAGGACGTTGCCGATGCAGAGCCGGGCGCTGTCTGGCGTATCGGCGGTCTGGTCGAGAAGCCCGCTCCCGAGGCGGCTCCGTCCAACCTGTACATCGTCGGTCGTTACCTGCTGAGCCCGCTGGTTATGGACCTGCTCGCCGATCAGCAGGCCGGCAAGGGCGGCGAGATTCAACTCACCGACGCCATGGCCCGTTCGCTCGACCGCGAGGCCATGTACGCTGTCGTCATCGACCCGCTCTCGGGCTACGACACCGGCACTCCCTCTGGCTGGATGGCCACCAACGCCCTCATGGCCGCAAGCGATCCTCGCTTTGCCAGCGCCTTCTGGGACGCCATCGACGAGCGCGGCGGCTTGATGCGCAAATAAGCCTTCGGGCATCGACATTTACGGGCGCGGACCTCGGTTCGCGCCCGTTTTTTTATAAGAGCTTCGATTGCCGGCTCTCTGTTCACAGAAAATATATGAACAGATGTTCGATACACATACATCTACCTGCGTGTTTTCTGTCGAAAAACTTTGCTACTCCAAAAACTCAATCGCGTCAAGGCTTTTCTTGCCCAACGGTCGGTACCTGATAAACTATTAGGTTGCGATAACTGGCGAAGCTATGCCTCGCCAACCCACCGAGCATTTCCGTGAAGGAGGAAAAACCTGGTGACCTACGCATACACTGCCACTGAGCGCAAGCGCGTCAGCTTCGGGAAAATCCCGGAGGCCATGGAGCTCCCCAACCTTATCTCTGTTCAAAGGGAATCCTTTGAGCGTTTTAAGGACGAGGGCCTTCGTGAGGCGTTCAAGGAATCCAGCCCCATCCAGAGCCAGAACCATGTTCTCGAGGTTACCTTCGGCGAGCATCAGTTCGGCGACCCCGCGCACACCGTCGAGGAGTGCCGCGAGAAGGACATGACCTATCAGGCCCCGCTTCTGACCGACGTCCGTCTCACCAACAAGGAGACCGGCGAGATCAAGGAGCAGCTCGTCTTTATGGGCGACTTCCCCATGATGACCGATCAGGGCACCTTCATCATCAACGGTACCGAGCGTATCGTCGTCTCGCAGCTCGTCCGTTCCCCGGGTGTGTACTACAGCTCCGAGATGGATTCGGGCAAGCAGATCTACAAAGCCCAGATCATCCCGTCCCGCGGTGCCTGGCTTGAGTTTGAAGTCGACAAGCGCGACCAGCTCATGGTCTCCATCGACCGTAAGCGCAAGCAGAGCGCCACGATGTTCCTGCGCGCCCTTGGCATTGCCGTCACCAACGACGACATCATCGAGCTGCTCGGCAACTCCGATGTCATTAAGCGCACCCTGGAGCGCGATACCGCTCTCACCCGCGAGGATGCCCTTATCGAGATCTACCGTCGCCTGCGCCCGGGCGAGCCTCCCACCGTGGACGCTTCCCGCAGCCTGCTCGAGGGCCTGCTCTTTAACCCGCAGCGCTACGATCTGGCCCGCGTCGGTCGTTACAAGGTCAACAAGAAGCTCAACCTCACCACCGAGGAAGAGGTCACGGTGCTCACCGACGAGGATATCGTCGCGACGCTGCGCTACCTGCTGTCCCTCGCTGCCGGCGAGCAGGGCTTCAAGGTCGACGACATCGACCACTTTGGCAACCGCCGCATCCGCACCGTCGGCGAGCTCGTCGCCAACCAGTTCCGTATCGGCATGAGCCGTATGGAGCGCGTCGTCCGTGAGCGCATGAGCTCCCAGGACATCGACGAGATCACCCCGCAGTCGCTCATCAACATCCGTCCGATCGTGGCCTCCATCAAGGAGTTCTTCGGTTCCTCGCAGCTCTCGCAGTTCATGGACCAGGCGAACCCCCTGACCGGTCTGACCCACAAGCGTCGTCTGTCCGCACTCGGCCCTGGCGGTCTTGCCGGCCACAAGTCCGGCTCCAGCCGCCGCACCAACGTGCCGACGGCCGTCCGCGACGTTCACAACTCGCACTACAGCCGCATGTGCCCGATCGAGACCCCCGAAGGCCCCAACATCGGCCTGATCGGCTCGCTCGCCCTCTACGCCCGCGTCAACGAGTACGGCTTCATCGAGGCTCCGTTCCGCCGCGTCGAAAACGGCGTTGCCACCGACCAGATCGACTGGATGACCGCTGACGAGGAAGAGAAGCACGTTATCGCGCCGGCCAACACGCCGCTCGATCCCAAGACCAACGAGTTCATCACGACCGATGCCGAGGGCAAGCTGGTCCGTCCGCACACCGTGATCGCCCGTACCCGCGACTTCGACGGCTCCTTCGGCGCTCCCGCCGACGTGCCTGTCGAGGACGTCGACTACATGGACGTCTCGCCGCGTCAGATGCTCTCCGTCGCAGCCACGCTGATCCCGTTCCTCGAGCACGACGACGCCAAGCGTACGCTGATGGGCGCTAACATGCAGCGTCAGGCCGTGCCGCTGGTTCACCCCGCCGCTCCCTATGTCGGTACCGGCATGGAGCGTCGCGCCGCTCTGGACTCTGGCGAGGTCACCCTGGCCAAGAACGCCGGCGAGGTCATCTTTGCCGACGCCGCCAAGATCATCGTCAAGCATGCCGGCGGCATGGACGAGTATCACCTGGCCAAGTACCAGCGCTCCAACCAGTCCACCTGCATCAACCACCGTCCGCTCGTGCGCGTCGGTGACACTGTTGAGCAGGGCGAGCCCCTGGCTGACGGTCCTTCGACCGATCATGGCGAGCTTGCACTGGGTCAGAACCTCACCGTGGCATACATGCCGTGGGAAGGCTTCAACTACGAGGACGGTATCGTCGTGTCCGAGCGCCTGGTGGCCGAGGACCTGCTGACGACCATCAACATCACCCGTCACGAGATCGATGCCCGCGACACCAAGCTCGGCCCCGAGGAGATCACCCGCGAGATCCCGAACCTCTCCGAGGACATGCTTGCCAACCTCGACGAGGACGGCATCATCCGCATCGGCGCCGAGGTCGGCCCTGGCGACATCCTGGTCGGCAAGGTCACGCCTAAGGGCGAGAGTGCTCTGACCGCCGAGGAGCGCCTGCTGCGCGCCATCTTCGGTGCAAAGGCCCACGACGTCCGCGACACCTCCCTTAAGATGCCTCACGGCGCTTACGGCCGCGTCATCGACGTTGTCCGCTTTAGCCGCGAGAACGGCGACGATCTGGCCCCCGGCGTCAACGAGCAGGTGCGCGTCTACGTCGCCCAGCGTCGTAAGATCCAGCAGGGCGATAAGATCGCCGGCCGCCACGGCAACAAGGGTGTTATCTGTAACGTTCTGCCGGTCGAGGACATGCCCTACATGGCTGACGGTACCCCGATCGACGTTATCCTCAACCCGCTGGGCGTTCCTTCGCGTATGAACGTCGGCCAGCTGCTCGAGTGCCACCTTGGCTGGGCTGCTGCCTGCGGTTGGGATACCGAGCAGGCCGACTCCGACAAGTACGTCCCCGGTCCGTTCTTCACCGCGACGCCCGTCTTCGACGGCGCCAAGGAGGACGAGATCGCCGAGGTCATCCGTCGTGCCAACAAGAACATGCTCAACAAGGCCACCGCTGCCTTTGGCGATCACATGCGCCCCGAGTTCGTCACCCAGCTTGACGAGCGCGGCAAGACCCGCCTGTTCGACGGCCGCACCGGCGAGGAGTTCCGCGAGCCCATTACCGTGGGTACGTCCTACATCCTCAAGCTCGGCCACATGGTCGACGACAAGATCCACGCCCGTTCGACCGGCCCTTACAGCCTGGTTACCCAGCAGCCTCTGGGCGGCAAGGCTCAGTTCGGCGGCCAGCGCTTCGGCGAGATGGAAGTTTGGGCACTGTACGCTTACGGTGCTTCCAACGTCCTGCAGGAGATCCTGACCGTCAAGTCCGACGATACCGTGGGCCGCGTCAAGACCTACGAGTCCATCGTCAAGGGCGAGAACGTTCCTGTCCCGGGTATCCCCGAGTCCTTCAAGGTTCTCGTCAAGGAGATTCGCTCCCTCGCACTGGACATCGAGCCCATGCACGATGCCGACGAGGACGCCTCCGCCCCTGTGACCGCCGAGGAGACCTCCGCTCTCGACGACCTGGCTGCGCTCGCCGGCGTTGACGCCGACGTCGAGGCCGAGGATGCCGAGACCGCCGAGGCGCCCGAGGCTGTCGCCGCCACGACCACTGATAAGGAGTAGTTGACTGTGGCAGATTTCGAAGCTACTGATTTTGACTCGGTAAAGATCTCCCTTGCCTCCGCCGACCAGATCCGTTCCTGGTCGCACGGTGAGGTCAAGAAGCCGGAGACCATCAATTACCGTACCCTCAAGCCCGAGAAGGACGGCCTGTTCTGCGAGAAGATCTTCGGTCCCGCCAAGGACTGGGAGTGCTCCTGCGGCAAGTACAAGGGCATCCGCTTTAAGGGCATCGTCTGCGAGCGCTGCGGCGTCGAGGTCACCTCGGCCAAGGTGCGTCGCGACCGCATGGGCCACATCGAGCTCGCCGCTCCCGTGTCCCACATCTGGTACTTCAAGAGCCCCACGAGCTTCCCGATGAGCCGTATGCTCGACATCAAGTCCAAGGACCTCGAGAAGGTTCTGTACTTTGCCAGCTACATCATCACCGAGGTCGACTACGAGGCTCGCGAGGCCGACGCTGACGACCTGCGCGAGGAGCTCGCCGCCGATCTGGAAGAGATCGATGCCGAGTGCGCCCGCCAGATCGAGTCCCTCAAGGAGCAGGGCAACCCCGAGAACTTTGACGAGTTCTCCGACGAGGAGCCGCTGACCCCCGAGGAGATCGCCTCTGGCATCGTCGACATCGAGGAAGAGTGCAAGGACGAGAAGCAGCTCCGCACGGACGCCTTCAACGCCTTCATGAAGCTCAGCGAGCGCGACCTCATTTCCGATGAGCCGCTGTTCCGCGAGATGACCCGCTACTACTCCATGTACTTCAAGGGTGGCATGGGTGCTGAGGCCGTCCGCGACCTGCTCGCTGCCATCGACCTTCCTTCCGAGGCCGAGAAGCTCAAGGCCATCATCGCCGACGAGGACTCCCAGAAGCAGAAGCGCGAGAAGGCCGTCAAGCGCCTCGAGGTCGTTGACGCCTTTCTGAAGGGCGGCAACAGCCCCGCGAACATGATCCTGGATGTCATCCCGGTCATTCCGCCTGATCTGCGCCCGATGGTCCAGCTCGACGGCGGCCGCTTCGCCGCATCCGACCTCAACGACCTGTACCGTCGCGTGATCAACCGTAACAACCGACTCAAGCGCCTGCTCGACCTGGACGCCCCTGCGATCATCGTGAACAACGAGAAGCGCATGCTCCAGGAGTCCGTGGACGCCCTGTTCGACAACGGCCGTCGTGGTCGCCCGGTCTCTGGCCGTGGCGGTCGCCCGCTCAAGTCGCTCGCCGAGGCCCTCAAGGGCAAGCAGGGTCGCTTCCGTCAGAACCTGCTGGGCAAGCGTGTCGACTACTCCGGCCGTTCGGTTATCGTTACCGACCCCAAGCTGCTGCTGCACCAGTGCGGTCTGCCCAAGACCATGGCGCTGGAGCTCTTCAAGCCCTTCGTCATGAAGCGCCTGGTCGAGCTTGGCAAGGTCGAGAACATCAAGGGCGCCAAGCGCGCTATCGACCGTGGTGCCACCTTTGTGTGGGACATCCTCGAAGAGGTCATCGACGGTCGCGTCGTGCTGCTCAACCGTGCACCGACCCTGCACCGTCTGTCCATCCAGGCCTTTGAGCCGGTGCTGGTCGAGGGCAAGGCTATCCACCTGCACCCGCTGGTCTGCTCGCCCTTCAACGCCGACTTCGACGGCGACCAGATGTCTGTCCACGTGCCGCTGTCCAGCCAGGCTCAGGCCGAGGCCCGCGTGCTCATGCTCTCTGCGAACAACCTGCGCTCGCCGGCATCCGGCAAGCCGGTCAACATCCCCTCGCAGGACATGATCATCGGTGTGTACTACCTCACCCAGGTCCGCGACGGTCTGCCGGGCGAGAACCACGTGTTCGCCAGCTTCGACGACGCGCTGCACGCCTATGACTGCCGCTCCGAGGTCGACATGCAGGCCAAGATCCAGGTCCGCGTGTCCGCTGCCGACGCCAACGTCATCAACGAGGACGGCACCCGTATCTTCCGCGTCAAGAACGGCAAGAACGAGTTTGTCGACTACGACGTCACCGGCAACAAGACCGCGCGCTTCGAGACCTCCATCGGCCGCATCATCTTCAACCGCCAGTGCCTGCCCGAAGACTACGAGTTCATGAACTACAAGATGGTCAAGGGCGACGTGGCCAGGCTGGTTGCGGACTGCTGCGATCGTTACCCCGAGGCCAAGGTCGGCCCGATCCTCGACGCCATCAAGTACTCCGGCTTCCACTACGCTACCCGCGCCGGCCTCACCATCTCGGTGTGGGACGCTCTCATCCCTGCCGAGAAGCAGGAGCTGCTCGACCGCGCCCAGGCCAACGTCGACCAGATCAACGAGTACTTCGAGGAGGGCTTCATCAACGAGACGGAGCGCCACATCGAAGTCGTTAACGAGTGGACCGCTTGCACCGACAAGGTTGCAGCGCTCATGCTCGACTTGTTCGACGAGGAGAACCCGCTCTACATGATGGCCGACTCCGGCGCCCGTGGTTCTAAGACCCAGCTGCGTCAGCTCGGCGGCATGCGTGGCCTGATGGCAGACATGTCCGGCGAGACGATCGACCTTCCCATTAAGGCGAACTTCCGCGAGGGTCTGCTGCCGCTCGAGTACTTCATTTCGACCTACGGCGCCCGTAAGGGCCTGGTCGATACCGCATCCCACACCTCGGACTCCGGTTACCTGACCCGTCGTCTGGTTGACGTGGCCCAGGACGTCATCGTCCGCGAGGAGGACTGCGGTACGCACGAGGGCGTCACTTACAACCTCATCATCCCCGGCACCACCGACCTCAACACCGACCTCGTCGGCCGTTGCTTCATTGAGGACGTCGTGGCTCCCGATGGCACCGTGCTCTTTGAGCGGGACGGCTACATCGAGAAGGTCGCCGACATCCAGAAGATGGTCGATGCCGGCCTTAAGAAGGTCAAGCTTCGCGCGCTGCTCACCTGCCGCTCCAAGTACGGCGTGTGCCAGAAGTGCTACGGCTGGGATCTTTCCACCCGTCGTCCGGTCGCCATCGGTACTGCCGTCGGCATTATTGCCGCCCAGTCCATCGGCGAGCCCGGTACGCAGCTTACGATGCGTACCATTCACTCCGGCGGCGTCGCTGGCGTCGACGATATTACGCAGGGTCTGCCTACGGTCAGCCGTATGTTCGATATCGTCGGCAACGTCAACGAGAAGATCCTGGGTCGCGAGGCCGAGCTGGCTCCGTACTCCGGCCACCTCTCGATTAAGCCCGAGAAGTCCGAGTACGTGCTGACGCTCACCGACTCCGAGGATCACACCCGTGTCCTCGACGAGCGTCGCGTCCCCGCTTCGGTGCGCTTTATGCCCGAGATCGAGGACGGCTGCGAGGTTCGCGCCGGCGACCAGATCACCAAGGGCTTCGTCAACTTCCGCAACCTGCGCAAGCTGACCGACATCGAGTCGACGATGCACACCTTCGTCGAGAGCGTCAAGGACGTCTACACCAGCCAGGGCGTCGACCTGAACGACAAGCACATCGAGGTGCTCGCACGTCAGATGCTGCGTCGCGTTCAGATCACCAACCCCGGTGACTCCAAGTACCTGCTTGGTCAGTACGTCGACCGCTACGAGTTCGCCGACGAGGTCGAGCGCGTTGCCCGTCTGGGCGGTCAGGCTCCTGTGGCCGAGCCCGTCATCCTGGGTACGCTCAAGGTCGCGTCCAACATCGACTCCTGGCTGTCGAGCGCTTCGTTCATCCGTACCGCCGGCGTCCTTACCGAGGCTGCCATCGAGGGCAAGGTCGACCACCTGCTCGACCTTAAGTCCAACGTCATCGTCGGTAAGAAGATCCCGGCTGGTACCGGCCTCAAGCCGTACGCCAACGCCAAGCTGACGTATCGCACGGCCGACGGCTATGTGGACATTGACGGTCCGGCTTCGCCCAACGCCAAGTCGCTGCCCGAGTGGGCTCCTGTGGAGCTCAAGGACCTGGACGAGCAGCTTCCGCAGCAGCTCGACTGGGCCGGCTACGACGAGTTCGGTGGTGCTGACGGTTCGTTCACCCGCAACGGCCACACCATCTCCGCCGAGAAGGCTCGTCTGTACCTGTTCGACGACCTGGGCGTGTCGCAGCGCTGGACCAACAAGTTCAGCGAGGTCGGCATCGAGACGGTCGGCGACCTGGTTGGCAAGTCCGAGGAGGATCTGCTGCGCATCGATGGCATCGGTGCCAAGGCGATTGAGGAGCTCCGTGACGGCCTCGAGGCCCACGATTTGCTCTACATCCTCGAGAACAACGACGACGTTGCCGACGAGGAAGACCTCTCGCAGCTGCTGCAGATGGTCTTTAGCCCCGACGGTCCGGACGATATCCTGCTGGGTACCTCAGCTCCGACGCATCACGCTGACGCCGACGAGGAGCTCCTGGGCGCCCCGATCGACGACAAGAAGGCTCCCGCCAACGGTGCCATCAACGAGGACATGGCTTCCCTCGACGAGCTGCTCAACCAGCTCGTGGACACCGACGATGCCGAGGAGGCCAAGGACAACGACGAGGAGTAACTTCCAAGTACGTTAACCGTCCTTCCAAAGACCCGTTTCCCAACAGGGAAGCGGGTCTTTTTTGATGAGGAACGTTGCCCCGACGAGCACGTCGGATTCCCGGAACGGGCCGCCCGCTGTTTAAGTTTGTCGCGAGTTCCGCACGCAAAGGAAAGCACTTAATGTGCTTTCCGTCTTGCGCAGGACTGTAGAGCAGCAAACTTAAACAGCGGGCGGCCCGTTCCGGGAATCTGCCCCCGCGCACAGAAGGGGATTCCTTTTGTCAAAAAGGGACAGGTCTATTTTGGTAGGTTTTTACTGCTTGAATTTGAAACATTCCGTTCGGTCAAAGCGTATCTATGGTGAGGGCCTCAGCAAGAAACATCAGCATCACCGGGAGGTGATTATGGAAGAACAAGCATTTAGACAGGCGGTCGAAGATCACCGGGATGTCGTGTTTCGGATCGCATTGACGTACCTGCGCGATTGTGCCGACGCCGACGATGTTGCCCAGGATGTCTTTCTTAAGCTGCTTAAAAGCGATGGACATTTTGAGAGTTGGGAGCATCTTCGCCGCTGGCTTATCCGGGTCACGATCAATGAATGCAAATCTCTCTTTCGAAAGCCATGGAGGCGCGTGGAGGATATTGAGAACCTGGCAGATTCGCTCTCGGCGGCGCAGGATGAGACCAAGGCGGTCCTGTCAGACGTTATGCGACTTCCGGAGCGATTCCGTGTTCCCATCGTGCTCTATTACTATCTGGGCTTTTCGACCTCAGAGATTGCCGAGTTGTTGCATGTACCAGCCGCGACCGTTCGAACGCGTTTGGCTCGCGGCAGATCGAAGCTCAAGTTCATCCTAGAGGAGGGCGACCGTGAAATCCAATCAAATCAAGCAGGCCTTCGAGTCCATCCAAGCCGATAGCGATCTTGCAGATCGCGTCCTAAATACCGCTGCGGGTGAGCCGCTTCATCGAAAGGGTCACGCGAAACCTCTGTATGTTGCCGTGATCGGATGTCTTGCCGGAGTGCTGGCGACCGGAGGGGTCGCCTACGCCGTTGTCAATTTCGGCTATTTTGCCTCAGCCTGGGGAAACCACGGCAATGGGGATTCCATTACCTGGACCAACGGTGGCTCATCGGGGACTAAATACACCTACACCAGAGAGTTTGGTGATGGTATCGCGCCCCAAAGCTTGGAGAGTTCAGTACAGAAGGTCAATCTGTCCGTCGAGGGCAACGGCTATACACTCGACATTCATGATATGGCTATCGATAAAAACGGTTGCGGTGCTGTGACGTTTACGCTATCCAATCCAAATGGAGTTAACTGCTACAAGCCGGCAGCAGAGATCGGCGAACTTGTTCTTTATGGTGAAGAAGAACAAGGCATCGGCACGCCCAGCATGAACTTCGGCGAGGAATGGGCTGACACACGCTGCACCATTGATAAAGACACATCAAGCGATACTGTCATTAATGGCACGATGTACTTTGCTTCTATGGATCGCGAGCGAGGTTTTCAACATGCGGTCACCTGGAATATCTCGTGGACCGAGGGCGAAGGCGAGGATGCGAAGCCGTTCGAGGCATCGACGCCCGAGTTTAGCGTTGGAGCGTACGTCGATACAAAGGAACTCCGCTCCGATGACTCGCCTCTCGAGATCAGCCCGTTTTCTATCCAGACACACATCGATGATCTGGGCATTGACGCAGTTGATAATAAGCTGACCGTCAGCTACAAGGATGGATCGGAGCAGATTATCGAAGATGACGACGCAGGGGTGTCCAACTTATATTTTTCTTATGCGCGCAATAGCGGAGAGAACATCTGGCTGCCAACGAAGTTGATCGATGTCGACCAAGTGGTCTCGGTAACCCTTGAGGGCACGAGATACACATCAGCAGGAGAGACCGAAACAGAAGTACCCTTTGCCATCGTCTATTCGTAAGATTTGGGGCCGCTTCCTACTAGGGGAAGCGGCCTCTTTTGCGGTAAATGGGCGGTTAAAGCGAGCGGTATTCGTCTGAATTTCGGAAGTATGCGGCAAAATCTTGATAGGCCGCCCGGGCCGGGGATCCACCACCGCGCACAGGAGGGGATTCCATTTGTGTAGGCTTTGCGGAAATATGCTTATTTTAGGATACGCCCGGCGGCGTGGTCTGTTGACGGCACAGCTAACGCCACGTATCCTATCGAACTGCGTGTTTCGTAGGGGGATGCTGACCCCTCGATTCAAGCCGTTGCACTTTACAGAAAGCTGGAATCATTCGAGAAGGAGTACGCTTTGCCTACTATTAACCAGCTGGTTCGCCAGGGCCGTCGTTCCGTGCCCAAGAAGTCCAAGAACGCTGCTCTGCAGCACAACTCCCAGAAGCGCGGCGTGTGCACCCGCGTCTTCACCACGAGCCCCAAGAAGCCGAACTCGGCTCTTCGTAAGGTTGCCCGTGTTCGCCTCGTCAACGGCATCGAAGTTACTGCTTACATCCCGGGTGAGGGCCACAACCTGCAGGAGCACTCTATCGTGCTCGTCCGCGGCGGTCGTGTCCGTGACCTCCCTGGTGTCCGTTATCACGTCATCCGTGGCGCCTACGACGCTGCTCCGGTTCAGAACCGTATGCAGGCCCGTTCCAAGTACGGTGCTAAGCGCCCTAAGGCTAAATAAGCCAGATAACGTTTTGATACTTTCGCCGTGTGCCGCCTAAGCGCCGCACGGTAGACACTTAAGGAGATTTCACATGCCGCGTCGTGCAGCAGCTAATCGTCGTGAGGTTCAGCCTGACGCCGTTTACAACAACCGCCTGGTGACTCAGCTCATCAACAAGGTCCTTCTTGACGGCAAGAAGGCCACCGCTGAGCGCATCGTTTACACCGCTTTCGAGATCGTTGCCGAGAAGTCCGAGGGTGGCGACGCTCTCGCTACCTTCAAGAAGGCTATGGACAACGTCAAGCCCACGCTCGAGGTTAAGCCCAAGCGTGTCGGTGGCGCTACCTATCAGGTCCCGATGGAGGTCAACTCCCGTCGTTCCACCGCTCTGGGTATCCGCTGGATCGTCAACTTCTCCCGCGCTCGCAAGGAGAAGACCATGGCCGAGCGTCTCGCCAACGAGATCCTCGACGCTTCCAACGGCCTGGGCGCTTCCGTCAAGAAGCGTGAGGACGTCTTCAAGATGGCCGAGGCCAACCGCGCGTTCTCTCACTATCGTTGGTAAGTTAAGGTAAGGAACTAACATGGCTAAGCCTAAGTACAAGCTTTCCGATACCCGTAACATCGGCATCATGGCCCACATCGATGCCGGTAAGACCACCACGACCGAGCGTATTCTTTACTACACCGGTAAGACCCACAAGATCGGTGAGGTCCATGAGGGCGCTGCCACCATGGACTGGATGGTTCAGGAGCAGGAGCGCGGCGTAACCATTACCTCCGCTGCTACCACGTGCTTCTGGAAGAAGGACGGTACCGACTACCGCATCCAGATCATCGACACCCCGGGCCACGTTGACTTCACCGCCGAGGTCGAGCGCTGCCTGCGCGTCCTCGATGGCGCTGTCGCCGTTTTCGACGCCGTTGCCGGCGTTCAGCCCCAGTCTGAGACCGTTTGGCGTCAGGCTTCTACCTTCAACGTCCCCCGCATCGCCTTCATCAACAAGTATGACCGCGTGGGCGCTGACTTCTTCAACGCTATCGAGACCATGAAGGATCGTCTCGACGCCAACGCCGTGGCCGCTCAGGTCCCGATGGGCGCCGAGGACAACTTCTGGGGTGTCATCGACCTCGTCACCATGACTGCTTGGGACTTCAAGGCCGACGACAAGGGCATGACCTACCCCGAGCCGATGGACGAGATCCCGGCTGAGTTTGCCGACATCGCTGCCACCAAGCGCGAGGAGCTCCTCGACGCTGCTGCCAGCTTTGACGACGAGCTCATGGAGAAGATCCTCATGGAGGAGGACTTCACCGTCGAGGAGCTCAAGGCTGCTCTGCGCAAGGGCGTTCTGGCCAACGAGCTCAACCTCGTCTTCGTGGGTTCCGCCTACAAGAACAAGGGCGTTCAGGAGCTGCTCGACGCTGTCGTCGACTACCTGCCCAGCCCGCTCGACGTTGAGGCCGTCACCGGTACCGATCCGGACACCGGCGAGGAGATTCAGCGTCATCCTTCCTTCGACGAGCCCTTCTCCGGCCTGGTCTTCAAGATCATGACCGACCCGTTCGTCGGTAAGCTCACCTATGTCCGCGTTTACTCCGGCCGTGCCGAGTCCGGCTCCTACGTGGTCAACGCTTCCAACGGTCAGCGCGAGCGCCTCGGCCGCATCCTCGAGATGAACGCCGCCGAGCGTATCGACCGTGACGACGCTGCCGCCGGCGACATCGTCGCTTGCGTCGGCTTCAAGAACTCCACCACCGGCGACACCCTGTGCGCCGAGGGCAAGGAGATCGTCCTCGAGAAGATCGAGTTCGCTAAGCCCGTTATCGACGTTGCCATCGAGCCCAAGACCAAGGCCGAGCAGGACAAGATGTCCCTTGCTCTGACCAAGCTCGCCGAGGAGGACCCGACCTTCCAGGTGTCCACCAACCACGAGACCGGCCAGACCATCATCGCCGGCATGGGCGAGCTGCACCTCGAGATCATCGTCGACCGTCTGCTCCGCGAGTTCAAGGTTGACGCTAACGTCGGTAAGCCCCAGGTTGCCTACCGCGAGACCGCTGGTCACGACGTCGAGAAGGCTGAGGGCAAGTTCGTCCGTCAGTCCGGCGGTCGCGGTCAGTACGGCCACGCCGTCATCAAGCTCGAGAAGATGGAGGAGGGCTTCGGCTACGAGTTCGTCAACGCTATCGTCGGCGGCGTCGTGCCCAAGGAGTACATCCCGTCCATCGACAAGGGCATCCAGGAGGCCCTGAACACCGGTGTTATCGCCGGCTTCCCGGTCCTCGACGTTAAGGTCACCCTGTTCGACGGTTCTTACCACGAGGTCGACTCCTCCGAGGCCGCCTTCAAGATCGCCGGTTCCATGGCTATCAAGGACGCCCTCAAGAAGTCCGATCCGCAGCTGCTCGAGCCGATCATGGCTGTCGAGGTCGAGACCCCCGAGCAGTACATGGGCGACGTTATGGGCAACCTCTCCGGTCGCCGCGGCAAGATCGAGGGCATGGAGGATCGCAAGAACAGCAAGCTCATCCGTGCCAAGGTGCCGCTGGGCGAGATGTTCGGTTACGCTACCGACCTTCGCTCCCAGACCCAGGGCCGTGCATCCTACACGATGCAGTTCGACTCTTATGAGCCCGCGCCCAAGTCCATTGTGGACGAGGTCATGAGCAAGAACGCCTAAGTTCGAGCTCCCTGTTACGTAATCCGCGAGAACATCTCTCGCACTCTTTGGAGGTTTAAGTTGGCTACCCAGAAGATCCGCATTCGCCTCAAGGGCTATGATCACGAGGTCGTCGATCAGTCCGCGAAGCTCATCGTTGAGACCGCTCAGAAGACCGGCGCTCGCGTTTCCGGTCCTGTCCCCCTGCCCACCGAGCGCAACCTGTACACGGTTATCCGCTCGCCGCACGTGAACAAGGACTCCCGTGAGCAGTTCGAGATGCGCACCCACAAGCGCCTCATCGACATCCTCGACCCCACCTCGGGCACCGTTGATTCGCTCATGCGTCTCGACCTCCCCGCTGGCGTCGACATCGACATCAAGCTCTAAGCGATATCGCTCATAGCTTAAAGAGCCCCGCTGCCATTACGGTAGCGGGGCTCTTTTGTTTGAATGATGGTTTGGACTGCCGGGTAATGCTGCCGAGCCGACGGCTGCGGCGACCTATTCGCTCAAGGGGCGCAGCGATGCCTCCTCAAAATGGAAGGATCGAAAGCCGTCTTCCGTTTCGATGCACGCGCGACCAAAGGCATCGACGGTTTTAAAGACACCTCGTGCCAGCTCGTCTCCAGCGGGGGAGCGGGCGATAACGTGTTCCCCAATCCAATTGAGGTGTGCGATATATTCGTCGTGGACGGGCGCGAGCGGTCCGGCGTTTTCTTCCATGGCGTTGAGCAGATCTGCCCACGTGTCCACGGCGTTTACGACGGTGTGATAGACCTCTTTGAGTAACACATCGACGGCGGGAACGTTCTCGTTGAGATCCGAGAGGCCAATTGCCGCCAGGCCGCCATCGGGCACCTCTTGGGGCGTGTAGTTCACATTGACGCCAATGCCACAGACCGCAAAGGGGTTGCCTTCGTTATCGCGTGCGGCCTCGACCAGAATGCCGCCGAGCTTGCGTCCTCGCGCGACCAGGTCATTGGGCCATTTGAGGCCAATCTCGTTTGCAAGACCCTGCTTTTCGAGCGCCTCGAGCACTGCTAGGCCGCTGACGGCGGCAAGACCAGAGAACTTTGCAGGATTAACGCGTGGACGCAGGACAATCGAAAGCAATAGGTTACCAGCGGTTGAATCCCATTTGTGGCCGCGCCGACCGCGTCCTGCTGTCTGAGCCCGGGCGGCAAGTCCTGTGCCGTGCGGCGCTCCTTGTTTTCCTGCTTCGAGCAGGTCATCGTTGGTCGATCCGGTTACGTCGACTATCGTTAATTTGGCATCCATAACGGCTGCTACCTCCTTAATGGATAAGTGAATAACGCAATGGTGTCGAGAGACAGACACAATGTGAAGCCTTTGTCGCATTTGGCCAATTTAATGTTAACACGTCAACAACGTCTGAAATGCGCTATCCTCTCTTAGTCGATGTAAACACGTCAACAACCCAAAGGAGGTTAGTGATGGGTTTCACGATTCTTGGAACAGGCTCGGCGCTTCCTAAGCGCAGTGTTTCCAATGACGAGCTGTCTGAGTTCCTTGATACCTCGGATGAGTGGATTTATACCCGTACCGGTATCAAGAGCCGCCACGTCTGCACCACCGAGTCACTTGACGACCTTGCCGTAGCGGCGAGCGAGCGGGCACTCCAGGTGTCCGGAATCGATGCGAGCCAGCTGGATTTGATCGTCTGCTCGACGACGACGGGTGACCACCTTGTTCCCGCCGAGGCGTGTGCCGTTGCAGAGCGACTGGGCGCGACGTGCCCTGCCTTCGATGTCTCGGCGGCCTGCGCCGGCTTCGTATTTGCGCTCGATGTCGCCGAGGGCTATATCGCCCGCGGCCGTGCCGAACGCGTGCTTGTCGTTGCTGCCGAGCAGATGACGCGCGCGCTCGACTGGACCGACCGCGCCACCTGCGTGCTCTTTGGCGATGGGGCAGGCGCCGCAGTGATTGAGGCTGGGGGAGACAGTCCCCTTGCCGTTGAGCTTTCGACGGCGCCCGACGTCGAGACCTTGCGCGTTCCCGGTCTGGTCGGCACCTCGCCGTTTAAGGCCTCCGCAGAAAGCGAGAGTGTGCTGTCCATGAATGGCCGCCGCGTGTTCAAGTTCGGCGTCAACGCCATCTGCGACACGGTCCATATGCTTGCGAGCGATGCGGGCATTTCGGTCGAAGACATCGATCATTTTGTATTCCATCAGGCTAACGAACGAATCCTGAGTCAGGCGGTCAAGCGCCTCGGCGTGCCAGACGAGCGCGTGGTTCGAACGCTACGCGAGACCGGCAACATTTCGAGCGCTTGCATTCCCCTTGCGCTTGACCGGCTGGCACGCACCGATGCACTGAATGCGGGCGACACCATCGCCCTCGTTGGATTTGGCGCCGGCCTGGATATAGGTGGCTATCTGCTTCGTTGGAAGTAGTCGCACATAGGAAATAAAAACGCCCCTAGGGCACAAACAAAGGAGAAATACCATGGCAGATCAGAAGACCTTCGAGCGCGTTTGCGACGTTATCCGCGAGACCGCTGGCCTTGACGACGTCGAGATGAAGCCCGAGTCCACGCTCGAGGAGATTGGTCTCGACAGTCTGGGCACCGTCGAGATCCTCGTCGCCGTCGAGGACGAGTTTGGCATCCAGCTCGATACCGAGGAGAACCCCAAGACGGTCGGCGAGTTCGCCGATACGGTCGAGGCGGCATTGGAGAAGTAGAGATGCTCAAGACTCCTCTCTGCGATCTGCTCGGCATCGAAAAGCCCGTGTTCCAGGGCGGTATGGCCTGGATTGCCGACGCCTCATTGGCGTCCGCAGTATCCGAGGCGGGCGGCTTGGGGATTATCGCGGCCATGAACGCCGACGCCAACTGGCTGTGCGACCAGATTCACGAGCTGCGCGCCAGGACGGATAAGCCCTTTGGCGTGAACGTCATGCTCATGAGCCCGTTTGCCGACGAGGTCGCGCAGGTTGTGATTGACGAGCGGGTGCCGGTCGTCGTGACGGGTGCCGGTAATCCCACCAAGTACATGAAGGCGTGGAACGAGGTAGGTATCAAGGTCATCCCGGTCGTTGCCTCGGTGGCGCTGGCGCGCCTCGTGGCGCGTCGTGGGGCCACGGCGGTTGTTGCCGAGGGCACCGAATCGGGCGGCCATATTGGCGAGACCTCGACGATGGCGCTGGTGCCGCAGGTCGTCGATGCGGTCGACATTCCCGTCGTGGCTGCCGGGGGTATTGCTGACGGCCGCGGCATGGCGGCCGCTTTTATGCTGGGCGCCGCCGGCGTCCAGGTGGGTACGCGCTTTCTGGTCGCAGACGAGTGCACCGTATCGGAGCAGTACAAGGAGATGGTCCTGAAGGCCAACGACACCTCGACGCGTGCGACCGGCCGCTCGACGGGACACCCGGTGCGTGCCCTCAAGAGCCCCTTCACCAACGCCTACGCCAAGAGCGAGGCAGCGGGCGCAAGTGTCGAGGAGCTTGGGGCCATGGGCACGGGCGCCCTTCGCAAGGCCGCCAAGGACGGCAACTACGAAGAGGGTTCGTTTTTGTGTGGACAGATTGCCGGCATGGTCAACGAGCGCCAGAGCGCACGCGAAATCGTTGACGACCTGGTCGATGGCGCCGAGCACGTCCTGAAGGGTGCGTGCGCATGGGTGGCGTAGCGTTTTTGTTTGCCGGCCAGGGTGCCCAGCACCCCGCGATGGGCGTCGACTTGATCGAGACATCGCCGGCGGCTGCCGAGGTGTTCGCCATTGCCGATGAGGTGCGCCCGGGGACGAGCGAGCAGTGCCGGAGCGCCTCCAAGGAGGAGCTCTCGCAGACCGAGAACACGCAGCCTTGCGTGTTCGTGCACGACTTGGCTGTCGCCGTCGCCCTGCGCGAGCGCGGCGTGGTGCCTGCCGCCTGTGCGGGATTCTCGCTGGGCGAGGTCGCCGCGCTCACCTTTGCGGGGGCGTTCGATACGCGAGCGGGCTTTGAGCTCGTGTGCGAGCGCGCGGCGCTGATGGCCGCGGCTGCCGAGCGCCATCCGGGCGGCATGCGCGCCGTCATCAAGCTCGATGCGGCGCAAGTCGAGGGCTTGGCAAAACAGGCCGGCGAGGACTGCTGGCCAGTCAACTACAACAGCCCACAGCAGACGGTTGTGGCCGGAGCGCCCGAGGCGCTGCAGGAGCTCGACGTCCTAGTAAAAGAGGCTGGCGGCCGCGCCATGAAGGTCGCGGTGTCGGGTGCATTTCATAGCCCCTATATGGCCGAGGCGACCTGTGGCCTTGCCGCATATATTGAGGCCGGTCACGCGCCGTCCCCGTTGCTCATTCCTGTTTTGGCAAATATGACAGCGGCGCCCTATCCGGCGGATCCCCAGACGGCATCGGATGTCTTGGCCAATCAGGTGAGCCATGCCGTACGCTGGGTCGATACGCTGCATGCTCTGCAGGATCAAGGCATCGACACATTTATTGAGGTCGGCCCCGGCAAAACGCTGTCCGGCCTGGTCAAGCGTACGCTGAGCGACGTTCGTGTGTATTCGTGCGAGACGGCCGAGCAGGTCGCAGCTATTGCCGACGAGCTCGCATAGTCCACAGGGCTGTAACCCGAAAGGAATGACATGGGCAACTTGAACAATGGCGCGCTCGAGCGCAACGACTCACGTCGCGTGGCACTGGTCACGGGCGGCTCGCGGGGTATCGGCCGCGCCTGCGCTATCGGTCTGGCGGAGGATGGCTACGATATCGCCGTCGTCTATGCCGGCAGCGTCGATGCGGCGCGCGAGACGTGCGACGCCTGCGAGGCGGCTGGCGCCACGGCGCGCTCATATCAATGCGACGTGGCCGACCCCGCTGCCGTCAACGCGTGCGTGGAAGCGGTCCTCAACGACTTTGGCTCCATTTGGGCGCTCGTCAACAACGCTGGCATCACCCGCGATGGCCTGCTCATGCGCATGGGCGATGACGCCTTCGATCGCGTGCTCGATGTCAATCTTAAAGGAACGTTTAACACGACGCGCGCGCTCACCAAGACCTTTATGCGCCAGCGCGGCGGCTGCGTCGTCAACATGAGCTCGGTCGTGGGCCTGATGGGCAATGCCGGGCAAGCCAACTACGCTGCCTCCAAGGCGGGCGTGATCGGCCTGACCAAGGCGGTGGCGCGCGAGCTTGCGCCCCGCGGCGTACGAGTGAACGCGGTTGCCCCCGGGTTTGTCGAGACGGATATGACGGCAAAGCTCTCGGAGAAGGTGCGTACGGTAACCGAGGAGCAGATTCCCCTTAAGCGTATGGCGCGCCCCGAGGAGGTGGCCGGCGTAGTGCGCTTTCTGGCGAGTGATGCGGCTGCCTACATTACGGGTGAGGTCGTGCGCGTCGACGGCGGAATGGCGATGTAGAAACCAGGGCCGAAGAACGGCTTGGATGAGGAGACCATGATGGAACAGAGAGTTGCAATCACCGGTATCGGTGCCGTGTCGCCGCTCGGCAACACCGCGCTTGCCACCTGGGCGGCAATGTGTGCTGGCACGTGCGGCATCGGCCCGATCACGCACTTCGATACCGATGCGTTTGCCGTCAAGGTGGCAGCCGAGGTCAAGGGCTTTGACGGCAACGAGTACTTTGGCAAGCGTGACGCCAAGCATCTCGACCCCTGCGTTCAGTTTGCGATGGCGGCTTCGGACGAAGCCATGCACGATGCAGGCTTTGATGTCGAAGGCGCCATCGATCGCGAGCGCCTGGGCGTCTACGTTGGCTCGGGCGTGGGCGGCATGACGACGCTCGTCGACAACGTCCATACGATTGCCGAACGTGGGCCCCGCCGCGCATCGCCCTATATGATCGCGATGATGATCCCCAACATGGCATCGGGCAATATCGCAATCCGCCACAAGGCAAAGGGCCCGACCCTGCCCGTGGTGACCGCGTGCGCAACCTCGGCCCATGCGGTGGGCGAGGCGTTCCGCGCCATAAAGCACGGCTATGCCGACGCGATCCTCGCGGGCGGCGCCGAGGCCGCAATTATCCCCGATGCCGTTGCGGGCTTTACGTCCTGCCGCGCATTGACCACCAACCCTGATCCCGCGACGGCTTGCCGCCCGTTCGATGCAGACCGCGATGGCTTTGTGATGGGCGAGGGCGCCTGCGTGCTCGTGCTCGAGAGCATGGAACATGCGCAGGCGCGCGGTGCGCACATTTATGCCGAGGTCGTGGGCTACGGCAACACCGATGATGCCTATCACATCACGAGCCCTGATCCCGAGGCTGCCGGCATTGCCCGCGCGATATCGCTGGCGGTGACCGAGGGCGACGTCAGGCCTTCCGAGGGCCTCTACATCAATGCCCACGGCACATCGACCAAGCTCAACGATTCGTCCGAGACGGCGGGCATTAAGCGTGCGCTCGGCGAGGACGCGGCGCGCGCCGCGCACGTCTCGTCGACTAAGTCGATGACCGGCCACATGATCGGTGCCACGGGCGCCATCGAGGTCATGGCCTGCGCCATGGCGCTCGAGCAGGGCGTGGTGCCGCCGACCATTAACTACCACACGCCCGATCCCGCCTGCGATCTTGACTACACGCCCAATCGCGCGGTTCGCGCTGACCTTACCTGGGCGCTTTCGACCAACCTGGGCTTTGGCGGACACAACGCCGCCATCGCGCTGCGTAGATATACGAGGAGCTAGAGCATGGATTCCAAAAGACTTGCCGAGATAGCCGATGTTATGGAGGACCGCGGCCTCACGCGCGTACGCGTTGAGGAGCCCGATGGCACCGCGGTCGAACTCGAGCGCGCGAGCGCCGCACAGCCGGTTGCCGTGCCCATGCCCATGCCGAGCGCTATGGCCGCTCCAGTTGCAGCTCCCACAGTCGCGCCTGCCGCACCGGAGCCCGCCGCGCAGACACCTGCCGCCGCACCGGAGCCCAAGGGCACCGAGGTGACCGCTCCCATGGTCGGCGTTTTCTATGCTGCCCCGGCGCCGGGCGACGAGCCGTTTGTGCACGTGGGCTCTAAGGTCAAGGCCGGCGAGACGCTCTGCATCATCGAGGCCATGAAGGTTCTCAACGAGGTAACGGCAGAGGCAGACGGCGAGGTGCTCGAGATCTGCGTGGCCGACGGCGACCTCGTGGAGTTCGGCAGCTGCCTCATGAGGATCGGATAGGTGATATCCATGAACAAAGAAGAGCTCAAGAAGCTGTTACCGCATCGCGAGCCGATGCTTTTGCTCGACGAAGCCGAGCTGGTGGGCGACGAGGCCCACGGCAAGATCACGATTACGGGCGACGAATACTTTTTGCAGGGGCATTTTCCGGGAAACCCGGTGGTCCCCGGCGTGATCCAGTGCGAGATGCTCGCCCAAAACTGCTGCGTGCTGCTGATGGGCGATGAGGAGGCGCGCGGCGCGACGCCGTTCTACACGAGTCTGGACAAGGTGCGCTTTAAGCGTCCGGTGCGCCCGGGCGACACGGTGGATCTGGTGTGCTCCATCACGCGTGCGCGCGGGCCGTTCCGCTTTGCGACAGGTACTGCGAGCGTTAACGGTGAGGTTTGCTGCCGCGCCGATATGTCTTTTGCACTCATGCACGAAAAGTAGGGAAGTTTTCATGTTCGACAAAGTGCTCATCGCCAACCGCGGCGAAGTCGCGGTCCGTGTTATCCGCGCGTGCCGCGATATGGGCATCAAGACCGTCGCCGTTTATTCCACGGCCGATGCGGACGCGTTGCACGTGCAGCTTGCCGACGAGGCGTATTGCATCGGCGGCCCGCGTCTTGCCGAGAGCTACCTCAACGACGATGCCGTGCTCACCTGTGCCGTAAAGTCAGGAGCTAAGGCAATTCATCCCGGCTATGGCTTTTTCTCCGAGAAGGCGAGCTTCGTGCGCGACTGCGACAAGTATGGCCTGGCGTTTGTTGGTCCCTCGGCCGAGGTCATCGACAGCATGGGCGACAAGGACGCCGCACGCCGAACGGCTGCCGCGGCGGGCGTGCCCATCGTTCCGGGCTGCGATTTGCTCAAAAGCCCCGAGGAGGCGACGGCCGAGGCCGAGCGCATCGGCTGCCCCGTGCTCATCAAGGCGCGTGCAGGTGGCGGCGGTCGCGGCATTCGCAAGGTCGAGCGCGTGGAAGATGCGGCAAAGGCGTTCATCGAGGCGCGTACCGAGGGCGAGGCCGTTTTTGGCGACGGCGAGTGCTACATGGAGAAGTTCGTCGCGCCGGCGCACCACGTTGAGGTGCAGATTATGGCCGATAAGCAGGGCCATGTGTTTTCGCTCGGCGAGCGCGAGTGCTCGGTGCAGCGTCGCAACCAAAAGCTGATCGAGGAGAGCCCCGCGCCGTGCCTCGACGGACACGACGGCATTCGTGCTCGCATGCACAAGGCAGCGCGTGACCTGGCTCGTGCCGTTGGCTACGAAGGAGCCGGTACCATCGAGTTCCTGTATTCGGACGACGGCAAATTCTACTTTATGGAAATGAACACGCGCTTGCAGGTGGAGCATCCGGTTACGGAGTTTGTGACCGATACCGACCTGGTCAAATGGCAGCTGCGCGTGGCAGCCGGCCAGCCTCTGCCCTTTGAGCAGGAGGACATGCCGGTCCGCAACCACGCCATGGAGTGCCGCATCAATGCCGAAACGCCGGACTTTCTGCCGTCATGCGGAACGGTCACCGCGTTGCGTGTGCCGGGTGGTCCGCGCGTGCGCTGGGATTCCGCCATGTTTACCGGTGCGAAAGTTCCGCCGTACTACGACTCCATGCTCGGCAAGCTCATCGTGTGTGCGCCCACGCGTGACGGCGCCATTCGCAAGATGCGCTCGGCCCTGGGCGAGCTCGTGATTGAGGGCGTGAGCGAAAACAGCGAGCTTCAGCTCGACGTGCTGGCAAACGACGAGTTCTTGTCGGGCATGTATCACACCGATCTAATGGGGCATCTCTATGCTGATGAATAGAAAAGCGAAGACGGTCAACGTCCTCGAGGGACCGATGACCGAGTCGTGCGCCGAGTTTCCCGCGCGCCACGTGTTTATCAAGTGCCCGGAGTGCCGCCGCGTGATCGATGAGGCACGCCTACACGACAACCTCGAGGTCTGCCCTCGTTGCGGCAAACACTTTCGCGTGAGCGGTCGCGCGCGCATGCGCATGACGGTTGACGAGGGCACGTTTGAGGAATGGGATGCCAATCTGGCGTCGGAGGACTTCCTCTCGTTTCCCGGTTATGCCGACAAGCTCAAGAGCGTGAGCGAGCGTTCGGGCGAGCGCGATGCCGTTGTATGCGGCAGGGGCAAAATCTGCGGTTGCGATACGGCACTCTTCTTTATGGACGCCAACTTTATGATGGGCTCGATGGGTTCCGTGGTGGGCGAGAGGATCTGTCGCACATTTGAGCGTGCGACCGAGCTGGGATTGCCAGTTGTTGGCTTTACCGTTTCGGGCGGTGCTCGCATGCAAGAGGGCGTGACATCGCTTAT
Organism: uncultured Collinsella sp.; assembly: GCA_900552685.1. Taxonomy (GTDB): domain Bacteria; phylum Actinomycetota; class Coriobacteriia; order Coriobacteriales; family Coriobacteriaceae; genus Collinsella. Next base: position 32,924 of record USAJ01000006.1, read on the forward strand.
GCAGATGGCCAAGATTTCTGCGGCGGTTAGGCGCCACAGCGAGGCGGGCGGCCTGTATATCACGGTGCTCACTGACCCCACGACCGGAGGCGTAACCGCGAGCTTTGCCATGGAGGGCGACATTATCCTGGCCGAGCCCGATGCCCTGACGGCATTTGCCGGCCCGCGCGTGATCGAGCAGAACATGCACAAGCGCCTGCCCAAGGGATTCCAGCGCTCCGAGTTTTTGCTGGAGCACGGCTTTTGCGATGCCGTTGTTCCGCGTGGCGAGATTGCGCTCACGGTAGGCGAGCTGCTGGCGCTGCACGAAGGGCATGCGCCCGACCTGGGGGCACCGCATGAGATCGTGCATACGGGTCGTCGCGGCAAGAAGCTGGGACATTTGTTCAAGCGCTCGGCCGCGCCAAAAACCGCGCTCGAGATTGTCAAGCAGACCCGCTCGGCAGATCGCGCCACGGCGGGTGAGATGATTTTGCTGGGCCTGGATGGATTTGTGGAGCTGCACGGCGACCGTTACTTTGGCGACGACGCCGCTGTGGTGGCTGGCATTGGCTGGAAAGACGGACGTCCCGTAACGGTCATCGCCATCGAGCGCGGCACCACGACCAAAGAGCGTATGCGCCGCAACTTTGGCATGGCACATCCCGAGGGCTACCGCAAAGCGCGTCGCCTGATGCGCCAGGCCGAAAAGTTTGGTCGACCGGTTCTGTGCCTGGTCGATACTTCGGGCGCCTTTTGCGGCATCGGTGCCGAGGAGCGCGGTCAGGGCGAAGCGATTGCCCAGAATCTCATGGAGATGAGTGGCCTTAAGACGCCGATTGTCTCGGTGGTGACAGGCGAGGGCGGCTCCGGTGGCGCGCTGGCGCTGTCCGTGGCCGACCGCATCCTGATGCTCTCGAGCTCGGCCTATTCGGTCGTGAGCCCCGAGGCCTGTGCGTCGATCCTGTGGAAGGATACCGAGCGCGCGAATGAGGCCGCCGAGGCGCTGAAGCTCACGGCCCCCGATCTGTTGGCGCTCGGCATCATCGATGGCATTGTCGACGATAGGGGCCTGTCGCATGAGGAGATCGCCGGTGCCGTCATGTCCTCGGCATTTGATGCCTTCGATACGCTTGGGCGGCTCGACGACGCGACCCTCACAAACCTCCGCTACGAAAAGTACCGCGCAATCGGTCAGTATCGCACGATGTGACAAAGGGACAGTCCGCATGTCACATTGGGAAAGGGTTCCTGTGTCACAAGTTTCTAACACCTCGTTTACAACGACGGTTTCATCAAACGCCATGGCTGTGGTGGACTATCTGTCCAAAAGCATGATGTCGGCGCTGCCGTTTATTGTCTGCGCGGCGTTGTTCCGCACCGTCGCCGTCATTATGGGCGAAGGCATGCTGGGCCTGTGGTCTGCCGATTCCGAAATCTATCGCCTGTTCTACAGTTGGCTCTATAACGCCGGCTACTACTTTTTGCCCGTTTATCTTGGTTGGGCGGCCGCCCGCCAGCTCGGTTGCTCGGAGCAGCTGGGCATGATGCTGGGCGGCGTATTGATTGCGCCCGATCTGCTTAAGCTCGTCGATGCCGTATCGACGACGGGGGCATCGATGACTTCCGTGTATGGCCTGCTTCCCGCGCCGGTCAACGATTACACGACGACTGTTATTCCGGTTCTCATTTCGGTGCCCGTGCTATGGCGAGTGGAGTGTTTCTTTCAGCGCGTTATCCCTAAGGCCGTGGCGTTTTCGTTCGTTCCGTTTGCGACCATGCTTGTCATGGTTCCGGTTTCGCTGTGTATTACGGCGCCGGCGGGCAGCTATCTGGGCATGTTGTTGGGCCAGCTTATGTTTATGCTTGGCAATTCCGGTGGCATCGTGTCGCTGCTCACGCTCATGGGGCTTGCCGCGGGCTGGGAGTTCCTTAAGATCGCAGGCGTCAGCAACGTTGTCCTATCGCTTGCCTATGCTCAGTTTATGAGTGTGGGAACGGATTCGTGCATCCTGATCGCCGCGACGATGGCGACGTTCGCCGTTTGGGGCATGCCCTTTGGCGCGTCGCTCCGCGTTGCGGATAAGGACGAGAAGGCACTCATGCTGGGCTATTCAATCTCGGGTATTCTTGGCGGCGTAAGCGAGCCGGCGCTGTACGGTTGCGGCTTTAAATATGGCAGGTGCCTGACGTACATGGCCATTGGCGGCGCCGTCGGAGGCCTTGTTGCGGCCGTGGGCCACGTTACGGCCTATACCATCGGCATGACGAATGTCCTTATGGTCATTGGCTTTGCCACGGGCGGCATCTCGAACCTGCTGTGGTGCTGCGCTGCCGGCGGTGTGGCATTTGCGGTGTCTGCGGCGCTGAGCTACTGCTTTGGCGTGGTGCCGGCGAAGGGGCAGGCGGCGGGGGATGGAGCCGATTTGCCCGAAACCTCTAAGAGCGCGGCCGAAGTAAGCGCGTAAACCTGTGCGGCACAAGGACGATTCCTTTGCCACATTCCAAGGCCGTGGCCCGTGTGGGTCGCGGCCTTTTTGTATCTGGGGGACAAAGTGGCTACACTACAATCCGTTTGAACAATAGATATATAAGTAGCACCGTGGGGGCGGATGTAGATGGTCGAGTGGATTGTTAAGCGTGCGCAGGGCGATCGTGCGCGTGTGGGCACGTTAGCGGGCATGGTGTGTATTGTCGCCAATGTCGCGCTTTGTGCTGCGAAGGGCGCAATTGGTGTGGTTTCGGGATCGGTTTCGATTGTGGCGGATGCCATGAACAACCTATCCGATGCCAGCTCGAACATCGTGAGTGTCCTTGGCTTTAAGCTGGCGAGCAAGCCGGCCGACCCCGAGCATCCTTACGGCCACGGTCGCTACGAGTATCTCTCGGGTCTGGTCGTGGCGGCGCTCGTGCTGCTGATTGGCGTTGAGCTGGTGAAGTCCTCAGTTGAGCGCGTCATCCACCCCGAACCTGTCGAGTTCTCGCTTGCCCTGGTGGCAGTTCTCGTGCTTTCGATGGTCGTAAAGCTCTGGATGGCGACCCTCAACCAAAAGCTCGGCGATCGCATTGAGTCCGAGACGCTGCATGCGACCGCCCAGGATTCCAAGAACGATGTCCTTGCTACGGGCGCCGTGCTGGCGTGCGCAATTGTTTCGCAGGTGACGCACATCAATCTTGACGCATGGGTCGGCCTTGCCGTTGGCGCCTATATTGGCTGGAGCGGTTTTGAACTCATCCAGGATACGGTGAGCCCGCTTTTGGGCCAGACGCCCGATCCTAAGCTGGTCAAGCACATTCGAGATAAGATCATGAGCTATCCCGGTGTTTTGGGCGTTCACGATCTGATGGTTCACGACTACGGCCCGGGCAGGAAGTTCGCAAGCGCTCATGCCGAGATGGCGGCCGAAGCCGATCCGCTGGAGAGTCATGACACGCTCGACAACATTGAGCAGGCGTTTAGGAAAGATGACGGCATGATCGTCACGCTTCATTACGACCCCATCGTGACCGACGATCCAAAGGTGGCAGATATGCGCCTCCGCATCAACGCGATGGCCAAACAGATCGACGGCCGTATTTCGATCCACGACCTGCGCTGCGTGCCGGGCCCTACGCACACTAACGTGATTTTTGACTGCGTGCGTCCTTCGGATTTAACGATGGGCGCCGATGACCTTAGGCGCACGCTGGCGCAGCAGGTGGAGTCCGAATATCCCAAGTCGATAGCCAAGATTACGGTCGATGAAGACTACGTCGGCGCGGCACGCGAGTAGGGCTGTATCGCTAGGGCCATTCGCGCAAAAGGGGAGACCATGAAGAAACTGTATCTGCTCCGTCACGGTCAGACGGAGTTCAATGTCAAAAAGCTCGTCCAGGGCCGCTGCGATTCACCGCTAACGGACTTGGGCCGTCAGCAGGCCGCAAAGGCCGCCGCATGGCTTAAAGCCCGCGACGTCACCCCCGACAAGGTAGTCTCGTCTCCTTTAAGCCGAGCCATGGCCACGGCTCGGCTCGTCGCAGGCGAGCTCCTCGGCCCGGACGCCGCCGTCGAGCCCTGCGAAGGCATCATCGAACGCTGCTATGGCTCCTTTGAAGGGGGCCCGCACGACGCACTGCCTACCGACGTCTGGGATCCGGGCGAGGACTTAATCCCCTTCGGAGGGGAGGGAAGTCAGGCGCTGCAAGAGCGTATGGTAAGCACGCTCGCTAATCTCATGAGCGCCGATGATGTTGAAACCGTCCTGGCAGTAAGCCACGGCAGCGCCAGCCGCCAATTCATCAAAGCCGCCGCCCCAGAGGGCTTCGAACTCCCAGCAAAGCTCCCCAACTGCGCCATCATGATCTTTGATTTTGAGGATTCGCAAGAAGAATGCGACACGTCCCAATGTAAGTTCACCTTGCAGCAGATCATCGATCCTCAACAAAGTCTTTAGCCTGAGCGAGCAGAGTTAAGCAGGCATCAACGTGTCGTCTCCCGAGCTTTGGCTTGACACGCTGAACATCTACAAGGATAACCTTGAGGCCGTCGAGGCGTTCCTGGCCGACGCCCGCGCCATGGGCGACGGTCGCCTCAATGTGGTGCTCACCGGTGCCGGCACCTCCGATTACGTGGGTGAGGTTGTCGTCCTCAACCCCGACCTATCCCTCGTCGAGACCTATCTCGGTGGCGAGAGCGTCTACACTGAGAAGTAGCTGCTGACCTATTTGCGATTTGATGCGAATAATGAGACCCCGATTCGGCTTTATCGAATCGGGGTCTTTGCTGTGGTGTCCAGCTAAATCAAAACAGGCCTATTCTGCGACGATGATGCGAGTTGATTCGAGAACCATGGAACGCTGTTTGTCGTTGACATTTGCATCGGTGATGAGTGCGTCCATTTGATCGAGATTGAAGAAGCCGAAGAAGTCCATCTGTCCGATCTTGCTTGAATCGCAGACAAGGTAACGCTTGGCGGCGCGATCGCAAGCGAGCGCCTGTAAGCGTCCTTCCTCAAGGTTAGAACAGGAGATGGATTGGGCGAGTACGCCGTTGGTGCCGATAAAGCAAGTGTCGATACCGAGCGGGGCGAGAGCATCTTCGGCGATGGGCCCGACGAAAGAACCCGATCGTTTGCGATACTGTCCTCCCAGGGCCCAGATCTCCACATCGTTACGCGTCTGGAGCATGTTCAGCACGATGATGCTGTTTGTGATGACGCGCAGCCGCATGCGCGGCAGCGCACGGGCGATGAGAGCGCAAGTCGAACCGGGTCCGAGGAAGATGGTGTCGCGCTCTCTGATGAGGTTGACAGCGGTGCGTGCGATATGCTCTTTTTCAGGGGAGCGGATTGAGAGCTTTTCAAAAAACGGGACCTCTTCGGCAATGGGGGAGCCGCTTGAAAGTCGGATGCCACCGTACTCGCGGATGACGCCAGCGCGTCGCGAGAGCTCATCGAAGTCTCTTCGAGCGGTCATTTCAGATATACCAAAGATTGTTGCGGCTTGGGCAACAGTGACCATTCCGCGCTGAGCGCACAGCTCAAGTAATTGTTCGTGACGTTCGGGTTTAAGCATGGCTTGCCAATTGGATTATGCGGTAATGACGGAGGTATAGGCGCGGAGGGCCTCGATGGTCCGGGGGTCTGCGTCCTCGTTAATGAATGCCGCGGTCATATCCTCCAGTGTGGTGAAAAGGCAGAAGTCGCGCCTTCCGACTTTTTCAGCATCTACAACAAGATAACGCTCCTGAGCTCGAGAAAGAGCGTCTGAGAGGACCATGGCTGCATCGGGACGAGAGCCAAAGACCTCGTTTCCAAAAATACCGGTTGCCGAGACGTAGGCCTTGGGAGCGGATAGACCGTAGGGGCCGCGGCCGTTGTATGGCATGGTGAAAACTCGCGTGTCGTGACGCATCATGCCACCAACAAAGAATAGATCTATATGTGGATTGTCGGCTAGCAGGTTCAGCACGGGAAGACTGTTGGTGACGACGCGTATGTCCTCCTGGGGCAAATACGAACACATGAGCTCGAGAGTGGAGCCTCCACCGAGAAAGATCGTATCGCCGGCTGAGACGGTTTGGGCGGCGGCTATAGCAGCGGCACGTTTCTGATCAACTTGAAAACGACGTTTCTCCTCATGCGGGGTCAAACGTGAAAGGGCTGTTCCGTGGGCGGAGTGTGGAAGCTGAGCCCCTCCGTGTACGCGCACAAGAAGGCCCTTGTCGGCAAGCTCGGCCAGGTCACGCCTGATGGTCATATCCGAAACAGATAGGGTATTAGATATCTCGTTTACCGATACCGAATGATGTTGATCGAGCAAGTCGAGAATGGCCTGCTGGCGTTCGGATTTCATGAGTGCCGACTCCCTCATCGAGCGTTTGTTCTTATTTCAATGTAAACGAACAACATAAATAAACGCAAACCGTTCACGAAGGCACATTACCTTTCACCGGTCAAAACATAACGCTCACGGAAAAAACCATCAAATAGGAGGTAAATAGAGCTCATTCCAAAAATCATCGCTTGACCAATAAACAAATATAGACGAACATAAACGAACAGAACGAACAGAACGAACAGAACGAACAGAACGAACAGAACGAACAGAACGAAGAGAATTAATAAGTATGAAAGGACAGAAGATGCGTATCGGTGTCATCCTTGCAAGTCACGGAGAGTTCGCTCAGGCCGCCCTCGGCGCCGTCGAGATGATTGCGGGCAAGCAGCCTGATGTCATCGCTCTTGGTCTCACCGCCGAGAAGAGCCTGGAGTCTTTCGAGTCCGAGATGCGCGAGGCTTACGAGACCCTCAGCGCCGAGTGCGAACTCGTCGTCACCCTATGCGACATCTACGGCGGCACCCCATTCAACGTGACTACCCGCTGCCTGCTCAACGGCATGAACATGGTTGCCTACACTGGCCTGTCCATGCCCGTTGCGGTCGAGCTCCTGCTCACCCGCGATGGCCTCGATTCCGCCGACGCGGTCCGTGCCCAGCTCACTGCCGCTCACGCCGGGGCCCAGCAGGAGATCAAGGCTCCCGCTCCGGCCGTGGAGGCAGACGAGGACGATTTGGACCTCTAGGCTCGTTAGCCCGTCGATTCGAGTGGCGCTCACCCGTATCCCCCGAGTGGGCGCCTCGATCGAGCAGAGCATTCGTAAACGGTACTGAAGGAACGTACAAACGAAAAGGAGAACATCATGGCACTCAAACTCGTCGACATCGATGACCGCCTGATCCACGGTCAGGTCGCCACCACTTGGATTCCCGACTTCGGCATCGAATCGGCAATCATTGTCTCGGATAAGGTCGCCAACGACTCCGTCCAGAAGTCCGTCGCCGGCCTCGCCGCCCCCGACATCAAGGTCTCCGTCTTCGGTGTCGAGAAGTTCATTGAGGTCCTCAAGAAGACCGAGCTCAAGAAGGCCACGATGGTGCTCTTCACCAACCCCATCGACGCCCTCAAGCTGCACGAGAACGGCTTGCCGTTCGACTACCTGAACGTCTCCGGCATGCGCTTCAACGAGCAGCGTCATCGCCTGCACAAGAACATGTCCGTCACCGCCGAGGAAAAGGCCGCCTTCGAGGAGCTCATTGGCCTCGGCGTCGACTGCTGGATGCAGACCACCACGCGCGATTCCAAGGAGCCCGTGTCCGAGCTCCTCAAGAACTACTAAGTAAGTAACCATCTCCGGGCATGTGAACCCGGGGCGTGCCCATCGGAGGGAACGATGGGCGAATAGGGAAGGAGAGGCTTATGCTTCAGGCACTTCTGCTCGCCATCTGGGCGGGTCTGTGCACTTGGGACCAGTTCGGTCCCCACCTGGGCTTCCGCAAGCCCCTGCTGGCATCCGTCGGCGTCGGCATCATCCTCGGTGACATGACGACCGCCATCATGATCGGCGCGACCATGGAGCTCATGTGGCTCGGCGTCAACAACATCGGCGCTTATGTTCCGCCGGATGTCATCTCCGGCACCATCGTCGGTGCCGCCCTGGGCATCATGGGTTCCACCGACACCGCCAGCGCCATCGCCCTGGCAGTCGCCATCGGCATCCCCACCGCCACCTTGGTTCAGCAGCTGAACATCTTGGTCATGACCACTAACGTCTCGCTTGTCCACGGTGCCGACAAGGCCATCGAGTCCGGTAAGTTCAACGCCGTCAACAAGTTCTTCTGGACCGGCGCCCTGTGCTTCTTCCTGACCCGCGCCGTTCCCGTCTTCATCGCCACGGGCATCGGCTCCTTCGTGATCGAGGACATCATGGCCTTCCTGCAGAACCAGGTTCCGTGGGTCCTCACCGGCTTCTCCACCGCCGGTGGCATGATGCCCGCCGTCGGTCTGGCCATGCTCCTCACCATGATGATGAAGAAGAACATGTGGATCTTCCTGCTGCTCGGCTTTATCATGGCCGCCTTCCTCAACGTCCCGACCGTGGGCATCGCGCTCGCCGCTTGCGCCGCCGCCGGCGTGTGGGACGTCATTACCGAGGGCCAGAAGAATCAACCCGCCCCTGCCGCCGCCTCTGCCGCCGGCTCCGATGATGACGAGGAGTACGATCTCTAATGGGTAAGATCTCCAACTCCACCCTGAACAAGGTCCTGCTGCGCACCCAGGGTTGCCAATTCGCGCACAACTACGAGCGCATGCAGTCGCTGTCCCTGACCTACTGCTTTGCCCCTGTCCTCGAGGAGCTCTACAAGGACGCCCCAAAGGAGGAGCGCGTTAACGCCATGAAGCGCCACCTCGAGTACTTCAACACCCACCCGCTCGCGATCCCCTTCATCCTTGGCATCACCGCCGCCCTGGAGGAGACCACGGATGAGGATCAGAAGGACACCGTCGTCGGCATCAAGACCTCCCTCATGGGTCCCTTCGCCGGCCTTGGTGACTCCCTGCTGAACCTCACCTGGTTCCCGATCGCCGGCTCCATCGGCGCATCTATGTGCGTCGACAACGGCTCCATTGTGGGTCCGCTCGTGATGTTCTTGCTCATCAACCTGCTGTACTGGCCGCTGAAGTACTTCGGCCTGCACAAGGGTTACGAGATGGGCATGGAGCTCGTCGAGAAGGCGGGCGTCCAGGTCTTCGACCGTCTGGGCAACCTCGCCAACGTGCTGGGCGTCATGGTCACCGGCGGCCTGATCGCCACGACCGTTAAGCTCAAGCTTGCCGTGCAGTTCGCCTTCGGTGAGGGTGACCCGCTGGTGCTCCAGGACCAGCTCGATAAGGTGTTGCCCTTCCTGCTGCCTGTCGTTCTGACTTTCATCTGCTATCGCCTGCTCAAGAAGGGCCAGGGCAAGAACTCCGCCCAGATCATCATCGGTCTGATTGTGTTCTCCCTTGTGTTCGCCGCTATCGGTTTCTACTTCCCGGCGTTCAAGATCTTCGCCTAATCGCGAGCTTATCAAAAGGCAAATCGTTTGATGCCCGCGCCCCGCATGCCGGGCGCGGGCATCGTTGTCTCATGTGCTCTCCATCGTGCGCGATCGGGGTGCGCTCCATTATGCCCATGTGCCTTTGGCGTATCGCCATCTGGCAAATCCAACTATCGAAAGGATGCCAATGAGAACCGTCCTCGTGCTCATGGATACTCTGCGTCGCGACGTCCTGTCGTGCTACAACCCCGCAACCGACGTCCAGACCCCCAATCTCGATGCCTTTGCCGAGCGTTCCTGCGTGTTCGACAACCACTGGATCGGCTCGGCTCCCTGCATGCCTGCCCGCCGCGACATCCTCACCGGTCGCTACAACTTCCTCGAGCGCCCCTGGGGCCCCATCGAGCCCTTCGATGTGACGCTGCCGGCCTGCCTGCGCGCGAACGGCAACTTCTGCCACATCACCACCGACCACTGCCACTACCTACGCACCGGTGGCGAGGGCTACCTCCAGGAGTTCAACACCTGGGATTACTACCGCGGCCAGGAGGGCGACCCGTGGGTCAGCCGCATCGATGAGCCGAATAACATGCCCGAGACCTTCTACGGGCGCGTGCGCGAGCAGTACCAGAAGAACCGTCAGCTCTGGCCCAACGAAGAGGACATGCCGAGCCCCAAGACCTTCCAGTCCGCCTGCGACTGGATCGACGGCAATGCTGGGGCCGACGACTTCTTCCTTATGGTTGAGGCCTTCGACCCGCACGAGCCCTTCGATGTGCCCGACAAGTACATGGAGATGTACGGCGGCACTGGCGAGCTCGACCGCGACTACTTCGAGATTCCTGAGTACAAGCGCGTCTCCGCCACCGACGTCAACAAGGGCGCGGAGGACTACCTGCAGCGCCGCTACAAGGCCCTCGTCACCATGACCGACCGCTGGTTTGGTAGGCTCATCGACAAGCTCGAGGAGCGCGGGATGCTGGACGATACCATGGTCATGGTCACCACCGACCACGGCTATTTCCTGGGCGAGCGCGACTACATGGGCAAAAACTACATGCACCTGTATAACGAGCTCGCGCATCTGCCGTTCATTGTGCACTTCCCGGGTAACGCCCGCGCCGGCGAGCATGCCCGCCAGCTCACTCAGGCAATCGACATCATGCCCACGGTGCTTGAGGCCCACGGCTGCGAGATTCCCGCAGATGTGTGCGGCACCTCCCTCGTGCCGCTCATGACGGATGCTGACGCGCCCACGCGTGGCTACGCCCTGTACGGCGTGCACGCCATGACCGTCAACGTCACCGACGGCCGCTACACCTACTTCCGCGCGCCGGTCGCCGGCAACCAGCCGTGCTTCGAGTACACCGCACTGCCGCACACCATCCGCAAAAAGATGGGTTCGGACTGCCCGGAGGAGATTGAGTGTGGCCGCTACTTCAAACGCACCAAGTACCCGCTGTTCAAGATCCCCTGTAAGAAGCCGGCCCAGATCGAGGGAGCCACGCCGCTCGCCGAGGTCGAGCAGACGATGCTGTTCGACCTTGAGAGTGACTACGGCCAGGTTAATAATCTCGCCGGCAAGGACGACCACGCCGAACAGCGCATGATTGACCTGCTGCTGCGCGGCCTGGAGGAGCATGAGTCCCCGGCCGAGCAAAAGGAGCGCCTGGGCTTGGCCTAAGATTCATGCGGTGATTGTGCGGGCCGGATGCGCCGCCTCGGGTAAGGAGGTGGTTTCCGGCCCGATGAGTGAGGGCTAGCCTGTGCGAAGGGGGGTATGTGCCATGTGCGCGAAGCATATTGGCTTTTTGATAAAACCGGCATCGAGTGCTTGCAACATGCGGTGCAGGTACTGCTTTTACTGCGATGTCGCTGCTCATCGCGAGGAGCGGAGCGCCCGCGTCATGGGCGAAGACGTGGCAAGTGCCATCATCGACCGTGCACTCGCCGTGGCGAGTGATGCGCACATTTCTTTCGCCTTCCAGGGCGGCGAGCCCACCCTGGCCGGCCTTGACTTCTTCCATTCGTTCGTCGCGCGGGTGGAGGAGCGCCGTGAGAACCAGCGGGTGAGCTGGGCGTTGCAGACCAACGGCTACCTGATCGAAGAGGAATGGGCCGAGTTCTTCCGCGAGCACGGGTTCCTCATCGGAGTCTCGGTTGACGCTTATCGCGACCTGCACGATTCGATGCGTCCCGATGCGCACGGTGCCGCTACGTACGCGCGCGTCATGAGCGGCGTTCGCCTGCTGCGCGAGCGCGGCGTGGACGTCAACATACTCTCGGTCCTCACCTCGCAGATGGCGGCGCATCCACAGCGCGTCTTCTCCTTCATCAAGCAGGAGAAGATCACCCATATCCAGTTCATCCCGTGCCTGCCGGGCCTCGACGATGAGCGGGACACGTTCTCGCTCGACCCGCGTGCCTTCTCCTCGTTCTACCGCCGCTTGTTCGACTTGTGGTGGCGCGAGCTCGGTGCTGGGCGCTATGTGAGCATCTGGCTGTTCGAGAACGTCATGCAGATGGCGCTCGGGCAGTTTCCGTCGCAGTGCGGTATGCTCGGCCGCTGCGCTCCGCAGTTCGTGGTGGAAAGCGACGGTTCGGTGTATCCGTGCGACTTCTATGCGCTGGATGAGTACCGCGTGGGCGATATTCGCGTCGATTCCCTTGAGGCAATGGCGACCTGTGAGACCATGCGCATGTTTTTGAACGAGCCGCGTCGCGATTGCGCGCGGTGCGCCGATTGCCCCTTTGAGGGCATTTGCCATCGCAACTGCAAGCGCCTGAACATCGCCTATTACGATGCGGGCTACTGCGGGCTGCGTGAGTTTTTGGAGTACGCCTATCCCGGCCTGCAGCGCGTGGCTCGCATGTTCACGCGGCGCTGATCCTGCCCGGGTTTTGCCTCGTCGTAGTTGTGTGGGGCTCTGCGCCCCTCCCGCCTTGACCACTCAATCTTCATCCCGTTCCCGTGAGTTTGGAGTTCCCTATGCCCCAGCAACCCAACGTTCTCCTTATCATGTGCGACCAGATGCGCGGCGACTGCCTGGGTATCGACGGCCATCCGGACGTGCAGACGCCCTACTTGGACACGCTCGCCGCCGACGGCATGCTGTTCGAGAACGCCTACTCCGCCTGCCCGAGTTGCATCCCGGCGCGCGCCGCCCTCTTTTGCGGCAAGACGCCCGCGGGCACGGGCCGCGTGGGTTACCAGGACGGTATCGCGTGGGAGTACGACCATATGCTCGCGCAGGAGATGCGCGACGGCGGCTACCAGACCGCCGTGGTAGGCAAGATGCACGTGCATCCGCCGCGTTTGGGCTGCGGCTTCGAGCACATGCGCCTGCATGACGGCTACATCGGCCACTACCGCAAGGCGAACCTGCCGTACTGGATGCACCAGAACGTCTCCGACGACTACATGCGCTTCCTCAAAAATGAACTGGGCGAATTCGCCGACGTGAACGGTTCGGGCGTTGAGAACAACTCCTGGATCACCCATCCCTGGGCCTACGAGGAGCGCCTGCACCCCACCAACTGGGTGGTGGACGAGTCCATCCGCTTTTTGGAGACCCGCGATCGCACGCGCCCGTTCTTCCTCATGACGAGCTTCGTGCGGCCCCACCCGCCCTTCGACGCGCCGCAGACCTACTTCGATCTGTACCGCGACATGGAGCTGCGCGCGCCTGCCGCTGGCGATTGGGATGACGCCGATGCCACCGAGCGCGATGGCATGATCTTGGACAGCGTGCACGGCTGCCGCGACGCCGAGCTGCGCCGCGAGGCCATGGCGGGCTATTATGCCTGCATCACACATATGGACCACCAGATCGGCCGGCTCATCACGGCGCTCGAGAACGACGAGACCTACCACGACACCGTGATCGTGTTCTGCTCCGACCACGGCGAGATGCTCTTTGACCACAGTCTCTTTCGCAAGGTGTTGCCCTACGAGGGCTCCGCGCGCATCCCCTTCATCGTGCACGTGGGCAAAAACGTCGATGTGCCGGGCGGCGAGCGCGTTCGCGGCGTGAGCGAGAGCACGGTGGAACTCATGGACCTTATGCCCACCATCCTCGAGGCGTGCGACCTGCCCGTGCCCGAGGGCGTGGAGGGCGCCTCGCTCATGGGCGAGCTTACCGGCGCCGCGCCGCTGAACCGTGCATACCTGCACGGCGAGCACAGCGGCAGCCGCGAGCAGTCCAACCAGTGGATCGTGACCCCGCATGACAAGTTCATCTGGTTCACACGGACCGGGGTGGAGCAGTATTTCGACCTGGACGCCGATCCGCGTGAGGAGCACGACCTCATCGACGCTCCGGAGCGCGCCGCGCGCATCGCCGTGCTCCGTGCCTGCCTGATTGAGGAGCTCGCTGGTCGCGAAGAGGGATATGTTCGTGACGGCGAGTTGGTGGCGGGACGTGCGCCCGCCGTTATGCTTGAGCGCCCCCGGCCCTCGCGCCTCCAACGTTAAGAGAAAGGCCTATCCATGGATATGAAGACGATCGGCATTGTGGTCGTAGTGGTTGCGGTCGGGTTCACCATTTACATGGAGGTCCAAAAGCGCACAACCTTCGCCAAGCTCGAGGCGTACCTGCGCGAGGGCGACCTCAACAACTACCTCAAGGTCCTGAACCGCCCGCTCACTAGCGTGCTGTACCCCAAGTACAACGTGCTTTTCATGCGCTTGAACGCAGCTCTTGCCATGGATGACGTCGAGGCATCCGAGCGCATCATCCGCGAGATGGGTTCGCTCAAGATGAGCGAGGAGCAGACACTCGCGCTGGCGGCAAAGGCGTTCTCCTTCTACGTGGAGATCGGGGATGAGCCCCACGCACGCGAGGTGCTCTCCTACCTCGAGGAGCACGGTGATCGCGAGGCTGCGCGTGCCGACCGTCGCACCTATGACGTCTTCCTCAAGGGCTCGTATGCCTATATCGACGAGATGGAGCGCGCGTTGTCGGAGGCGGCTGGCATGGAAGAGGCCCTGCTCTGCCAGATGCTCTCGGTTCAGTACGAGAACAAGGGTGACGAGGGGCGCGCCGCGTCCTATTGCGAGCGCGCTGAGCGGACGCTCGCAGCAGCCATGCCTGACAAGTAGGGAAGAGTCTAGGCGCTTCATATGCTAGCAATCGTATTCACCATTGCGTTTTTCGCCTCTACCATCAGTGCCATCTGCGGTGTCGGCGGGGCATCATCATTAAGCCCGTGATGGACGCCGTGGGTGTCGCCGACGTGGCGACCATCAACTTCCTGTCCGGATGCACCGCGAGGACAACATCGGGCACTTCGCCATGAGCGTTTCCACCGCGCTGCTGCTCGACGTCGTCTACGCGTGCATCTTCAACCAGGATTACTTCGCTAACTACTAGCGGCGTGTCGAGACGGTGCGCGGGCCATTGATGGACTCGGCAGGCAGATTGGCGGGGACGCCTAGCCCTTGGCGCAACGGTGCTCCGCATGAGCGGCGTAAATAGGGACATATCGCGCAGCAGCGTTCGAGATATGTAAAAGTCCACAACCATACGCTGCGGTTTTGAATGATACGAACGCTTGCAATTCGTTGCATAGGGTGTTGCTCGATCGATAGGAGCTTGTTCGGATGGGTCCTCAATACATCTTGGTCTTCGCGGTATGCTTCCTGGCGTCGCTTCTGGGGCCGCTCTGTGGCATCGGCGGCGGCGTGATCATCAAGCCCGTGGTCGACGCGATGAACGTCATGAGCGTGAGCACGGTGAGCTTCCTCTCGAGCATGTCGGTGCTCATCATGTCGCTCTCCACGCTCGCGCAGAACGCGGCGAGCGGGCAGTCTGATATCGACGCGCGGGCGATGTCGCCCATCGCCGTCAGCTCCGCGGTGGGCGGCGTGATCGGCAAGATGTTGTTCAACCGGCTGGGGTCCGTGTTCCCCGACGCCGAGCTCGTCGGCGCGGTCCAGGCCGCCGTGCTCATCGTGCTCGCCGTCCTCGTGCTGGCCTACACGCTCAACAAGGCGCGCATCAAGGGCCTCAAGCTCGAGAATGCGTGGGCGCAGGCGCTCATAGGGTTCTGCGCCGGGGCGTGCTGGTCCTTCCTCGGCATCGGCGGCGGCCCCTTCAACCTGGCCATCCTCGTCTTCTTCTTCGCCATGGAGAGCAAGCCCGCCGCGCAGGCGTCGCTGTTCATCATCGCGTTCTCGCAGACGGCGAGCCTCATCTACACGCTGGCCACGGGCAGCGTGCCCGCGTTCCTCCCCGTGGTCCTGCTGGGCATGGCGGCGATGGCGGTGCTTGGGTCGGTCGTGGGGCGCCGCCTGCTGCGCCGGATGGACTCGGCGGCGGTCGATAAGCTCTACGTGTTCGCCCTCGTGCTCATCATCGTGATCTGCACGTACAATTTCATCCGGTTCTCGGTGCTCTAGTTCTTCGCCCCGAAACGGGATGCCGCGATAATGGAGCTGGAGCGCGGGCCTTCCTCTTCTGCCTTGAGGAGGTCGCCGTGTCCCGCTCGTCTCATGAGCGCCGATGGTGTTGAAGTCCTCTTGGCAATAAGTCGCGGCAGCGTCAGCCGCCAATTCAAAAAAGCCACAGGCGGAAGGCAAACCGCTTCAAAGCAAATTCACCCTCCAACAAATAGTGGATCCCCAACAAAGTCTTTAGCCTGAGCGAGCAGAGTTAAGCAGGCGTCAACGTGTCGTCTCCCAAGCCCGGCAGAGCAGCAACCTTAATATATTTCGCCGCCGCTCTGCCGGCCCCAGGCGACTCCGCGCACTTTACCTGCGTAAACAATGTGAGTGAAATATGAATCTCGATGGATACGCCCGCAGCCGTGTATACTAAACAGCTGTGTGAAACCAGGGGAGTATTCTGGCTGGACAAAATGCCTGCTTAATAGGGTTGTCAGGTAGTCCGGACGCAATACAAGGCTGGGGAGCACGTCGTGTAAGTAGTGGTCCTCTAGGGGCGTACGCTCGGTGGTGTACGCATTGTCCCAAGACCACGCGAGAGTTGGGATCATATCTTGATCAGCATGATTCTCGGCCGCAAGATTGGCATGACCCAGGTTTGGGACGAGGACGACAACGTCGTTCCCGTCACGGTCATCCAGGCTGGCCCCTGCGCTGTCTCGCAGGTTAAAACTCAGGCAACCGACGGCTATGACGCCGTCCAGATCGGTTTCGGCGACATCAAGGCCAAGAACGTGAACAAGCCCATGGCTGGTCACTTCGCCAAGGCTGGCGTCGAGCCTGTCCGCTTCCTTCGTGAGGTCCGCGTCGAGAACGGCGAGGAGCACAAGGTCGGCGAGGTCGTCACCGTCGCTGATTTCGCTGATGTCGAGAAGGTCGACGTCATCGGTACCTCCAAGGGTAAGGGCTTCCAGGGTCGCATCAAGCGCTGGGGTCAGCGCCGCGGTCCTATGACGCATGGTTCTCACTTCCAGCGTCACCCCGGTTCTATCGGTCAGTGCGCCTATCCTGCGCGCGTCCTCAAGGGCGTCAAGATGGCCGGTCACATGGGTAACGAGCGCGTTACCGTCAAGAACCTTTCCGTTGTCCGCATCGATGCCGAGCAGAACCTCATCTTGGTCAAGGGCGCTGTCCCGGGTGCCAAGAATGGTCTCGTCGCCATCCGTATGGCCTAAGGGCCCAGCCCATTTAGCCCAGCGTCATACCAAGGAGAACACTTAAATGGCAAAGTTTGAAGTAAAGAACAGCGAGGGCAAGAAGGTCGCCGAGGCCGAGCTCGCCGCTGAGGTGTACGGCATCGAGCCGAACATCCACGTTATGCACCACATCGTCAAGTGCCAGATGGCCTCTTGGCGTCAGGGCACCCAGTCCGCTAAGGGCCGCTCTGAGGTTTCCGGTGGCGGCAAGAAGCCTTGGCGTCAGAAGGGCACCGGCCGTGCCCGCCAGGGTTCCATCCGTGCTGCCCAGTGGCGTCACGGTGGCGTTGTCTTCGCCCCCAAGCCCCGTTCCTACGCTAAGCGTATGAACAACAAGGAGGTCAAGCTGGCTATGCGCTCTGCGCTGTCCGCCAAGCTGGCCGATGGCGAGCTTGTGCTCGTCGACGACTACGGCTTCGAGAAGCCTTCCACCAAGGCTGCCGTTGCCATGCTCAAGGCTCTCGGCCTTGAGGGCAAGCGTCTGACCATCATCGTTCGCGATGAGGACGTCAACGCCTACCTGTCGTTCCGCAACATTCCCAAGACGTTCATCATCACTGCCGACGAGGCCAACACCTACGATCTCGTCAACAACAACGCCGTGCTGATGCCCGCCGACATCGCCGCTCACTTCGGGGAGGTGCTTGCTTAAATGACCGCCCACGAGATCATCATCCGTCCGATCGTGTCCGAGCGTTCCTTCTCCGGCATGGAGCAGAACAAGTACACGTTCGAGGTCGCCAAGGATGCTAACAAGTATCAGATCAAGGACGCTGTCGAGGAGATCTTCGGCGTCAAGGTCGTTCGCGTGAACACCCTGACGGTCAAGCCCAAGACCAAGCGCGTGCGCTATGTCGCCGGCAAGACCCGTTCTTGGAAGAAGGCCATCGTCACGCTGGCCGAGGGCGACACCATCGAGGTCTTTGGCAACCAGGCCTAAGACTCGCTGCTGTTGAGTGAGCTCATGCCTCCCAAATAGGGGAGGCGAGAGCTCAAGGTTTTGGGCGTATAAAATGGACACGCCCGGAGCCGTGTATACGTCCGGTGTCATCGCACCCGAGGCAGAACCTCGAATCCCTGTCTGCGATGGCTAACGGATTCCTATTGAAAGGGATTGTAATGGCTGTAAAGCACCTTAAGCCGACCTCCGCTGGTAGGCGTTGGCAGACGATCTCCGACTTCTCCGAGATCACCTGCACCAAGCCCGAGAAGTCTCTTCTCGAGCCCCTGCCCAAGAAGGCCGGTCGTAACAACAACGGCCGCATCACCACCCGCCACCAGGGCGGCGGCGTGAAGCGTCGTTACCGCGTGATCGACTTCAAGCGCAACAAGGATGGCGTGCCCGCCAAGGTTGCCACGATCGAGTACGATCCGAACCGTTCCGCTCGCATCGCTCTGCTGCACTACGCTGACGGTGAGAAGCGCTACATCCTGGCCCCCAAGGGTCTCGAGGTCGGTCAGACCATCATGTCCGGTTCTGACGCCGACATCAAGCCGGGCAACGCTCTGCCCCTCGCCGACATCCCCGTCGGTACGCTCATCCACGCCGTCGAGTTCCAGCCGGGCAAGGGCGCTGCTATCGCCCGTTCCGCCGGTAACTCCTGCCAGCTGATGGGTAAGGAGGGCAAGTACGCTATCGTCCGTATGCCTTCCTCCGAGATGCGCCGCATCCTCGTTACCTGCCGCGCCACCGTCGGTGAGGTCGGCAACGCCGATCACTCCAACATCGTCATCGGCAAGGCCGGCCGTAAGCGTCACATGAACGTGCGCCCGACCGTCCGCGGTACCGTCATGAACCCTGTCGACCACCCGCACGGCGGTGGCGAGGGCAAGAACCACACCTCTGGTCGTCCCTCCGTTACCCCCTGGGGTAAGCCGACGAAGGGCCTTCGTACGCGCAAGAAGAAGAAGGTCTCGAACCAGCACATCATTCGTCGCCGTAAGAAGTAATTTCGGATACCGAGTTTTAGGAGAAAGCACTTATGAGCAGAAGTCTCAAAAAGGGCCCGTTCGTGGAGACTCGCCTTCTCTCGCGTATCACCGCGATGAACGAGGCTGGCAAGAAGGACGTCGTGAAGACCTGGTCCCGCGCGTCCACCATCTTCCCCGAGATGGTTGGTCACACCATCGCCGTCCACGACGGCCGCAAGCATGTGCCCGTGTATGTTACCGAGTCCATGGTTGGTCACAAGCTCGGCGAGTTTGCGCCGACTCGTACGTTCCGTGGCCACAAGGCCAAATAGGGGGTTAACCGTAAATGGCAACTAAGTCTATTGAAACTGAGGCCACCGAGGTTCGCGCCGTCGCTAAGTACGTGCGTGTTTCCCCCAGCAAGGCCCGCCTGGTGGTCGATCTGATCCGCCGCAAGCCTGTCGCTCAGGCCTTCGACATCCTCCACTTCTGCGACCGCGCCGTCGCCGTGGATGTCGAGAAGGTTCTCCGTTCCGCCGTTGCGAACGCCGAGAACAACAACGGTCTGCGTGCCGACAACCTGGTTGTCGCCGCTGCCTATGTTGACGAGGGTCCGACGCTTAAGCGCATCCGTCCCCGCGCCAAGGGTTCCGCTTCTCGTATTCTGAAGCGTACTTCCCACATCACCGTCGTCGTTGCTCCTCGAAAGGAGGCGTAAAGCTGTATGGGTCAGAAAGTCTACCCCACCGGCTTCCGTCTTGGCATCACCGAGAACTGGCGCTCCCGCTGGTTCGCAGAGAAGGATTACGCTAAGACCCTCGGTAACGATCTCGAGATCCGCAAGTACCTCGAGAAGCGTCTTTCCCGCGCAGCTGTCTCCCGCGTCGAGATCGAGCGCGCTGGCGACAAGGTGAAGGTCATCATCCTCACCGCTCGCCCCGGCGTTGTCATCGGTAAGAAGGGTGCCGAGATCGATACCCTCCGCACCGAGCTCGAGAAGGTCGCTGGCGTCTCCAAGGGCCAGCTCTCCGTCGACGTTGTCGAGATCAAGCGCCCCGAGCTCGACGCCAACCTCGTTGCTCAGTCTATCGCCGAGCAGCTCGAGGGCCGCGTTGCCTTCCGTCGCGCTATGCGCAAGGCTGTCCAGTCTGCCCGCAAGGCCGGCGCTAAGGGCATCCGTATCCAGTGCTCCGGTCGTCTCGGCGGTGCCGAGATGGGCCGTCGTGAGTGGTACCGCGAGGGTCGCGTGCCTCTGCACACCCTCCGTGCCAAGATCGACTACGGCACGGCTGTCGCCAGCACCACCATGGGCGCTTGCGGCGTGAAGGTCTGGATCTACCTGGGCGAGAAGCTCCCGGGCCAGCCTGTTCCCAACCCTGCACTCGAGGGCTCTTCCCGTCCTCGTCGTCGTAACTCCGAGAGGAGGGGTCAGTAGTGCTTGCCCCTAAGCGTATTCTTCACCGCAAGGTGCAGCGTGGCTCCATGAAGGGCCAGGCCAAGGGTAATACCGAGCTGCATTTCGGCGAGTTTGGTATCCAGGCTCTCGAGGCCCATTGGATCACCAACCGTCAGATCGAGGCCGCTCGTATTGCCATGACCCGCTACATGAAGCGTGGCGGTCGTGTCTACATCACGATCTTCCCCGATAAGCCCATCACCAAGAAGCCTGCCGAGACTCGCATGGGTTCTGGTAAGGGTAACCCCGAGGAGTGGGTGGCCGTCGTCAAGCCCGGCCGCATCATGTTCGAGGTCAAGGGCGTGCCCGAGGAGGTCGCTCGCGAGGCTCTGCGTCTTGCACAGCACAAGCTTCCCATCAAGACCAAGATTGTTGCTGCTAAGAACGCTGAGCAGCGCATCGAGAAGGAGATGGCTGAGGAGGCCGCTCTCGAGGCCAAGTGGGCTGCTGAGGACGCCGCCGCCGCCAAGGAGGAGAACTAATGAAGCCCGCAGAGATTCGTGAGCTCTCGGACGCTCAGCTCGTTGAGAAGCTGAAGGAAATGCGCGCCGAGCTCTTTAACCTTCGTTTCCAGATGGCCACCAGCCAGCTGGACAACACCGCTCGCGTCAACACCGTGAAGAAGGACATCGCTCGCGTCCTCACGGAGCAGCGCGCCCGCGAGATCGCAGCGGAGAAGTCCGCTGTCGCCGAGTAGGACCTAAGGAGAGAACATGACTGATTCGCGTAACTCGCGTAAGGTCCGTACGGGTGTCGTTACCTCCGTCTCCGGTGCCAAGACCATTGTTGTCACCATCACCGAGCGCAAGCGTCACCCCAAGTACGGCAAGATGATGACCAGCTCCAAGAAGCTGCACGCTCACGACGAGGAGTGCACGGCTGGCGTGGGCGACACCGTCCGCGTTATGGAGACCCGTCCTATGTCCAAGATGAAGCGTTGGCGCCTCATCGAGGTCGTCGAGCGCGCTAAATAAGCAGTCGCTCTTACGACTTGTACGTTTCCGAAGATGTGCGTATGCCTGGCTTGCATACCACGGGCCGTATAAAGGCTGCGCACCTCTCTTCGGTTCTTAGTTCGGAGGAACATCTACCATGATTCAGATGCAAACCATGCTGAACGTCGCCGACAACTCCGGCGCTCGCAAGATTCGCTGCATCAAGGTGCTTGGCGGTTCCAAGCGTCGTTATGCAGGCATCGGCGATGTGTTCATCGGTGCTGTCCAGGAGGCTACCCCTGGCGCCAACGTCAAGAAGAAGGACGTTGTCCGTTGCGTCGTCGTTCGCACCGTTAAGGAGATCCGCCGCAAGGATGGCTCCTACATTCGCTTTGATGAGAACGCCTGCGTTGTCATCAACAACGATGGTTCGCCCGTCGGCACCCGTATCTTCGGGCCCGTCGCTCGCGAGCTTCGTGACAAGAAGTACATGAAGATCGTCTCGCTCGCTCCCGAGACCCTGTAGTTAGGGGAGATATATGTATATCAAGAAGGGCGATAAGGTCCAGGTTCTCTCTGGTAAGGATCGCGGCAAGCAGGGCGTTGTCCTGCGTGCTCTCCCCGCCGAGAACAAGGTCGTTGTCGAGGGCGTTTCGGTCGTCAAGAAGGCCGTCAAGCCCAACGCTGCCAACCAGCAGGGCGGCATCGTTTCGCAGGAGGCTCCCATCGACGCCTCCAACGTCAATCTCGTTTGCCCCGAGTGCGGTAAGGTTACCCGCGTCGGTCACGAGAAGGACGGCAAGAACAAGCTGCGCGTCTGCAAGAAGTGCGGCCACAAGTTCTAAGCTGCCCGCAACATCAAGTTGCTAGCAAAGGCCCGGATGCCCCTCGGCATCCGGGCCTTTTTCTATCCCTACTCATTGGGGACAGACTTAAATGAGTACCCTAACTGGGTAAGCATAAATGAGCGGGTCGTGCTGTATAAATTGCTTGTGTGCGCGTTTATGCGCGTTAGATTGCGTTTAATTACGCACCTATGCGTATATATGCACCGTTTACGGGGCAATAATGACCGTTTAACGGTGAGATACGCAAAAACACGCACAGACGCGCGTGTTTGTGCGAATATAGAGCTGTCAGAAATGCAAGACGTTCTATGACACAGGAGACACATAATGGCAGATTCCAAGCAGGCTCCACTCGACGCCGCGGCAGCCGCCAAAGCAGCATTTGCTTCGGTCCAGGACAAGCCGTTCCCTAACGACATCTTTACGGCTCCCGAGCTCCGTTGGGCTGTGATCGGTTGCGGCGTTATTGCCAACCAGATGGCTCAGTCCCTTGCCCTGGCCGGCCGCAAGCTTACGGGCGTCGCAAACCGTACGCTATCCAAGGCTCAAGCTTTTGCCGAGCAGTATGGCATCGAGAAGGTCTATGAGACGGTCGAGGACCTCTACGCCGATCCGGATATCGACGCCGTCTACATCACCACCCCGCACAACACCCATATCACCTATCTGCGCGCCGCCCTGGCGGCCGGCAAGCACGTTCTCTGCGAGAAGGCCATCACGCTCAACTCCGCCGAGCTCGATGAGGCCCGCGCCATTGCCGCCGAACACAACGTGGTCCTTATGGACGCTACCACGGTGCTCCACATGCCCTTGTATCAAGAGCTGCGCCGCCGCATGGATGCCGGCGAGTTTGGCCGCATGAACCTCGCTCAGCTCAACTTTGGTAGCTACAAGGAGTACGGCGACCTGACCAACCGTTTCTATAATCGCAACCTCGCTGGCGGTGCCATGCTCGATATTGGCGTATACGCCCTGTCCGTCATGCGCCTGTTTATGGCCAGCCAGCCAGCCGAGGTCGTGTCTCTGGGCAACACCTGTGAGACCGGTGTCGACGTTGCGGGCGGCATTGTCTGCCGTAACGCCGAGCAGCAGCTGGGCGTCGTGAGCCTTACACTCCACTCCAAGCAGCCCAAGCGCTCGGTCATCAGCTTCGACAAGTGCTATATCGAGGTCAACGAGTATCCGCGCGCCGACCATGCGACCATCGTGTGGACTGCGGACGGTCACCGTGAGGAGGTCCACGCTGGCACCGAGGCATACGCTCTGTGCTACGAGATGGCTGACCTGGAGAAGGCCGTTGCCGGCGATGATTCGAAGTGCGAGCTTCTGGGCTATGCTTCCGATGTTATGGAGCTGATGACCAAGCTCCGCGCCGACTGGGGAGTCGTGTACCCCGAGGAGGAGTAAGCGATGCTTGCGGAAGATAGGCTCAACGCGATCGTGTCGATGGTGCAGCAGGCCGGCTCGGTTACCGTGCCGGAGCTTGCTGAAGCCCTGGGCGTGACGCCGTCCACCATTCGCCGTGACCTGCAGACGCTCGACCGCGCACACCGTATCGCCAAGGTGCACGGTGGCGCGACAAGTCTTGAGCGCGCGCACGTGACGCGCGACCTAACGATCAGTGAGCGCAGCGATCTCCATAACGACGACAAGGAGCGTATCTGCGCCCGCGCCGCGGCGCTTGTGGAGCCCGATAGCTTTGTGTATATCGATTCGGGATCCACGACCCTCAAGCTCATCGAGCATCTTCCGCGCCTTGAGGGTGTCACCTATGTGACCGATTCCGTGCTCCATGCTCAGCATCTCGCTGTGCGCGGCATGCGCACCGTGGTGCTGGGCGGCGAGCTTAAACCCGAGACCGAGGCGCTCGTTGGCCCCGATGCTCTGGCAACCCTAGACCGCTACAACTTTAACTGCGGCTTTTGGGGTTCTAACGGCATTGCCGCCGAGCAGGGCTTTACGACGCCCGATATCGAGGAAGCGCAGGTCAAGCGTATCTCGATGCGCCATACAGCCAAACGCTTCGTAATCTCGGACGCCAGTAAGTTTGGCATGGTGGCTCCCGTAAAATTCGCGGACTTCCGTGACGCAACGGTTATCACCGCGGGCGAGGTGCCCGCCAAGTACCAGACGATGGTAAACGTCATCACGGTTTAGCAACGGGGCGAAGTAAGGCCAAAACCACCACAAAGGTGCCTGTCCCCACTGTGGCGGTTAGTAACGAAAACCGAGTAGTTTTCTCAATAGAAAAACGGCAACGTCCATTACGGGCGATGCCGCTATTGTTGTCTGCCGTTTTGTCTAAGTCTGTAACAACTAGACCGTTAAAAGTGGGTTAGATGTTACAGATTGAGATTCTTCCGAACCGCGCCGTCCCTTTGTCTCGATCTGTAACATCTGGGACCGATTTTGCCGAGTTATTGTTATAGATTGAGATTTTTCCTTGAGGGAGATTCGAATGTCTCGATCTGTAACAGACAGACCGGAAAATGGGTTTTAACTGTTACAGATCGAGACGTTTTGGCGCCACGGCTGAGCCATCGTGGTGGTTTTGACGTTTGCCCAGATAAAACCTGCCAAAATAAACCTGTCCCTTTTTGGTAGGTTTTAGGGCTCCCAGGGGCAGGGGGCTTCGATGTGGATGTGCTCACCGGTTACGGGATGCGTAAAGGACACGCTGTGGGCATGGAGCATCAGGCCGCAGGGGCGCGGCGTTCCGTACAGGTCGTCGCCAACCAGGGGATGGCGCTCGCTTGCCAGATGCACACGGATTTGGTGCTTGCGGCCGGTGAGCAGCTCGACATCGATATACGAGCGCGTGGGCAGGCCACGACGGCTCTTAAGACGCTTGAGCACCTTCACGCGCGTCTGAGACGGCTTGCCGCTGGCGCCGACGCGCATCTTGCGGCTGTCGTGACGGTCGCGGGCGATGGGCTTGTCGATGAGCTTTTCGTTCCAGTCGATTTTGCCTTCGGCGAGCGCCAGATAGTGCTTTTCGAAAGCGTGGTCGATCACCATCTGGTCAAAGGCGGGCTGCGTCTGCTTGTCGAGCGAGAACAACACCACGCCGGTGGTGTCGCGGTCCAGGCGGTTGAGCGGCTGCATGTCGGTCGCGGCAAAGCCGTCGCCCATCGCCAGCAGCAGGTCGCTGGCGTAGTCGGTGAGCGTGCGCTCGCCGGTGCCGTCGCCGTGGA
Organism: uncultured Collinsella sp.; assembly: GCA_900552685.1. Taxonomy (GTDB): domain Bacteria; phylum Actinomycetota; class Coriobacteriia; order Coriobacteriales; family Coriobacteriaceae; genus Collinsella. The sequence goes on from USAJ01000006.1 coordinate 58,247, forward strand.
CGATCATGCCGGCGGGCTTGTCGATGGCCATGAGCCAGGCGTCGCAGTAGAGGACTTGAGGTTCTTCGTTCACGTGTAAGCCTTTCGGTTAGCTGATTCCCACAAACATGCAGCCCGAGGTCGCCCCGCGCAGACGGGCGGCGGGCTTACGGCCCGCCTGCGCCGCTTCGACGGCACGACGGACGCGGGCGACGGCACGGCTCACCTCATCCGTCTCGAGCAACGTTCCGTCAACCATGAGACGACGCACACCGGCATCGAGCAGCTGAGGAACCTGCGGCGTGAGGTCGATGGGGTAGGCATCGTACAGGCGAGAGCGGCCGTGGATGTCGGTGCGGACGGGCATGACCTTTCCGTCGATATTCTTGAGCGAGAGCTTGCGGGCACGCAGACGGCAGTTGACACAATCGTGGATGCAGCCGTTGGCAACCTGCAGAATGCAGTGTTCGCTCGTCATAACGCGCGGGCGGCCAAAGACGGTGATGCCCAGAGCCGCGGGCGCGGCGGCGCCGAGCGAGACAATCTCGTCGAGCGTGATCTCGGGCGAGAGCCAAAACGCACCGGCTCCACGCTCGGCAAGCGCCTCCATGCAGGGCGTGTTGTGCACCGGCAGGCAAGAGCGAATCTCGGCCGTGGCGCCGGTCTGCGCGGCTACGGCGAGCTCGGAGATATTGCCGACGGCGACGGTGGCTCCGGCATTGATCCAGGGGTCAACGCGCTCGTGGTCAACAGCACGGCAGACCTCGTCGAGTACGGGCACGATACCCTGCTCAAATGCACCGGCAGGGGAGAGTCCGACAGCCTCGAGCACGTCGGTGGTCATGTAGAGGCGCGTTGCACCCTCCGCGCGGGCTGCCTCGACGGCCTCGAGCGAGGTGACGGTGGCGCAGATCTGCGGCTCATCGCGGTAATGCTCGGGTATGGCGTGCGTACATTTGTCGAGCCCCGGAATCTCGAGCGTTTTCGCACGCTCCTCATACGGTGCCAGAATGGCCTCCTCCAGCGCCTTGCAGGCGGCAGCGCGCACCTTGTGCACAGCGGAGAAGCCCATGCCGCAGCCCTCATCGAGCGCCACATCAAAGCTCGCTGCCTCAAAGGGCGAGGAGCCCATGCGGCCCACATGCTCAACCAGGTCTGCCGCCTCGACGGCGCGGGTCTTGGCGGCCTCGACGGTGAAGCCCGTGGCGGTGGCGATGAGCGCGGGGTCGTCGCAGCAGGTGAGCGTAACGGTAAACGGCTTGCCCAGACGCGCCACGACGGACACATCTACGGCGCGGCGGCGCAGCACATCGCGCTTGAGCGCGGCGCCGGCGGCGTCAATGGCACGCTGACTGCGAATCACGCGGACGCGGCAGCCCTCGGGCATGCTGCGGGGCACGCGGCACTCAATGATGTCACCGGCGGCGGCATCATCGGCGGCAATGGTGGTCAGGAACTGATCAAACTCGTTATCGTGGCGAAGCTCCAGCAGGTCGCCCTTGCCCACGGGCTCAAACAGCTCAATGCGGGCGATGGCGGCGCGGCGACGGCGGTCGTCGGGTTTGAGCCCACGCACGTCGCGGTTGGCCAGACGGCTGCCCAGCACCGTGCCAACGATCTGGCCGCGGTTGTTGGAACGCTCATAGCTCATCATCTCGTCGCCCGAGGTGCCGTCCTGATAGGCGTGCGTAAAGTCGCGGTTGAAGCAGCGCTTGAGCTGGCGCTGACGGGCGGCTTCCTCGTCCTTGGCAACGGTGGCTCCGGATAGCATGTCGTCAATTTCGTGACGATACACATCGACGATGGAATACACGTAATCGGGGGCCTTCATGCGGCCCTCGAGCTTGAGCGATGCGGCGCCGGCGTCATACAAACGGCGAACAAGCTGTGAGGTGTTGGTGTCACGCGGGCATAGCGCACGCTCGCGGCCGGCAGGGGAGAGCGTGCGACCGTTCTCGTCGATCAGCTCGTAAGGCAGGCGACAGGGCTGGGCGCACATGCCGCGGTTGGCCGATCGTCCCGCCATGGCAAAGCTCGACAGCAGGCATAGGCCCGAGTAGCAAAAGCAGATGGCACCATGGCTAAAGACCTCGAGGTCGACATCGGGTGCGGCGTCGTGGATGGCAGCGATCTCGTCAATGGAGAGCTCGCGCGACAAGGTCACGCGGTCGGCGCCCTGCTCGCGGCACCAAAGGGTTCCGCGGTCGTCGTGGATGTTTGCTTGGGTTGAGATATGGGTCTCGATGCCGGGCATGGTGCGCTTGACCTCAAAGAACAGGCCCCAATCCTGGATGATAAAGGCGTCGGCGCCCAGCGTGGAGCAGCGATGGATGAGTTGCAGCGCATCGCCCATCTCGGACTGCTTGATGACGATGTTGACCGTGACGTAGACGCGCGACCCGGCTAGATGTGCGGCGCGGCAGGCTTGCTCAAAGGCCTCGTCGGTAAAGTTGGTGGCCTTGCGGCGGGCGTTGAAGCTGCCCATGCCGCAATAGATGGCGTCTGCCCCCGCGGCGAGTGCGGCGGCAAAGGGCTCGGGCCCTCCGGCGGGCGCCAAAAGCTCGGGTCTGCGGTTGGTGGTTCGACTGGCGGTTGCGGTCATATCCTGCCTTTCAAAATGCTCAGATATTCAAAAGTATAGTGGTGCTGTTGCGGCGGACGATGACCGCAGCCCAAGCAGGACAAAGTCTTCAGCAGCCCTTGCAGCAAAAATGATCCGTTTCCCTCCGTCCCCAGCGGATCAGGTGATCCATGGGGGACGGAGGGAAACGGATCATTTTGAGCTTCACCGTCCGGTCGTGCCGTTCAGCGGCCGACAGGCGCCGTTGGGCGATAAATTATTCTCGCAACGTGATAATAATCTTGCATCGCGCGGAAACCTTGAGTACTATCCCAAATCAAGCGCGGTGTTCAGACCGAATTGTGCCTCCCGGTGCGAACGCCGCGCTCACGCTCTCTATCTGATCGTAAGGAGAAAAACATGAGCAAGACCGTCGTGTCTTCCGATAACGCACCCGCAGCCATCGGCCCGTATTCCCCCGGCATCCAGACCGGCAACATGGTGTTCCTGTCCGGCCAGCTGGGCATCGACCCCGCAACCGGCAAGATGCCCGAGGGCGTCGAGGCCCAGGCCAAGCAGTCCCTTGCTAACGTCGAGGCGCTGCTGACCGCTGCCGGCGCCACCTTTGCCGATGTCGTCAAGACCACGGTCTACCTGGCCGACATCGCCGACTTCGCCGCCGTGAACGAGATCTACGCCTCCAAGTTTGAGGCCCCGTTCCCCGCGCGCAGCGCCTTCCAGGTTGCCGCCCTTCCGGCTGGCGGTCTGGTCGAGATCGAGGTCGTTGCCGCTCTCTAAGGCGTTGGCCACAACTAAACATGACATGCAAAAAGACCCTGCAGCGCGTGTGAACTGCAGGGCCTTTTATCAAGTGACGGATCGCTTGTGGAGCCGCACTCCATTTTGCTCGTTAGCCTTCCTTGCGGACTTTTTGCAGGTAGCGGTAGACGCTGGGCTCAGAGATGCCCAGCGCGGCGGCGGCGCAGGCCACGGCGCCCTTGAGCATGAACACCCCGTTACCGTTGAGGTGGCGAATGACGTCCACGCGGTCGCTCTGACCAAGCGACGCTACATCCAGCCCGCGCGCGCTCAGCAACTCGGCAATGCTGCGGTCGATGAGCTCCTGTGTAGACTCCGAAAGGCTTTCGACCTCGATAGGGGCGGGCTCCGTGCGCGTCGGCGCCGCGTCGAAGCACGCCATGAGCTGCTGCGCCATGGCGTTGATGGAGCGCACGGTCGAGAGGTCGGTGTTGACGCAGAGCATACCGACGATCTCATCATTCTCGCGGATAAAGTACGTCGCTGACTCCAACGTCTTGCCGCCGGCACCGCGCCCCTCGTAGCCCGTAATAAACGGCAGGTCGCGATACTTGGCGTCGTGCATGATCTTGAGTGCCAGATCGGTGGCGGGACCGCCGACCTTGCGGCCGCTCACGATGCCGTTGCGAATATCGACGATGGCGTGGTCGGGATCCGAGAAATCGTGCAGCACGATTTCGCTGTTTTTGCCGAGTATCTGCTCCAGAAAATCGACCATCGGCAAAAAGCGACGTACGGTCTCGTTCACGGGCAACTCCTTTGGGTGAAATCGGAAATGTTCATAACAATTTTTTCTCATGGTAACACGCTGCCCATCATCTCGTATATCCGCAGGTACATTGCGTAATGCAGACGAACGGTAGGAATTTAGCGGTAAACGGTTGACCAAAAGAAATGTTAGATGTTATTTTGACCAGACACTTTCCTGACCTGCGGAAATGCGTAATTTCAGCTGAAGAATAGTCTGATAACAAAAAATTATTATTGAGAATGAGAATCATCTTTAATACGATATGCAATGAAGGCACAACCTCAACCCCGCACTGCGTCACAATAGAGCGTCAGATGCGAAAACAACTACTTCGAGGATTGGTGGTCAAATGACCCAGGAGACGGTTACGAACGGCACTGAAGCCCTGTTCACTCGCGAAGGCATGCCTCCCGTTAAGGAAATGATCCCGTGTGCCCTTCAGCACGTACTGGCATCGTTTGCCGGCATCATTACCCCGGCGGTCATCATGGCCGGCGTCTACGGCTTTAATAGCCAGCAGAGTACCGACATCATCCAGGTCGCGCTCATTCTTTCGGCGATCGACACGGCCCTTCAGGCCTTCGCTCCCTTCCGTCGCATCGGCGGCGGCCTGCCCATCGTCATGGGCGTTTCGTTCGCGTTCCTGCCGGCCCTGCAGGCCATGGGTGCCTCGGGCTTTAGCTTTGGTGCGCTGCTGGGTGGCGAGATCGTCGGCGGCGCCGTCGCGGTCCTCTTTGGTCTGGCCTACAGCAAGATCAAGTGGCTGTTCCCGCCCGTCGTGACCGGTACGGTCATCTTCTCCATCGGCGTTTCGCTGTATCCCACGGCCGTCAAGTATATGGCCGGCGGTATGGGTACGCCGCTGTGGGGCACCCCGCAGGCCTGGTGCGTCGCTCTTATCACCTTCGCCGTGGTCTTTGCGCTCGCCAACTTTGGCAAGGGCACGCTCAAGCTGGGATCCGTGTTCTTTGGCATGATCGTTGGCATGATCGTCTCCATCCCCTTTGGCATGATCGACTTCTCCAGCGTCGCCACCGCTCAGGTCTTCGCTCTTCCCAAGCTCATGCCCTACGCGCTCGAGTTTGATCCCGAGGTCTGCATTACCCTCGCCGTCGTGTTCCCCATGGTTGCCATCCAGGTTATCGGTGACGTCTCCGCTGCCTGCCTGGGCTCCATCGACCGTATGCCCACCGAGCGCGAGCTCTCCGGCGCTATCGTGTCCCAGGGCCTCACCTCTATGGTCGGCGGTCTGCTGGGCGGTCTTCCCACCAGCGCCCTTGGCCAGAACGTGGGCATCATCTGCTCCAACAAGGTCGTCAACAAGTGGGTCTTTGTGATCATCGCGGCCGTCTTTGCCATCGCCGGTCTGTTCCCGCAGCTCTCTGCCGTCCTTTCCGCTATCCCGCAGCCCGTCATCGGCGGCGCGACCGTCGGCGTCTTTGGCACCATCACCATGAACGGTGTGCGCATGTTCACCCGCGAGGGCCTCACGCAGCGCACCACCACCATCGTCGGCACCTCCGTTGTCTTTGGCTTGGGTATCTGGATGGCCAGCGGTTGCCTTGCCGGCGAGGGCATGCCCACCTGGGTGTCCACCGTCATCGGCTCCAACGCCGTAACCCCCACCGCCATCATGGCCATCGTGCTCAACCTGATCCTTCCGCAGACGCCGGTCGTGGCTCAGCACATCGATGCCGCCAAGGATGCCGCTGTGAATCTGGTCCTGCCCGAGAGCAAGAAGTAACCAATTTCGGTGCTATTCGCCGGCGGACGCATCGCCTCGTCCGCCGGCGCCATGCGGCGCCAAGCCGCACTTCAAAGGGCTTGTCCCTTTGGTGAAGCGTTGACGGGAGAGGGCCCGTTTCCGGTGTAGGCCGGCGCTTCGCACTTCCGCCATGTCAGAGGTGTCAAACCCCGCCTCTGATGTTGAAGGGAGCATTTATGCTTCTGGTCGCTAACGGTTCCGTCTTTACCCGCAACGCTCAGACTCCGTTCATTCCCAACGGTGCAGTCGCTATTGACGGAGATACGATCGTCGAAGTGGGCCCCGAGCGCGAGCTCAAGGCCAAGTACCCGGATGCCGAGTACGTCGACGCCCAGGGCAACCTCATCATGCCCGGACTCATCAACTGCCACACCCACATCTACTCGGGTCTGGCCCGCGGCCTTGCCATTAAGGGCTGCAACCCCACCAACTTCCTGGAGAATCTTGAGCAGCAGTGGTGGAAGATCGACGACAACCTGACACTCGACGGCACCAAGGCCAGCGCCTATGCCACGATTCTGGATTCCATCCGCGATGGCGTTACCACGATCTTCGATCACCACGCGAGCTTCTGCGAGATCCCGGGCAGCCTCTTTACCATTAAGGATGCAGCTCAGGAGCTGGGCATGCGTTCGTGCCTGTGCTACGAGGTCTCCGATCGCCGCGGCCAGGAAAAATGCGACCAGGCCATTGCCGAGAACGCCGAGTTTGCCCAGTGGGCCGCCAAGGAGCGTCGCGATAACGATAACCACATGATCGCCGCCATGTTTGGCGGTCACGCCACCTTTACGCTGTCGGACGAGACCATGGACAAGATGGCCGAGGCCAACAACGGCCTGACCGGCTTCCACATCCACGTGTGCGAGGGCATGAACGATGTGTGGGATTCCCGCCTCAACCGCGGCGGTATCAGTCCCGTCGAGCGCCTGCTGCAGCACAACCTGCTGGGTCCCGACACCATGTTGGGCCACTGCATCCACGTGACGCCTGCCGAGATGGATATCGTCAAGGAGTCCGGCACCTGGCTCGTCAACAACCCCGAATCCAATATGGGAAACGCCGTGGGCTGCGCCCCCGTGCTCGAATTCTTCCGTCGCGGCATCCCCGTGTGCATGGGCACCGACGCCTACACCCACGATATGCTCGAGAGCCTCAAGGTCTTCCTGATTATCCAGCGCCACAACGCCGCCATGCCCAACGTGGGCTGGTGCGAGGCCATGACCATGCTGTTTGAGAACAACGCTAAGATGGCGAGCAAGTACTTCGATCGCAAGCTCGGTGTGCTTGAGGCCGGCGCTGCCGCCGACGTCATCGTCATGGACTACAAGCCCTTTACGCCGCTGAGCGAGGAGAACATCGACGGCCACATGCTCTTTGGCATGATGGGCAAAAACTGCCGCACCACCATCATCAACGGCCGCGTCCTGTACAAGGATCGCGAGTTCGTTGGCATTGATGAGGACAAGATCAACGCGTGGACCATGGCTGAGTCCAAGAAGCTCTGGAGCACGCTCAACGATCGCACCTACTAATTCACAAGTAGATTCACGCGCGCCGGATGTTTCGCCGCATCCGACGCGCGTATAGGCGGCCTCCGCGGGGTCGCCGGCGCTGTGCTAGCGCTACACCGTATTTGCGCCCGCCGCGCGGTCTCGCCGGGCGTTACAGAGAGGAGCTCATTATGAGCGACATCATGAGGCCGATCCCGTTTTCGCAGCTGATGAACTGGATCATCGAGGAGCACAAGACCCAGGGCGCCGTCTTTGGCGTGCGCAAGATGGTCACGACCAACCAGGAGGGCGCGCTTCCCATTTTTGACGAGCGCATCGAGACTCCGTTTGGCCCGGCCGCCGGTCCCAATACGCAGCTTGCCCAGAACATCGTGGCATCCTACGTTGCCGGTTCCCGCTTCTTTGAGCTCAAGACCGTCCAGGTTATGGACGGCGAGGAGCTCTCCAAGTGCGTGAACAAACCCTGCATCGTGGCGCAGGACGAGTGCTACAACTGCGAGTGGTCGACCGAGCTCGAGGTTCCGCAGGCCTTTGCCGAGTACGTGAAGGCATGGTTTGCCTGCCACCTCATCGCTCGCGAGTACGGCCTGGGCAGCCCGGACGGCTTTGTCTTCAACATGTCCGTGGGCTATGACCTCGAGGGCATCAAGAGCCCCAAGGTCGACGCCTACATCGAGGGCATGATGGACGCCAGCGGCTCCGAGGTTTGGAATGAGTGCCGCACGTGGGCGCTCGCCAACCTGGACAAGTTTGAGCATGTCGACGCCGCGTTTGTCGAGTCCATCCCGGCACGCGTCTCCAACTCCATCACCGAGTCCACCCTGCACGGCTGCCCGCCGGCGGAGATCGAGCGCATCGCGACCTACCTCATCACCGAGAAGGGCCTCAATACCTACATCAAGTGCAACCCCACGCTGCTGGGCTATGAGTTTGCACGTCAGCGCCTCAACGAGCTGGGCTTTGACTACATCGTCTTCGATGACACGCACTTCCGCGAGGACCTGCAGTGGGCCGACGCCGTGCCCATGTTCGAGCGCCTGATTGCCCTGTGCGCCGAGCGCGGCCTGGAGTTTGGCGTCAAGCTGACCAACACGTTCCCCGTCGACGTGACGAGGAACGAGCTGCCCTCCACCGAGATGTACATGTCCGGTCGTTCGCTGTTCTCGCTGACCATCGAGGCTGCCCGCCGCATTACCGAGCAGTTCGATGGCAAGCTGCGCATCAGCTACTCCGGTGGCGCCACGGTCTACAACATCCGCGCCCTGTATGACGCCGGTATTTGGCCCGTCACCCTGGCGACCGACGTTCTCAAGCCCGGTGGCTACGAGCGCTTTAGCCAGATGGCCGGTGAGTTTACCGACCTGGACGGCAAGCCGTTTGAGGGCATTTCGCTCGAGGCCGTGACTGCGATCCAGACCGACTCGCTCACCAACCCGCTCTACAAGAAGCCACTGCGCCCGCTGCCTGACCGCAAGGTCGCCGGCAAGAGCCCGCTTTCCGACTGCTTTACCACGCCGTGCCGCACGAGCTGCCCCATCCAGCAGGATATTCCCGCCTACCTGGCGGCCGTTGACGAGGGCCGCTACGAGGACGCACTCAACATCATCATCGAGCGCAACGCCCTGCCGTTCATTACCGGCACCATCTGCCCGCATCCCTGCGGCCGTGCCTGCGAGCGTGCGTTCTATGAGCCCGAGGGCGCCCAGATTCGCGCCAGCAAGCTCAAGGCCGCCCGCGAGGCCATGACCGCCGTGCTGCCCAAGCTGCGCGCCCAGGCCATCGCCAACGACGGCGAGCGCAACGTTGCCGTTATCGGCGGCGGTCCGGCCGGTCTGGCGACGGCGTTCTTCCTGACTCGTGCCGGCGTGCCCGTCACCATCTTTGAGGCCCGCGATTCGCTCGGCGGCGTGGTCCGTCACGTCATTCCTGAGTTCCGCATTGCGAGCGACGATATCTCCCACGATGCCGAGCTCTGCCTGGCCTTTGGCGCCAAGGTGCAGCTCAACGCCCGCGTGGAGTCCATCGACGATCTCAAGGCCCAGGGCTTTACCGACGTGGTCGTGGCCACCGGTGCCTGGATGCCTGGCTCTGCAGGCCTGGGCGAGGGTGCCGAGCTTGACGTGCTGGAGTTCCTCGAGGCCGCCAAGAAGGGCGAGAAGCTCGAGCTGGGCGAGGACGTCGTAGTCATTGGCGCCGGCAACACCGCCATGGACGCGGCCCGCGTGGCTAAGCGCCTGGCTGGTGTGAAGAACGTGCGCCTGGTGTATCGCCGCACCAAGAAGCAGATGCCCGCCGACGAGGAGGAGCTCGATCTTGCTCTTGCCGACGGCGTTGAGTTCTGCGAGTTGCTGGCGCCTAAGGCGCTCAACGGCGCCGTGCTGACCTGCGACGTTATGGAGCTTGGCGAGCCGGATGCAAGCGGCCGTCGCAGCCCCGTTGCCACGGGCGAGACCGTCGAGCTTCCCGCCACCACGGTGATCTGCGCCGTGGGCGAGGGCATCGATGCCAGTCTGTACGATGCCGCGGGCGTCGAGCACGACCGTCGCGGCCGCCTTGCCGCCACCTCCACCGGCGTTGAGGGCGTCTGGGCTGCGGGCGACTGCCGCCGCGGTCCTGCCACCGTGGTTGAGGCTATTGCCGACGCCGCCGAGGTCGCCCGTGCCATCGCCGGCGTGGACTTTAACAAGTACGCCGATTGCAACGAGCAGGCTGGCCGCGAGGACACCTGCTACGAGCGCAAGGGGTCGCTGTGCCGCGACAAGCGCAACTGCACCAAGACCCGCTGCCTGGGCTGCGGCTCGGTGTGCGAGGTCTGCTGCGACGTGTGCCCCAACCGCGCCAACGTAGCCATTAAGGTGCCGGGCCTGGCCAAGCATCAGGTCGTCCATGTCGATGGCATGTGCAACGAGTGCGGCAACTGCGCCGTGTTCTGCCCCTACCAGGAGGGCCGTCCCTACAAGGACAAGCTCACCCTGTTCTGGAGCGAGGAGGACATGGAGAACTCCGAGAACGAGGGCTTCCTGGCCGTGGACGAGGACCACTTTAAAGTCCGCGTCGCCGGCACGGTCCGCACCGTCTCGGTCGATGCCGTCAACACCGGTCTTCCCGAGGCCGTCCGCCTGACCATCAAGGCTGTGCGTGACAACTATTCGTACCTTCTTAAGAAATAGGCGAACCTTTTATGGCCAAATCTATTCAACATAACGTGGCCTACGTTGCCTGCGGAAGCGGCTGTGCTTCCGCAGGCGGCGACGCCCGCTGCAGCGAAGGCTGCATTGGCTGTGGCGCCTGCGTCACGGCTTGCCCCCACGGTGCCATCTCACTGGTCGACGGCGTTGCCCGCGTGGACCGCTCCAAGTGCACGGGCTGCGGCCTGTGCGGCATGGCGTGCCCGCAGCGCGTGATTGCCTTCGTTCCCGGCTACCAGAACATCCTGGTGCGCTGTAACAACACCGACAAGGGCGCCATTGCGCGCAAGATCTGCGACACGAGCTGCATCGGTTGCGGCATGTGCGCCAAAAAGTGCCCTGCCGGCGCTATTCGCATCGAGGACAACTGCGCCCATATCGACGGCGCGGACTGCCTGTCGTGCGGCATGTGCGCGGTTGTGTGCCCGCATGGCGCCATTCACGACCGCACCGGCATTGCCGCCGGCGTGTAGAAGGGAATCACCATGGCACAGGAATTCACTTTTACCGTTAACGGCGTGGAGCGCACGACGACTCAGAACAAACCGCTGCTGCGCTACCTGCGGGACGACCTGCATATTCACTCCGCCAAGGACGGCTGCTCCGAGGGCGCGTGCGGTACCTGCACCATCCACGTGGACGGTGCGGCCGTCAAGGCGTGCGTGCTGACCACCGCGCTTGCCGCCGGCCGTAACATCGTAACCGTCGAGGGCCTGCCCGAGGACGTGCGCGAGGCCTTTGTGTACGCCTTTGGCGCCGTGGGCGCCGTGCAGTGCGGCTTTTGCATCCCCGGCATGGTCATGGCGGGTGCGGCACTCATCGCCGAGGATCCCGAGCCCACCGAGGAGCAGATCAAGTACGCCATTCGCGGCAACGTCTGCCGTTGCACCGGCTACAAGAAGATTATCGAGGGCATTTCGCTGGCAGCCGCGGTGCTCCGCGGCGAAAAGCAGATCGACGAGGACCTGGAGCGCGGCGATGACTACGGCGTGGGCAAGCGCGCCTTCCGTATCGACGTGCGCAAGAAGGTGCTCGGCGAGGGCAAGTACCCCGACGACATCGACGAGCTCGACCAGCCGGGCCTGACCTATGCCAGCGCCGTGCGCTCGAAGTACCCGCGTGCCCGCGTGCTCTCCATCGATACCTCCAAGGCCGAGGCCCTGCCCGGCGTGGTGGGCATTCTGCGCGCCGAGGACGTGCCGGTCAGCCAGGTCGGCCACCTTATCCAGGACTGGGACGTCATGATCGCCCAGGGCGATATCACCCGCTGCGTGGGCGATGCCATCGTGCTGGTGGTCGCTGAGGACGAGGCGACGCTCGAGAAGGCCAAGAAGCTCGTAAAGATTGACTACGAGCCGCTGGAGCCCGTGCGCAACATTGTCGAGGCCAGGGCCGCCGATGCCCCGCGCCTGCATGACAGCTTCTTTGCCTTCGGCAACACGGTGGAGCTCAAGGACAACGTGTGTCAGAGCCGTCACGTGACGCGCGGCGACGCCGCCAAGGCGCTGGCAGAGAGCGCGTTTACCGTGACGCAGCGCTTTACCACGCCCTTTACCGAGCATGCCTTCTTGGAGCCCGAGTGCGCCGTTGCCTTCCCGTACAAGAACGGCGTCAAGGTGCAGTCGACCGACCAGGGTGCCTACGACACGCGCAAAGAGTGTGCCCATATGTTTGGCTGGGATAGCGAACCCGAGCGCGTGGTCGTCGAGACCATGCTCGTGGGCGGCGGCTTTGGCGGTAAGGAGGACGTTTCGATCCAGCACCTGGCCGCGCTTGCTGCCTATAAGTTCCAGCGTCCTGTGAAGTGCAAGCTCACGCGTGCCGAGTCGCTCGCGTTCCATCCCAAGCGTCATGCCATGGACGGTACCTTTACGCTGGGTTGCGACGCCGAGGGCAACTTTACCGGCCTGGATTGCGAGATCAACTTTGACACCGGCGCCTACGCGTCGCTGTGCGGCCCGGTGCTCGAGCGCGCTTGCACGCATGCTGTCGGCCCCTACAAGTACCAGAACACCGACATTCGCGGTTATGGCTACTACACCAACAACCCGCCCGCCGGCGCGTACCGTGGCTTTGGCGTCTGCCAGTCCGAGTTTGCGCTCGAGAGCCTAATCGACCTGCTGGCCGAGAAGGTCGGCCTGGATCCGTGGGAGATTCGCTACCGCAACGCCATCGAGCCGGGCGAGGTTTTGCCCAACGGTCAGATTGCCGACTGCTCCACGGCGCTGAAGGAGACACTGCTCGAGGTCAAGGATGCCTACTATGCGCATCCCGGACACGCCGGCATTGCCTGCGCCATGAAGAACGCCGGCGTGGGCGTGGGCCTGCCCGATGCCGGCCGCTGCAAGATTCGCATCGAGAACGGCGCGGCCGTGGTCTATGCCGCCACGTCCGACATTGGCCAGGGCTGTAACACCGTCTTTTTGCAAGACGTTGCCGAGGCATGCGGCCTGCCGCTTCGCTGCATCGCCAACGGCGAGTGCTCCACCGAGAACGCTCCCGACTCCGGCACCACGTCTGGCTCGCGTCAGACGGTCGTGACCGGCGAGGCCGTGCGCGGTGCCGCCTTCCTGCTGCGCGATGCCATGCTTGATATCGAGGCCGGCAAGTCTGCGCCCGCCGCTCCCGTGAGTGCGCATGGCGACGGCGTCAAGATCGAGTATGACGACGGCCGCGCCTATCAGCTGCACACGCAGGAACTCGTCGCCGGCCAGGGTATGCACCCTCAGGATCCCGCGGCCGCCATCAAGGCGCTCGAGGGATGCGAGTTTGGCTACGTGTACCTGGAGCCGACCGACAAACTGGGCGCCGACGTTCCCAATCCCAAGAGCCACATCTGCTACGGCTTTGCCACGCATGTGGTCATTCTGGATGATGACGGCCGCGTGAGCGAGGTCTACGCCGCGCACGATTCCGGCAAGGTGGTCAACCCCATCTCCATCCAGGGTCAGATCGAAGGCGGTGTGCTCATGGGTATGGGTTACGCACTTACCGAGGACTGGCCGCTCAAGGACTGCGTGCCCCAGGCAAGGTACGGTACGCTCGGGCTGTTCCGTGCACCCGAGATTCCGGATATCCACGCTATCTACGTGGAGAAGGACGAGCTGTTGCCCGTGGCATACGGCGGCAAGGGCATCGGCGAGATCGCAACGATCCCCACGGCGCCCGCCGTGCAGAACGCCTACCGCGCGTTTGACGGCAAACTACGTCCAGATCTGCCCATGGTGGATACGCCCTACAGCCGCGCCCGTCGCCGCGGGTAGGGTAGGGTGCGGACAGCATTGCTGACGGGCTGTTCGCGCTCAACACCAACTGCATATGCTGCGCCTTTGGCCCCAGCTCCATCGCGAGCCGGGGCCTTTTGTTTGGAGCGCCTCCGCATGCGGAAGCTGCGTCCCGGAATCGTGCCTCAGAATGGGATGTGTTTTCCGCTGGCCGGCCGTTTGGAAAGTGCATCCCAGTTTGAGCGTTTATTCCGGGATGCGGTTTCCGCTGAAGGACTCAACCGGAAAGCACGACCCGTTCCGAGACCTGATTCCGGGACACGCTTTCCGCCAGGCCAGCCATCCGGAAAGCGCATCCCGTTTTGAGTGTCCAGGCTGGGACGCGCTTTCCGTTGGCGTGGCCGTTGGGAAAACGCGGCCCAGATAGGGGGGATGCGATTCGGCGGTGCGTGGCCTAGCAGCTCCTACAGGTCCACCTCGTTGAGCCATGTCGGCAGCGCGGTCTGCCGGATGCCTGCCGTCTGCAGCTTTTTGGCGAGCATTCCTGTCGAGCGGACCTCGTTCATGGTAAAGCGCAGCAGAGGGTGACCGTAGAGCGATAGGTGCGCCTCGCGCTGTCGTTCGGCAACGAGCACCTCGGCGGTGGTGCGTCCGGCCAGCATGGTCTGGTCGGTATATTTGATGAGCCCGTCGAGCTCGCCCAGTGTGAGTTCCCGCGCCTGGCGCTCCCAGGCAAAGTCCGTTCGTATGGGCTTGGCCGAATCGAAGGGGTCCGTCAGCTCGTATTGAAGCCAGTCGGGCGCAAAGCCCGTCTCGATCATGACGGCTCGGGCGACCGATTCCCCGCCGCTCTCGGCGCGGACGTCGGCATATCGAAGCGTTGTGAGGGCGGTGCGAATCGCGCGACCATTGCGTGCAGTCGCTCGTTGCTCCACGGCCTCCATCAGCTGTTCCGGCGCAAGGCCGAGCTTTGAGATCGTCGAATCGGCAATGGGCATGCCGTCGGCAAAACCAGTTTGCAGCAGGCAATCTGTGGCCGTTTGGATGGGCGGCGTTACCGATATGCCGGCTCTGCGTATTGCTCCGGCCGGCTCAATCTGGTGTCGCTGAATATGTGCGCCCGGACGAGCCGACGGCTTTGTCGAGCTGCAAACATGCACGACGTTCAGGTGTCGCCACGAGACCTCGAGCCCCAGCAGGCAAGCTGCCGAAAACGAGCAGAACGTCCAATCGGGATGGATGATCGCAAGGGCGCGGATAATCTCGCAATGGCGTTGCGCTCGGTTGAGTTCATCCCAGCGCGTTTTTCGCGCAAACAACCCCGGAATGGGCGAGACAACCGTGCCGCCGGTGCGCCGAAGGAGCGCTTTTCGGATCGCCGCGCTCGGGGGAATCAGACAGCGCCCCTCTTGCTCGGCTTGAGTGAGCAGTTGGTCGATGAGCTGGTCATTGCAATGGGTCATGAGCTACCGCCTCCTTTTGGGTAGCAAAAACGTATCAGCTGGAACTTGCCGCTCAGCTGACCAAAATCTAACCATGCAGGTAGATGACCTGCTTTTGGCGACATATTTCTTGTTTGAATCGGTGGGTGGTAATCGGCGACCGTGAACGGTAGCTAGATATGAAGTCTTGGTAAGTTTCGGGACGTGTACTTTTTGAAAAAGAGCATTCTATCTGCTGTTTTGTGTTTCTGGATCGCATATTTGAAGGCATGTGATAAGGGCGGCGGACTGTCGCCTTGTACCTGAGGAAACCGTGACCCGGAATTGCCGCTCGGAACGGGACAAGCTTTCCGGAACAGCCCTCAACCGGAAACTGCGTCCCGGATTCGACGCTCAGAATGGGATTCGCTTTCCGGTAGAAGCTTCAGCGGAAAGTGCATCCCAGAATTCAGGCTCAGAACGGGACACGCTTTCCGGATGGCATGTTTGGCGGAAACTACGGCCCAGTTTTTGGCTCCAGAACGGGATACATTTTCCGGAACGGTCCACGTGCGGCGGTGTATCGCCCTTTTTCGTGCGCCGCTTGTCGAATCGCGTTATAGCTAGCTATATTATAGAAAAGTATAATATAGCTAGCTATAACGTAAAGGAAGGATGGCCCTATGTTTATCGGAAGAACAGCGGAAATGTCCGAGCTCAATCGACTGTATGGCACGGGCTCCTTTGAAATGCCTGTGATTTACGGCCGCCGTCGTGTGGGTAAAACGCGCCTTATCACAGAGTTCATCCAAGGCAAGAAGGCTATTTACTTTCAAGCTCGTCGTACCAATGCGGAGGCAAACCTGCACGGCTTTAGCCAGGCGATACTTGCAGGCTCGGTTGGTGCTGCAGGCGTGTCGTTTCGTAGTTTTGACGAAGCGTTCGATGCATTGGCCACCATGGCTCGCACGGAACGTTTGGTTGTCGTGATTGACGAGTATCCCTATCTCGCCCAATCGAATCCCGAAATCAGCTCGTTGCTGCAAGACAAGATCGATCACCTGTACAAAGAGACCAAGCTCATGCTTATCCTGTGCGGGTCGTCGCTTTCGTTTATGGAGGAACAGGTGTTGGGCTACGAGAGCCCACTATACGGTAGGCGTACGGCCCAGTTTAAGATCACGCCGCTCGATTTTACGGCGACCCTCGGCCTGTGGCAGAGCATGAGTCGCAAAGATGCTGCAGTTTGCTACGGCATGACGGGCGGCATTCCTGCATATATCGAAAAAGTCGATCCTACCGTATCGCTCAAGGACAACATCAAACGTCTTTTTCTTACTCCTACGGGCTATCTCTTTGAGGAACCGAGTAACCTGCTATTGCAAGAGTGCCGCAATCCCGAGCAATATGATGCGATCATGCAAGCAATTGCTCAGGGGCGCTCGAAGATCTCGGAGATTGCGAGCTCTACGGGAATCCCTGCGAGCAACGTAAAGGGCTATGTGGATAAGCTGGCGTCGCTTGGGATTGTCGAGCGCGAGCTGCCCCTAAACGAGACGAGCAATAAGCGAGCCGTGTATCTGCTGAGCGATCAGATGTTTAGGTTCTGGTACAAGTTTGTGCCGCAGAACATCGGGCTGATTCAAAACGATATGGCCGAGATGGCGTATGAGCGCATTGAGCCGCACGTATCGGATTACATGGGTACGGTCTTTGAGATTATATGCAGACAATACGTGTACGAACTCGCGCGCGCGGGCGAACTTGGTGTGGTGCCGGCAACAGTTGGCCGTTGGTGGGGAACGGACAATCGGACGCGTACGCAGGAAGAGATCGATTTGATTGTCGACGACGGAGAGGGCGCGGCGCTCTTTGCGGAGTGCAAATGGCGTAACGAACCGGCAGGCGAGGATGTTCTGGAAAAGCTCGTGTACCGAAGCGAGCTCTTTAGGCGTCAGCATAAAAGCTACGTGATCTTCTCGAAGCGTGGCTTTACGCAAGGATGTCAGGAAGCTGCGGCGAGCAGGGGAGATACCAAGCTGATTTCGTTTGCCGAGATGTGCGAGCGGAGATAACCAAGCGCGCTCTGATGTGATTGCTCGGAATGGGTCGCGCTAAGGATGCCAAGCGTAAAACCTACAATGAAAATGGCGTAAAAACTACATTGAGAACGGCGTAAAAACAGCATTGAGAATGGCGTAATTTCGTATATCGCATGATCGTCCGAGCTTGCACACGGCCTTTTGCGAGCTCTTGCCATGAACGAGAGCCAGGCTGTCACGTACAAGACGCTCATAAAGGACGCCTCGTACGGTGAGACGGGCCCCGACGAGAGGACCATCGCTGCGCACCTGGATCTCTTCAACAGGCTCAAGCTGACCGAGGACCTGTGCGGATGGGAGCCATCGAGGTCAAGCTGAGTGATGCGAAAGCAGACGATGGAGCGAGAAATCTCAAGGCGCTGGAGAGGAAAGTGCTCTCCAATCCTGCCGCCCAGAATGCCGCGCCGGCGTTTTTGGCGGTCGTGGTTGGAAAGGGGAGCATTGCCTACACACGCGACGACGGCGTGGCGGTGATCCCCATGGCGGCACTTGGGGCGTAGTGGTTTTGCGGGCGTGCCGTGCTTCCTTTACCGAAAATCCATTTGGTAAACCAGATGCTCGCGGATAGAATAAAGTTGACGGCAGCCCAAGTTCTGGAGAGCTGGGAAACGCCGTTGCTTGGTCAAGAGGTCGGTGCCTTAATGGCAGCGACTTGTTATGCTTCGAATGCTGCTTGAGTGCCTCGGAAAGTTCGATAAGCGCCGTGAAGAGCGAGACCAAAGCAACCAAGAGCTCTACGAGCTCTGATGGGCCCGGGATGACCTCTGATTCAAGTCACCGGGCCTCAATCTTTTTCATCCATTTGAATAGAGCGGGCGACTCTCTTGGGGCCATCTGCATGGCGCGTGCCTGGCGCGCGTGGCACAGCATCCCATTTTTGTGTCCGCACGGGTGGCTACGCTTACCGCAACGTAGCCATTCGTGGAAAGGACGGATGTCATGGCAACGGATAAGACCGGTTATGTGAGCGTTGGCGCCGAGATAGAGGACGAGGTTATGCCCGACCGCGTGATCTTTAGCATTGGCTTTGGTGGTCGCCGCACCACCAAGGAATCGTGCCTGGAGGATTACAACACCGATCGCGCCCGCGTAGCCGCCGCGCTGGCGCCCTTTGGTTTGGATAGCGAATTAACATGCTGTCGGTACACTTGTTATGCGCAGATGACGCGCAAGAAGGCGACGACTGTGGGCTACAACTACTATGCGTACGGTACGGTTGCCGCGCCTGTCGATTCGACTGACTTTGCTGCTGTGTGGACCGCACTCAATACCTGCGAGTCACATGCCGACATGAGCATTCGATTTGAGTTGGCGGATCAGCGCGCGGCGGAAGACGCCCTGATTGCCCGTGCGGTTGAACGTGCTCGCGGCAACGCGCAGGCACTTGCCGTTGCGGCGGGGTCTATGCTGGGCGGCGTCAAGCATATCTCGTATAACAGTCGGGCGGCGGGCTATGGTCGAACATACTGTGTTGCCGCGTGTGCTCCCGATGGGGCATCCGGAGGCTCCGAGGAGACGGTGCTGGAGCCAGAGCCTATCGAGGTCGAGTGCTCCGTGGATATGGAATGGTGGCTGGAGTAGGAAGCAGGTGCTGAGCGGCTGAGGGACCGAGGCTTCGCTACCGAAAAAACCATTTGTTAAACTCAATGTCCGTGGGTAGAATAAGGTCGACGGCAGCCCAAGTTGTGGATAGCTGGGCAGCGCCGTTACTTCGATTAAGGGGTCAATGCCTTAACGGCGTCGACCCCTCTTCTTTTGCTTCGTACGCTGCTTAAGTGCCTCGGAAAGTCCGATAAGCGCCGTGAGGAGCGAGACCAAAGCGGTCAGGAGCTTCACGAAATCAATCAGATCGGTCATGGGCATCACCTCCCGTCGCATGGAGGGCGCTGCCCGGCACATGGAACTGCCGTCAACAACTGCCATTCTATCAAAGCGCGGTCATAAATACGAATATATGTTCGATAATAACAGCAACGTGATTCCCTCGAATAGCAGCCTTTCGTAAGGGCGGCAGAAGACGGCGCTGGGCGATTGGGGCTAGACGCGCAGGTCTTCGTCACCGAAAGCCCGTTTGATTAACCAGCCCTCTGTAGGTACACTGCATATTGATGGGCCCGGGATGACCGCTGATTCAAGTCACCGGGCCTAAATCTTTTTATCCATTTGAATAGAGCGGGCGACTCTCTTGGGGCCGTCTGCATGGCGTGTGATTAGCGCATGGTATTGCGCCCAGCTTTCATGTCCGCGCGGCCACCTATCCTTACGGCAATGTAGCCGCTTATGTAACAAGCGGCAAGCAACGGAGAAAGGCCCTAACCGTGTCAGCTGAAAAGACGCCGTGTATCTCGGCTATCGATACGACGAACTTTGCGCGCCAGATTGTGCTGGACTTTGAGTTTGCGCCGGTGCCAAAACAGCGCCAGCGCCGTGGGCTGCGCAATGAGATTATCGAGGTCGGCGCCGTCAAGCTCGATTACCACGGCAACGCTATGGGCGAGTTCTCGCAGTTTGTGCAGACGGAATTTACCGAAGGCGTTGCGTATCCCGTCCGCGAGCTCACAGGGATATCGGCTGTGGACACCGCGATGGCCGATCCGCTCTATGTGGTGATCAAAAGGCTCAGCGATTGGATTGGTCGCTACTCCGCCCAGGTGGTCTGTTGGAGCGGGGCGGACCATCGACAGCTTTTGACCGAGTGCCAGGCAAAGCATATCGACCTTTCCGCATTTCCTACGGACTGGGCCGACCTGCAGTCGTTTTACACCTCGATCATGGACGTGGGCAGCCACGGGCGCGTCTCGCTGGGCGACGCGGCGGCGTGGTTTGGCATCGAGTTCGACGAGTCGACGGGCCACGCCCACAGCGCTGGCCGATGCGCGCGTAACCGCCAAGTTGCTCAAGCAGGCGATGGACGGGGACTACCGCGTGAGTCCGCGCGCCCAGGAAGTCCGCCAACGTTGGGGGATGGGCGAGCGGGCCCAGACACGCCTCTCTAGCAAGTGCCCCGAGCTGGGCGACCTGCTGCTGAAGCTGAAGGCGGCGGGAAGGTAGGGGCGTTAGCTGTCTGCATGGCGCGTGCCTGTCGCGTATCGTTACTCTTCCTGCTGCTTGGCAGGCAAGATGTAGACGTTCTCGGCGTCCACGGCGATCTGCGCGGGGCGGTTGTAGAGGGTGTCGATCTCCTTTACGCTCTGCTTGAACGGCGTGACGTCGGGCGTCTTTGCCTGATGGAGCTTTTCGAGGAGTTTCTCGGATTGCTTGTCGTTGAACTTTCCGATGCTCTCTCCTGCGCCTTCGAGCGCCTCGTCGATGAGTGTATGGTCGCCCACGGGGGTCTTTGCGATGGCGTGACCGAGCAATTTGCCCGCGGACGCGATACCGCCCAGCAGTGCCGCATCGACGGTGTCGACAGCCCCCGCTTCGAGTGCGTTGTAGCAGTCGGTGTAGAGCTCGCGGTACGCGATCGAATCAGCCTCGATCTTCGCAGTGGCGTCCGCGAGCTTTGCGGGCTCGAAGTTCTGGGCGAGCATGGGTTCGAGGAACAGCGAGAACGCGTGGATGTAGGTGGCGAGCTGGCAGTCTTTGAGGTAGTCGAGCACCTTGTCGAGGCGTCTGCCCAAGCCGTCTCGCACCTCGATGAACCCTTTCTTTTTCAGATCCGCCTGTGCCTGCGAGCGGAAGAGTTCCATGTCCTGCGCGGACGACTGCTTGATGTCGAGCACCTTCATATGGGCGTTTGCCATGTAGGTGGCGTTGCCGTAGTTGAGGCCGTAACCGTTGAGGATGTCTGCGAGCGTCTTGAGGTTGCCACGCATGTTGGCCTTGTCGCGCTGACGCATGTACTCGAACATTTCGTCGACGGACTCCTGGATGGAGTCGAGCTTTTGGTTTATCTGCGCGATTGCGGCTGCCATGAATAGCGATGTTGGATCGTAAGGCACCTGCGTGACGCTCGTGGCGATGTCGCCCTCGACTACGTGGAAGCGCGCCTGCCCAAGGCCCTTGGCGGCGTCGCGGTAGCCCCCTGTGAGACCGCTGCCGTCCTTGAACGTGTTGAGTTTCGACGGATCGAGCGGGTTACCATATTTGTCAGTCGCCTGGAGCAGCGTGGGCACGCTCACCGTGTTGGTGACGGTGCGAAACATCGAGGGGAGCGAGGCGAACGCCACGCCGAGTTGGGGAATTCGCTCGAGCGGTAGCTTGATGGCGCCGGAGACGTCCACCCGCTTCTGAGTGAGCGCGAGGTGGATTTTGGTCGATGCGAGCTGTTTTGCCACGAGCTCCTCTCGGCCGTCGTTCGCCGGGGGTTTGGTCTCGTTGTCTGCCATAGCGCGCTCCTTGCTTACGTTGATAGTCGTGGGCATTATCTCATCGCCTGGTGGCTTGCTAGAGCGGGGTAGAGGCCGAGCGTCTGGCGAAACTCGTTAACTGATTGCATTTCAGCGGATTGGGTTGATTATAAGAGAAGGACGGCTATCCATCTTCCCTTCCCAGTTGAGTTCGCTTTGAGCTACTGTTCGTGCTTATGCTGCTTGGGCTCAAGCCTTCTCGCTCATATGACCCAATCCGCTGTCAAGAGCCACAATGGCCCCGCCGACCGCTT
>USAJ01000007.1 GCA_900552685.1 uncultured Collinsella sp.
ACGAGCGGGGGCTCCTATCTTTTTAGTGCCCTCGGATTGGGTCATAGTGTCTGTCGGTACCAAAACATCGGCGTTGCCTTGATCAAAACCCGCCAAAAAGGTAGTCGTTGGGGACGTTCTTATTTGACTAGTCGTTTAAGAACGTCCCCAACGACTACATAGCATGAGAGTGGATAATCTCCCGGTTTGGGCCTGCATTCAAGCTCAAAGTGGGAGATTATCCACTCTCATTTGTTATGTGTCCGAAAATCCACGCTCGTTTGTTTTTGCCTACATTTGGAGGAAGAGCTCGTGGAGGCGGGTATCCTCGTCGAGTTCGGGGTGGAAGGTGACGCCGAGCTGATTGTCTTGACGGGCGGCGACGATGCGGCCATCGACTTTGGCTAGGGCCTCAGTGTCGCCGTGCACTTCGACGATGCGGGGCGCGCGGATAAACGTCAGCGGCACTTCATCGTCGATGCCGGCTACCTGCCCCTTGGTTCGAAAACTGCCGAGCTGTCTGCCATAGGCATTACGCTCAACGAGTACGTCCATGGTTGCCAGGCGCGGCGTCCCCTTATCGTCGTGGGCGGCAAGGTCGCGTGCCAGCAGAATCAGGCCGGCGCAGGTGCCCAGGACGGGCATGCCTTTAACGATACGGGAACGAAGCTCCTCGAGCATGCCCAACTCATCAAGCAGCTTCCCTTGAACGGTAGACTCGCCGCCGGGGAGTACCAGACGGTCAAAGTCCTGCTTCAAATCAGCCGCCTGTCTCAACTCAATACAACGTGCGCCCAGCTCGTACAGCCTCGCCTCATGCTCGGCAAAAGCGCCTTGGACCGCCAGCACGGCGACCGTTTGGTCTGCGTAATCACTCATG
Source organism: uncultured Collinsella sp. (assembly GCA_900552685.1). Classification (GTDB taxonomy): domain Bacteria; phylum Actinomycetota; class Coriobacteriia; order Coriobacteriales; family Coriobacteriaceae; genus Collinsella. The sequence goes on from USAJ01000007.1 coordinate 860, forward strand.
TGCGATCCTTTCTGCTGGACTAGCGCCCGCACTCTTCCATGATAATCTCGATCTCGTCGGCGTTGATGCCCACCATGGCCTCGCCCAGGTCTTCAGAAAGCTCGGCAATGAGCTTGGCATCGGTGAAGTTTGCCACGGCCTTGACGATGGCGGCGGCGCGCTTGGCGGGGTCGCCGCTCTTAAAGATGCCCGAGCCGACAAAGACGCCTTCGGCGCCCAGCTGCATCATCAGCGCGGCGTCGGCGGGGGTCGCTACGCCGCCGGCGGCAAAGTTCACGACGGGAAGCTTACCCGTGGCATGGACCTCACGCACCAGCTCGACCGGAACCTGCAGCTGCTTGGCTGCCTCAAAGAGCTCGTCGTCACGCAGGGCAACAACGTCGCGGATCTGCTTTTGGATCTTGCGCATGTGGCGCACGGCCTGGACCACGTCGCCCGTGCCCGGCTCGCCCTTGGTGCGGATCATCGTGGCGCCCTCGGCAACACGGCGCAGCGCCTCGCCCAGGTCGCGGGCACCGCAGACAAACGGGACGTCAAATTGGGTCTTGTCGATGTGGTAGACGTCATCGGCAGGGGAGAGAACCTCGGATTCGTCGATGTAATCGATCTCGATGGCCTGCAAGACCTGCGCCTCGACAATGTGACCGATGCGGCACTTGGCCATAACAGGGATGGAGACTGCCTCTTGGATGCCCTTGATCATCTTGGGGTCGCTCATGCGCGAGACGCCGCCTGCGGCGCGGATGTCGGCCGGAATGCGCTCGAGCGCCATGACGGCGCAGGCGCCCGCCTCCTCGGCGATGCGTGCCTGCTCGGGCGTGGTGACGTCCATGATGACGCCGCCCTTGAGCATCTGCGCGAGCTCGCGGTTGAGTTTGACGCGATCGGCCTTGCTGGTCTGTTCTGCCATGGTTGCTCCCTTGATTGGCATGTACATTGCTTGACGGAACATCCTATCGGGGAGCTGGGTATGGCGAAATACTCAGTTTTCGAGATAATAACAAGGTCAGACTAATACCAGATTGAATGACTTAATAAGGTCAGGTGATAGGCTCATGCTTGACTACAATTTGGAAAAACGCGGCGAGGCATCGCTCTATGAGTATGTTTACCAGCAAATTCGAGATGATATCGTTGCTGGACGTATTGCGGCGGGGGAGCATCTTCCGTCTAAGCGCGCCTTTGCCAGTCATCTGGGAATCAGTGTCATTACCGTCGAGAATGCATATAGCCAGTTACTTGCCGAGGGCTATATTTGCTCAAAGCCGCGGCGTGGCTACTACGCTTGCGAGCTTCCGGATGCACCGGTTTTGGCTTTAGCTGCGGAGGGTATCGACCGAGATGCCGTTTCTGTGGGTCCCAGCGCGCATGATGTCAACGGATGGACCGAGCAATTCGCCCCGCTCTCTCCTTCCGCTTTGGAGGCGGCGCGGCTTTGGCAAAGCGCACTGCGGGCGACGCTGGCATCCGAAGACGAACGCGAAATCTTTTCGACCGCGCCGGCACAGGGCACCGCGCGGCTACGACGCGCTATCGCTCACCATCTGCGTGGGACGAGGGGCATGAATGTCGATCCCGACAACATCGTTATCGGTGCGGGCGCCCAGCTGCTCGATACCATGTTGGTTCAGCTGCTTGGAGCCGACAAGGTGTATGCCGTTGAGGATCCGGGCTATTTACGCCTGACACGCATCTATCAGGCTATGAGCTGCAAAGTTCGACATATCCCGTTGGATGATGAGGGGGTGGACTTGAGCGCTCTGCAGAAAACCGGGACCGATGTACTTCACCTGATGCCGTCTCACCAATATCCAACCGGCCTTGTGACGAGCATTGCGCGTCGCTATGCGCTTCTGAGCTGGGCCGCCGAGCGACCAGGTCGGTATCTCATCGAAGATGACTTTGATTGTGAGTTTCGCCTTGCCGGGAAGCCGATTCCCGCGCTCGCGTCGATCGATGCCGCCCAGTCGGTTATATACACCAACACGTTTTCGAAGAGCCTTTCATCGGCGTTGCGTTTGGCGTACATGGTGTTGCCCGATGAGTTAATGGAGCGGTTTAGGCGCAACCTTGGTTTCTACGCCTCGTCGGTGAGCTCTGTTGATCAGGTCGCTTTGGCGCGTTTGCTGGAATCGGGTGATTACGAGCGACATGTGAACCGCGTGCGCGTTCGTGCTCGCGAGGCGCGTGATGGCCTGATGGCGCTTGTGCGGAAGGTATTTCCGGCAGGAGAGGTCTCGATCGAGCATGCAGACGCGGGCCTTTACAGTATCGTGGTTGCGGAGCGTGGAACGGGCAGAAGCACTTTTGCACGGGCCCTCACGCGCTCGAGCATCCCTTTTATCGATATCGGTGACTGTTTTTGGTGTGCCGATGGCGCATCTGTCCCTGAAAACACAACTCAAATTCTTGTTCAGTATGACGATCTGAGTCCAAAAGTACTAACAACCTTGGAATTGCAGCTAATGGGGGGCACTCTGCAACCTAAGTGAGTAGACTTTTAGCACTTTGGCGACCAGGCAGTTTTGTAGCAAGCTATCTATCTGCGGTTTTGAAAAGCAGGATGACCGGCCTGCTCGGGATGTTCAAAAAAGTCTACTCACTTGCCGCGCAAAGCTCCTGCATGAGAAAAAATGGGGTTTTCAACAGGGCTTCGTCCAGCTCTCGGCAAGCTTTTGGCCAGTTGGGGAGTGCTGTTGAAAACTTGGCAGTCCGTTCGGCGCCATTTTTGGTGCGTTCGCGCCAATGCGTGACTGACTGGGTTGAAATTCGTGTTTTCCTGTGCCTATGAAGGATTTACTTTGTGACATATCGGCTTTTAGGTACTGGCGTTTGCCCCCTCAGGTCCGCGCTTTGTGTCCGCCGCTTCCACGACCGGAAGAAGACCGGCAGCGATATGATCTCGCCCGCAACCCGACGGCTGCGGTCGCGCTCGGTTTTCCGTTGTATACATTGGTTCGGACGAGAAACAAACGGACTTGTCCAGCCAGCATTAGGCAGCGGCTGTTTCTTGGTGAGCTTCCCAGGGAATCCGTGCTGGAAACGGAGCATGGGTTTTTGATTACGTCTCCTCTACTGACGGCATTCATCATGTCGCGGCACCTGACGGATCTCCAGCTTCTTTTGGTATTGGCGGAGATGTATGGCTTGTTTGCGGTGTGCGCTCTGCCGGCGGCACTTGAGGCGGAGCTTTCGCGTGCAATTGATTCGGGCGCGATTTCGACAACGTTCGGTTGGGTGCGCTGCCCGTCCGAGGACGGCACCGCCTCAAATTTATGGCGTCGAGACGCTTTGGTTTTGGGCGGAGACCTTGACCGTTTTTGTTCAGATGTTTGCGGGATGCGTTACGGCAATAGATTTATGGCGGTATCGCAACTCGTTCCATTGGGTGCCGCGTCGCCTTTTGAGGTCGAGGCGTATTTGCTACTTGCACTGCCGCGATCCCTGGGAGGCGAAGGTTTTTGCGACATAGAGCTTAATGTTGAAGTGATGCTAGGCACAAGTGCTCGAGCGATTGTGGGAAAGTCCCGTGTATATATCGACCTACTTCTTTCTTCACCGGACGGTAGGCGACAGGTGGCCATTGAATGTCAGGGAAAGGCCTCGCACGGACGCGCAGGGGATGGCTTGCGTGACGCTGACCGCATGACGGCCCTTCAGGCCATGGGCTACGATGTGCTTCTCCTGACACACAGACAGATATCGGATGAGGATAGATTCCGCGCGATCGTTAAGGCCATATGCAGGATGCTCGATGCTGAATATCGTGATAAAAGCTCGGATGAGCAAAGGGCTGAGATATTACTCCGGTCTGAACTATTCATTGACTGGACAAAATTGGGAGTAATCGACGGAAAGATGCCCGTTAGACACAAAATGGCTCGATCGTGGACGGCTGCGAATCTAAGTGAGTAGACTTTTGGCACTTTGGCGACTAGGTCGTTTTGCAACAAGGCATTTACCTGCGGCTTTATAAAGTGATATGGATGGTGTGCTCGGCAAGTTCCAAAAAGTCTACTCACTTAGTTTTTGACGAGAAACCTATGCCGAAGGCGGTCCTATTTCAGGGAGTTAACAAGTTTGTGAGGCACGAAAAAGGCCCGAACCATGCGGTCCGGGCCTTATAAAGCTAGAGAATGTCTCTCAGGCGTTTGGCTTAGCCGAAGTAGCGCTTGAGCAGGCCGGCGAAAGCCTTGCCGTGGCGGGCCTCGTCGCGAGCCATCTCGTGCACGGTGTCGTGGATGGCATCGAGGCCAGCGGCCTTGGCGCGCTTAGCAAGATCGGTCTTGCCGGCGGTGGCGCCGTTCTCGGCCTCAACGCGCATCTCGAGGTTCTTCTTGGTAGAGTCGGTCACGACCTCGCCCAGGAGCTCAGCGAACTTGGCGGCGTGCTCGGCCTCCTCGTGGGCAGCCTTCTCCCAGTACAGGCCGATCTCGGGATAACCCTCGCGATGGGCGACGCGAGCCATGGCCAGGTACATACCGACCTCGGAGCACTCGCCCTCAAAGTTGGCGCGCAGGTCGGCAACGATGTCCTCGGAGACGCCCTCCATCTTGGCGACGCCCACGACGTGCTCGGCAGCCCACTCGAGCTGACCCTCCTCCTGCTTCAGGAAGCGAGAACCGGGAACGCCGCACTGGGGGCACTTGAAGTCCTCGGGCAGCTGGTCGCCGTCGAACTCTTCCACATAACCGCAAACGGGGCAAACAAACTTCATGATTCGATCCTTTCGATCGATGGCGATTGTGCGCTCGTCCGGTCCCGTAAGGGCCCTCTCCGGACGTGCGTCTTGACGAGTTCTATTATCCATAAATGCAACCAAATGTGAAGCCTATTAGGAATGATTTTTAATAAAACAATTTCGAGCTATGAAGATGTTGATTGATTAACGATTGGCAGGCCGTCTTTGACCGCCGCTGAGTACAATCGGGCGAGCAAATGTTGACCTATCAACAAATGAAGGAGTTTCCTTTATGCATCTAGCCCGTCGTGCCTGGTGCCGAACATATCAGACGGTTTTTCGCATTGCATTGCCGATCCTGCCCTATACCGAGCCGCGCATTTTAGAGCATGCCGAGGATGTGCCCGCGGTGCTTCAAAAGCGCTCGATCCAGAAGGTCCTTATCGTGACGGATCCCGGCATTGCCCGTCTGGGGCTCACGGCACCGCTCGAGACGGCGCTCGCATCCAGGGGGATTGGCGTTACGGTCTATGCCGAAACGCGTGCAAACCCCACGGTTTCAAACGTGGAAGAAGCGGCGTCCCTGTATCGAGAGAGCGCCTGCCAGGCCATTATCGGCTTTGGCGGTGGCTCGGCCATGGACTGTGCCAAGGGCGTGGGCGCACGCATTGCGCAGCCAAACAAGCCCATCAACAAGATGCGCGGCCTGCTGCGGATTCATCGTCGCCTGCCGCTGCTCATCGCCGTTCCCACCACGGCAGGCACGGGAAGCGAGGTCACGCTTGCGGCGGTAATTACCGATGGCGAGACGCACTACAAGTACCCCATTAACGACTTTGTACTTATCCCGCGCTTTGCGGTGCACGATCCCGAGTTTACGCGTGGCCTGCCCGCCTCCATTACGGGGCAGACGGGCATGGACGCCCTGACGCATGCCGTCGAGGCCTTTATCGGGCGAAGCACTACGCCCTATACGCGCAAGATGGCGCGTCAGGCGGTCCAGCTCATCCGCGACAATTTGCTCGAGGCCTATGAGCATGGCGACGACATGCGTGCGCGCCGCAATATGCTTTCGGCGGCGTATAAGGCGGGTGTTGCGTTTACCCGCTCCTATGTCGGATATGTGCATGCCATCGCGCATAGTCTGGGCGGCCGATACGGAATTCCGCACGGTTTAGCCAACGCGATTATCCTGCCGCACATGCTTCGCGTTTATGGTGACGCCGCCGCCCCCAAGCTTGCCGATCTTGCTCGCATGGCGGGCATTGCGCCGGCTACCGCGCAGGACAGTCTTGCGGCCGAGGCCTTTATCGATTGGGTCGACCGCATGAACGAGGCCCTGGGAATCCCCAAATATGTCTCAGGTATTCGCCGCTCCGATATTCCGCAAATGGCGGCACATGCCGATGCCGAGGCCAATCCGCTGTATCCCGTTCCGCTTTTGATGGACCGCCTGGAGCTCGAGCATATGTACGAAGTTGTTGCAGGTGGTATGTTTGAGGACGAGAACTAGGAGGGTCCATGAACACCGAGGAAATTGCGCGCATCGTCGGCGATCAGCGCACCTACTTTAAGACGCACGCTACGTTTGATGTCGATGTTCGACGTCGCGCGCTCGTGAGTTTACGCGATGCGGTACGGGCCCACGAGGCCGATATTGCCCATGCGCTCAAGACTGATTTGGGAAAGTCGCATGACGAGGCCTATATGTGCGAGATCGGCACGTCGCTTTCCGAGATTCGTCATCAGATTGCGCATGTGGCTCGATGGAGCCGTCCGCGCCTGCGTCCGTGTGACCTTGCCAACGCCGTGAGTGTGTGCAAAACGCAAGCCGTGCCCTATGGCGTCACGCTCATTATGGCTCCATGGAACTACCCGTTTTTGCTAACACTCGAGCCGCTCGCCGGGGCCCTTGCCGCGGGCAATACCGTGGTCATCAAGCCGAGCGCCTATGCTCCGGCATCGAGCGCGGTGCTCAAGCAAATCTGTGAAAAGGCATTTGATCCGCGCCTGGTGACGGTTGTCGAGGGCGGACGCGCCGAGAACGAAGCGTTGCTCGATGAATGCTGGGACAAGATCTTCTTTACCGGTAGTGTTCCGGTCGGCAAGCTCGTCATGGAGCGCGCGAGCAAAAACCTCACGCCCGTGACGCTTGAGCTGGGCGGAAAGAGTCCCTGCATCGTGGATGCGACGGCAAACTTGAAGGTCGCGGCACGACGTATCGCCTTTGGTAAATGGCTCAACGTGGGGCAGACCTGCGTGGCGCCCGACTACCTGCTGGTCGATACGCGCGTGCACGATGAGCTGTTGGGCCTCATCAAGGAGGAGGTCCGTCGCATGTTTGGCGAGCACCCGCTCGACAACGAGGACTACGGTCATATTGTCAACGCCAAGCATTTCGCGCGCGTACGCGGGCTGATCGACCCCGATAAGGTTGTGCTGGGAGGAACGGCGCGCGAGTCGTCGCTCAAGATTGAGCCGACGATCCTAGACGGCGTGGCGCCTGAGGACGCCGTGATGCAGGAGGAGATTTTCGGCCCCATCTTGCCGGTGCTGACGTTTGAGAGCCTAGACGAGGCCGAAGCGTTTATTACGGATCGTCCGACGCCGCTGGCCCTGTATATCTTTAGCCAGGACCGTGCGGTTCAGCAGCGCTTTGTGCGCTACGTGCCTTTTGGCGGCGGCTGCGTTAACGACACGATCATGCACTTAGCTACGAGCCATATGGGCTTTGGCGGCATGGGCGCGAGCGGTATGGGGCAGTACCATGGACGCGAGAGCTTCGATACGTTTAGCCACAAGAAGAGCATCGTGAACAAGGCAACGTGGCTGGACGTGCCGTTTCGGTATGCGCCCTACGCAAGCTGGAAGCACAAGTTCGTGCGCATGTTTGTGCATTAGAAAAGGGCGCAGGTAATACGAACAAGTGTTCCTATTACCTGCATTTTGCGTTAGACTACTGCTATGGAGCACGGATGGGCCAACTCCCTTTAGAAGGGATTTGGTATGAACGTAAGCGATGTTATTTCGTTATTGGCGTTGTTAATCGCGGCTATCGAACTCGGCCTGTTTATCGGCCGAATGAAATAGCCGCCCCCGCGTAAGCGAAGACGGCCACTTCTCACGATGAAAACGTGTATCGGAGTTGGCAAGACCCGCGGCAACGGATGCCATCCGTGCTCCTATCTTATCTGCAAGCGTTCCGTCGCGCAAGCGTTGCGGCAACTGGGTGAAAGGCACGAGCGGGTGAATTCGTGTCCGCACGGGCCCGTAAACTTCTCAGTAAGGTTAAGCGCCGGTTTATCCGGCCGTTAGAGGAGCTGCCATGTACGAGCCTTCACGTGTGCTTCTGTCGTTTCATATTGCAGGATTTCAATATGCCGACGGCGCTTTGGTCCTAGGCGATATTAAAGCGGGCGATAAACTGACGCTGTGCGCCGAGCGCGATAATCCCCATGACCCCGAGGCGGTTGCGATCTATTACGGCAACACCAAGCTTGGCTATGTCCCGGGAAACGAGGTCGGCCCGCTGTCCTTGATGATGTATTACGGCCACGAGGACGTATTTGAGGCCCGCGTGCAGCAGGTCGCTCCCGAGCGCAGCCCGTGGCATCAGGTGCGCGTTGGCCTCTACGTGGTGGATGCCCGCTAGTCGGCAATGGAGGCGGCCATGTTTGATGACGACGACCAGTTCGATCTGACAGACGATCCGTTTGAGTGGGATCTGCTACTCGACGACGATGAGTTGGAGCAGGATCGTAAGAAACGGCAGGACAAGAAAGCTCAGAGTGACGCTTCGAAAAAGAAAGACAAGCGCCGCCGCGGACTGTTCGGTGGGCTCTTTGGATGACCGCCGCATCGCTGCGTCTGTATACTTAGCACGAGTTGAACGCGTTGCGAAATGAGGGCATAGACGATGATGTGGTTTACCGCCGACCTGCACCTGGGCGATACGAATATCTTGCACGACATGGACCGGCCGTTTGGCTCGGTCGAGGAGATGAACCGCAAGGTCATCGATGTCATCAATGAGTGCGTGACTGCGGATGACCGTCTCTACATCCTGGGAGACTTTACCTATCGTTTGCCCCTAGCGGATGCCGTGCACCTGCGCGAGCGTATCGAATGCAAGAATGTGACGCTCATCCGCGGTAACCATGACGGCGACTGGGAAGATCCGGACGCGCCGCAGATTTGGGAAGACGTGCGCGATTACCTGGAGATTGCCCCTGGCTATGCCAAGGGCCATCGTCTGGTTATGAGCCACTACCCCATGCTCAGCTGGAACGGCAAGGCGCGTGGCGCCATCATGCTGCACGGGCATATCCACAGCAGGGGAGACCGCACCAACGCGCGCAACCGCGATCGCGAGCGCCCTATCTTTCGCTACGATGTCGGTCTCGATGCCAACGAGTACAAGCCCGTAAGCCGGGATCAAATCCTGGGCTTCTTTGGACTGTAATGCTCGAACCACCACACAAACCACCACAAAGGTGCCTGTCCCCTTTGTGGTGGTTCTGGCGCCGTTGCCATTATGGCGGCGGCGTCTTTTTTGTCCGTGCGGCGCGGTAGAGTGTAAGCGGTTGAAATTTGCGTCCATCGAGGAGCTGCTATGAACGAGATCAAGTGCCCGCATTGTGGCGAAGTTTTTAAGGTCGATGCGTCTGGCTATGCGGACATCGTCAAGCAAGTGCGCAATGCCGAGTTTTCGCGCGACCTGGATGAGCGTGTGAAGGCAGTCCAGCGCGAGGGCGAGCAGGCGCTGGAGCTTGAGCGCTCGCGTTCGACGGCTGCCTTGCAAAAGGCAGATTCTCAGCGCAACGCTCAACTTGTCGAGCAGAAGAACGCCGCGGAGCAGAAGCTGGCACAAGAGGTTGCCAAGCGCGACGCTGAGCTTGCCGAGCTGCGCGCCAAGCTCGAGGGCGCTGCCACAGAGCGCGAGAGCGCAAGTCAGCGCGCGGCGGTTGAGGCCCGTGCCGATGCTCAAAAGGAAAACGCCGAGCTTCAGCGAGAAATCGACAATTTGCGTGCGCAGCTGGAGCGCAAAGATGACGAAGCCAAGCTCGTCGAGTCGGTGGCGCGCAATGCTGCTCAAAACGATTTGGCTGCACGTGATGCTCAGATTGCCGAGCTGCAGGCCAGGCTTGCCGCGGCGGACAAGGCCCAGGAGATGGCGCTTGCCGCTGCCGCGGCAGAGTCGCAGCGCGAGCTCGATGCTGCTCGCGGTGAAGCTGAGCGCGCGCTTGCTGACTACCGCGCGACGGTACAGGAGAAGTTTTCCGCCGCAAAGGCACAATCTGAGCAAGAGGCCGAGGGTCTGCGTGCCCAGTTGCGCGAGCAGGAACTGATGGCAAAAATGAACCTGTCGGAGGCGGTCGCCGCGGCGGAGCGAGAGCGCGATGAGGCACGTGCCAAGCTGACGAGCGAGCTGGCGGTGCGCGATTCTCGCGAGGAACAGGCCAAGGCGGCACACGAGCTCGAGCTTGCGCAGGCCAAGCGCGCGAGTGATGACCTGATTCGCTACAAGGATGAAGAGATTGAGCGCCTTAAGGACATGAAGGTGCGCCTGTCCACCAAGATGGTGGGCGAGTCGCTCGAGCAGCACTGCGAGACCGAGTTTAACCGCCTACGCATGACGGCGTTTCCCAACGCGTACTTCGAGAAAGACAACGATGCGTCCGAGGGTACCAAGGGCGACTTTATCTTCCGCGAGTGCGATGCGAGCGGCAACGAGGTCATTTCGATTATGTTCGAGATGAAAAACGAGAACGACGAGACCGCGACCAAGCATAAAAACGAGGACTTCTTTAAGAAGCTCGACCACGATCGTCGCCAGAAAGGCTGTGAGTATGCAGTGCTCTGCACGCTGCTCGAGCCCGAGAGCGAGCTTTACAATGCCGGCATCGTGGACGTGAGCTATCGCTACGAGAAGATGTACGTGATCCGTCCGCAGTTTTTCATTCCCATGATCACGCTTCTGCGCAACGCCGCCATGGGTTCGCTGCGCTATAAGCAGGAGCTGGCGGAGTACAAGCAGCAGAACATCGACGTCACGAACTTCGAAGCCAAGATGGAAAAGTTCAAGAACGATTTCGGCCGCAACTACGAGATCGCGAGCCGCAAGTTCCAAACGGCAATCGATGAGATTGACAAGACGATTAGCCATCTGCAGAAAACCAAGGAGGCGTTGCTGTCCTCCGAGAACAATCTGCGCCTAGCCAACAAGAAGGCCGACGATCTTACTATTCGCAAGCTCACCTGGGGCAACAAGACCATGAAGGCGGCGTTTGACGAGGCACGCGGGGCTGCGCCAGAGACAAACGATGAGCCCGCCGAGGCGGATTCGTATGAGGTCGAGGATGCCGAGTAAGGCATAGCGTATAGTGCAAAAGCGGGGCCGCTGGCAATATTGCCAACAGCCCCGTTTCGTTCCAGTATGTTCGGCTAGTTATCGAGCAGGTCCTCGATAAAGCCGACGCGGTAGTTTTTGAAGATGACCTCGCCGCCGTCTTGCGTGGCGTCCAGATCGACATCGCCCATGATGCCAAAATCGTGGTCGCCGTCCTCGTCGGCAAAGATCTGGTGCACGTGCCATACGTGCGCGGTCTTCTCATCGGACTCATCGATGGAAAACATCGCGGCACTGCGGGCATCTCCGTCGGTGAGGATTTCCTCGTGCTGCTCGTGGTAGGCATCGAGCGCCTTTTGCCAGCGGATCTCGCTCATGCCCCAGTCGTCATCGAGCTCGCCCAGGTCGCGAACGTGCTCGCGAGCGGCAAAGGTCACGCGGCGGAAGAGCGCGTTGCGAACCAACAGCGTGCAGCCGCGGCGGTCCGCTACGACCTCGTCGATGCCCTGTGGCGGCGCGGCGTCGAGGGCTGCCGGGTTGCCGGCGTTCTCCCACTCGTCCACCAGGCTCGAGTCCACCGAGCGCACCACAAAGCCCAGCCACGAGATAATGTCGCGCAGGCGCTCGTCGCGTTTCTCGATGGGTACGGTGCGGTCGAGCGAACGGTAGGCCTCTGCCAGGTAGCGCAGCAAAATGCCCTCGGAGCGGGCGATGCCGAGCTTTTGAATGTAACCCTTAAAGTCGCTCGCGCTTTCCAGCATATCGCGCAGGACGCTCTTGGGAGAGAGCTGGTAGTCGTTGGCCCAGGGCACTTCCTGGCAGTACTTGTCAAAGGCGGCATCGAGCAAGTCCTCGAGCGGCTTTTCGTAGGTGACCTCCTGGATGCGCTCCAGGCGTTCCTCATATTCGACGCCGTCGGCCTTCATTTCGGCCATCGCGCGGTCGCGCGCGGCGCGCTCCTGTGCGCGCAATACCTGCTTGGGGTCCTCGAGCGTAGCCTCGACCATCGAGATGAGGTCCATGGTATAGGTCTCACTCTCGGGGTCGAGCAGCTCCAGCGCGGCAAGCAAAAACGGCGAGAGCGGCTGATCGAGCGCAAAGTCCTCGGGCAGATCGACCGTCAGTGCATAGTCGATGTCTGGTGCGGCGTCAGTCGGGGCGTCGGGTGCGGGCGGCACCTCGGTGCGAACGACGACGCCGGAATCGATGAGCGTGGCGAAGATTTCGTCGGCACGAACCTCGAGCTTTGCCTTTTCCTCGGGGGTCTGCAGGCTTGTCTCGATGAGGTCGTGTACGCGGGCACGGGCGTCGCCGCCCTGCTCGACCACGCTAATCACCATGGAGTGCGTGATGCGCAGGCGCGGCTTGAGCGTTTCGGGCTGCGTCTCGATCAGGCGCTCAAAGGTCTGCTTGTTCCAGGTGACAAAGCCCTCGGGGGCCTTCTTCTTTTTAATCTTGCGGAGCTTCTTGGGATCGTCGCCCGCCTTGGCCATGAGCTTGGCGTTCTCGATCTCGTGCTCCGGGGCCTCGGCGATGACCATGCCCTCGGTGTCAAAGCCTGAGCGGCCGGCGCGACCGGCAATCTGATGGAACTCGCGGGCGCGCAGACGACGCATCTTGTAGCCATCGAACTTGGTGAGCGCGGTGAGCACCACGGTGTGGATGGGTACGTTGATGCCGACGCCGAGCGTATCGGTGCCGCAGATGACGGGCAGCAGGCCCTGCTGCGCCAAGCGCTCGACCAGCAGACGATAGCGCGGCAACATGCCAGCATGGTGCACGCCGACGCCGCAGCCGAGCAGGCGCTTGAGAATCTTGCCAAAAGCCGTGGAGAAGCTCGTGCCTTTGGCGGCTTCCTTAATAGCCTCGCGCTGCTCCTTGCTGGCAATGCCAAAGTTGGCGAGGGATTGCGCCGTCGCAAGGGCGGCATCCTGGCTAAAGTGCACGATGTAGAGTGGGGCCTCGCCGCGACGCATCGCGAGCTCGACCGTGCCCTCGAGCGAGGTCGTCACGTAGTCGTAGCTCAGCGGTACGGGGCGTGGGGCATCGATGACCAAGTCGCAGGTGGCGCCGGTGTGTTCCTCGAGTGAGGCGGCGATCGCGGTGACATCGCCGAGCGTGGCGCTCATGAGCATGAATTGCGTGTGGGGCAGGGTGAGCAGCGGCACCTGCCAGGCCCAACCGCGGTCGGGGTCGGCAAAGTAGTGGAACTCGTCCATGGCCACGCAGCCCACGTCGGCATCTCCGCCCTCGCGCAGTGCGTCGTTGGCAAGGATCTCTGCCGTGCAGCAGATGACGGGCGCCTTGGTGTTGATATGCGTGTCGCCGGTGATCATACCGACGTTATCGCGGCCGAGCACCTGTACCAAATCGAAGAACTTTTCGCTGACCAAGGCCTTGATGGGAGCCGTGTAGTAGCAGCGCTTGCCCTGCGCCATGCCCATAAAGAGCATGCCCAGCGCGACAAGCGACTTGCCCGATCCGGTCGGTGTGCCCAAAATGACGTGATCGCCGGCAGCCAGGTCCATGAGGGCCTCTTCTTGGTGCTCCCACAGCTCAATGCCGCGGTCGCTCGTCCATTCAAAGAAGCGCTCGAATGCCTGATCAGGTGTGAGCCATGGTTCGGGTTCGCTGCCGTCCTCGGGCTCCCACCAGGTGGGGGAGAGCGCGCCGAGCGAGCCGAACTCGGCTTCGGTTCCCGTGCCGCCCGAGAATGAGCTGGCGGCGCCGGCGCCGGAGACGGTGCTGGCGGCGGTATCTGTCGTGGTCTGTGCCATGTGTTTGCTTTCTCTCGCGATTGTCCGCCAACTATTATGGCGTAGCGGCGGCGCGGAGCGGCAGCGCGCGAGAAAATGCAGGAAATGGGCGTGCGGTGCTAGCGTTCCTGAGGCAGGCGCTTCTTGCCTTTGCGGGCACGGTTTCTAAAGTTCTCGACGGCCTCTTCCATGCCTAAAGGCACATAGGTGAGCTCATCGAGGTTATCGGGCAGGTAGCAGGCAAGACTTTGCTCCTGCACGCGGCCCGCTTGGAGCTGTTCATCGCTGGGCAGCGTGTCGGGAGTGGCGCAAATGCCATAGACGGCGGCACCCATCTCGCGCGTGCGGCGCTCGTATTCGGTCTCGGGATGCTCGGGATGGTCGCGGCGAACGTCGTCGCTTACCCAAAGTGTGTCGTAGCCTGCCGCGGCAAACTGCCCCAGGGCGTAGTCGCGCAGTGGCTTGCTGTCGGTTCGCAGCGTGACGGTAGCGCCGGCTGCAAGGAGCGGGCGGTAGAGCATCAAATGGTCGACATGGACGAGTCGTTTTTTGGCGTACTTTGCCTTGGGCTGCGGCGTGGGAAAGTTGATGGTGATGGCGTCGAGCTCGCCGGCGGCAAATAACTGCGGCAGCGATGCGGCGCCTCGGGGCAGGACGAGCGCGTTGGATAGCTCCTGCTCGCAGATTTTCTGTGCGGCATAGGCGATGCAGATGGGCTCCTGGTCCATGCCGATAAAGAGGGTGTTTGGCTCGTGGGCCGCGCGCTCTACAAGGTACGTTCCCTTGCCACAGCCAAGATCAAGGTGAAGGTGTTCGAAGGGCTTGCTGCCAGCTGGCGCACAGGCCTTGCGCCAATCTCCGGCATAGGCCTCGGGGTTCGTCTCAATCGCATCGGCGTAGCGCTCCAGGCGCTCCTCGAGCACAAAGTTCTTAGGCGTGCGAACGTGGACGGCTCCCATGAGGCTCCTTGGTCATAAGTATGGAACGCATAGCTGCACGTTCCGTCAATGGATTGAAAAAGGGCGGGCATAGTTTGCCCGAAAGATGCGGTGCGGCTCGGCGGCGAGTCGTCGATGCCTACAGGCGCTTGAGAATCACATAGCGGTTGAGCTCGCCGCTACGACCGTCGGCATGGAAGCGCTCAAGCTCACGCACGGGGACCTCGCCGCTCTTGTAGAACGTACGGACGCCGCGCACCAGGTCGGTGATCTGCTGATCGTCAAAGTGGTGGCAATAGCGGTAGGCGTGGCGGTCGTTTTGCCAGCCGATGAGGTGGTCGCCGGCTTCAAACTGCGCGGAATCGTAACCCTCAAACGGCGGGGTGAGCTCGGCGCGGGCCTCGGCGCGAACGGCCTTGCGCGCCATGCGCTCGTCATTCATAAACTCCCAAAAGCTGATGGCGATGATGCCGCCCGGGCGCGTCTGGCGCACCAGGGCGTCGAGCACGCGTACGCGGTACTCGCACGACGGCACGTGGTGCATAAAACCAAAGCAGACCGAGATGTCGGCGAGCGGTGCGTCGAAAAGCACATCGGGCGTCTCGGCGGGGTTGAGCTTCATGAGGGCATCGAGCACGTCGAGTTCCTGGAAGTGCAGGTTGGGAATGCGCAGGGCGTGACCGCGCGCATCGATAGCCAAATCCTGGCACGAGTCGACGCCATAGAACTCAAACGGGCAGCTGGCATCTGCTGAGGGGTTTGCGCCGTCGACGCCCTTGGCGGCAAGTGCGCCGCCGGCAGCAAAGTTCTCGAATCGCATATTGCCGCAGGCAAGATCGAAGACGCGGACGGGATGCTCGATCGTGGCGACGTCGAGCTGCCCGAGCGCGATGTCCATGGTGTGCACCCAGCCGGGCCACGGGGCCTGCCGCGTATCGGAAAAGGAGGCGGAGTGTTCGCGATAGAACGTGTTGTTGAGCTGGATGAGCGATGAGGCGAAATCGCGGTTCACGGCGCGGAACTCCCTCCGTTGGCGGTGCGGAATAAACAGTACGACCATACTACCGTTAACGCCGCAACGGGGACAACCGAGCCGTGGGTCATTGCTTTGTTTGGACACATTTCCGCAGCTCATATGTGCCCGCAACCGCCGGTTGTCAAAAATCTCACTAGAATAGGTGGCATGCTTTTGGCGGTGGCGGATAGATTTTTAACTGTGCAAGGCGCCTTAAGAACAAAAACGGTCCGGCGGCACGGCTGGCATCACATAGGAGGAACCATGAATGTAGAAACTGCGCAGCGGCTCGCCGACCTTCGTCGCAGCAAGGGTTTTAGCCAAGAAGGGCTGGCGCGAAAGCTGGGGCTGTCGCGCCAGGCGGTCAGTAAATGGGAGCGCGCGGAGAGCTCGCCCGATACCGAGAACCTGATCTCGCTCGCCAAACTTTATGGCGTGAGCCTGGACGAGCTGCTCAATCCGAGCGACGAGATCGAGGACGATATCGAGTTTGAGAACGAGGACCGCGCCCGCCAGCGCGAGGCCGAGGCGGCAGAGCGTGCTCGCACCCATGAGGCGGCGGCGCGCGCTACCGAGGCGGCAACGCAGGCGAGTGATGCTGCGGCCAAGGCGGCGCAAGCGGCAAGCTGGAGTGCGCAGGCTGCCAATGCGGCGACGGCTCAGGCGACGAGTGGCGGCGCAGTTGGCTCGACTCCGGTGAAGGGCCCGTTCCAGTCGTTCCCGTATTGGGCCGTGTGCTGGCTGCTGTTCTTTTTGCTGATGTTCCTGTTTGGTGCCGGTCCCTTTGCCGCGCTGATCTTCTTTACGATCCCCATCTATCACTGGGTGGCGCGTGCGCTCGATGGTGATTGGGCACGCGGGGTTATTCAGGTTGGTCCGGCGCCGGTGGCGGTCAGGGCCCAGGGGAAGGATACTTCTGCGGAACCTGATGCTGACGTGGCTACCGCGGCCACCGCTGAGCCATGTGCCAAAGAAGGTGACGAATGATGAAGCTTTCGCATGAATCCAAGCTGCGCCTGGGCGTCGGCATCGGAGCGTTTGTGCTCATCATCGGGCTTGTCTTTGGCATTTCGCGGACATTGATTCATTTTGATGGTCCGTGGGATCTCGACGATGTTGTACCCGGCTTGTCTGGTATGGACGATGCGGTTGACGAGGACGATCTCTTGGATGACGGCAGCTATTCCGCTCGGCCTCAGCAACTTTCGAGCGAAACGTTTGATGCCGACGCGTTCACATCGCTTGACCTGGATGTGACGTCGGGCACGGTCGAGGTCAAACACGTCTCCGGCGGGCCGGTGCGCGTAATTGAAAGCGGTCGCGTGGCAACGGGGACCGTTGCCTTCGATGCGGCAACCCAGAACCTGGCCGAAATCAAGGGCTCTACGCTCAAGATTCGCCAGTTCGATTGCGATGACGAGCGCGCCATTGACCGCACGGTTACCGTCGAACTGCCGCGCGAAGTTGCCGATAACCTTGTCGGCATTACGGCGAAGGTGGGATCGGGCGACCTGGCGGTCGCGGACATTGCGTGCCATGATCTGGATATAACGTTGAATTCGGGAGACGTTGAGTTTACGGGCACCGTGACCGACACCCTGAATGCCGAGGTCGGTTCGGGCGACATGACGTTCGAGCTCTACCAGGCGCCCGCGAAGTCGATGGACGTGAGCGTGGGCTCGGGCGATGTGGAGATGACGGTTCCGAGCTCTACGGGCTTTAAGGCGAGCCTCACCGTGGGCAGCGGCGATTTCGAGAGCGATTTCCTTCCGCTTGGCTACGATGGCGAGACCATATTGAATCTTGAATTCGACAACGGCGATAAGTCTGCCACGTATCGTTTTGAGGTTGGTTCGGGTGACATGTCGTTTGATTCAGAGTGACGGGTGGTTATCGAAGACTTATAAACCATAGACGCGCTGTTTGATGAAGGCGCCGAAGCCGAGATCGGCTTCGGCGCCTTTGCCTTTACAATGGGGGCATGGAACAGATTATCTTGAACATACTCGAGGCCCTGCGTTGCGGCGAGACCGTAGACGACAAGGCGCTCGTCAAACTGATACATGCCGAGGCGCGCCGCGAGGGTGCCGACAAACGCGATTTGGCCAAGCGCCGTCTGCTGCCGTTCTACCAGCGGGTTAAACGTGAGGAGCCGGCTCGTTGGGCTGGATGGAATGTCGATGCGGAGCTGGAGCGTCAACTGCTGCAGGTGCTACGCATGAAGCCTCGTCGCACGGCTTCGGGCGTGGCGACCATTACCGTCATCACCAAGCCCTGGCCGTGCTCGGGCGATTGCCTGTTTTGCCCCAACGACCTGCGCATGCCTAAAAGCTATCTGCACGCCGAGCCGGCATGCGCCCGTGCGGAGCAAAACTGCTTCGACCCGTATCTGCAGGTGAGCGCTCGCCTGACCGCGCTTTCGCAGATGGGTCATGCGACCGATAAGATCGAGCTCATCGTGCTCGGTGGCACCTGGAGCGACTATCCGCAAGGGTATCAAACGTGGTTTATGTCGGAGCTTTTCCGTGCGCTGAACGATGACGCCGTTGCTGGCGTGGCAGCTAACCCCATGTTGGCGCGTCCGGGCATCAGTCGTGCCGAGGCGGGGCGCCTGCTCGATGACGCGCCCGCCGATGCCCTGCCGCCGGTGGTAGCGGCGCGCCGCGAGCGCTATCGGGCTGCCGGCATTGCGACCGACGAGGCTGAGCTTGCTGCCGGCGTTGCCGACGAGCAGGAGCGTGTGGATGCTGCCGTGGGCGGCTATAACCGCGCGGTGCGTCGTCTGTACGGCCCCGGTACGCCGTGGGGCGAGGTTGCCGAGTGGCAGGCGGCAACGATGGAGGAGCTCGAGCGCCAGCAGCGCATCAACGAGACGGCGAAGCATCGCGTGGTGGGGCTCGTTATCGAGACACGCCCCGATGCCGTAACGCCGCAGGCCCTCACACTTATCCGCCGCTTGGGCTGCACCAAGATTCAGATGGGTATTCAGAGTCTTGACCAGCATCTACTCGATATCAACGAGCGCCGCATTTCGGTGGCGCAGATCGAGCGAGCGTTTTCGCTCGCGCGCCTGTTTGGCTTTAAGATCCACGCGCACTTTATGCTCAACTTGCTGGGCGCCACGCCTGATGGGGACAAGCGCGACTACGAGCGCTTTATGACCGAGGGCGCCTTTATGCCCGACGAGGTCAAGGTCTACCCGTGCGCGCTCATCGAGGGCTCGCATCTGGTGGGCTGTTACGAGCGTGGCGAGTGGCGCCCCTATACCGAGGACGAGCTGCTCGATGTGTTGGCCGACGACATCGTGGTGACGCCGGCGTTCTGCCGCATCAGCCGCATGATCCGCGACTTTAGCTCCGATGACATCATGGTGGGCAACAAGAAACCCAACCTGCGTCAGCTCGTTGAGAACCGCCTGGCTGCTCGGGGTGACGGTGCGACGGTGCGTGAGATTCGCTATCGCGAGATCAGCACGGCGGGCGCCGACCTGGACGAGTTGACCCTTGACGAGGAAGTGGCGTACGAGACGCCGGTGACGCGCGAGCGCTTTTTGCAGTGGGTGACACCGCAGGGCAAAATCGCGGGCTTTTTGCGCCTGTCGCTGCCCGACCGCGCGTTTGTTGCCGCGCATGCGGGCGAGTTGCCGACGGTGTCGGACGAGGCGATGATTCGCGAGGTTCACGTGTATGGCATGGCGGCGCGCGTGGGCGATCAAGGCCAGGCGGCGCAGCATCATGGGTTGGGTCGTTTGCTCGTAGAGCGTGCGTGCGAGATTGCCCGGGATGCGGGTTATGCGCGTATCAACGTGATTAGCGCGATTGGCACACGTGAGTACTATCGTCATCTTGGATTTTATGACCATGGCCTTTATCTGCAAAAGGAGCTCTAGATGAACAAGCCGAGTGTTTCTGCCGGCGTCGTTGCCGGCGTTGCTCTGGGGGCCGCGGCGCTTGGCGCGGCCGCTGTCGCTGTCCGTGCTGCCTGTCTGCAGGTTGCGCGAACCCGCAATGGGTTGGCGCGTGTGAAACGCGTGCACGATGAGGGCGGCGACGAAGTCCGTGTATTGGTGCAAGGCGGCGTTTACCAAAGCGCAAGCTACGTTGGCGAGCGTTGGGCGGAGCCCGTTTTTGCGTACTATCGCGCGTTTGACGACGTGTTTGAGGCTGAGGACGCAATGCGTGATGCTTACGGGCATGGTATCGACCGTATGCTCATGCTGGGCGGCGGCGGGTTTGCCTATCCCAAGTTTGCACTGATGTCGCACGAGAGCTTGCGCATGGACGTCGTTGAGTACGATGCCGAGATTACGCGCCTGGCGCGCCGTTGGTTCTACCTGGACGAGCTGGAGCGCACGGTGGGCGATCGCCTGCGAGTGATTACCGCTGAGGCTCGCTCGTATCTGGGCGTGACGAGCGTGGGTCATCGTCGCTACGACGTGGTCGTGAGCGATTGCTTTGGCGGTGCCGAGCCCGTAAGCGAGCTGGCGACGGTTGAGGCATTGCGTTTGGTGCGAGGCAGCCTGAACCCCGGGGGCATCTATGTTGCCAATATCGTGAGTGCGAACAGGGGGAGCGACGTGACGTTCCTGCGCGATTGCGTTGCCGCGGCACTCGAGGTATTCGCCCACGCCTGGGTGGTCCCATGCGGCGATGCGGAGTTCGGCGGCGAGGAAAACTACCTGCTCGTCGCCAGTGACGGCGACTATGCCTTTGCCGAAGCTGTGCCCTTCGACACCGACTTCCTCGGCACCGTCCTTCACGACAAGTAAGTCTCTCCGTCCCAAAAAGACGGGTCTTAGGCGTGGTCGCTCCAGCTGCGGACACGCTGCTTCATGCCCTCTATGTCGAGCACGCCTTCGGCAAAGCCCTTGCGTACGAGCTCTTCGGGAACAAACTCGTCGTAGCGATCAAAATAAGGCACCTCGCCAGGATAGACGAGCTCGATGGGATCAAAGTCCTTCTCGGCCTCGGCGGCGAGCGCCTCAAAGAACGTCTCCTCGTCGGCCTTCATCTTAAACTGCATAAAGTACGGGCGTGATGGGTCGAGTCCGCGAAGGCCCAGCTCCGCGGCACATTTAATCTTGAGCATGCGCTCGAGCGCCAAAAAGGCGTAGCTGCCCAGCCAGGGGAAGAGCACCCAGGTGTCGCCGCCCAGGTTAATGAGCGGTTTAGTTCCCGCACCCGAAATCTCGGCCGTATGGCGAGCCTGCGCCAAGCGGGCCCGTGCGTTACCCATGAGGTACGGATATGTCGCGTGCTCGTTGAGCGCCTTGCGCATGCGCTCGAGTACGTGTGTATTGATGTCGCCGGGGCAGTCGCCAAAGTAGGCCGGCACCCGGCCCTTGACCTGCGTGGCAAAGACGGTGTGGCGCTTCCAGTCCACTTCCTCGACAATCCAGCAGTGTCCGGCGATGGCGATGCGCTCACCGGGCGGTGGCGGATTGACGATCGTGCCCAACTCGGCCGACTCGCTGCGAACGGTGAACTCCTCGTTTTCCTGGAACACGGCGTAAAACTTAAAGTTGTTAATGATGCGCTCGCCCGCGAGGCCCACAATGAGCCCACCGCCCTCGGTGACCTGGATGTGGTCGATCTTGATGAGGTGGCGCAGCAGTACGCGATAGTCATCGGCCGAGACGCGGCGGAAATAGCTGAGCGTGAGCACGCGCTGGGCAAGTTCGGCAGGCGTGAGCTCGCCGGTGCTGGCGAGGGTCGACATGGTCTGGTGATAGAGCAGGCTGTAGGGGAGTCGATCGAGCTCGGGCGGCTCGACCCACTTTTCCTCGCGATAGAGTTGTACGAGCGCGATGCCCTGGAGGAGCTTCCAAGGTATCGTTTCAGGCATCATCGTGCGCGGCTCGGGCTCTTCCTCGCGCATGACAAACCACATCTCGGGCGGAAGATCGCGGCGTCCCGTGCGCCCCATGCGCTGCAAAAAGGAGCTGACGGTAAACGGTGCATCGATCTGGAACGCGCGCTCCAGGCGACCGATATCAATGCCGAGCTCCAGCGTGGAGGTGGTGACGGTTGTCTGTGCCTGTTCCTCGTCGCGCATGAGCTCTTCTGCCGTCTCGCGTAGCGATGCCGAGAGGTTGCCGTGATGGATAAGGAAGCGGTCGGGCTCGTGCCGGCTCTCGCAGTAGCTACGCAGCATGGAGCATACGGCCTCTGCCTCCTCGCGCGAGTTGGCAAAGACCAAGCACTTTCGGCCGCGCGTGTGCTCAAAGATATATCCCATACCGGGGTCGGCGTTGTCTGGTGCTGTATCGGTGGGGTTGAGTAATGCCTGTTCGGGTGCTTGGGGGATGTCGACTTCGCCCTCGGGGGCCGAGGAAGCTTGGCGGTCCTTGGGAGCGGCCTTGCCCTGTGCCCGCTCACGACGTTGACGGCGCTCCTCTTGTGTGAGCTGTCCGCTGTGACGCATGTCTTGGGCGCCGGCGGGCAGTGCCGCGGATGCCGCCGCATCGATGCGCTCGCACGCAAGCACTTCGGCCTCTTGAGGACCTGTACCCATGAATCCCCGCTGCTGCGCCTGGGGGCCCGAGTTGTAGAAGTGCTCCATGGAGATACGCCACACGCGGCGCGGCTCCTCAAAGCGGGGGATGACGCAGTCGCGTCCCGTTCCCTGCGACAAGAAGGCACCCGTGCGCTCGGGGTCGCCGATGGTAGCCGAAAGGCCAATGCGGCGAGGCTGCACGCCGGCCATGCGCGAGAGTCGCTCGATAAGGCAGAGCGTTTGCCCGCCGCGGTCGCCGCGCATGAGCGAGTGGACCTCATCGATGACCACGTAGCGCAGGTCGCAAAACATGCGCGGGATCGCCATGTGCTTATGGATTAAAAGCGCTTCGAGTGACTCGGGTGTAATCTGCAGGATGCCGCTCGGTTTTTTAATGAGCTTAGCCTTGTGCGACTGCGAGACATCGCCATGCCAGTGCCAGACAGGGATATCGGCCTCTTCGCAGAGGTCGTTGAGGCGGACGAACTGATCATTGATGAGCGCTTTGAGGGGGCCGATGTAGAGGGCGCCCACGCTCGCGGGCGGGTTCTCCCAAAACTCGGTCAGGATGGGAAAGAAGGCTGCCTCGGTTTTGCCGGAAGCTGTGGATGCCGTTAGGAGCACATTGTCTTGTGTGTTAAAGATGGCATCTGCCGCCGCAACCTGGATAGAGCGCAGACTCTCCCAATCGTGGGAGTAGATGAAGTCTTGGATAAACGGAGCATATCGGTCAAAGGCGTTCACGGGGCCTCCCCTCAAATACGAACCTCTCAATGCGGTTGGCAATGGTTTGCTGCATTGCTGTCTCAACGTTTGTGCAGATAAAAGCTGCCAAAATAGACCTGTCCCTTTTTGGCAGGTTAGATGGTGAATTCGGCGAAGTTGCGGTCGCCGTCTGCGGTGCCGGTGTCGCCTGTTGCGGCTGCCGGTGCCAGCGCGTCGCCGCCGACGCTTTGCAGCAACTCGGCCACGTTTGCATCGGGGTTCTGGCACAGGATATCGAGCAGCTCGATAAAGTCACGGATGACCTCACGCGGCGTCAGGTGCGTATCGGCTCCCACGCGGCCAAACTCAATCTTGAGAAAGTCTACCAAGTCGTTCTCGGTAAGCGTGGGCGTCCAGCCAAAGTATCCGGCATGGATCTGCATGAGTTTTTCGATCAGCACCAGCAACTCCTCGTAGGTGAGTGGCTGCAGGCGGATGATGGGCGCGAGCATGTCCTTAAGGTCCTTGCGTGCAAAGCGGCCCTGAGCGAGTCGACTTCGCAGGGCCTCGTAGGAGAACACGCCACGGCGGCGGTCTTCGATGGAGGTTGGCGTGCCGCCCATGATCATGCCCAGGTACTGCGCCTTGCCCTGGAGCGTGTCGTTGTACATGGTCAGGATCTTCTCGTAGTTGTATTGGCGCGTGATGGCGTTGGGAATCTTATACAGATTCACGAGCTCGTCGATGAGCACCAGCATGCCCTTGTAGCCGCTGCAGACCAAAAAGCGCGCAATGAGCTTAACGTAGTCGTACCAGTCGTCATCGCTGATGATGGTCGAGGAGCCCAGCTCGGCGCGTGCCTCACTCTTGGTGCGGTACTCGCCACGAATCCATTTGGTCACGCGGCTCATAGCTTCTTCGTCGCCCTCGGATACGGCCGCGCGGTAGCGGCGGAGCATACGGGCGAAGTCGAAGCCGTGGACCATTTCCTCGAGCGGGGCCAGTTGGGCATTGACGGCAGACTCATCGGCATCGGCACACGAGGCGACCCAGCGATCCAGGATAAGGTTGAGCGCACCGCCCTCGGGGCGCGTTTTAGTCGATATGTTGCGGATGAGCTCACGGTAGGTGGCAAGGCCCTGCCCCTGGCCGCCCTGCAGGCGGCGCTCAGGGGATAGGTCGGCATCGGCGACGACGAATCCCTCACCCATGGCGTGCGTGCGGATGGTCTGGAGCAAAAAGCTCTTGCCGGCTCCGTAGCGACCGACCAGAAAGCGGAAGCTCGCGCCGCCGTCGGCGATGAGACTCAGGTCGGTGAGCAGGGCGCGGATCTCTACCTCGCGCCCTACGGTGATGTAGGGAAGGCCGATGCGCGGGACCACGCCGCCCTTGAGCGAGTTGAGAATGACGGCGGCGACGCGCTTGGGCACACGGGGTGCTGCGGATGTGGTATCACTCATGGTCTAGGTATCCTCTCACGTCTGCTTCGTAGTCCTCGATAATGTGCGGTCCTGCCGCGCCAAATTCAATTACGGTGTCACCCACCAGGTCAAAGAGCGCCTCGTTGATGGTATCGACGAGCATGTCCTCGCTTTTGCCCGACTGTGCCACCGCCAATGCCGTCTGGGCCGTGTTCTGCTCGAGCAACGCGCGGAGATAGGCGTCTGCGGCAGGCGCGAGTTCGTTCGTGGCGTCAGCGGGCGCAGCAGCTGCGAACACGGGCGTCGGTGCGAGGAGCGTTGCCACGACGCCAAACTCTTCGGTGGAGACAGTCGGCTCGTCGGGTTCGTCTTGCCGTGTGGCCATCTCGCCAGGTCCGGCGGACATGCTGGGCGTAGACTCGGTGTTCGGTTGCTCGATAAGCGTCGCCTCGGCTTCCATAGGCACATCATCCTCGCGCTCCTCATCAATCAAAAGCGCTTCACGCGTTTGCGCGGCGGCGCTCCGAATGTGCCCCAGCTGACTCAAATCGATATCGATCTTGACAGGCTGGTGCGCGGCGTCCCACGAAAGCCATGCCACGATCTCGTCATCGATGATCTTGGCCAGATATTTGGGGACCTTCTCCTCCTTTAGGGGGTGGGTGGGGTCTAGGGCCAGGCGCAGGCGTTGGTCGCAGGCGCGCATCATCTCACCGAGCTTGCTACTTTTTTGTCTGCTGCCGTGGATGCGCATGCATTCCCAAAAGCCATTTTGGCAGCGATAGATGTGAATGGGGTCCAGGCGATATTCGCAGTCCTCGTGGCGCTCGGGCGCAAAGAACACGGCCGAGGCAAACATGGTGTAGGGCATGGCCGTCTCCTCCCCAAACAAGCTCGCTACGATGCCGGTCTTTCGGTGCGTGTCATAGTAGCGCGCCATACGGACATACACGGCGCATGCCACGTGGCGCAGGTCGCGATGGTGGGAACGGTCGAGCCGTGAGTTATTCAGGTTGTACGTGGAGAGGGCGTTTATAGCGGTCATGAGTCGCTCCTCGCCTGCCTCGTCGGGCGGAAGGGGGAGCGTGGGCTCGGAGGTCTTGCGACGCGCAGGCGCCAGGTCTGACGGCGTTGGCGCGGGCGCAAGGTCTCGCGCCGCACGCCGCAGCTCGATAAGGGCGTTATCGAACATGACGGTTTTAGAGTCGCGAAGCAGCTTGGGGTCGAGTCCGTGGAACACGGCGTAGTCCTGCAGCCACACGCGTGCGAACCGGTCGATGCCGGGTTCAAAGGCGCGATAGGCATCCCAAAAGGCCTTGATTTTGTTAAAACCATCGAGTGGGTCATCTACGCCAATGCCGCAGATCAGCTCATAGAGATACAGAAAGGCAAAGGACGTAGACGTTTCCTCGACGGTTCCGCGGCGCACTTGGGTGCGCCAGGTAAAATAGCCGCGCAGCTGCCGATCGCTCATGGCGTTATAGGTGGGAAAGTACGACTTGAATGTGCCGTTGTAGGGACAGTCGTCCTCAAAGTCGGCCATCAGCAGGCCTTGGCGGTAGAAAAGCTCGGCTTCCGAAAGCCAACGTCCCGCGCCACCCTTGGGGTCTTCTTGCCAACGCGATATCTCACGCATTTTGCGGTACTGGTCAGGAAGGAAGTTCTGCATCTGACGACCGGTTTTGAGAATCGGCTCGTCAGCATAGACTTCGTTTGAGAAGCGAGCAGACTGATGGGTCCGGGCCTCGGCCATAATGCGCTCGATGAGCATCTTGTTGTCCTGGTCGGCCACCGTTTCTCCTCTCCTAACGCAGCTTCGGTGACCTCATATCATAGCACAGCATCAAACAGGTGTTCGAGATACCGCTACGTAGATAGATTTAGAACAGGAGGGCGTAGATGACGGCTATGACAACGGAGGGGAGCATATTGGCCGTGCGGAAGGTCTGAGGACGGATGAGGTTGACGCCGACGCAGAAGATGAGTATAGAGCCCACGAGCGATAGACTGTCGAGGGCGGCGGCGGTCATGATGGGGGAGAGCGCGCCGGCAAACAGCGTAATCGTTCCCTGGAATACGGCAACGGGCAGGGCGGAGAAGATGCAGCCGCGGCCGAGCGAAGCCGTCATGGTGCAGACGATGATGCAGTCCAACGCGCCCTTGAGGGCAAGCGTGGACCAGTCGCCGAGCAAGCCGTCTTGGATTGATCCCACGATAGCCATGGCACCGATGCAGACGGTCAGCGATGTCGAGACAAAGGCATTGGTGAACTCGTTGTCTCCCTCGCTGCCGGTTTTGCGCTTGAGCCATTCGCCCAGGTTTTCGATGCCGGCTTCCAGGTTAACGGCCTCGCCGATGAGCGAGCCGAGGGCAAACGAGACGATGAGCATGGTGGTGCCGGTGGTCTCCAGCGCTTTCCCGTCAATGACGAGCATCTTTTGCATGGTGCCGCCCAGTCCGATAAACAAAACGCACAGCCCCGACGCCTTCATGAGCGTGTCTTGGATGCGGGGTGTGATAAAGCGTCCGCCTATAAGGCCCAGCAGTCCGCCCGCAATCAAAAGTGCGACGTTGATGACCGTTCCCAAACCCGGCATGAACCCTCCCATATTGATGCCAACCTGGCAATCGTAGCAGAACGGGC
Source organism: uncultured Collinsella sp. (assembly GCA_900552685.1). Classification (GTDB taxonomy): domain Bacteria; phylum Actinomycetota; class Coriobacteriia; order Coriobacteriales; family Coriobacteriaceae; genus Collinsella. The sequence continues at coordinate 27,864 of USAJ01000007.1, forward strand.
TGCAGGGTGCGTCATGCCTCAACCTATACGTTATATAAGTGGTATTAATGACGGCATTTGGTGCCCGAGCCTCAGCCTCCCATCACGACATAGGGGCTGTAATCGAAGCACAGCATCATGAGTCGCTGCGGGGACTCAATGGCCGCGGCGATGATATCGGCATCTCGAGCTCGGTCAAATCCCACGAGCTCAATTTGATACGAGACGTCTTCCATTTTATGGAGTATCCGGTTATTCAGGAGATTCTCACCGTCGAATTCCTCGGTTTTGCCTCCGTCCGAGGTTACGGCATACAGGTGCAGTTTTGCGGTGGTCGCAGGGTCGGCGACCGTGAGGTTGTCGATTTGGTTGGCCGTGCCCTTTGCCCCAAGCAAGGTGAGCAAGGTGGGGGCTACGACCTCGCCCGATGGCAGAAAAACAACTTCGACGGTTTTAGGGAATGCGATAATGGCTGCTTTGCGGACGGGCTTATCGGCAGCGGTGACCTCAATGCTCGCGGCGTCGACGGTTTCCGTGCGGTCGAGCGCGACCATCATGCAACAATTGCCCTCGTCGATGTCTGCCGGCATGGGACACCCCAAGTTTTCGCCAGCTTGCGTGCCGCCCACTGCGGTGGCTGTTTCGCTTGGCTCGCTGAAAGTGGCTGAAGGACCGCTCGATGGCGGTGTTATGCCGCCTGGTGCGCCATTGTCCCCAGGCGCTATTTCACCGCTGCTCTCGCTGGAGTCGCTTGCGATGTCACCTGTCGAGGGGGCGAGTCCGACCGCTCCTACTCCGCTCCATTCCATCTCGAGGAGCGCCGGATCGACAAGGACGTGATGCACATCTTGCGTTTCGGTACTGATATCGACAGGACCGGGATCTGCCCCTCGCGTCAGGCTGAGCGATCCGGTCCGCTGTTTGCCCCGAATCTCCTGGCTTTCTGTGCCGCTCGCGTAGAACATTAGAGCGATCTCGCCATTTGCCGTGGCGTCGGTGCCCGCCTTGGTCATTTTCAGCGATGCGGTGAATGAGATAGCGGGCTGCGTGCCATCGGCGCTCGAGGGGACGCAGCCCAGGCATACACCCCCTCCGTTTTCGAAAAACGTGCTGTCGAAGGCGACTGTTGCCCCGTCCGCCGAGTCATCGGACAGGGTGATGTCGAGGCACAGCTCCACGTCGCAGGAATCGCCATCGGCATCAGTTGCAGCTGCGCGCCATGTGCAGATAACGCATCCCGTTAGGGGGCCGTCCGCTGTGCTCGAGTGCTCGGTATCCACGACTATCGAGCTGTTCGTGCAGCGACGGAGGCACCCCGAGGCCGAAATGCTTGCCTGCGCAAGCGAGAAGCGTTGGCGCGCGATGGTGCTCATCTGGTTTGTGGCGAGACAGTTGACGGCAGGTAAGGGGGCGTCCACGGCGGGTGTCGCTAGAGCGGCAACGGGCATGCCGGTGGCAAGCGCACTACAGAGCGCGGCAACGGGCAAAAGGTTCTTTGATGCCATGGGTTCTCCTTACCTATGCTGGACGGTCTCGATTCGTGTGGCTACCGGCTGCGTTTGATGTGCAGGCCAAGGCCGATGGCGCTAGCGCCTGCCGTGGCGATTCCTGCTGCCAGGAGCTGTCGCGTGTCGCTCGTTTGCGCGAGGGGTTCATGTTGGCCACTGCGTTCGAGTTCCGATAGATCGACAGTTACCTGCGTGGCAGCCTGCGCCTGCTCTTGTTGGGCAAAGGCGGCGATCGGGGCAAACGTTGCAACGCCGATGATGACGGCAAGGACAATTGCCTTAGGCCGTGTGCGCACCGGGCTCGACCGTCCACGTAATGGTTGCGACCTGGTCGCCCGTGCCGGTCACATGGAAGATGTCTCGCGTGACGCGGGCGACAGTGCCGCTCGTCTTAAGCTTAATCTTGTCCGTACCATCGGCGATGCCCTGGTAGCCCATGTCGAAGGATGCATTTTTGGAAAGGTCGAGGCCCGCTTCCTGCGTCGCGGCGTGGGCGTCTTGGAGTGCCTTGTCTGGGCCGACCTTAAAATCGATGGAGTTCTGGGCGGTCCCCGTCTTGGCGTCGGCGACGATGCTCCAGGACTTCTGGGCGGCAATCTTCATGTTGGTAACGTGGATGCCATAGGCCGAAAGATTGTCGATGGTGGTTGTATTCTCGGAAGGGCCCTGGAGCGTGCCGTCTGCCTTAGCGACGAACGGAATGACGGTCGGGGCTTTGAACTTGATGTTGTCGATTTCGGTCCTGATGGTCACGTTGGTGGTTCCAGTGCGTCCCTCCGCCAGGGCGGTGGTCGGCGCGGCGCCCATTGCGAGTGCGAGCGCCAGCCCTGCGCCCACGACGAGCACCCTGGCCCCATTCAAGTTCCTGGTGATGTCCATAATCGTTCCTTTCTATTCGTCACGGACCGTTTCCGTGAGGGTTAGACGAAAGCGGCACGGGTGCGCATTTTCATAACAGGTGGCAGGTCTAGTCTTCTGTCTGCGCAACTCGCACCTTGACGCGCGTGGGATTGCCATGGACGTCGTAGGTCTTGGCGTCGAGCGCTTGAATCTCGATATACGCCTCGCCTTCTTTGATGTCGCCTGCAGGGCAGGTCTCAACGGTCTTGCCGGTCTCGACCACGCCCGATTCATAGATGGTCTCGTCGTTTTGGATCACGCGGAAACGCTGGGGAAACTTGTTATCCTGGACGTTTTGCACGTTGATGCGCAGCTTGCCGCCTTTTTGTAGCTGGGCGACCGGTGCGACCGAGATCGTCATCATGTTGTCGCGGACGATGGCATCGAGCTCGTCCTGGATTTCCTGACGCGACTTACCCTCTGCCGCTGTGACCGAGGCACCCGTCTCGGCGACAGGCTTTGACTGCCAAGCGTAAAGGCCGACGGCGATAAGGGCGCAGGCGATGGCCAAACAGACGGCGCCGAGCCTTTTTCGATGTTTTGACCCTAGGGGGCTCGACTGCTTCCTTACGCTCATGCGGCATCCTTAGTGGTATAGACGCGCGCGAACGTGGACGGATCGGCGCCAAAGAGCATGTGGAGCATGAGGCGTCGCGAGTAGATGAGCTCGTCGAAGTTTGGGTCGAGTTTGATGTCGTGGATGTGGGCGATGTGGTGGGCGAGTGTCGAAAACGATTCGGGATCGCAAATCACGTCGGTGGTGACGTGATAGACAGCCGCATCGGGAAATGCCTCCTCATCGAAGGGCAGAAGATATGGGTCATCGTCAACTTCGATGGCGATGCCGTACTGGGGCCAGTAATATGCCATGGGAACCTCCCTGTTTTTGGGCCAAACCTTCTATTGGTTTTGGCTGTCGATGCCGACCGTATCAGCCACAACTTGACCAATTTCTGACCAAATGCTTGACGGGTTTACATCGCCGCAGGTGAGAGACGCTAAAAAATATCTCAAGTTTTTTCGAGCGCCAATTGTGTGCGTGGCTGCGATGGAAAGGAGCGCGTTAAATAGAGCGCCTGCCGAGAAAACGCCGCCGCTCGCCGAATTGCGCAAACGTAAAATTCGCCAATTATGGAGACGGTCTCAGTCACGTCGACGAAACGATGCGGTAACATCTCCCTGCAAACACTGTAGTTAACTAAAGGGGGAGTTCGCGTGTCTGCAGCCATCAAACCCTTCGGCGACGAGTTCGAAGAATATGGTCGCGATGAATCTCGCACATCGGGCGAGGCGTCGAGCATCTCGTTTCCGACAACGGAGGACGAAGTCCGCGCCATTCTGCGAAAGCTCCATGCCGAGCATGTTCCAATAACGGTCCAGGGTGCTCGGACCGGTCTGGCTGCCGGCGCCGTGCCTCACGGCGGGCATATCCTCAACACTTCTCGTATGAATCGCTACCTGGGTCTTCGCCGCGACGAGCGAGGCCGTTTTCTGCTGCGCGTGGAGCCGGGCGTCGTGCTTTCGGAGTTGCGCAAGCAACTGGGTAAGAAGGCATTGCCGACCGCTGACTGGGATCAGGTATCGCTTGAGGCCTATGAGGAGTTCCAGGCAGCTCCTGAGCAGTTCTTCCCCACCGATCCCACCGAGGCGTCTGCCTGCCTGGGCGGCATGGCGGCGTGCAATGCCTCCGGTGCCCGCAGTTACGCCTACGGCCCCATGCGCCCGCACGTTACGGGGCTTCACGTGGCACTGGCGGACGGCGACCTGCTTGAGCTTCATCGAGGTCAGGCGCACGCTGACGCACGCCACTTGTCGCTCGTGACAGCGGAAGGCCGCGCGCTCGAGCTGGATCTTCCTGGCTATACCATGCCCAAGACCAAAAACGCGTCGGGTTATTTCGTTTCGGACGATATGGACGCCATCGATCTTTTCATCGGTGCGTGCGGCACACTCGGCGTCATTACCGAGCTCGAGATCGCCCTGCAGGCGGCACCTTCGGTCGTATGGGGCGTGAGCTGCTTTTTCGACAGCGAGGACAAGGCGGTTTCCTTTACCGATTCCGTGCGCCCCGTGCTGTCCCATGCCGCCGCTATTGAGTATTTCGATGCCGGCGCCTTGGATATCCTTCGCCGCCAGCGCGAGCAGTCGACCGCGTTTGTCTCGCTGCCGGCACTCGACGATGAGGCAAAGGTCTGTGTTTACGTGGAACTCGACTGCGACGACGAGGCGCAAGCGACCGAGGAGCTGTACCACCTGGGATGGGTTTTGGAGCTTGCGGGCGGCCGCGACGACGCGACCTGGGTTGCACGCACCGAGGTCGATCGCGAATGCCAGCGGTTCTTCCGCCACGCCGTTCCCGAGAGCGTCAACATGCTCATCGACGAGCGTCGCCGCACCGACCCCACCATTACCAAGCTGGGGTCGGATATGTCGGTGCCCAATGCGCGCCTGGCCGATGTCGTTGCCCTCTATCGCCGCACGCTGGCCGAAAGCGGGCTTGAGTCTGCCGCCTGGGGACATATCGGCAACAACCATCTGCATGTGAATATCCTGCCGCGCGATGCGCGGGACTACCGTCGCGGCGGTGAGCTGTTTGCCCAGTGGGCTGCGGAGGTAACGGCTATGGGCGGCGCCGTCTCTGCCGAGCACGGCGTCGGCAAGATCAAAGCGGGCTTTTTGGAGACGATGTACGGCCACGAGGCCATGGTCGAATCGGCTCGACTCAAGCTGCAGCTCGATCCTGCCGGGCAGCTGGGTCGTGGCAACCTGTTTTCGGAGAAGCTCTTGGATGAACTCGTCCAGAAAGGGGGCGCGTGAAGATGAGTGATTTCCATATGGTGGTGTGCGTCAAGGCGGTGCCGGGAAGCACCGAGGTCAAGATGGACCCCAAAACCAATACCATCGTGCGCGATGGCAAGCAGGCGGTCATTAATCCCTTCGATGCAAGTGCCCTCGAATGTGCGTTGGCGCTCAAGGACGACTTTATCGGCTTTGGCATGGATGTGCACGTGACGGTGGTATCGATGGGTATCCCTGCAACCGAATTGCTACTGCGCGACTGCATCGCCCGCGGCGCCGACGATGCATTGCTGCTCACCGACCGTGCTTTTGCGGGCGCGGACACGTTGGCGACCACCTATGCTCTCAAATGCGGCATCGAGGCGCTCGACGAGGACTTCGACCTGCTCATCTGCGGCAAGATGGCGGTGGATGGCGATACTGCCCAGATTGGCCCCGAACTGGCCGGCGCCTTCGAGATTCCCTGCGTGACCGATGTGAGCTGCGTACAGAGCGCGGGCTTTACGACGTGCGGCTCGCTGGCGCTTGTCCACGGCTGTGACGCCGGCGAGGAGACGGTCTATCTGGAGATGCCGTGCGCGATGACGACCGCCAAGGAGATCGGCCAGCTGCGCATGCCGAGCATCGCCGGCATTCGCGCGGCCGAAGATGCGGATGTGCGGGTGGTCAGTGCTGCCGATGTGTATGCCGACCCTTTGCGCTGCGGCCTTACCGGATCGCCGACGCAGGTCGTGCGCTCGTTTGTGCTCGACCGTGACCAAACGTGCGAGGCCATCGAGGGCACGCCGGTCGAACAGGCGGCAAAGCTTGCCAAGATTATCGAGGGGATGGCTTAGATGAGCGGACTGATAATCGATAGCGAGGCATGCGTTGGCTGTGGCCGCTGCGTTCGCGCCTGTGCCTCGGGTGGCATTGTGGTGGAGGGCGAGCGCCCCAACCGCTGCGCCCATGTGACCGACGGCTGCATCTTGTGCGGCGGGTGCGTCGACGCCTGTCCCGTCAACGCCATTTCGATCGAGCGCGACGAGGCCGCCGGCGCGGTTGACCTCGATGCGTATCGAGACATTTGGGTATTCGTTCAGACCGACGAGCACGATGACGTGGCCCCGGTGGCCTACGAGCTCATGGGCAAGGGCCGCGAGCTTGCCGATGCACGCGGCTGTCGCCTGGTGGCGCTGGTCGGCATGGGCCCCGAGGGCTCGCTTGAGGACCTGGGGCATCTGGTTTGCGCCGGTGCGGACGAAGTTCTGGTCTGTCGTGACGAGCGCCTGCGTCAGAACGACGCGGAGGTCTATGCTCGCCTCATCTGCGATTTGGTAACCGAGCGCAAGCCCGAAGCCATTCTGTACGGTGCGACCGCTTTTGGCCGCGAGCTGGCGCCTGGCGTTGCCGTGCGCCTGCGGACGGGCCTTACGGCCGACTGCACCGTGCTTTCGATGGATACGGAGACGGGCCTGCTGCAACAGACGCGTCCGGCGTTTGGCGGCAACTTGATGGCCACCATTATCTGCCCCAACCACCGTCCCCAGATGGCAACGGTGCGCCCCGGCATCTTTAAGGCGCCCGACTTTGACTATAGCCGCTCCGGAACGATTACCCAGGTATTACTTGCGGAAGACGCCAAGGCTCGTGTCGAGATTTCGATTCCCGCCGAGGAATGGGGCCAGCAGGCTTCGATTGCCGATGCCGAGCGTCTAGTTGTTGTGGGTCGCGGTATTGGCTCCAAGAAAAACCTACCCTTGATGCGAAAGCTCGCCGAAGTCCTGGGTGCCGAGCTCGGCTGCACGCGACCCGTCGTGGAGGCGGGCTGGCTGGAGTATCGCCACCAGATTGGCCAGACGGGCGTGTCGGTTTCGCCTAAGCTCCTTGTGAGCATCGGCGTTTCGGGTGCCATCCAGCATCTTGCCGGCATCGGCGGTGCGGAGTGCATCATCGCCGTCAACGAGGACCCAGATGCCCCCATCTTCGGCGTCGCCCAGTACAAGGTCGTCGGCGACGCCGTCGAGGTCGTTGAGGAGCTGCTGGCCCAGCTTGAGTGCTAGGCACTTGCCAGCCAGCTGCGCAGCTCGTCCTTTAGGCGCTCCCAGGTCGCTTGCGTGGCGGAATCGGTGAAGGGGCGCGTGATACCAAAGGGCGCGTCGAGCAGGCGGTAGATATCGCCCTGCTCGCGCGCCAGCGCGCGGCTTGCCGGATAGACAAGCTCAAACATAAAGCAGATAAGCCCCACCAAGTAGTCCGCGGGCTCATTGCGCTCATCGCGCGTGACGCAGCGGTGCTCGTCAAAGGCGGCCAGCGTCGGTGCCGAGAAGTGGCTGGCAAGAAACGCGTCCTCATTCACTTTGAGGATGGTGTCGACGGTACTGTCGGCGATGGTGCGCATGATGTCGATCTTGTCGCCATCGCGCACGATATCGCAGAAGCGCCGCGTGCGCTCGCCGAGCTGCGCGGGCAGACGGAAATTGCTGTGATAGGCAATGCTCGCTCGAATGAGTTCGTCTTCTACCGGATCATCGATAAAGTCGCGGATACTTGTTGCCGCGGGCGCATCTGCAGGTGTTTTGCCAAAGAGGACCTCGACGCCCAACGCCGCATGGCTCACGCTTTCGGCATCCTTAAACGTATCCCAGCGTCGCAGCTGCTCAAAGCGGCCCATATCGTGCAACAGCCCACAAAGCCACGCCAGATCAATGTCCTGCGGTGACCAGCCCTGTTCGCGTGCCACGGCATCGCATGCCTCGGCAACGTGGTACGTATGCTCGATTTTGAGCGCGATACGCGGATTGGCGGCATCGTAGGCATCGGTGTAGGTCTTGAAGGCCGCGGCAGCCCGCGTTCGATCGATAGCTGTCATAATGACTTCCTAAAAAGTTGTGTCTTTCTGTGTCTTTCGATCCGGTGGCAATTGTAGGTGAACTCGGTTGCCATCGGGCGATGGTTCTGCCGCGTCGTTGCATGCGGCTCGGAAATCTTGTCGGGACGAGGAACGCTATGGTGCTCAAAATCGTTAAAACCGTCTGGCCGGTGATGCTTACCTATGTTGCGATAGCCGCGCCGTGCGGAATGATTATGGCGCAGACGGGAATGGAACCCTGGATGGTTTTTGCTCTGAGCAGCACGTTCGTGACGGGCAGCGGGCAGTTTATGATCTGCAATCTGTGGCTGGCGGGTGTGCCTGCGGCGTCGATCGTCGCGAGCGTCGCCGCAATCTCCTCGCGCTTTGCGCTTTACTCGGCATCGATCGCACCGCATCTGAGGGGTGCCTCGAAGCGTCAGACGCTGGCTGTTGCCGCGACGCTTACCGAGGAGGCATATGGCATCTCGCTTGCCAAGTTGGTTAAAGGGGAGGATTGGGGTCCGCTCGAGTCCTTTGTGCTCAACGTGATCCTCATCGCAACATGGGGCGTTTCGTGTACGACGGGCGCCATCGTCGGCGCCGTTGTCGATGTTCCCACCGCTATTGCGGGTTTTGTCTGCACATCGCTCTTTATCTGCCTACTCTTTTCGCAGCGACTGTCGCGCGGCAATGCCGTAGCTGCCGGTTTGGCTGCGGTGTCCGTCGCCATATGCAAGTTCTTGGGGTGGACGAATATCGCCGTGCCGGCAAGTGTGCTCGTCGGCGTTGTCACGGCACTCGCGTGCGATGTCCTCGCCGAGGGAAGGGGCGCTCGCGATGCCCGTTAATGAGTTTTTGGTCCTATGGCTGTCGTCATGGGCGGCCATCGCGTTTTTCCGCATTGCCCCGGCGTTTGCCTTGCGCGGGAGAACGCTGTCGCCCCGCGTTACCGAGGCCTTGGGTTATATTCCGCCTGCCGCCTTTGCGGCGCTGGTCGCCAACGATTTGATAAGCCCTGGCGCTTTCGACGCCGGCTTGTGGCAGGGCTTGATTCCCTGGATTGCGGCCGCCGGCGTCGTGGCGGTGGCAATCAAGACAAAGTCGATGTTGTGGTGCTGCGTCTCGGGCATCGTGTTCTATATCGTTTTGAGCTTCATATAAGAGCGGGGCACGTTTAGCGTCCCGGCACAACGAATCGAATTTCTCACCGAGCCGGTCTGCTTCTTCTGGTACCATGGTCAAACTTTACTGTAGCAAAGTATGACGTGGGCTTTTGTTCTGCGTCAGCGGAAATGGGAGTTTCATGGCACAGGAAGCGACCGCCAACGAGCAAAAGAAATTCAAAGTCCCGCGTATCCCGGGTGACATCATGATCTACCCGATGATCGTTGGCCTTTTGCTCAATACCTTCTGCCCGCAGGTCTTCGAGATCGGCGGCTTCTTTACCGCCGCCTGCCGCGGTGGTTCCAACACCATCGTTGCCGCGATCCTGCTGTTTGTGGGTGCTGGCATCAGCTTTAAGTCCACGCCGGGCGCCATCAAGACCGGCATCGTTGTGCTGATTCCTAAGCTTGTGGTGGCAGCCGCGCTGGGTCTTGGTGTTGCGTATTTCTTTAACGACAACCTTTTGGGCCTGAGCTCGGTTTCCATCATCGGCGGCATTACGTTTTGCAACATGGCGCTCTACACGGGCATCATGGGCGAGTTCGGCGACGAGTCCGAGCAGGGCGCCGTGGGTATCCTGTTCTTTACGGCCGGCCCCGCCGTCACCATGATCATCCTGGGCGTTTCGGGTCTTGCTAACATCCCGCTGGGTACCATCGTCGGCTCCATCCTGCCGCTTGTCATCGGTATGGTTCTGGGCAACCTCTTCCCGTTCATCAAGAACCTGCTGGTTCCCGGCACCAACCCTGCGATTGCCGTTATCGGATTTCAGCTCGGTGCGTCCATGAGTCTTTCGAGCTTTATCACCGGCGGTATTTCCGGCATCCTGCTGGGCCTTATCACGCTGTTTGTCGTCGGTCCTATCACCTTTGCGTTCGAGCGCCTGTGCGGCGGCAATGGCAAGGCCGCTGTGGCTTGCTCCACCATCGCCGGCACGGCTATGACCACACCGGTTGCCCTCGCCGAGGTCGCACCGCGCTACGCCGAGCTTGCGCCTACTGCGTACGCTCAGATCGCCACCGCCGTTATCATCACGGCGATCATGGCTCCGATTCTGACCGGCTGGGTCGACAAGAAGTTCTGCCAAGGCAAGGAGGATCTGTCGCCAGCCGGTGTCGAGGCCATCGAGGAGGCCGTCGCGACCGACATCGATGGCGAGTAGCAATCGATACCCATCAATGATGCCGGCGTGCAACTCGCGCCGTTTGAGCGCCCGAACGAAAGCTGTCTTGCGGTGACGTTCAGGCGCTCTGCTATGATTCCCCTTACCCCTGCGGAGTAGGGGGTGTTTATTGTCCAGACACGAATCGGGCGATTCTGACCACTTGGATATTGAAGGGATGGCGTCTAGTGGTTAAGGCACTCAAAATTGAGATATTCCTGCTATGCATGATTGTTCTTATCGGGCTTGCCGCGCGAAGTCGTCGCTCCTTGTTCTCGAGTACCCAGCAGCTCTTGTTTAGCATGCTCGGCTATACCTCTGCTGCCTACATTTTCTTCGATATGATCTGGACGCTCTCGGACGGCGTGAGCACTCCTGTAGGCATCACGGCCAACTGGATTTCCAACGCGGTCTCGTTTTCGCTGTTCGCCATCGCGTGCCTCATTTGGTTTTTCTATTCCGAGACAGTGCAGGGCTCACGCCTTTTGACCGCGCGCTATAGGGTGGCGCTCGTGACGTTGCCAACCGTATTGGTGGTCGTGCTGGCATTTACCAGCTACTGGACGCACACTATGTTCTATATCGATGCACAGGGCGTATATCGTCGCGGAGCGCTTTATATGATTCAGCCTATCGTTAGCTACTGCTACATCATATATACGTCTTTGCATGCCTTTATTCAGACTCGAAAAGTCGAAAGTCTGCAAAAGAAGGCCATTTATCGCACCCTCGCCTTTTTTGCGGTTCCCGCTCTGGTGGGCGGTACCTTCCAGGTTTTGTTTTCGGTACCGGGCCTTTGTGTCGGTATAACGCTGAGCATCCTGCTGCTCTACATCATCTACCAGGAGCAGCTGATCTCGACCGACCCGTTGACTGGCCTCAACAATCGCAACCGTTTTGAGACCTATATGCTGTCGCTCTTTTCAAATGTGGATCAGGCCGAAGATGTATATCTGCTTATGATGGACGCTGACGGCTTTAAGCAGATTAACGACCGGTATGGACATGTTGAGGGCGATCATGCCCTCCAGGTCATATCTGCTACGCTCAAAGAGGTCTGCTCGGCGTCTGGTGGCTTTATCGCACGTTATGGCGGCGATGAGTTTGTGGTGCTTCAAAAGGCGACGGCGGAGCAGGACATCATGTGTCTGTGCGCGGCAATCAGCGACGAGCTCGCGCGCGCCGAGGTCCCGTATCTGTTGCGGATGTCCATCGGCTACGCACGGGTTGGTGATGGCGTCGATACCTGGCAAGACTTGCTTCGCGCTGCCGACGCGGAGCTCTACCGCGTAAAGCGCGAGAAGAAGAAAGCCGGCGTCCAGATACGCTAGAAAAAAGGGCGAACGCTGGCGTGCGTTGCGGCCCTCAGCTCACCGATGTACTCCATTAAGCTAAAGCATGCGAATCTCCTCTACTAAATAAGGGCGGTTCGCTAGGCTTTTTTGGGTTTGTTGACGATGATGATGCCGCCGCAGACCAACAGCAGGGCAACAAGTACGGTAACGGGGCTCGTGCCAGCGCCCTCGCCGAGCAGCAGTGCGCTCAACAGCACGCCAAAGACCGGGTTCATAAAGCCAAAGACCGAAACGCGGCTGACGGGGTTGACGGCGAGCAGGCGGGACCACAGCGAGTACGCGACGGCGGAAATGAGCGCCATATAAATGATGAGCGCGATGGCGGGGGCGATTTCGGTGGGGAAAAACGTGCCGCCCATCAAAAACCCGATTGCGGTAAGGACCACGCCACCGACTAAAAACTGCCAGCCGGCGAGCAAGACGCCGTCATGCTCGCGCGAGAAGATGCCAATGAGGCAGGTCGACAGGGCGCCCGCAACAGTGGAAGCCAAGATAAATCCCTCGCCGTCGAGCGTAAAGCCAAAGGTGCCATCCGCGCCCGAAAGGTTGACGAGCGCGACGCCTGCAAAGCCCAGCACACAGCCAAGCACCTTGGGCGTATTGAGCCTCTCGGTGTGAAATGCCAAGGCGGCAAAGAGAATTGCGAGGAAGTTGGCGCTGGCCTCGATGATGGAACTCGACATGGCGCTGGCGCGCGAGAGTCCTAGGTAGAAAAAGAAGTACTGCCCGATAGTCTGGAAGAGTGACAAGACAAAGATGGGCTTGATGTCACGAGCCTGCGGAATGAGGGGACGGCGTTGGGCCGCACTCATCCCAACGATAACCAGGGCGCCGGCAAGCGTGAAGCGCAAGCCCGCAAAGAGCAGCTGTGAGGCGCTATCGTGCGCGGGGATGCCAAAGAGCCCGTAACCGATCTTGATGCAGGGGAAAGCCGATCCCCAGAGCGCACAGCAGACGAGGCAGCCCAGGATGAGTCCGGGTAGGGTGGCGAGATACGGCTTGCGGCTTTCCATGATGTCCTTCCTGTATGCGCGAAGCAAAAAAGAACCCGCCACCGGGTGTGCCGGTGGCGGGTGTTGTTACCCGAGGGGATTGTACCCGATGGGACGCATTAAGCGAAGTAGGCCACGCCGCTCTCAAAGATCGGCATGAACTTATCGCCGGGGACATGCTCGGGCACGTTGCGGTACAGGTTGTCGCCACGACGCTCGGCATGGCCCATCTTGCCCAGGACGCGGCCGTCGGGGCTCGTGATGCCCTCGATGGCGAGTGCGGAGCCGTTGGGGTTGACGGAAAGATCCATGCTGGGCTTGCCGTCCTCGCCCACGTACTGCGTGGCGACCTGGCCGTTGGCGATGAGCTGGGCGAGCACCTCGTCGTTGGCGACAAAGCGGCCCTCGCCGTGGCTGATGGCGACGGTGTAGGGGTCGTCCAGGCTGCACTGCGATAGCCACGGGGACAGGTTGGACGAGATACGGGTGCGCACCAGACGGCTCTGATGGCGACCGATGGTGTTGAACGTCAGCGTGGGCGCATCGGGCGTGGCGTCGACGATGTCGCCGTAGGGCACCAGACCGAGCTTGATCAGGGCCTGGAAGCCGTTGCAGATGCCCAGCATCAGGCCGTCGCGGGCCTTGAGCAGGTCGCGGACTGCCTCGGTGACCTCGGGAGCGCGGAAGAACGCCGTGATGAACTTGGCGGAGCCATCGGGCTCGTCGCCGCCCGAGAAGCCGCCGGGGATCATGACGATCTGGCTTGCACGGATGCGGCGGGCAAGCTCGTGGGTGCTCTCGGTGACGGCCTCGGGCGTGAGGTTGTTGATCACGAAGGTGTCGGCCTCGGCGCCGGCGGCGCGGAAAGCGCGGGCGCTATCGTACTCGCAGTTGTTGCCGGGGAACACGGGGATTACCACGCGCGGGCGGGCGATCTTGGCGCCGCCGTACACGTGGATATCCTTGGCACGGAAGTCGATGGTCTCGACCTCGGCGGTCTCGCCGGCGCTGCGGTAGGCAAAGACGCCCTCGATGCCGCTCTCCCAGGCCTCCTGGAGCTCGGAGAGCTCGATGACCTCGGAGCCGGTATCGATGACATAGCCCTCGACGGTGGTGCCCAGGGGCTCGACGACAACGCCGTCGGCGACCTCGGGCAGCTCGGCATCCTCGGCGAGCTCGACGATAAAGCTGCCGTAGAGCGGGGTGAAGAGGCTCTCCACGTCCACATCCTCGGCAAGCTCGATACCGATCTGGTTGCCGACGCACATCTTAAAGAGGCTCTCGGCGCCGCAGCCGTAGCCGGGCGTGGAGACGGCCAGGGCGTCGCCGGTGGCGGTGAGCGCCTCGACGGCGTCAAATGCGGCGAGCAGCTGCTGGGCATCGGGGCGGTAGTCCTCGCCATAGGTGGCGGGGGCGACACGGACGACGCGATGCGTGAGACCCTTGAACTCGGGGGAGACAGCGCGGTTCGCCTTGCCAACGGCGACAGCGAAGCTGATCAGGGTCGGCGGAACGTTGAGCTCGCCGGCTTCGTCTTCAAACGAGCCACTCATGGAATCCTTGCCGCCGATGGCGCCGGCACCTAGGTCGACTTGGGCCATGAGGGCGCCCAGGACGGCTGCCGTGGGCTTGCCCCAGCGCTCGGCCTCGGTGCGCAGACGCTCGAAGTACTCCTGGAAGGAGAGATAGGCTCGCTTGTGCTCAAAGCCTGCGGCCACGAGCTTGGCGAGGGACTCGACCACGGACAGGTAGGCGCCCGCAAACTGGTCGGCCTCCATCAGATAAGGGTTAAAGCCCCATGCCATAGCGCTTGCCGTGGTGGTCTCACCGTCCACGGGGAACTTGGCGACCATGGCAGAGCTCGGGGTGAGCTGCGTCTTGCCGCCAAAAGGCATAAGCACGGTTGCGGCACCGATGGTGGAGTCGAAGCGCTCGGAAAGGCCCTTGTTGGAGGCAACGTTGAGGTCGGTGACAAGCGAGGTCATGCGCTCGGCAAGCGTGGTGCCGGCCCAGCTGGGCTGCCACACGCTGCGGGCGCACACGTGGGCGACCTGGTGCTTGGGCGCGCCGTTGGAGTTGAGGAACTCGCGGGACAGATCGACGATGGCGACGCCGTTCCAGGCCATGCGCATGCGCGGCTCGGCGGTAACCTCGGCGATGACGGTTGCTTCCAGGTTCTCCTCGGCGGCGTAGCCCATGAATTCCTCGACGTCACCGTCGGCGACGGCGCAGGCCATGCGCTCCTGGGACTCGGAAATGGCGAGCTCGGTGCCATCCAGGCCGTCGTACTTCTTAGTCACGGTGTCCAGGTCGACATACAGGCCGTCGGCAAGTTCACCCACGGCGACCGAGACGCCACCGGCGCCAAAGTCGTTGCAGCGCTTGATCAGACGGCAGGCATCGCCGCGGCGGAACAGACGCTGCAGCTTGCGCTCGACCGGGGCGTTGCCCTTCTGGACCTCGGCACCCGAGGTTTCGATGGACTCGGTGTTCTGGGTTTTGGAGGAGCCGGTGGCGCCACCGATGCCGTCACGGCCGGTGCGGCCGCCCAACAGGATAATCTTGTCGGTGGGGGCGGGGCACTCGCGGCGCACGTGGTTTGCCGGGGTAGCGCCCACGACGGCGCCGACCTCCATGCGCTTGGCCACGTAACCGGGGTGATAGAGCTCGTTGACCTGGCCGGTGGCAAGGCCAATCTGGTTGCCGTAGCTGGAGTAGCCGGCGGCAGCGGTGGTTACGAGCTTGCGCTGTGGCAGCTTGCCCTCGAGCGTCTCGGAGACGGGGACGGTGGGGTCGCCGGCGCCGGTGACACGCATGGCCTGGTACACATAGCTGCGGCCCGAGAGCGGGTCGCGGATGGCGCCGCCCACGCAGGTGGCGGCACCGCCGAAGGGCTCGATCTCGGTCGGGTGGTTATGGGTCTCGTTCTTAAAGAGGAACAGCCAGTCCTGGTCCTCGCCGTCGACATCGACCTTCACCTTGACGGTGCAGGCGTTGATCTCCTCGGATTCGTCGACATCGGTCATGACGCCGGTCTTCTTAAGATACTTGGCGCCGATGGTGCCCATGTCCATGAGACAGACGGGCTTGGCGTCGCGGCCGAGTTCGTGGCGCATCTCCATGTAGCGGTCGAAGGCTTGCTGCACCACGGCGTCGTCGATTGTCACGTCGTCCAGGACGGTGCCGAAGGTGGTGTGGCGGCAGTGGTCGGACCAATAGGTGTCGATCACGCGGATCTCGGTGATGGTGGGGTCGCGATCCTCATCGCGGAAGTACTGCTGGCAGAAGGCGATGTCCGCCTCGTCCATGGCAAGGCCGCGCTCGGTGATAAAGGCGGCAAGGCCGGCCTCGTCGAGCTCGCGGAAACCGTCGAGCACTTCGACAGGCTGCGGCTCGGGTGTCTCAATGTGCAACGTCTCGGGCAGGTCGAGCGAGGCGATGCGCGCCTCGACGGGGTTCACCACGTAGTGCTTGATGGCCTCGATGGCGGCTTCGTCCAGAGTGTCCGAGATCATATAGACCTTGGCGGAGCGCACGGCGGGGCGCTCGCCCTGGCTGATGAGCTGCACGCACTCGCTGGCGGAGTCGGCGCGCTGGTCAAACTGGCCAGGCAGGAATTCGACGGCAAAGACGGCGCCATCGCTTGCGGGGAGTTCGTCGTAGGTCACATCGACCTGGGGCTCGCTAAAGACGGTCGGCACGCAGGAGCGGAAAAGCTCCTCGTCGATGCCCTCGACGTCGTAGCGATTGATGATCCTCAGGGCCTCGATGCCCTTGATGCCGAGAATTTCGGTCAGCTCGCCCTTGAGCTGCTGAGCCTCGACGTCGAACCCGGGTTTCTTCTCCACGTAGATACGAGAGACCATTGGTTCCTGCCTTCCTGATCGGTTGGGCGTACGGTACGGTATGCGGCAGCGGTCGGTTTGCGGGGTCTGCCCTGCGGTCGCCTTGAGCCACATGTTTGTAAACCTCACTATGATACGACAGCTCGCGGCGCGTTGAGGACGGCGAGGGTGCTACAGTGAAGCGCAAACAAGAGAAAGGCATCACATGGCATTCGTTTCACTCGCCATCATCGCGCTCGTGGCCTTTGCAAGCCCCTTCATCGCCTCGTCGATTCCCGGAAAACCCGTTCCCGAAACGGTCTTTTTGCTCGTGTTCGGCGCAGTGCTGGGACCCCATATGCTCGGCGTCATCCATGTAGATGCCGAGGTCTCGCTCGTGTCAGAGCTCGGTCTGGCATTTTTGTTCCTGCTTGCCGGCTTTGAGATCGATCCCAAGAACATCACGGGCGTCGAGGGCCGCTACGGTATGGCCACGTGGGCTGTCACATTTTGTATCGCCTGGCTTGCCGTGCGCTTTACCCCGTGGTTCTCGGTCAGCCATTTCGACGGTATCGCCGTGACGCTCGCCTTGACCTCGACGGCGCTTGGGGCGCTCATGCCCATCTTGCGCGAGCGGTTGCTTGCCGGAACGCGCGTCGGTGATTCGATTCTTGCCTATGGTACGTGGGGCGAGCTCGGCCCCGTGCTCGCCATGTCGGTACTGCTGTCTGCCCGTACGGGCATCGAGACGCTGCTGATCTTGGGCTTATTTGCCGCCGTGTGCGTGCTGCTTGCCGTGGTCCCCAGCCGCTCCAAACGCGTCGGCAGCCGCTTCTTTGCGTTTGTCGAGGAGCGCGCCGATACCACGTCGCAGACGTTCGTACGCCTGACAGTGCTTATTTTGGTCACGCTCGTGGCGTTCTCGGCCATCTTTAGCCTCGATATCGTATTGGGCGCTTTTGCCGCCGGCTTTGTCCTGCGCTATATCATCCCCGAGGGCAACCATACGCTTGAGACCAAGCTCGACGGCCTGGCCTACGGCTTTTTGATCCCGGTGTTCTTTACCGTGTCGGGCGCTAAGATCGACCTGACGGCCGTGGTGTCGCGCCCCGGGCTGCTCGTGGGCTTTATCTTGGCGCTGCTGATCATTCGTGCCGTGCCCATTCTCATCTCTATGAGCATTTGTCCCGTGACGCGCGATGTGTCGGCGTATGGCCGCATTACCGTGGCACTCTACTGCACCACGGCGCTGCCGATCATCGTTGCCGTAACGAGCGTGGCCGTCAACGCGGGCGCGCTGTCGCAAGATATTGCGTCGGTCATGGTTGCCGCCGGTGCCATCACGGTGTTCTTGATGCCATTGCTCGCGCAGCTCTTCTACCGCGTGGTCGACGCCGCGCCGGTCGCCGCCGTGGCAGAGGTTGCCGAGCATCCATCCGATGCACTTGACATCCTGCGCGCCCATCACGATTTGGCGAGCCTGCTCGCACGCGAGCACGAGCTGCTGACCTCGCATGGCCATGGTCGCGTATTCGAGGGCCTGCCTACGCTCGATACGATTGCCGAGCGTCTTTCCGCCGAGGCGGCGAGCGGCCACATCGATGCCCGCATCGTGGACGCGGCGCGTCTTCTTGCCGATAAGACCTATGGTGATGAGGTTGACCCGTCCGAGCTGACTCCGCGTGAGCGCCGCCGCCTTGAGCGCGCCAAGCTCGCCGTACACGAATACCGCCGCCGCATGCTGGAGCTCTACGCGCGCGATGAAGCCCAGGACGACGACGGCAAGTAGCAAGGAATGTCGGGATACGGGTTCCGTCCAAATAATAGAAGGCGCGCTGCCTGCGGTTGATGCGGACAGCGCGCCTTTTGCGTTGAACTCTGTTGAGGTTCGAAGCCGAAACTTTCGACCTTTAGGAGCGGGCTGCCCCGTCGACGGGGAGGATGGCGCCCGTGACATAGGAGGACATGTCGCTCGCAAGGAAAACGAAGGCGTTGGCAACGTCCTCGGGCTCGCCCATGCGACCGAGCGGAATAGTGGCGATGATGGGCTTGATGACCTCTTCGGGCAGGTTGGCGACCATATCGGTCTTGGTTACGCCTGGGGCAACGGCGTTGACGCGAATGCCCATGGGGGCGAGCTCGCGCGAGAGCGACTGGACCATGCCGTTGACGGCAAACTTAGACGTGGGGTAGCCGACGCCAGAGGGCTGGCCGTACTTGGCGACCATCGAGCTTGTGGTAGTGATGGTGCCGCCGTGGCCGGCCTCGGTCATGATCTTGGCGGCAGCCTGGTGACCGTTAAAGACGGCGACGACGTTGAGGTCCATAACTTTGGCGAACTCCTCGGCTGTATAGTCCAAAAGGGGTGAGCGCTGGGAGATTCCGGCGTTGTTGACGACCGTATCGAGACCGCCCATATCGGCTGCAGCCTGGGTAAAGGCCTCGGTCACGGCTTCGAGTGAGGTGAGGTCGCAGAAGCGACCCCAGACCTTGGCGTCGGGATAGACGGCTGTCAGCTTCTCAACGGCCGCATCGGCGGTCTCCTGACGCGAGCCAAAGACGGTGACGGTGGCACCCTCCTCGATAAAGCGGCAGGCGATGGCATAGCCGATGCCGCGCGTGCCTCCGGTGATGATTGCTTTCTTGCCCTCGAGCAACATGGTGCCTCCATTCTTCGGGGGTGGACGTACGCAGCACAGGATAGCGGCGGACAAAAGCAAACATGCCTGCTTATCGGTGAGCGGTATCCCTGGTTGACACCGAACGGTCAAATTGTTCAAACGCGGATCGCGTCAATGCGCCCCGAGCGTGCAAATAAAAGGGCTCCCGTCCAAGACCAGACGGGAGCCCTTCGAGCAAATGCGTTGTGGGGTGTAAACCGAACTAGTTGGCCATGACACTTTCGGTCCAAGCCTCGACGTCCTCGATGCGCAGGACGTTGGCGACCTCGGCCACGCAGTCGACGCTGGCAAGCTCGGCGGCGGCAGCCTGGACGTCCTTCTCGAGCGCGCGGTGCGTCAGGAAGATGACCGAGCAGGCATCGCTGACGCCCGACTTGCCGTCCTCGACCTGGTTGATGAGCGAAATCGAGATGTTGTGCTTGGCAAAGATGTCGACCGTCTCGGACAGGGCGCCCACGCGGTCGGCGACCTTCAGGCGCACATAGTACTTGGTCTGGAGCTCGTCCATGGGCTTAAAGGCGAGGTTGTGACCATAGGGCTCAATCTCGGGCAGCGGAGCCACGCCGCGGCTGATCTGCTCGGAGAGCGACAAGATATCGCCCACGACGGCGCTCGCGGTGGGGAAGGAGCCTGCGCCCGCGCCGTAGAACATGGTCTCGCCCACGGCGTCACCCACCACGTAGACGGCGTTCATGGCGCCGTTGACCTTGGCGAGCATATGGTCTGCCGGGATGAGCGTGGGATGCACGCGGACGTCGACGCCGGCGTCGGTGTTGCGGGCGATGCCGAGCAGCTTAATGGTGTAGCCGAGCTCGCGAGCCTGGGCGATGTCCTCGGCGCCGATGGTACGGATACCCTGCTGGTACACATCGTCGGTGGTAACGCGGGTGCCAAAGCCGATGGAGGCGAGGATCGCCGTCTTGCTGGCGGCATCGAAGCCGTCGACGTCGGCGGACGGGTCGGCCTCGGCATAGCCCTTGGCCTGTGCATCGGCGAGCACGTCGGCGTAATCGGCGCCCTCGGCGTCCATGCGCGACAGGATGTAGTTGGTGGTGCCGTTGAGGATGCCGGCGATGGTCAGGATCTTGTTGCCCACCAGATCGTGCTCAAGCGTGCTCACGATGGGGATGCCGCCGCCGCAGCTGGCCTCGCACTTAATCTGCACGCCGCACGCGCGTGCCTTCTTGGCAAGCGTCTCGACGTGACGGCCCAGCAGGGCCTTGTTGGCAGAGACGACGTGCTTGCCGTGCTCAAAGGCAGTGTTGAAGATCTCGGTTGCGGGATGCTCGCCGCCGATCAGCTCGACGACGATGTCGACGGCGGGGTCGGTGACGACATCGTGCCAGTCGCTCGTAAAGGCCTCGCGCTCAATGCCTGCCGCCTCGGCCTGCTCCCAGGCAAGCGCGCAGGCGCGGGTCAGCTTAAGGTCGATGCCGTAGGCTGCCAGGTACTCATCGTGGTGGCTCTTGATCAGACGGGCCACGCCGCCGCCGACGGTTCCCAGACCGATGAGGCCGACGTTCACGGTGCGCAGGGGTTCGCTCATAGATAGCTCCTTCGTGCATCTTATGGATGGATAAATCGCTTAAAGGTTGAGTGCATTCTAGCGTGAACCGAGGACGCGTGCTCGCCAGGCAACAGGAGTCGCACAAAACGGCACCCCCGAAACGCTGCGGAAACATTGGAAACACGCTCGCTACAAACGAACTTCCGTAACAAACTGTCAACGTTTGCACCATAAGGTTTGCCCTGTGCGACTGGGGCATGCAGGCGCTCGTCGGCGTGGAATGACGAGGGCCGGGTCGAAAAGCCCGCTACGGCTTATGTGATCCAGGACGGCAAGTACATCGCCGCCTAAGTGCATATACATCGAGACCGGCGGGCCGTTTTATTCAGGGCAAGGACGCCTGTAACAGAACGGAAACATTACTTTCACACAATAAAGTGGCTAAACTGCATAAACCGACAGAAATACGCAGAATTATGGATAAATGGGCAAAACAAAAGAAAAGTTGAAATAATCGCCACTTTTCTCAACTAAAGCGTCTACTATTTTGCGAACGCCGAACACGGCGAAGGATGGCCTGTCGGGTAACCGAAACCCGACGAGATTTGAGAGGAGAGCCGCATGTCGAGCCTCACCGGTAAGTCATTGAACCCTGTTATGAATCGCAGGAGCGTTATCGCGAGCGCAGCAGGTCTGGGGGCGATGTCCATTCTAGCTGGCTGCTCCTCCAACGGCGGCGACAGTGGTTCCGCTTCGGGCGACGCTTCGTTTAAGATCGGCACCATCGGCCCACTGACCGGCGCCAACGCGTCCTACGGCAAGTCCGTTACACAGGCTGTCGAGCTTGGCTGCAAGGATTTCTCGACTAAGGAACTGCCGCTTGTCAGCAAGGCCGAGGACGACCAGGCTGACGGCGAGAAGGCCGTCAACGCCTTCAACACCCTGCTCGACTGGGGCATGCAGGCCCTTGTCGGTCCGACCACCACGGGTGCGTCGGTCGCCGTTGCTGCTGAGTGCGGTAACGACCCCGAGACGTTCATGATTACCCCGTCCGCGTCCTCCGAGGACGTTACCAAGGGCAAGGATTGCGTCTTCCAGGTTTGCTTCACCGACCCCAACCAGGGTGTCAACGCTGCCAAGTTCCTGGCGCAGAAGTATGCGGACGAGAAGTTCGTGCTGTTCTATAACTCCGGCGACGCCTATTCTTCGGGCATCGCAGATTCCTTTAAGGCCCAGGCCGCTGAGTCCAAGCTCGAGATTGTTGACGAGGAGACCTTTAAGGACGACTCCGCCACGAGCTTTACCAACCAGCTGACCAAGGCCAAGCAGGCTGGCGCCACCATGATCTTTGCGCCGATCTACTACACACCGGCGTCCGTCCTGCTCAAGAACGCCAAGGACATGGGCTACGACGTCAAGATGATGGGCTGCGACGGCATGGACGGTATCCTGGGCGTTGAGGGCTTCGATACCTCTCTTGCCGAGGGTCTGCTGCTCATGACCCCGTTCTCCGCCGACGACGAGAAGAACGCCGACTTCGTCAACGCTTACAAAGATAAGTACGGCGATACCCCCGACCAGTTTGCCGCCGACGCCTACGACGGCGTGCATGCTGTGGTCGAGGCTCTCAAGGAGGCCGGCCTGGGTGTCGACGCCGACCCCACCGAGGTTGCCGAGAAGCTTCCCGAGGCTATGCGCAACATTACTGTTGACGGCCTGACTGGCAAGCTCTCCTGGAACGATAAGGGTCAGGTCCAGAAGGAGCCCACGGCGTACGTCATCACCGACGGCAAGTACGTACAGGCCTAATAGGCCGCCTTACATAGAGCGGTTTTGATCCCAAGCAGGGGAGGTTTTGGCCTTCCCTGCTTGCTTGGTATCTAGGGACGATGTAACGTCCCTGTTTCATACATTAACTGGAAACCTATTCGAAAGGGGGATGTGGAACATGACGGTCTTTATCCAATACCTGGTCAACGGCCTGTCCATGGGCAGCGTCTACGCCATCATCGCGTTGGGCTACACCATGGTCTACGGTATCGCCAAGATGCTCAACTTCGCTCACGGCGATGTCATCATGGTCGGTGCCTATGTCTCGTTCTGCGCCACGTCGTATCTCGGCCTCCCGGGCTGGGCATCTGTAGTTCTCTCTTGCGTGGCCTGCACGGTTCTCGGTGTTCTCATTGAGGGCCTGGCCTATAAGCCGCTGCGCCAAGCAGGCCCGCTGGCCGTTCTGATTACGGCTATCGGCGTGTCCTACTTCCTGCAGAACGCCGCGCAGCTTCTGTGGGGCGCCACGCCCAAGAACTTCACTTCGCTCGTCACCTTCCAGGTGCCGGAGTTCTTGGCCAAGTTCAACGTAAGCGCCGTCTCGCTCGTCACCATCGTCGCCTGCCTGGTTATCATGGCCGGCCTGATGTTCTTTACAGGTAAGACCAAGATGGGCAAGGCCATGCGCGCCGTGTCCGAGGACAAGGCTGCCGCTCAGCTCATGGGCATCAACGTCAACCGCACCATTTCGATGACGTTTGCCATCGGCTCTGCCCTTGCCGCCATCGCCGGCGTGCTGCTGTGCTCCTACTCGCCGGTGCTGCAGCCCACGACGGGTGCTATGCCTGGCATCAAGGCCTTCGACGCCGCTGTCTTCGGTGGCATCGGCTCCATCCCCGGCGCTTTTGTCGGCGGCATTCTCATCGGCATCATCGAAGCGATGGCGCAGGCTTACATTTCCACGAGCCTTGCCAACTCCATCGTCTTTGGTGTTCTGATCATCGTCCTGCTCGTCAAGCCTGCCGGCCTCTTGGGCAAGTACGTCCCCGAGAAGGTGTAGGTGAGCGTTATGAAGTTTCTTAAAGACAAGCAGACGCGTCACGACTTTGTTACGTACGCCATGTGCCTTGTGGCGTTCGCCATCGTGTTCTTTATGCAGTCCAACCACATGATCCCGCGCATGATTGCCGGCCAGCTGGTCCCCATTACGGCCTACATTGTTATGGCCATCTCCCTTAACCTCGTCGTTGGTATCGCGGGCGACTTGTCGCTGGGCCACGCAGGCTTTATGAGCGTCGGCGCCTATACGGGCATCGTCACTGCCGTCGCGCTGGAGAGCGCCGTTCCGTCCGATCCGATGCGTCTGATCATCAGCATTGTGGTCGGCGCTATCGCCGCTGCCATCTTGGGCTTCTTGATCGGTATCCCGGTCCTGCGCCTGAGCGGCGACTATCTGGCCATCGTGACCCTGGCTTTTGGCGAGATCATCAAAGAGATCGTCACCTGCCTTATCGTGGGCGTCGACTCCCGCGGCCTGCATGTGATCTTTAACATCACGGGTAACTCTACGATCAACGACCTGCACCTGCTCGAGGACGGCACCGCCATCATCAAGGGCGCGCAGGGAGCATCGGGCGTGTCGACCTATTCGACCTTCCTTGCCGGCGCCATCTTGGTTATGGTCGCGCTCGTGATTGTACTCAACCTGGTTCGCAGCCGTACCGGTCGTGCCATTATTGCCGTGCGCGATAACAAGATCGCTGCCGAGTCCGTGGGCATCTCCGTCACCCAGTACCGCATGATCGCCTTCGTGGTTTCCGCCGCCCTCGCCGGTGCTGCCGGAGCTCTCTTCGGCGGTAACTTCTCGCAGCTCTCCGCCACCAAGTTCGACTTCAACACGTCCATCCTCATCCTGGTGTTCGTGGTCCTGGGCGGTCTGGGCAATATGCGCGGCTCCGTCATCGCGGCGGCATTGCTCACGGTGCTTCCCGAGCTGCTCCGTCAGTTCTCGGACTACCGCATGCTCATCTACGCCATCGTGCTGATCCTGGTCATGATCTTTACCAACAACCCGCAGCTCAAGGCGTTCTTCGGTCGCGTCAAGGACCGCTTTGCTTCCAAGAAGGAGGTGGCAGCCGATGCCCAGTAAATTTGAGTTCAAGAAGGGCAAGATGGTCCCGTATCCTTCTGGCGCCATCGTTCCCGATCGTGACCTGGGCGAGCGCCCTGCACTCGAGTGCATCCACCTGGGCATTGAGTTCGGTGGCCTTAAGGCAGTCGACGACTTTAGCCTGACTATCGGCAAGACCGAGATCGCCGGTCTCATCGGCCCCAACGGCGCCGGCAAGACCACGGTCTTCAACCTGCTCACCAAGGTGTACCAGCCCACGCATGGCACCATCCTGCTCGACGGCGAGGACACCTCGGGCAAGTCGGTCTACCAGGTCAACCGCATGGGTATTGCCCGTACCTTCCAGAACATTCGCCTATTCAACACCATGACGGTGGAGGATAACGTCAAGGTCGGCCTGCATAACCAGGAGCGTTACTCCGGCTTTGAGGGCGTGCTGCGCCTGCCGACGTATTGGAAGCACGAGAAGGCTGCTCACGAGCGCGCCATGGAGCTGCTGTCCATCTTTGATATGGAGCATCTGGCAAACGAGCAGGCCGGATCGCTGCCTTACGGCGCTCAGCGTCGTCTGGAGATCGTCCGCGCGCTTGCTACCAACCCCAAGCTACTGCTGCTCGACGAGCCTGCTGCCGGCATGAACCCGTCCGAGACCGCGGAGCTCATGGAGAACATCGTTAAGATTCGCGACACCTTCGGCATTGCCATCATGCTTATCGAGCACGACATGTCGCTCGTCATGAATATTTGCGAGGGTATCTGCGTGCTCAACTTTGGTAAGGTCATCGCCAAGGGCACGGCCGAGGAAATCCAGAACAACGACGCCGTTATCGAGGCATATCTGGGCAAGCAGGATAAGGGGGAGAACTAAATGGCAGAGCCGATGCTTTCCGTCTACAACATCAACGTCTGGTACGGCGCCATCCACGCCATCAAGGACATCTCCTTTAACGTTAACGAGGGCGAGATCGTGGCCCTGATCGGTGCGAACGGTGCCGGCAAGTCCACAACGCTCAAGACTGTCTCGGGCCTGCTGCGTTCCAAGACCGGCTCCATCAAGTTTATGGGCGAGGACATTACTCATACGCCCGCTGATAAGCTGGTAAGCAAGGGCCTGGCCCAGGTGCCCGAGGGACGTCGCGCCTTTTTGCAGATGACGGTTGAGGAGAACCTGGAAATGGGCGCCTATACGCAGCCCAAGTCCACGGTGGCTCCGGGCCTTGAGCGTGTCTACGAACAGTTCCCGCGTCTTAAGGAGCGCCGTCGCCAGGTCGCCGGCACCCTTTCGGGCGGCGAGCAGCAGATGCTCGTTATGGGCCGCGCCCTTATGAGTAACCCCAAGCTGCTCATGCTCGACGAGCCTTCCATGGGCCTGGCGCCGATTCTGATTGAGCAGATCTTCCAGATTGTCGAGGACCTGCACAAGGCCGGCACCACGGTGCTTCTGGTCGAGCAGAACGCTCAGATGGCGCTCTCGATCGCCACGCGCGGCTACGTGCTCGAGACCGGCAAGATTACCATGACCGGCACCGGCCAAGAGCTGCTGCACGACGACAACGTCCGCAAAGCCTACCTCGGAGGCTAACCCACCTAACAAAAGGGGCGCTGACTATCTCAGTCAGCGCCCCTTTTTAAGTTGCGGTGAAATAGGGGCTGAATACGGGCTCCAGAGGCCAAAAGAGTCCCTATTCCACCGCAACTTCATGGGGATGTGTGACAATGCCCGTCGGAAAACATCTGCTGTCTTTGGGGGTCTATCTATGCTGTACGAGTTTTGTGCCGAGAACTTTGAGCGGGTGCCGGCGGCTATCGATGCCGGTGCAAGGCGTATCGAGCTGTGCGACAACCTTGCCGTTGGTGGCACCACGCCTTCGGCCGGCGTTATCAGCGCTACGACCAACTATGCACACGAGCACGATGCGCGGGTGATGTGCATGATTCGCCCGCGTGGCGGCGACTTTCACTACAACCAGGACGAGTTGCGTATGATGGAGATGGACCTGGGCCTTGCCGTGAGCGCCGGCGTTGACGGCTTGGTCTTTGGCTGCTGCAAGCCCTGCGCTGGCGGATGGGCACTCGACGAGCTTACGTTGGGCGCTCTCGTGATGGCCGCGGGCTGCGCGACCGAGGAATGCAAGCGTGAGCCCATCGACATCACCTTCCACATGGCGTTTGATCAGCTCTCGCCCGAGGCTCAGCTCGACGCGATTGACATACTCGCCGACTGCGGCATCACACGCATCCTGACGCATGGTGGCGCTGCCGGTACGCCGATCGAGGACAACTTCGAAAACCTGGCCCGCTTGATCGAGTATGCGGGCGACCGCTTGACCATCCTTCCCGGCGGCGGCATTTCCACGGTCAACCGCGATACCGTGGCGGCGGCACTGGGCGTCTCCGAGCTCCATGGCACCAAGATTGTGCCGCTGGAGGTATAACCCGTGACGCTGGTATTTGACGTTCAGCAGGCGAACGGTAAGCCCGACGACAACCGTCGTCCCGGCACCGCGTGCCCCTTTTGCGATACAGAAGGGCTCACCGACATCATTCGCCGTGATGGCGATTGCATTTGGCTCGAGAATAAGTTCAAGACCCTGCGCGCCACCCGTCAAACCGTGCTGATCGAGTCGGCCGATCACGATGCCGACCTGGTGACCTATGAGCCGGATGAACTCCACCATGTGATGCGGTTTGCCCTGGGTTGCTGGCAGCAGATGATCGATTCACAGCAGTATCGAAGCGTGCTCATGTACAAGAACAAAGGCCCGCTTTCGGGCGGCAGCCTCGTCCATCCACACATGCAGATTGTGGGCTTGGAACAGGAGGACGGCTATGCGGCGCTGGCCTCAGCCAACTTTGAAGGCATCAGTGTCTGGCAACAGGGGAGAATCTCGGTCGACATCTCAACCGAACCGATCATGGGGTTCTTTGAGATCAACGTTTCAGCCCCGCAGGGAATCGCTGCCAGCGATGACACGAGAGACCAAGCCGAGGCGGATCTCTTCGCCGATGCGATCCAGGTAGCTCTGCGCTATATCCTGAACGAGCACCATGGTGGTCGCGCAGAGTCGTACAACTTGTTCTTCTACCACATGGACGGTCGGACCATTGCCAAGGCGCTGCCGCGTTGGGTGGCATCACCCTACTTTGTTGGCTATCGTTTGGCCCAGGTCAATGCCGAGACGACGCTCGATATCGATGCTGAGCGCCTACGCGCGCATCTGGAAACGCTCGTATAGCAAGGCTAACGCCCGCGCAATGCGGACGGTCTAGCGTGCCATCGCGTCGCGGCCGGCCTTGACCCGCTTGCGCTGTTTGGCGCGCTCCTCGCCGGTTAGGCGCTCAAAGAGATGCCCGATAATCGAGGCAAGCACCTGCTGAAACAGCGTGCCGCACATGACAGGGAACACGACCTCGCCGGGAAAATACTGCGTGGCGATGACGGCGCCCGAAGAGATGTTACGCATGCCGCAGGTAAAGCACATGGTGGTCGTCTCGCTATACGGCAAATGCAGGGCACGTGCGACCAGGATGCCGATGATAAAGCCACTGATGGCGAACGAAAGGATAAAGAGGGCGACTTCCAAGCGCTCAACATTCATGTGCAGCACGTACTCGCTCATGGCGGTGGAGTTGGACGCGATGACACCCATCATCATGAACTTGCAGGCGGGCGAAAGCGCGGGGGAGAGTTTCTCATGACCCCAGCCGCGCGTGAGTTCGTTAATGACGGTACCGAGCACGGTGGGTATGGCGATCATGAAGGCCATGTCTTGCATCATGCTCGGCACATCGATCGAGACGGTGGCGCCCAGCAGGAGCTTGAGCGTAAGAGGAATCGTCACAGGGGAGATGACCGAGGACGTCAGGATGATGGTGAGCGCGAGCGGGCCGTTGCCGCCGAACATGCTGATCCACATAAAGGCAGTGACTGCCACGGGTACGCTGTACTCGAGCACGATGCCACAGACAAGGTTGGGGTTGGAACCAAAGAACAGCGAGCCCATGGCATACGCCGCGATGGGGATGAGCACAGCCGAGACAATTAACGCCAAAATCAAATGCAGGGGACGGCGGAACACCTCAGCCACCTGGTGAAAGGTGTTGCTGAGCGCACCCTGAAACGTCATAAAGGCGAAGAGGACGGGAACGATGGGCTTAAGTACGCCGATCTGCTGGGGAAAGAGCACACCGAGCGTTACGCAAATCGGAACGATGACCTGCATATGCCCCGCGAGGAACTTTCCCAGTCCAACCCATTGCTTCATATGTGCTTGTGACTCCCTTTGCTCGTGAATCCGTTTTGAATGGATATGCTAGACGCTCGCATGCGTCCGTGCGTCAGAAACGCTCGAATATTTCGAGGCTATTACCGGTATCGTTTACCGAAACCACGGCGTGCTGCGAGGTTCTGCGTCCGTGCCGCACGGTATAATAAATCCGTTCAACAGATCTGCCTGCCGAAGCGGGCATACACAGAGGACTCATCGCTATGAACCGTGAGAGGTATCGCGGCGACCTGCCCCTATCGGGGGTGGGCGCCTATGTCATCGCTTAAGACGACGCATCGCTGGGCGGTCGCTCAGCAAAACCCCGAGCTCGAAAAGGAGCTTTCGGCTGGCCTGGGCATACCCGGGCTGGTGGCGCGCATTATGGTTGCGCACGGCATTACATCCATCGAAGAAGGCCAGCTGTTTTTGACGCCTTCGCTCGATCGCGACTGGGCCGACCCACTCATTATCCCGGGCATGTCGGTCGTTGCCGACCGCGTCGAGCGTGCTATTCGCAACCACGAGCACATCGCGGTCTTTGGCGATTTTGACGTTGACGGCATTACATCGACCTGCCTGTTGACCGAGGCGCTGCGCACGTTTGGCGCCGATGTCACGCCGTTTATTCCGCATCGCTTTGACGAGGGCTACGGTCTTTCGCGCGCGGCGCTCGACCGCGTTAACGAGCTCGCTCGCCCCCAGCTGATCGTGACCGTCGATAACGGCATTGCCGCCAAGGAAGAGGTTTCCTATCTGGAGAGTCTGGGGATCGATTTGGTGGTCACGGACCATCACGAGCCCTCCGACCAGGTGCCGCAGGGTGTGCCCCTGACCGACCCCAAGCTCGAGGACGAGGGTCCCTCGCGCGAGCTTGCCGGTGCCGGTGTGGCACTCAAGCTGGTGCAGGTTCTGGGCGAGCGTCTGGGCAAGCCGTCGTATTGGCGTTCGCTGATCGAGGTTGCGGCGCTTGGCACCGTGTCCGACATGATGCCGCTGACGCCCGAGAACCGCGCGCTGGTCGCCGAGGGCATCCAGCAGATGCGCGTGACCGCCCGCCCCGGCTATATCGCGCTTGCCGCACTTGCCAAGGCCGACCTCTCTAGCATTACGGCCGATGGCCTGTCGTTTTCGCTCATTCCCCGCTTGAACGCCGCGGGCCGCATGGCCGATCCCAAGCTGGCGCTCGACCTGCTGCTTGCCCGCGATCCTATCGAGGCAAGCGCGCTGGCGGCCGAGCTCGAGGAGATTAACCGTCAGCGTCGCGAGATCGAGGCGGAGCTCACACGCGATGCCATGGCAAAGGTCGAGGAGACTTATGACGGCGGGCGTGCAATCGTCGTGGGTGGCGAGGGCTGGCACGAGGGCGTCAAGGGCATCGTGGCGAGCCGCCTGACCAACCGTTATCACGTGCCGGCGCTGCTGTTCTCGATCGAGGACGGCATCGCACGCGGCTCGGGTCGCTCGGTGGGCAAGGTCAACCTGTTCGACGCCGTAGAACGCTGTTCCGATCTGCTGATTCGTCGCGGCGGGCATGCAGGCGCGGTGGGCGTGACCATCGAGGCGTCCAAGCTCGACGAGTTCCGTCGTCGCCTT
Source organism: uncultured Collinsella sp. (assembly GCA_900552685.1). Classification (GTDB taxonomy): domain Bacteria; phylum Actinomycetota; class Coriobacteriia; order Coriobacteriales; family Coriobacteriaceae; genus Collinsella. The sequence continues at coordinate 58,330 of USAJ01000007.1, forward strand.
TCCGCCGTGCTGTCCGAGCTTCCCACCGAGGACTTTGAGGACACCGACGAGGTCGCCGCAACCGTCGACCTTTCCGAGCTGAATATTGAGACCATCGAGCAGATCTCCCGTCTTGAGCCGTTTGGCCAGGGCAATAAGGTGCCGCTTCTGGCTGCCGAGGGCGTGACAATGTGCGATCGCGCCGTGGTGGGCAAAACCGGCGAGCACATGCGCTTCGTGGCGACCGATGGCGCCGCGAGTGTGCCGGCCATTATGTTCCGCGTGCCGCAGATCGATAAGCTCATCAATTGCGATAGCGCCGTCGATTTGGTGTTCGAGGCCGTGGCCGAGCATTGGCAGGGTCGCGTAAAGCCAAAGCTCATGATCAAGGACGTCTTGGTCCGCGATACCACGGCGCCCAACGTTGACGACCCGGCATGTGAGCTTCGCCGCGGCGTGGAGCCTGCGGACGCTGGTCTTCGTCTGGAGTCCCGCAAGCGCCAAACGCTCGCCCAGCTTTCCTATACCGAGCTCACGCGCTCGCTTATTCATAGCTTTATCGGCTCGAACCAGCCGCACCGCGCGCAGGTCGAGGCGCTCGATGCCCTGGCCGATCACCAAAGTGTTCTGGCCGTTATGGGAACGGGGCGCGGCAAGTCGCTCATCTTCCATGTACATGCCGCGCGTGAGGCGGTGCTTCGCGGACGTGCGAGCATCTTTGTCTATCCGCTGCGTGCGCTTGTTGCCGACCAGGCCTATCACCTCTCGTCGACGATGGCATCGCTTGGCATTGGCGTTGGCGTGCTGACCGGCGAGACCGTGGAGGCGGCGCGCGATGACGTGTTTGCCGGCTTGGCTTCGGGCCGTACCGGCATCGTGCTCACGACGCCCGAGTTCCTGTCCATTCACCGCGACCGCTTTGCGCGTTCGGGGCGCATCGGTTTTGTCGTTATCGATGAGGCGCACCACGCTGGCCTTGCCAAGGGCGGCGACCGCAGCGCCTATCTCGACATGCCCGATATCCTCAAAGCCCTGGGCGACCCGGTCGTTATGGCCGCGACGGCCACCGCGACGGCTCCGGTCGTGGCCGAGCTTGCCCGCATGCTTCCGATCACTCACACGGTGGTCGACGAGACGGTGCGCGAGAACCTGCAGCTCGAGGACGACCGTGATCTTGCAAGTCGCGAGAACCGTTTGGTGTCGATCGTGGCGACGGGGGAGAAGACCGTCATTTACGTCAATTCGCGCGACCAGTCCGTGGCGCTCGCCAAGACACTACGCAAACGCGTTCCCGACTGTGCGACCCGTATCGCGTTCTATAACGCTGGCCTTACGCGCACCGACCGCCATCGCGTAGAGGAGGCGTTTCGAGACGGCAGCCTCAGCTGCATCGTCTCGACATCCGCCTTTGGCGAGGGCGTCAACCTTCCCGATATTCGCCATGTCGTGCTCTATCACATGCCGTTTGGCGGCATTGAGTTTAACCAGATGAGCGGCCGCGCCGGTCGCGATGGCCAACCCGCCGTGATCCATCTACTCTATTCGTCGCGTGACGCCCGTATTAACGAGCGCCTACTCGACTGCTATGCGCCCGAGCGCGACGAGCTCGTCACGCTCTATCGCGCGCTGCAGACCATGTGGCGCTCCAACCGCGGCAAGACCGGGGACGATTTCTTTAGCGCGAGCGATATCGACATCGCGCAGATGTGCCTTGCCATCGATGCTCGCACGCCGGTCGACGAGCGCTCGGTGGAAAGCGGCTTGGGAATCTTCGAAGAGCTTGGTTTTTGTCGCGTTTCGGGGTTTGACGACACCCGTCGCATCGCGATGGCCGAAAACCCCGGCCGCGTGCAATTGAGCAGGTCAATTCGCTATTTGGAGGGCTTGCGCTCGCGCATGGAGTTCTCGGCTTTCCGGAGTTGGGCGCTCGATTCGTGCGCTTCTGATATGCTAGCCAAAGTTAACCGCCCGATCGTACCGCGGGCCTAGGGGAAGGGGACCTCGATGGATGCCGCAGCCCGTACCGCCCATGATTCCACCCTCCAGCCGTTTTCGGAGATGGAGCACTATAAGCATGCCGATGAGCTGCCGCCCGAGATTATGGCGGACAGCTACGACAAGCTGGAGCGCCTGTGCCTCAAATATATGAATGAGGACGACTTCTCCAAGGTGGAGCAAGCCTACTGCTTTGCCGCCGAGAAACACTGTAACCAAAAGCGCCGCTCGGGTGAGATGTACATTAACCATCCCGTCGAGGTTGCCATCATTTTGGCCGATCTCAAGATGGATTGTGACGTGGTGTGCGCCGCGCTGTTGCACGATACCGTCGAGGACACCGAGACCTCGCTCACCGATGTTTCCGGCCTGTTTGGCGATACGGTGGCCGAGCTCGTCGATGGCGTGACCAAGCTCACCAACATCGAAGTCGACAGCATGGACGAGAAGCAGGCGCTCACGCTGCGCAAGATGTTCCTCGCCATGTCCAAGGACATTCGCGTCATCATCGTTAAACTTGCCGACCGTCTGCACAACATGCGAACGCTGGCAGCCCTGCGCGAGGATCGTCGCCTGTTTAAGGCTCGCGAGACCATGGACGTGTACGCGCCCTTGGCTGACCGCCTGGGCATGAGCTCTATTAAGTGGGAGCTCGAGGACCTGTCCTTCTTCTACCTGGAGCCCGATGCCTACCAGCGCATCGCGCGCATGGTGGCTGAGTCGCGCGAGGTCCGCGAGCGCTACCTTGCCGAGACCATCAAGACACTCACCGACGAACTCAACCGCATTGGCCTGGAGGACTTCCAGATCAACGGCCGTTCCAAGCACTATTGGTCCATCTACCAAAAGATGAAGCGCAAGGGCAAGGAATTCTCCGAGATCTACGACCTGGTGGCACTGCGCGTCATCACGCATTCGGTGCGCGATTGCTACTCCACGCTCGGCGCGGTGCATACGCTGTGGCACCCCATGCCCGGTCGCTTTAAAGACTATATCGCCATGCCCAAGGTCAATAACTACCAGTCGCTCCACACGACGGTCATCGGCCCTACGGCTCGTCCGCTCGAGATTCAGATTCGAACCTACGAGATGCATGAGCAGGCCGAGTACGGCATTGCCGCCCACTGGCTATATAAGAAGTCGGGCGGATCGTCTGCTTCCAAGACCAATGACGCTCAACGTTTGGACGACCAGATCAACTGGCTCAAGCATTCGCTCGATTGGGCGGCTTCCGACGAGATCACCGATGCCAAGGAATACCTGCACTCGCTGAAGGTCGATCTGTTCGATCAGGAGATCTTTGTCTTCACGCCCAAAGGCGAGGTCATGGCGCTTCGTGCCGGCTCCACGCCGCTCGACTTTGCCTATGCCGTTCACACCGAGGTGGGAAACCACTGCGTCGGCGCCAAAATCAACGGTGCGGTGGCTCCGCTCACGCACGAGATTAAGACGGGTGACCGTGTCGAGATCCTGACTAACAAGAGTTCCAAGCCGTCGCGCGATTGGCTCAAGATCGTTAAGACACCTTCCGCCAAGTCAAAGATCCGCCGCTATTTTGCCGCTGCGACCAAGGACGACGACGCTGCCGCCGGTCGCGATATGCTGGCCAAGGACCTGCGTAAGCGTGGCTATGGCATTTCTACGCCGCGTTCGACGCGTGCACTCAACGCCGTGGCGGAGCAGTTTAACTTCAAGCAGCTCGAGGACCTGTTTGCCGCCGTCGGCGCCGGCAAGGTTGCCCCGCGCGCTGTGGGCAATAAGGTCGAGCAAATCTTGGACCCCAAGCCCGAGGAACAGCTCACCAAGGCCGAGGCTATCGCCGAGGTCGTGAAGCAGCCTGCTCGCGGCTCCAACCGCAAGCCGCAAAAGCGCGGCAAGAGCGCTAGTAACGGCATTATCGTCAAGGGCGAGAGCAACAGCGGCCTGCTGGTCCGTCTGGCTCATTGCTGCAACCCCGTGACGGGCGACGACATCGTCGGCTTCATCACGCGCGGTCGTGGCGTTTCGGTGCATCGCGCCAACTGCCCCAACGTCAAGGGTCTTATGGAACATCCCGAGCGCATGATCGATGTGGAGTGGGACGGCGCTGCCGACACCCTCTTCCAGGTCGAGATCGTGGTCGAGTGCCTGGACCGCATGGGCCTGCTCAAGGATGTCACCATTGCCATTGGCGATGCGGGCGGCAATATCCTTTCTGCCGCCACGTCGACCAACCGCGAGGGTATTGCAACCCTGCGCTTTATGGTCGAGATCTCGGACGCGAGCGGTCTGGATCCGCTGCTGGCTTCCATCAGCAGTGTCGATTCGGTCTACGACGCTCGCCGTCTTATGCCCGGCGAAGGCGGAGCTCAGCTCAAGCGCCGTGTGTAGGTGCGAGAGCCTCTCAGCATCATAGATATTGGTTACGTTCGAGGCATCGTTTGGTGCCTCGAACGTATTTTAGAAGGAGGGTATGCGCATGGGCGATATGACTTTGGACCTGACACCCCGAGGTGCAGCTTCGATTGAGGCACTCGTCAACGGCCCGATTCAGACCAACAGTTACGTCGTGATTTCGAATGACGAGTGCTTAATCGTCGATCCGGCGTGGGAGGGCGAGCGTCTTGTGGAGCATATCCGCACCGCGCATCCCGAGGTTCGCGTACTCGGCTCTGTCTGCACGCACGGTCATGCCGACCATGTTGGCGGGGTCGCCGGGGTTCGAGCTGCCGTTGGCGACAGCGCACTATATGAGTTGTGCGCTAAGGACGTGACGGTGCCTCGCGCAAATATCGAGGAGCAGCGCGCCATGTGGGGTATTGAGACGCCCGATCCGGGCGAGCCGACGCGGCTGCTTGCCGAGGGCGATACGATTGAATTGGGCGATATCTGCCTGCAGGTGATCGAGACGCCGGGGCATACGCCGGGCGGCATCGTCCTGTTCGCCGCGACCGAGCAGGGGAACATCGCCTTTGTGGGCGACACGCTTTTCCCGGGCAGCCACGGTCGTACCGATCTTTCCGGCGGTGACGAGGCGGCGATTATGCGCTCGCTCTCCAAACTTGCCAAGACGCTTCCGCCCGATACCGTTTGCTTGACGGGCCATGGCGATTCGACCACGATGGCGCGCGAACTTATGCAGAATCCGTTTATGCAGATGTAGGCTCGAAGCCGTCTTTCGAACCACGAAGACCGCTCAATCGTCAAGCTATTTTCCCCAGTGGGTCGATTCTGTGGGGCAAACGGTCAAAAATTGTCCAATCGGATGGTATTCGTGAACAAACGAACGTTTATGCTCGGGTATGTCGTGGTAAAATCTCAGGCGTTATCGGAGCAACCTTACAGGAGGTTTCTTTTATGCTCGTCAACGCAGCAGACATGCTCAAGAAGGCCGAGGCCGGCAAGTACGCTCTCGGTGCCTTCAACACCAACAACCTCGAGTGGACCCTGGCTATTCTCCAGGCCGCCGAGGAGGCCAAGTCTCCGCTGATCCTTCAGTGCACCGCTGGTGCCGCTAAGTGGATGGGCGGTTTCAAGGTCTGCGCCGACATGGTCAAGGCTGCCGTCGAGGCCACGGGCGTTACCGTCCCCGTCGCCCTTCACCTCGATCACGGTTCTTACGAGGACTGCTTCAAGTGCATCGAGGCCGGCTTCACGTCCATCATGTATGACGGCTCTCACGAGGAGACCTTCCAGCTTAACCTCGACCGCACCAAGGAGCTCGTTGAGCTTGCCCACTCCAAGGGCATGTCCATCGAGGCCGAGGTCGGCGGCATCGGCGGCACCGAGGACGGCGTGACCTCCAACGGCGAGCTCGCTGACCCCGCTGAGTGCAAGCAGATTGCTGACCTGGGCGTCGACTTCCTCGCCTGCGGTATCGGCAACATCCACGGCGTGTATCCCGCCGACTGGGCTGGCCTTTCCTTCGAGCGTCTGGGCGAGATCAAGGCTCAGACCGGCGACCTGCCCCTCGTTCTGCACGGTGGTACCGGCATCCCCGAGGATCAGATCAAGAAGGCCATCTCCCTGGGTATCTCCAAGATCAACGTCAACACCGATCTGCAGCTCGTCTTCGCCAAGGGCGTTCGCGAGTACATCGAGGCTGGCAAGGATCAGCAGGGCAAGGGCTTCGACCCCCGCAAGCTCCTCAAGCCTGGTCGCGACAACATCGTTGCCCGCACCAAGGAGCTCATGGAGGAGTTTGGCTCCGTCAACAAGGCGTAAGTAGCGGTTTAACTTTCCCGTCGGAGGCCCCGTTCACCCTACGCTTTTCCCTTGCGCTCACCTGGCTTTGCCAGAAGTCGCGCAATGGGAAAAGCTTCGGGTGAACGGGGCCTCCTTCGTTAACTCGCTACAGGGTTACTGGGCTGAATTCATTTTTTTGACTACCGTTCGACGGTGTTGATGGCTCCCTTGTTGGGGCTTTCTTTTTTATCTCGCTACAATGGGCTTCGAGAGTTCTAATGACTTGGAGTTTGGTATGGCTGTTATTAATGTGCTGCCTTCGGATGGGAAGGTTATTGACGAGGGTCCTGTTGGTTGCTCTGTTGATGTTTGCAATGATGACTTCCGTTTTCTAGATGTTGGCTTGCCACCCGAGATTCTGCGTTTAAAGGACGCGGGGTATCTTTCGCAGGCTATTGAGGCTTGCGATCGCCTACTTGCCCAAGATCCCGATCCCTCGCTTGCTGCCTGCGTTCGTGCCGAGCGGTATCGCATGCTTGAGACGCCGCTTCATTTTTCGGTGTCGCGCGATCGAGCTATTGCGATGATTCGCGAGGAGTGGCCTGAGTTTACCGAGGAGCAGTTTGACGATCTGATTGACCGTAAGCGTATTGACTGGCGCTTTATCGATGGCGAGCTGTTCGTTCTCGACAACTTCCTCGATTCGCTTCGCGTATATCCCAAAGAGGTCCCCGGCATGCGTCCCGATTCTACGGACGGAATAGCACTGCGCGACGAGATGCTCAAGGAGATGGAGTCACAAAACGGATTGGCTCGCGTCATTACGCTTAAAGCGTCCGTGTCTGTCCCCGGCGCTCTGGAGGGGGAGACCGTTTGCGCTTGGCTTCCCGTCGCGGCTGCCTGCCGTCAGCAGTCTCGGGTCGAGATTCTCGACATGACGCCGGAGGGTGCTGTTGCTCCCGCGAACGCTTCGGCGCGTACCGCCTCGTGGTCTTCTTCGAGTGAGCGCTCATTCTCGGTGACTTATCGTTATCACATCGATGCTGCTTATTGTGATGTCTACGGTGGCACACTTCCGGTTCATCCGCGTATGGACGCGCCTCTGCCCGAGGATATTTCCGAGGACCGTCCGCACATTGCATTCACGCCGTATCTGCAGCAGCTGACGGCCGGTGTTGCTGACGGACTCGAGGATCCGCTCGATCGCGCTCGTGCTATCTATGATTACCTGACACAGCATATCGACTATCGCTATCAGCCACCGTACCTGCTTTTGGGATCTATTGCCGACGACTGTGCGCATTCGCTCCGCGGCGATTGCGGCGTTATGGCGCTCACGTTTATCACCATGTGCCGCATCGCGGGGGTGCCTGCTCGTTGGCAGAGCGGCCTGTATGTTGCGCCCGATTCGGTGGGGCCGCACGATTGGGCTGAGTTCTATACGCCACAGACCGGTTGGCTTAACGCCGACGTATCGTTTGGTTCCTCGGCACGCAGGATGGGGGAGGAGTGGCGTCGTCGTCACTACTTTGGCAATCTCGACCCGTGGCGTATGGTGGCCAACAATCGATTCCAGGCTGAATTTGTGCCTGCTTTCGATGGTATGCGCGAGGATCCCTATGACAACCAGATGGGCGAGGCCTCGGTTGACGGACGTGGATGTCGTAAGCGGGAGATGTTACGCAAGGTTGAGCTTATCGAAATGCTCGAAGTTCCATTTTCGGACTAATCAACAGAAAGCTGTGATAAACTAACTCACGCATTACGTGCCCGAGTGGCGGAATTGGCAGACGCAGTGGACTCAAAATCCACCGTTGGCAACAACGTGCGAGTTCGAGTCTCGCCTCGGGCACCATACATGCAAGTGAGCGTTCAAGGGGGTTGCGGCCCCCTTTTTCGTGCCGAACTCGCGTGAGCGCGCGAAGCGTTAAGCAAACAGGCCTGTGGCCTGTCTGTAGCGGAGCGTGGCGAGGGCGCCACGCGCCCGAAGCCCGGGGCTTCGCGAAGCGAAGGCCCTTCGAGTCTCGCCTCGGGCACCATACATGCAAGCGAGCGTTCAAGGGGGTCAAGGCCCCTTTTTCGTGTACGTAATGTGATAACGCGCTGTACGTGTTATTATTCGCAAGGCGTTGTTCCCGCAATGCCCTAAAGAGGAACCCGAGGGTTCCCACCTTTTGGCGCCAATGAGCAGCTGACTGGTCATACAACTTAGATTACCTTCCTCAAATCGAGGAAGTCTATGTGTACGACCTGGTTGCTGAGAAGCGCCGGGTTATTTTTTTATGAATGGAGGTAGGGAAAATAGCTAAGTCTGATGACACCCGCATCAACGACGAGATCACTGCATCTTCGTGCCGTTTGATTGGCGTCGATGGCTCTCAGCTCGGCCTGTTCGCCATCCGCGATGCCCAGCGCGTCGCCGACGATCAGGGTCTCGACCTGGTCGAGATCGCTCCCAACGCGGAGCCGCCGGTCTGCAAGGTCATGGACTACGGTAAGTTCAAGTACCAGCAGGCCATGAAGGCCAAGGCTGCTCGTAAGAACCAGTCCAAGGTCGAGGTCAAGGAAATGAAGTTCCGACCCAAGATCGACGTTGGCGACTACGAGACCAAGAAGGGCCACGTTCTGCGTTTCCTCAAGAAGGGCGCACGCGTTAAGATCACCATCATGTTCCGCGGCCGTGAGATGGCTCACCCGGAGCAGGGCCTTAACGTTCTCGAGCGCCTCGCCGAGGATCTCAAGCCTTACGCTACGGTCGAGTCCAAGCCTAAGATGGAAGGCCGTAACATGCTTATGCTGCTCGCCCCGATTAAGGGCGCCTTCGATGAGGATAAAGCGGCAAGCGATACCAAGTAACTAGTGTTCTGTAACCGATTAAGGAGTATTTCATGCCTAAGATGAAGTCCCACAGCGGCACCAAGAAGCGTTTCCGCAAGACTGGTACCGGCAAGCTTATGCGCGCCAAGGCTTTCAAGAGCCACATCCTGAGCAAGAAGTCCACCAAGCGTAAGCGTGGCTTCCGTCAGGAGACCGAGATCGCCGCTGCCGACCGCAAGGTCATCAAGTCGCGTCTCGCCTAAGTTCGCGTTCCCGTTTTTCGTTTTACCGTCTAGGAGTTGATAGAACATGGCACGTATTAAGCGCGCTGTTGCCGCCAAGAAGAAGCGCCGTACCGTTATGCACCGTGCGAAGGGTTACTACGGTGCCGCTTCGCGTACTTACAAGCATGCTAAAGAGCAGGTCCAGCACTCCCTGCAGTATCAGTATCGTGATCGCCGCAACAAGAAGCGCGAGATCCGTTCTCTCTGGATCACTCGTATCAACGCTGCTGCTCGCCTGAACGACATCTCTTACTCTCAGTTCATGCACGGCCTGAAGGTTGCCGGCATCGAGCTCGACCGCAAGGTCCTGGCTCAGATGGCTTACGAGGATATCGAGTCCTTCAACGAGCTGGCTACCATCGCCAAGAAGGCTCTCGAGGCCTAATAGATTCTCTTGAATCGCTAGGGGAGTGTCGCGTTGTGCGCGGCGCTCCCTCTTTTTATCTGAGGCGCGGTTTACATTGCTAAAAGCGCGGGTAGATAAACACTTACAGGTGACCGATCTCTATATATTCCTGAACCAAAGGGTCATCATCTGATACGTGCGGAAGATCCGCACCAGTCTTTCTATTACCTATAGAAAGCAATATGTTGTGTAGGACTTGTGAAGAGTGGAATTGACGTCCCACAGGGCTTCGCGGTCTGGCAATATATCTCCTTGCCGCGCGGCCCGGTCGGACCGGATGAGCCGCAAAGCGTGCACCTTGAGAACCGGATACTGCGAGGATGGACACTTACTTCAGTGTCGCATCCGGGCAGACATCGAACCATTTGAAATGGTCTAACTTGGATTTGTTTTTCGCAAGGCCGCCGAGAGGCGGCCCCGAGAAATTCCTTTTCCTATACTAGAACCATATGAATCGAACGGAACCGATCAGCTAATAGTTGTGAGGACCGGACGGGCTCGAAGCCCATATATTTTGGACGGAGAGTTCGATCCTGGCTCAGGATGAACGCTGGCGGCGCGCCTAACA
>USAJ01000008.1 GCA_900552685.1 uncultured Collinsella sp.
CGGGTGCCCTACCGGGAGTAGCCCCGACGGTTGACAAAACTATAGGAACACCCAACGGTTAGTTCAGCGCTTCGGCACAACGCTTGCAGATATGCGCGTGGCCGTTGTACTCGCCGACGGTGGTGCGATAGTTCCAGCAACGGTCGCAGCACTCGCCCTCGGCAGCTTCAATGGCAACGGAGAGTTCCTCGCCCTGGGTCAGCTCAACATCGGAGACGATGTAGAACTCGGCCAGGTCGACGGCCTTATCACCGGTCAGCAGCGCGTACATCTCGGCGGGAACGACCGCCTTGACGCGGACCTGCTGGCTCTTAGTGAAGGTGCCGGCAGAACGGGCATCCTCAAGGGCCTTGGTCACGGCGCTACGGAGCTCGAGCGAAGCCTCGAGCACGCCCTCAAACTCATTGGCCTCGTCGACCGTGATGGGCGACTTGTACCAATCGAGCAGCGCGGCGTACTTCTGGTGATCGACGCAGCCGGCGGGCGCATATGCCATGGCCTCGTCGACGGTATAGGACAGGATCGGCTGCAGGTCGCGCATGAGCATCGAGAAGAGCTCGGCCAGCACGGTCTGGGCACTGCGGCGCTCGAGCGAGCCGGGCTTGTCGCAGTACAGACGATCCTTCAGGGCGTCGAGATACACGTTGGAAAGCTCGGTAACCACGAAGTCATAGAGCGCACGGTAGGCGCGCGGGAACTCATAGCTGGCGTAGGCGTCGTCGACCTCGGCCTGGACCTGGGTCAGACGGGCAACCATGAGCTTGTCGAGCGGCAGCAGGTCGGCAAAGGCGACGCCGTCGGTCTCGGGCTCAAACTGACCCTCGAGCTCGGAGAGCAAGAAGCGCAGCGTGTTGCGGAAACGACGATAGGCATCGGACGTACGAGCGAGAATCTCATGGTCGATGGAGACGTCGGAGCTGGTGTCGACGGAGGCAACCCAGAGACGGATGATGTCAGCGCCCATCTCGTCGCAGACCTTGTTGGGGTCGATGACGTTGCCGAGCGACTTGGACATCTTGCGGCCCTGGCCATCGAGCGTGAAGCCCTGCGAGACGACCGCCTTGTACGGAGCATGGCCGTTGGCACCCACCGAGGTGAGCAGCGAGCTCTGGAACCAACCGCGATGCTGGTCGGAGCCCTCGAGATACACGTCAGCCGGGTACTCAAGCTCGGGTCGATACTCGCAGACGGCCTTCCAGGACACGCCGGAGTCCCACCACACGTCGAGAATGTCCTTATCAGCCTTGAGGTGATGGCCGCCACACTTGGGGCAAACGCAAGCCTCGCCCAGGTAACTCTCGGGAGCGTCGGTGAACCAGGCGTCGGAGCCCTTCTCGTGGAAGAGCTTGATGACGGCGTCGAGCGTGGCGTCGTTCATGACCTTCTCGCCGCAGTCGGCGCAAGTGTAGCTGGGGATAGGCACGCCCCAGTTGCGCTGACGGCTGATGCACCAGTCGGGACGCTGCTCGACCATGGCGCCGATGCGGTTGGCCGCGTGGGCCGGATACCACTTGACGTTCTCGCGGACCTCTTTGCCAGCCTGCTCGCGCAAACCGGTCTTGTCCATAGAGACAAACCACTGGTCGGTAGCACGGAAGAGCACCGGGTGCTTGCAGCGCCAGCAGTGCGGATAGCTGTGCGTGATCTTCTTCTCGAGGACTAGGGTACCGCGCTCGCGCAGGAACTCGATGATGTGCGGGTTGGCCTCATCGGTGTCCATACCGCTGAAGGGGCCACCGGTGCCAAACTCCTCGCCGGTGTAGAACTTGCCGTCGTCATCGACCGGCATGCAGATGTCGGTGATGCCCTCCTTGAGGCAGGCAAAGTAGTCGTCGACGCCGTGGCCGGGCGAGTTGTGGACAATACCGGTACCGTCATCGACACCGACGTAATCGGCCAGCAGCGCCACGCCCTCGACACCGTCGAAGATCGGCTGCTTGTAGTGGATGTGGTGGAAGGTCTCGGCGGGAACCACATAGGGCTTGCCGTCGACCATAACCGGAGTGTACTCCCAGCCAAACTCCTCGCAGCACTTAGGAGCCAGGTCCTCGAGCATGACCTCGGCGCGGCCGTCGTGCTCAACGGCGACGTAGGCGGCGCCGGGCTTGAGGGAAACTGCCTGGTCGGAGGGGATGGTCCACGGCGTGGTCGTCCAGATGATAAAGTCGACCGGGCCGTCGAAGTTCTCGAGACCGGCGGGCTTGGAGGTCATCTCAAAGCGCACGAAGATGGACGGGCTCGTCTCGTCGGAGTACTCGATCTCAGCCTCGGCCAGCGCGGTGTGGCAGTGCTTGCACCAGTGGACGGGCTTGTGGCCGCGATAGATCATGCCCTTGTCGAACATGGCCTTGAAGACCTCAATGTCGGCGGCGTCATGCTGGTGATAGAGCGTCAGATACGGGTTGTCCCAGTCGCCAAGCACGCCAAGGCGACGGAAGCCAGCCTTCTGGAGCTCGATGTTCTCGACAGCGAACTTGTTGCAAAGCTCGCGGATCTTAGCCGTGGAGGTCTGGTTGAACTTCTCGGTGCCGAGCTTCTCCTCGACCTTATGTTCGATCGGCTGACCGTGGCAGTCCCAACCGGGAACATAGGGAACCTCATAGCCCTGCATCATCCAGTAACGGTTGATCATGTCCTTGGAGATCTTGTTCATGGCGTGGCCGATGTGGATCGGGCCGTTGGCGTACGGAGGGCCGTCGTGCAGCACGAACTTCTTGTGACCCTCGTTCTTCTTTAGAACTTGCTCGTAGACCTTGTTGTCCTGCCAGTCCTTGAGTCGCTTTGGCTCGGACTTGGAAAGACCGGCACGCATGGGAAATCCGGTTTTGGGCAGATTCATCGTCTGCTTGTACTCGTTTGCCACGGTACCCCTTTCTTGTCATGGGCGCGCACGCCCTCTGGGCACCAAAAAAGCGCCCGTCCCTACAAGCTGGGACGAAGCGCCACAAAACGGACAGTCTGTCCGTAAAAGCTCTTCGCTTAACCACCCAGCTTAGATGCCCTCGCTCGCGTCGCCGCGCGCTCGCATCCGTTACTCGGCTGGTCTGTATCGACGACCATCTCGGCGATGTCTACTAAGACGAACCTGCGCGGCACGTCCGTTGGGACCGCAGCTCCGGGGTGATTTTCATCGGTCGCATGCACGGGTTCTCAGCGCTCCCCGCTCTCTGTAGCATGCGGACGGCCGACTACTCGTCCCCATCAACGCTTATGCGGAGTATGCTAGCACGTTCAGCGCCGGCGAAAAACCCTCAACACTGGTTTTATACGTTCGAAATTTCTCGCGGCTGTGGACCTTCTCTTGGAGCAAAATACCTGAAAGCACTTTATCGAACGAAAGAAGGTTGCTATGCGCACGATTGGAATGAGCGACTACACCGTTGGCGAGGATTGTTTTACCGAGTTGCCCGCCGCGCTGGCAGAGTACGGAGCGACCAAGGTCGCCATCATCGGCGGCAAGCGAGCCCTGGCTGCGGCGCTGCCGGGCATCGAGGCTGCGCTGGCAGGCACCGACGTCGAGATTCTGGAGACGCGCGTCTACGGCACCAACAGCACGCGCGCCAATATCGCCAAGGTCGTGAACTCCCCCGCTTGCCAGCAGGCAGACGTGCTTATCGCCTGTGGCGGCGGCAAGGCACTCGACACCGTGAAGACCGCAGCCATCGAGCTCAAGAAGATCGTCTTCACCGTCCCGACGATCTGTTCCAACTGCTCGGCCGCGACCGCCATTGCCGTCGTGTACAACGACGACGGCTCGCTCGAGGGATATTCGTACCCCAACCGACCTGCGCATATCTTCATCAACCCCAAGATTATCGCCGAAGCTCCGGCGGAGTACTTCTGGGCCGGCGTGGGCGATGCCCTGTCCAAGCAGCCCGAGGTCGAATACGCCACGAGCGCCGGTAATTTGGAGCATACCGCCGGTCTTGGCCTGGCACTCGCCCACACCTGCTCCGAGCCGCTGTTTACTTATGGCGTCCAGGGTCTTGAGGACGTGCGCCGGAATCTGTCGAGCGAGGCCGTCAAGCAGATCGCGCTCGACATCGTGGTCAACACGGGCTATGTCTCGAACCTGACCAACCAAAACGATTACTACTACAACTCGAGCGTGGCGCACGCGTTCTACAATGCGACGTGCAGCATTCCGCGCGAGGGAACCTATCTGCACGGTGAGGTCGTGAGCCTGGGCGTGCTCGTGCTGTTTGCCTATACGGGCGATACCGAGAGCCTTGAACGCTACGCCGCCTTTAACAAGCAGATGGGCCTGCCCGTAACGCTTGAGCAGGTCGGACTTTCCGAGGCCGACATCCCTGCCCTGTGCGAATACGCACACGCCACCAACGAGTGGAAGCAAGGCAACCCGGAGCCCTTCACCGACGAAAAGTTCGCCGCCGCCATCAAGGCTGCCAACGCCTACGGCCACACGCTCTAGGCCTAGCCCAAAACCACCACAAGGGAGCAGTGCCCTTGTGGTGGTTTTTTATTGCTCCAGCATGCTGGGGTCGAACTCGCAAGCTGGTATGACGCGATAGCCGTGACGCAGCAACAGATCAACGAAGACGCCGTTGCCCGCGGTGAGCGTACCGCTAAAGGTACCGTCGTAGATGCGACCCGCGCCGCACGAGGGACTACGGTCCTGCAGGATGCACGCGGCGATCTCTTCCGGCCCGCCCGCCTGCTCGCACATATCGAGCGCACGTTGGGCACCCAGGCGAAATTCGCGATCAACCGAGATGCCCTCGCAGGTACGAACCTCGCCGTTCACAATCTCGGACGGCTTGCGCGGCGTGGGCAGGCCGCCAAAGACCTCGGGGCACACGAGGAGGACCTCGGTCCCCGTGCGCTCGCAAGCCTCGACCAACGCGCGGTGGTAGTTATCGAGCCCGTTATACTTGCAGCTCTCGCCCATCAAGCAGGCGCTCACCACGATCTTCATTTCCATCCCTCTCAAGCAAAACGCCCCATTTGAGAAAGCTGCTCAAATGGGGCGTCGGCGTTTACTGGCTCGGCCGCGGCGTTACTGCTGCTTGGGCATCAGCGGGTTCTCACGCGTGAGGAGATTCATGAACTCCTCGCCCGTGATCGTCTCCTTCTTGTACAGATAACGAGCCAGCTCGTGGAGCTTGAACTTGTTTTCCTTGAGGATCTGCAGGGCGCGGTCGTGCGCATCCTCAATCAACTTGGCGACAATTGCGTCCACACGCTCGGCCGTACCGGGGGCGCAGGTGAGCGACGTATCCTGGTTGAGGTACGCATTCTGGACGGTACCGAGCGCCATCATGCCAAACTCGTCGGACATACCAAAGCGCGTCACCATGTTGCGGGCGAGCTTGGTGGCCTGCTCGATATCGTTGGCGGCACCGGTCGTCATCTCGCCAAAGATGAGCTCCTCGGCCGCGCGACCACCGCAGTAGACGGCGAGCTTATCCAGGACCTCCTGGCGCGTGGTCAGGAAGCGCTCGTCCTCCTCGACCTGCATGGTGTAGCCCAGGGCACCGCTCGTGCGCGGAACGATGGTGATCTTCGTGACCGGCGCAGAGCCCTTCTGGCGAGCGGCAACAATGGCATGGCCGATCTCATGGTAGGAAACGACCTGCTTCTCGTGGTCGGAAAGCACCGTGGACTTACGCTGTTGGCCGGCAATGACGACCTCCACCGACTCCTCGAAGTCGTCCTGGGTTGCACGCTTGCGACCTTCGCGAACGGCGCGCAGGGCGCCCTCGTTAATGATATTGGCCAAATCGGCGCCCGAGGCACCAGGCGTGGCGCGGGCAATCGCGGTCAGATCGATCGGCGGCTGGGTCTTCACGCTCTTGGCGTGCAGCTCAAGGATATTCTTGCGACCGGTCAAATCGGGCAGCTCGACGGGAATGCGGCGGTCAAAGCGACCGGGACGCAACAGAGCCGGGTCAAGGCTGTCGGGGCGGTTGGTTGCGGCAAGGACAACGATACCCTTGTGGTTATCGAAGCCATCCATCTCGGTCAGCAACTGATTGAGCGTCTGCTCGCGCTCGTCGTTGCCGCTAAAGCCGCCGCCATCGCGCTTCTTACCGATGGTATCGATCTCATCGATAAAGACGATACACGGGGCCTTTTCCTTGGCCTGCTTAAACAGGTCACGAACCTTAGCAGCGCCGCGACCAACAAACATCTCAACGAACTCAGAGCCCGAAATGCTAAAGAACGGAACACCGGCCTCGCCGGCAACAGCCTTGGCAAGCAGGGTCTTACCGGTACCCGGAGGGCCAACAAGGAGAGCACCGCGCGGCAGCTTGGCGCCGATCTCCTCGTAGCGCTGCGGCTTCTCCAGAAAGTCGACGACCTCCTTGAGAGACTCCTTGGCCTCTTCCTGGCCGGCGACGTCCTTAAAGGTCACGCCCACGTCCTTGGAGGCGATCACGCGCGCGCCGGACTTACCCAGTCCGCCGCCGCCAAAACCGCCGCCGCCAAAGTTCATCGACGGGCCGTCATCGCCCATAGCCTTCTTCATGCGGCGGTTGAGCCACCAACCGATGAGGAAGAAAATCGCCATGGGAAGAATGAGTGTGAGCAGGTAGTAGGTCATCAAACCCGAGTTTTTATCGGGAACGACCGACTCCAGCGAGGCGCCAGACTCAAGCACGCGATCGGTAAAGCCCGCATCGTTCGGCACACCGGTCGTCTTATAGGCGATGTTCTCGTCCTCGCCCTTCTTGGTGTAATAAATCGAGTAATCGTCCGTGTTGTACTCGACCTTGTCGACACTCTTCTTATCGAGCGCCTTGACAAACGTCGAGTAATCGGTCTTCGTAATCTGCTGCGTGTGACCGATGTTGGGGAACAGAACGGTCGAGAGCACGAGGTAGACGACGAAGGCGATGAGCACGTAGAGGATCATATTCCGTCTACGCTTGTTGTCATCCATCTCCATCTGCTTGAACTCCATCTACTGGGGTTGATAATGGTTTCTAGAATACCCAACCCGAGCGACGATAAACCGACGCCGGGCACGAAAGGACAGAGATGGCATCACTGTAAGTCGGCAAGGTTCAAATCTATACAGGCGACGGCAAGGGCAAGACGACGGCTGCGCTGGGGCTCGCGCTGCGCGCCACGGGCTATGGACTTAACGTTCTTAGGCTGCAGTCTGCCAAGAAACTTCACTGCGCCGAGCATGATGCGGCGCCCCGTTTGGGTCTGCGCACCGTACAAGGCGACCACGACACGCCCGAGGCCTGCGCGGCACAGATTCTGGAGCTAGCACGCGAGCAGATCTCGCAGGTCGATGCGCTCATCCTGGACGAACTCGGCGAAGCGATGCGCCGCGGCTTTGTAACGCGCAAGGATGTCGAAGCGCTGATCGCGATAAAGCCCGCCACCACGAAACTCGTGCTCCCCGGCCGCGGCTTGCTACCCCTCGCCGACCTTGCCGACCTAGTAACCGAAATGCGCCCCGTCAAACATTACTTCGATGAAGGTCTCCTAGCCCGCCAAGGCATCGAATACTAGCCATTGGGGACGTCCCGAATGGCTAGGCGGTGGCGCGACCTAGCCAGTTGCCGCTGTGGTGGTAGATGGTGAACATGGTTGCGGTGATGAGCCAGGTTACGGGGTAGACCAGCAGTAGATGCTCGAGCGACGGATCGAAGGGCATGATCGCAAACACCCAAATCACTCTGAGTACGACGGTGCCAAAGATGGTGAGCATCATAGGCTGCAGACTCACGCCGGCGCCGCGGATGGAACCCGAGGCGTTCTCGATAATCGAGAAAATCGCATAGAACGGCGCAATGAAATGGAGGATGGTCGTGGTGTACGCCGAAATCGAAGCATCGTCGACAAACAAACGCGACAGCGGGCCCGAGAACACCAGCAGCACGGCAGACAGGCCACCAATGAGCATAAACGACAGCACGAGCGACGTATGGTAGCCCTTGCGCATGCGCTCGTAGTTGCGCGCGCCAAAGTTCTGCGCCGAGAACGTGGTGATCGACACGCCAAGCGCCTCGGTAACCATCCAGACAATGCCATCTAGGCGGCCCGAAAGACCCCACGCCGTGGTGACATCGGCGCCAAACGAGTTGACCGACACCTGAATCAAAACGTTGGAAATCGAATACGCAGCAGACTGAAAACCAAGCGGCAGACCACACGAGATCATGCTCTTACAAATGCCAGGATCAATGCCGAGTTTGGACAGTGAAAGTCGCCACGCACCCGGTGCGTGCATCATACGAATCACGATCATCGTGGCATTGGAGCAAATGGTCAGCGCCACCGCGATGCCGCAGCCCAGAGCCTCCATATGAAGCACAGCAACGAAGATGACATCCAGCACCGCATTAACAAGGCAGCCGGAAGCGATAATCACAGCAGGCCCGCGCGTGTCGCCCACGGCGCGCAGCAGTGCCGTTCCCATATTGAGTAGCAGCGCCGCAACCATGGCGGCAAAATAGCAACGAGCATAGGCCACGCCCTCGGCCAATAGTTCATGCGGCGTGTTCATAAGCACCAGCATGGGCTCAACGAACACTATGCCAAGAATCGAGAAAACGATACCGCCCACCAGCGCGAGCGTCATGGCCGTATGGACCGAACGGCTCAGTCGCTCATCATCGTGCTGGCCAAAATACTGACCGGTAATGACCGCGCAGCCGGCGCCGACGCCAACGCAAAAGCCAATGCAGAGCTCGGTGAGCACCATCGTGGCCTGGATGCCGCCCAATGCGAGCTTACCGCCAAACTGGCCGACGATATAGGTACCGATAAGCGTGTAGGCCTGCTGAAAAAACGAGCTAAAGAAGATGGGAACGCACAGCGACAGCAATTGCTGCCAAATAACACCTTGCGTTACATCGATAGCCGTAGATTTCTTAGCCACACGCCCTCCCCACAAGCATACGACAAACAACAAAACAGCAATTTAAAACCAAAGCCAAAACCAGCTTAGCACCGACTGGCGGCGACCGAAACACCTCGAATTAGAGCGCGGTGCGGAATAACTGCCTAGTGATATAGCCCCGGCTGGTAGTGATACTCATTGCTCACGTGCGGACACAGCTGCCAAAAGGCAACGGCACTCGCCGCGGCCACGTTGAGCGAATCGACCCCGTGCGCCATCGGAATGCGCACGGCTCGGTCGCAGCCTGCGATAGTCTTGGCGCCCAAGCCGGTACCCTCGGTACCCATAAAGATTGCCAAGCGGTCAATCTCCTGCAGCACGGGATCGTCCAGCGATACGGAATCGTCCGTCAACGCCATCGCAGCGCACGAAAAACCGGCATTGTGCAGCGCAGCCAGGCCATCGTGCGGCCACACGCGCGCCTCGCTGCCAATACGCGTCCACGGCACCTGAAACACCGTGCCCATGCTTACACGAGCCGAGCGACGATACAGCGGGTCGCAGCACGTCGGACTGACCAAAATACCGTCGACATTGAGCGCAGCGGCCGAGCGGAAAATCGCACCCACGTTCGTGTGGTCGACAATACCCTCGAGCACGCACACGCGCACCGGGCGCTCGCCCGCCGCCTCGACGACGCCACCCAAGAACTCATCAACCGGAATCTGGCGCGGACGACGAAACGCCGCGAGCGCACCGCGCGTCACGTTAAAGCCCGTCAACTGCTCCATAAGCTCCATGGAGGCCACGAACACAGGAACCGGATCCGCGCCCTCGCGCACAAACAGACGCTCAAACAGCGGCATCATCTGGTCGAGCCAGCGTTCACCCAAAAGAAAGCTCACCGGCTCGTATCCGGCACGCACCGCGCGCTCGATAACCTTGGCGCTCTCGGCGATAAAGATGCCCTTTTGCGGCTCCAGCACGCAGCGCAGCTCGCGCTCGGTCAATCGAACGTAGGCATCGAGCCGCTCGTCATCGAGCGAATCAATTCGCAGAACCTCAATGGCATCAGTCATAGCAGCCAGCCCACACCCTTCTTTACAGCACATCTATACCAAACGAGGCGACGCTAAGCGCCGCCCCATACATTCAATCAACCCGATGATACCGTTCACGCCAGACGATTTACGCCTCAACGCGATGATACGTCACGAACTCATAATCGATGCCCTCGTCGCCCTCGCCCAAGGCAATCGTGGCAACACCGCCGCGCCTCGCAATCTCCCACGCGGGATCGGCGTCCAAGTCGGGAAAGTACGTGTCCACGGCATGGGTGCAATGGTTGTGCGTGACCTCGGCCTCGGCGCAATACGGCAAAAACTGCCGATACACCTCGCCGCCACCGATCACCCACGCAACAGGCTCATCGGCAACCGCGGCAAGCGCCTCGTCAACGCTATGCACCACGTCAACGCCCTCGGCAGCAAAGCTCTCGTCGCGCGTGAGCACGATATTGCGACGATTCTTGAGCGGACGTCCACCGGGAAAACTCAACAGGGTCTTGCGACCCATAATGACCGGACACCCCTTGGTGCACGCCACAAAATGGCGCATATCGGCGCGATTGGACACGACCATGTCGCCCTCGCAACCAATGCCCCAGTCATCGCACACGGCGACAATGGCAGAAAGCTTACACGTCATGCGCGTCACCTACACCGCGATGGGGATGTTCTTAACCTGCGGACCGTGCTCATAGCCCTCAACGATCAGGTCATCGGTCGTAAACGCGTAGAAATCATGCACATCGGGGTTGAGCGTTACCTTGGGAGCCACAAACTGCGGACGCTCGATAAGCTCGCGGACGATATCGACATGACGGTCGTAGATGTGGGCGTCGGCGATCACGTGCAGCAGCTCACCGGGAATCATATCGACCGACTGCGCGACCATCATCAGCAAAATGGCGTACTGGCACACGTTCCAGTTGTTCGCGGCCAAAATGTCCTGGCTGCGCTGGTTGAGAATCATGTTGAGCGTCGGCTTGTCGTCCTGAGGACGCTGCGTCACGTTATAGGTCACGCTATAGGCGCACGGATAAAGGTGCATCTCGGACAGATCGCTAAACACGTACGTATTGGTCATAATGCGGCGACTATACGGCGTGTGCTTAAGGTCGTACAGCACACGGTCCATCTGGTCGAAGTCGCCCTCGACGTAATGGCTCTTCTGACCAATCTGATAGCCGTAGGCTTTACCGATGGAACCGGTCTCATCGGCCCACTCATCCCAGATATGGCTGTTGAGATCATGCACGTTATTGGACTTCTTTTGATAGATCCACAGAATCTCGTCCATGGCAGACTTAAGCGCCGTACGACGCAGGGTGAGCGCGGGGAACTCCTCGCGCAGATCATAGCGCGCCGTGACACCAAAGTTTTTAATGGTATAGGCAGGGGTGCCGTCCTCCCACACCGGACGGACCTTTTGGCCCTCGGTGGTGGTGCCATGGTCCAAGATATCGCGGCACATGGTTACAAACTGCTGATCAGCTTTGCTCATTGACCCTCCTGTCAGTCGCCTATAAGCGAGATTTATTGTAGCCCAGGCGCGCGAGTGTCGAATTGGACACTTAGTCCGGCACACGCAATGCACGGCAGCGCGGCTCCGCATGCGGCAACGAGGCATCTTAGCCTTTTTCTGACATATGACAGAAATGCCTTGCGCCCAACGACTAACGCGTTATCCTATTGTTGACATATGTCAGATAAGGAGTGTGCATGGCAGGAAGACGCGAAAAACTGCGCCGCGTCGGGATCATCCCCGAATACCGCGGCTTTACCCCCGATGGCCTGGCCAGCGGTGATGCCATCGACATGACCGTCGACGAGCTTGAGGTGCTGCGCCTGTGCGACCTGGAAGGTCTCAACCAAGAGGCGGTCGCCCAGCAGATGGGCATCGCCCGCGCAACGGTGGCGGCCATTTGCAGCCGCGCGCATCGCAAGGTGGCCGAAGCGCTGGTCAACGGACGAGCGCTCGTCATCGCGGGCGGCAATATCGCGTACTCCCCCATCGCCACGACGACGGCCGCATGGCCAGCAAAGGAGGTCGGCACCATGAGGGTGGCAACGACGTACGACAACGGCAACATCTTTATGCACTTTGGCCGCAGCGAGCAGTTCAAGATCTACGACATCCAGGATGGCAAGGTGCTCAACGAGCAGGTCGTAGGCACCGGTGGCACCGGCCACGGCGCCTTGGCGGGCCTGCTTGCCAACGGTGGCGTTGACACGCTCATTTGCGGCGGTATCGGCGGCGGCGCTATCAACGCGCTTGCCCAAGCCGGCATCATGGTCTATGCGGGCGCCCAGGGCAGCTGCGATGCCTGCGTCGAGGCCCTCATTGCCGGCACGCTCGCACAGAACGGCGAGGCCACCTGCGACTGCCATGGCCATGACCACGAGCACGCCCATGAGCACGGCGAATCCTGTGGTTGCCACGGCCATCACGAGCACGAGGGCCACGAGGGCTGCGGCTGCCACTAACGGCAAGCATCTCAACGTCAACACGCTTCCGCGCGTGCGACAACCTGCGAACGAACGGCGAAGGCCGCCTGGAATACGATCCAGGCGGCCTTCGCCATACACGACTCAACCAATCGTTATTTCTTATTGCGCATCTGCGCTTCCATCTGGCGCAGCAGGTCCATATCGGACTTGGGGCCGCCCGTACCCAGGCCGCCCATGCCGCCCAGACCCATAGCGTCCAGGCCAGGGATATTGGGCATGCGCATCTTCTTGCCCTTCTTGCCCTTTTTGCCCTTCTTGCCGCCGGCCTGAGCCTGATTGGCCATCGTGCGCATGCGGCCCATCATCTTGTTCATCTCGCCCCACTGCTTCATAAGGCTATTGACCTCTGTGGGAGTCACGCCGGCGCCCTTGGCAATGCGGGCACGGCGCTGGCCGTTAATGATGGAAGGACGCAGACGCTCCTCCTTGGTCATCGACATGATGATGGCCTCGTTCTTGTCGAAGATGCCCTCGTCCAGGTTGCCGCCCATCTGGTTGAGCGCACGCTGGCCGCCGGGGAGCATGCCCAGGATGCCCTTCATGCCGCCCATCTTCTTGACGGCCTTCATCTGGTCGAGCATGTCATTCATGGTGAAGCCCTCGCGCAGCATGCGCTCGGCGGCCTCGAGCTGCTCGGCATCGGCGGCCTCCTGGGCCTTCTCGATAATGCCGACAACGTCGCCCATACCCAGAATGCGCTTGGCCATACGATCGGGGTAGAACGGCTCAAGCGAATCGGGTTTCTCGCCCATGCTCACGAACTTGATGGGCTTGCCGGTCACCTGGCGCACGGAAAGCGCGCCGCCGCCACGAGCGTCGCCATCGAGCTTGGAGATGATCACGCCGTCAAAGTCGGTGCGCTCGGCGAAGGTCGAGACGACGTTGACGATATCCTGGCCGGTCATGGCATCGACGACCATCAGCACCTGATCGGGCTTGACAGCCTTCTTGATATCCACGGCCTCCTGCATCATCTGCTCGTCGATCTGCAGACGACCGGCGGTATCGACGATGACCACATCGCGCAGGTGGTCGACGGCCTCCTGGATGGCACCCTTGGCAATGTCGACCGGGTGCGCGCCGTCACCGCGGAAGACTGGCACGCCGATCTCGCCACCGAGCGTGGCCAGCTGGTCGGCAGCGGCGGGACGACAGACGTCGCACGCGGCGAGCAGCGGCGAGCGGCCCTGCTTCTTGAGCAGGTAGGCCAGCTTTACGGCCGCCGTGGTCTTACCGGAGCCCTGCAGGCCCACGAGCATGATGACATTGGGAATGCGATTGCTAAAGACGAGCTTGCTCTCGGTTGAGCCAAGCATCTCGGTGAGCTCGTCGAGCACGATCTTGACGACGTTTTGCGCCGGCGACAGCGACTCCATGACCTCAGCGGTCATGCAGCGCTCCTTGGTCTTGGCGACGAACTCCTTGACGACCTTAAAGTTAACGTCGGCCTCGAGCAGTGCCATGCGAATATCGCGCATGGCCGAAGTAATATCGGCCTCGGTCAGCTTGCCCTTGCCGCGCAGGCGGTCAAATGTGTCGTTGAGGCGATCGCTCAGGGAATCAAACACTAGTCACTCCTTAATTGGACTCGCCCACCAGGGCGCGGCAGAAATCTTTGGCATTGAACTCCTGCAGGTCATCGACCTGCTCGCCCACGCCCACGCGCAGGATCGGGAGCTTGAGCTTCTCGGCCACGGCCATGGCGATACCGCCCTTAGCCGTGCCGTCGAGCTTAGTCATGATAATACCGTCCAGGCCCAGCGCCTCGTTAAACTCGAGCGTCTGGTTCAGACCGTTTTGACCCGTCGCGGCGTCGATCACAAGCACGACCGAAACCGGCATGGGACCGGCGGCCATATTGGCGGCGCGCTTACGGGTCACATTGACCACCTTGGCAAGCTCGCGCATGAGCTCAGGGCTCGTGTGCAGACGGCCGGCGGTATCGATGAGCACCAGGTCACTGCCGCGCTTATCGGCCTCGTCGAGCACGTCATAGCACACGCTCGCCGGATCGGAGCCGCGGTCACGCTTGATAACCGGTACGCCGGCACGCTGCCCCCACACATCGAGCTGCTCGATGGCGGCGGCGCGGAAGGTGTCGGCCGAACCGATCACCACGTTCTTGCCGCGGGCAGCCATGGCGCTCGCGATCTTACCGACCGTCGTGGTCTTGCCGGCACCGTTAATGCCCACAAACAGCACGCAGCTCGGCGTATCGGAAAACGGATCTCGCTCGATGGGCACAAAGTGCTGCTCAAGCTGCTCGGCCAGGGCACGGCGAAGCTGCGGAGCGGTCTTGAGGTTCTTCTTGGCCGCGGCATCGCGCAGGTCATCGGAGACCTTGATAGCGACCTCGGCGCCCATGTCACCCATGACGAGGGTGTCCTCCAGGTCCTCCCAAAAATCCTCGTCGACCTCGCCGCCAAAGTAGAAGACCTCGTTGAGGGCCTCGCGGCTGCGCTCAAGTCCGCGCGAGAGAGCATCGAAGAATCCCATTATGCATTCACGACCTTTCCGGTTTCGCGATCGAGTTTTTGCGAGACGACGCGACTGACGCCGTCGGCTTGCATCGAGACGCCGTAGAGGACGTCAGCGTCCTCCATAGTACGGCGTTGATGCGAGATAACCAAGAGCTGCGTATCGGAACGCAACACGTCGAGTGCGCCGATGAGCTTGGACAGGTTGGCGTCATCGAGTGCCGCCTCGACCTCGTCCAGCACATAGAACGGCACCGTGCGCGTGCGGTACACAGCAAAGAGCAGGGCGAGCGCCGTCAGGCTCTTCTCGCCGCCCGACATGAGCATCATCTTGGTGATGCGCTTGCCGCGCGGCTGCGCCACGACCTCGATACCCGTCTCGGCAGGATGCTCGGGATCGGTCATCTCCAGATGAGCCTGGCCGCCCGGGAAGAGCATAGCGAAGATCTCGCGGAAGTTCGCGTCGACCTTCTCAAACGTCACCAGGAACGCCTTGCGCATCTTGCGATCAATGGCCACCGTGATCTTGGTGAGCGCCTTGCGCGCGCTCTCCAGATCGGCCAGCTGCTCCTCGATGTAGTCGGCGCGGCGCTTGAGCTGCTCGTACTCCTCCATGGCAACTTGGTTAACGGGACCAAGGTTGTTGATCTGGCGCACAAGCTGGTTGAGCTCGCGCTCGGCGGCGTCGCGGTCGGTGGGCGCGGGAAGCATGAGCGCTTCCTCGAGTACCGTGGTGCCATCGGCGGTGATGGCCTTGATGGCCGCCTCCACCTGCACCTCGAGCTTGCCGCGTGCGACCTTGAACTCGTTTTGCGTGGCAGAGGCGGTATCGACTCGCTCCTTAGCGCGGGCAACCTCTGCCTTGGCATCCTCGATGGTCTTCTTGAGCGAAGCGGAGTCCGCCTCCTCCAGAGAGGCCTGGTCACGCAGGCGCGCTGCCCAATCCGACGCGCGTTCCAACAGGGCAGAATAGCGTTCGTGCATGGGATCGACGCGCAGGCGCAGCAGCTCGAGCGAGCGCGACGCCTGGCGTGTTCCGCGGATACGACGGTCGATGCCCTCAAGACGATGCTCCAGGTCGGGCACGCGGCCCTTCAGCGAACGCAGGCGTTCACTCGTCTGGGCTAGGCGAACCTTGGCGTCGGCGAGCTTGCCGGCAGCCTCGGAATCGTCACGGCGAACGCGGTCGAGTTCGTCGTTGGCCTCGGCAATCTGCAAGCCCAGATCGCTTGCCTGCGCACGGGCCTCGTCACGCGAACGGGTGAGCTCGTCCACGCGCGGGCGCGCGGCGCGAACGGCCTCGGCAGCCTGCTCACGGCGCTTGGAGATACGCACGCGCTCGACCTCGGCATTGTTGGCGCTTTGCTCCAGACGGCCGATCTCGGACAACAGGGAGCGGCGCTCGCCCTCAAGGCGGGCAATCTCACCGGCGGCATCGCCCTCAGCGGCACGCGCTTCCTCAACGGCCGCATTGGCCTCGACGACCTGATCCGACACATGCTCAAACACAGCGGCCAAATCGGGCTCAAGCCCCTCCAGCTCGCGAATGCGACGCTTACGCTCCAGAGCACCCGACGCCTCGCCGGCATCGAGGCCCACACGCACCAGGCCGCCGCAGGCGACGCGGGCGCCATCGGGGGTCACGTAAGTCACGCCGTCAACGACCGGCGCCGAAAGCGCGGCAGAAAGATCGTCCACTACGTAATAGCCGCCGAGCAGCGCCTCGACGACGGGTCCGTAGCCTGCGCGCACGGACAGACGATCAACCAGGCGGGTACCGGCAGCGCCCTCAGCGGCGGTAGAGCCGCTCACGCCGCGCGCCACCAGCAGTGCCTCGCCCGAGGCCTTCTTTTGGTCCAGAGCCGCACGACCGGCACGCTCAAGCGTGGCGGCGTCATCAAACAGCAGCGCATCGATATCGCCGGCGAGCAATTGCTCAACCAGGCCCTCAAGCTCGCGCGGGGCTTCGAGCACGTCACCCAGGCGGCCCGAAACATCATCGCCCAGCGCACCCACCAGACGGCTCACGAGCGGCGAGCTGTCGGCCATGCGGGCATCGAGTTTCTTTTGGCTGGCAAGCTCCGAGCGCACCTCGGACAGCTTGTTGCGCGCCTCACTCTCACGATTACGCAAGTCCTTCAGGGCTACACGGGCGACCTCGGTGGCCTCACGCGCATCGGCCTGGGCCTGGCGCGCTTCCTCAAGAGCGCCCTCAAGCTCCTCGGCGCGGTCTCGACGGCTCTCGAGCGAGGCCGTGACCTCCTCGAGCTGTTCATCGATCTGCTCCAGGCGCGAGGCATACATGTTGTCCTCGACCTCGGCATTGCTCAAGGAATCCTTCACCTTGGCGAGCTCGAGCGCGGCGTTATCGGCTACGCGCTGCACATCGCGTTGTTCGTGCGTAAGCTTCGAAATCTGATTGTCGAGCGCCACGCGCCGCTCGTGGAGCTCGGCGGCGGCAGGACCAGCGGCGTCAACGTCCTCCTGGGCCTGCATATGCGCACCGGTCACTTCCTCAAGCTGCGCACGCGCGTCCTCAAGCTCCTCGACCACGCGACGACGCTGATGCTCGGAGCTCGAAATCTGACCGCGCATGTCAGACAGGCGCGACACCATGTTGTGGCCCTTTTCTTCGAGCAGGCGCATGTCGGAGTTAATGCGGCCGACCACATCTTGCATATGGCGGCGTTGCTCGCCCAGGTCGCCCACAAACAGGCCCTTTTCCTCGAGCATGACCTGGAGCTTCTCGAGCTCGCGCTCCTTTTCGCCCAAGCGGTACTGCGCAAGCTCAAGCTCGGCCGCGCCCTCCTTGGAGCGGCTCTCCAGGTCGTTCCACTGCGACTGCAGCGAACGCAGCTCATCGACGGCCAGCATCTGCGTAAGCTCGTTCGCGCGCGAGGACAACTCTTTGTACTTGCGCGCACGATCGACCTGACGCTCCAGCGGTCGCAGCTGACGGGCGATTTCCTTATTGATGTCGCGGGCACGCGTCAGGTGCTCGTCCATCGACTTAATCTTTTTGAGCGCACGCTCCTTGCGGCGCTTGTGCTTGGAGATGCCGGCGGCCTCCTCGATGAGGGCGCGGCGCTCCTCGGGGCGGCTCTGCAAAATGGCGTCGAGCTTGCCCTGGCTGATGATGGAATGCGTATCCTTGCCCAGGCCCGAATCGTGCAGGATGTCCTGAATGTCCATCAGGCGGCACGGACTCGAGTTGATGAGGTACTCGCTTTCGCCCGAGCGATACATGCGACGGGTGATGGCGACTTCGTCAAAATCGACGGGCAGCATATGGTCCGAGTTATCGAGCACCAGCGTGACCTCGGCGACACCCACCGGCTTGCGCGCTGACGAGCCCGAGAAGATGACGTCCTCCATGGCCTGGCCGCGCAGCTGCTTGGCGCTCTGCTCGCCCAGGACCCACAGAATTGAGTCGGAGATGTTCGATTTTCCCGAGCCGTTGGGACCGACGATGACGGTCAGGCCCGGCTCAAACGTCATATGGGCGCGGTCGGCAAACGACTTGAACCCTTTGAGCGTGAGGGACTTGAGATACACGGTTCCTCGCTTACACGTGCTTCTTGTTCAGAATCACGCCGTTGGTGGTGTAACCCATGCGGTCGAGCGCTTCGAGCGCGGCGGCTCCCTCGGCTTCCTTCTTAGAGGAACCGGTGCCGCGACCCTGGCGAATGCCATCGATGAGCACCACGGCGGTAAAGGTGGGCGCATGTGCCGGGCCCTCGGAGCCAACGAGCTTATACGCCGGGGGCTCGTGACCGTCGGCTTGCACGCACTCCTGCAAAAACGACTTGGGGTTTGCAGGATGCTCGGCACGCTCGGAAGCCAAATGCGGCTTAAGCGTACGATGGATAAACTCCGCTGCGGCATCCCAGCCGGCATCCAGGTACAGTGCGCCCACGAGCGACTCGTAGACGTTCTCGAGCGCCGAATGCAGGCCGCGCGCACCGGTACCGGTCTCGGAGGCCCCAAAGATGATGATGTCGTCGATGCCCAGCTCGTGAGAAACCTCGGACAGCGTGGCACCCGAGACAAGCGACACCTTCAGGCGCGTGAGCTTGCCCTCGTCAAACTCCGGATAGGACTCAAACAGGGAGCGTGCGACCACGGCGCCCAAAATGGAATCGCCCAAGAACTCAAGGCGCTCATAGCTGGCAGAAACCGGCTGGCCCTCGACTGCCGAGGGATGCGTAAGGGCCGCGCGCAGCAGCACTTTATTATTGAACTCGTGACCCAGGATTTCCTGGGCGCGCGTAAGTCGTTCAGACAAAGCCAAGACCTAGGCCTCCCTGGCGTTTTCGATCGCGTCGACGGCGTCGGCGACAGAATTGAGCGAGAGCAGAGTCTCGTCATCGATCTCGAGGTTGAACTCGTCCTCGATAGCCGTAACCAGCTGCAGGCGCTCGAGCGAGTTGGCATCGAGGTCGTCAAAGGTGGTCTCATCGCTAATTTCGGCAACATCGACGCCCAGAACGTCAGCAGCGACCTCGGCGATCTTGTCGAAGATTTCGGAGCGGTCCATAGCGCTTCCTCTCATAGTGCATGAATACCAAAAGAATGGTACCGCCCGGGCGGTACCAAGACACGGTTCTGATTCTACCCCACGACGTGCGCCCCAAGACGCATAACGCCGCTGTTATAAAACGATACCGTCCATAGAGTTGGCGACATTCTCGACCAGCCCGGCGCGCACGGCTTCGGCCGCCGCGAGCGTACCGTTTTTAACAGCCTCGACCGAGGTGGCACCATGGCCGATCAGGACCACGCCGCGCAGGCCCAAAAGAATCGCGCCGCCCTTGGCGTCGCCCGAAAGCTTGGCTTTAATCTCGCGCATCTGCTTTTTAATGAGCAGCGCGGCGATCTTGGTGCCGAGCGAGGCCATAAAGGCACCCTTGAGTTCCTGCAGCAAAAACTTGGCAGCGCCCTCGGTGGCCTTGAGCGCGATGTTGCCCGACATGCCGTCGGCGACCACGACGTCAAAATTGCCCGACGTAAGATCGGTGCCCTCGCAGTTACCAACAAAGCCGGGAACGGCGGCTTTCATGGCCGGGAAGCAGGCCTTGGTAAAGTTGGAGCCCTTCTCGTCCTCGGTGCCGTTGGCAAGCAGGCCCACGCGGGGATGCTCGATGCCCAGGACGACGCGGGCATAGGCGCTACCCATCTGAGCAAAACGCACCATGTCATCGACCTCCACATCGGGGTTGGCACCCATGTCGCACAGCACCGTCAGACCGCCGGCGCGATTGGGCAACGCATTGGTGAGGCACGGACGCACCGGCTGCTTCTTACCTTCGGCCTGATACCTAAACGGCGTCACGTAGGCGGTGGCAGCGGCGGTCATGGCACCGGTCGAGCCGGCGGAGAAGAACGCATCCGCGTTGCCCTTCTTAATGGCGCGGCAAGAAAGCACGATCGACGACTTACGCTTGGTCATCACGGCGCGAATGGGATCGTCATCCATGGCGATAACGTCGGGTGCCTCCAGGGCCTCGACGCGCGCATGGGAGGCGGCAAAGGGATTGACGATTTCGGCGGGGCCAGCTGCCAAGACCTCGATATCGGGATCGGCGGCAAGCGCAGCCTCGATACCATCGAGAACGACCTGAGGTTTCTCGTCTCCGCCCACAACGTCTACACAAACGCGAACGTTACTCATATACATGCTCCTTATACAAAAATGGCCGACTCATTGAGCCGGCCATTGTGGTTCCATTTGGAACGGCATCGCATCCAGAGTATACCGTTACTCGGTAACGATAACCTCGCGGTCCTTGTAGAAACCGCAGCTGGGGCACACGTGGTGCGGAAGCTTGACAGCGCCGCAACGGGGGCACGTGGACTGAGCCGCAGCCGAGATCTTCATGTTGGCGGAACGACGGGTGTGAGTGCGGATACGACCCTGCTTTTGTTTAGGTACGGGCATAGTGACCTTCCTTATGAACTATCCAGTGTGGCGATTACGCGCAAGTAGCGATACTACCACAGTTTTACTCATCAAGCTTGAGATTCTTCAATGCTGCAAATGGATTTTCCGTGGCAGCGGCCCATTCTGCCTCTGCCTGGGCGGCGCAATCGCATTGCTCGACGTTGAGATTGCAGCCGCAAGTGGGGCACAGACCGCGGCAATCGGGCTTGCAGAGCACCACAAACGGGGTGTCCATAACGACCGCGTCATTGATGGGCTCACCCAGATCGACGATACGGTCCTCACCCAGGAGCTCGTAGCCGTCCTCGTAGGCCTCGGGATCCTCGGGTTCCTCAAAGAGGTAGAACTCCTCGATCTCGCCGGCGATATCAAACGAGGCGGGCTCCAGGCAACGGTCGCACTCGCCGGTGGCGTGCGCGCGGACCATGCCCGTGAGCAAGACACCGGTACCGGCATTGGTAAAGACAACGTCGTAGTCGATGCCGTCCTGAAGCTGGTACTCCTTCTCGCCCACCGTGTAGGTGGAGACATCGACCTTACCGGTCAGCGGATACGAATCTCCGGGAAACTCGAGCTGCTCGGAAAGATCGACGGTAACGCTCGGGAACTCAGCCATTACCACTGACCGTTCTGTTGGGCGGCACCCTCGTTGAGCTGCTGACGGCAACGGGTAACGGTGCCGGTCAGGCTCTTGAGGTTCTCCTCCAGGTGCGTAAAGACCTGCTCTGCGTAGTCCTCGGCAGCATAACGCGTCTCGCGCTCGTACTGCTGGGCACGATCGCGGATGTCGTCGGCCTGCTGCTGCGCAAGGCGGACGATCTCCTGCTCACCGGCAATAGTGAGGGCCTGCTGCTGAGCGTCAGCGATGATGGAATCGGCCTGAGCGGCGGCGGAAGCCATAAGCTCCTCGCGCTCCTTAAGGATACGGCGGGACTTCTGCCACTCCTCGGGATAGCTCATGCGGATCTCGTCGAGGATGTTGAAGAACACGTCGGCGTCGATGACCTTGAACTGAGCGTTCTTGCCGAAAGGCGGCTTGGCTTCCTCGATCAGCCCTTCGAGCTCATCGACCAAGCTGACGATCCTATCGCCAGGAAAATTCTCGCCCGGCATCCGGTCTCCTTTCATAGGTAACATATCATCGTGCTAGTTTACCACATGCCACCAGGCAATAAGAAACGTCACGAAAAGCGATGTTTGAGCGCTTCGACCACGTTGGACGGGACAAACGTCGATACATCGCTGCCGAGCGAGGCGATCTGGCGAACGACCGAGCTCGAGATATAGCCGTACTGCGGCGCACTCATGACAAAGATGGACTCCAGCTCGCTATCCAGGCGATAGTTAAGGTCGGCCTGCTGCAGCTCATACTCAAAGTCGGTCATGGCGCGCAGACCCTTGACCACGGCCCCCGCCCCCTGCTCACGAGCGAAGTCGACCAAGAGGCCGGTAAAGGGCAGGACCTCGACGCCGTCGATATCGCCGAGCGCCTCGCGGGCCAGCGCCACGCGCTCATCGAGCATAAACGTGGTACCTACACCGTTTTTACCTTGCGACTCAGCAACAGCGACGATCACGCTGGGAAAGATGCGGCGGGCACGGCGGATCACATCGATATGGCCAAACGTGATGGGATCGAAGGTGCCCGGGACGATCACGCGATTAATAGTGTCACTCATGGGCGTCCTCCGGGGATACTGCCTCGTCATTTTCGTTAGCATCAGTGCCGCCGTCCTTGCTATCGCCGGCCCAGCGCAGCAGGTCGACCGAAGTGATGCCATAGCGCTTCTCGCGCACGGTCTCAAAGCCGGCCGGATGCGCGCCCGCGTCGGCGGCGGCATGCTCAAACAGAGCATAGGCACCTGATGTCAGCAGGCCCTGCTGGGCAAGATTCTGCAGCAGCTCCTCGACCGGCTCGGCGCCAAATGCGTAGGGCGGGTCGAGCAGGACCAAGTCGAAGGGACCACCCGGCACGCGGCCGCGCGAGGCGCTCGCCAGCATGTCGCCCGTGACCACGCGCCAACGCGCGCGGTCACGGCAGAGCGACTCGATATTCTTGGTAATGAGCCGCGCGGCGTTGCGATCGATCTCAAACGTCGTGAGCGAGCGGGCCCCACGAGAGAGCATCTCGATACCTAAGGCACCGGAGCCGCCAAAGGCGTCCAGCACACGAACCTCGTCCAAATCGAAATCGAATGCCGACATGACCATAGATGCGCACGCCTCGCGCACGCGATCAGTCGTGGGGCGGGTGACATCGCGACCACGGGGCTCCTCGATCTTACGACCGCGCCATTCGCCGCCGATGATTCTCATCCTCCGCTGACCTCCTTAAAAATGTGTCGATATCGCATGGCGACCGCATCGCGCAGGGGGCGCGTCGCCACGGAGTCAAGGGTGCAAGCATACCGCAAGAGCTCGACCGCGTCCAAATGGGCCCATTCGATAAGATCCTCGTCGGCATCCAGGTCGACAAAGCGCAGGGTCACACCACCATGCTGGCGATAACCCAGGATCTCGCCTTCATGGCGCAGACGCAGGTCCATCTGGGCGAGTGTAAAGCCATCCGAGGTCTTTTCGAGCGACTGGAGACGTTCTTGTGCCGCCGAGGCGCCGCCATTGCCCTTGGAGTGCGTCATGACCAGGCAGGTGCCCGACACGCTGCCGCGGCCCACACGACCGCGCAGCTGGTGCAGGGCCGCCAAGCCAAAGCGCTCACCGTTCTCGATGACCATGACGGTGGCGTTGGGCACGTCGACGCCCACCTCGACCACCGTGGTCGATACGAGCACGTCGATCTCGCCGCGCTTGAAGGCATCGATCACGCGGTCCTTCTCCCCCGCCGGCATGCGGCCGTGAAGGCGCTCGATGGTAAGTCCCGGCAACGCCAGACGCAGTCGTTCGAGCTCGGTTGCCGTATCGTGCAGCGGCACGGGCACGGTCACGCGGCCCTCGTCGTCGCGGGCGATACCGGGCACGTCTTCCAGCTCATCGGCCGAGTCACTCGGCTCCACGAGTGGGCAAATCACATAGGCCTGCTGGCCCTTTTCGTGCGCCTCGCGAATGGCGCCGTAGGCCAGGTCGCGGCTCGACTCGGTGAGCACGCGCGTCGTGACGCCCGCTCCCGGAACAGGTCGATGGCGGATGATGCTCGTGTCAAGGTCGCCGTAGACCGAGAGCGCCAACGTGCGCGGAATCGGCGTCGCCGTCATAACGAGCAGGTCGGCACCCGGGCCCTTGGCACGCAGGGCATTGCGCTGGCCAACGCCAAAGCGGTGCTGCTCGTCGATGACAACAAGCGACAGATGCTTGAACGCAACGGTATCCGAAAGCACCGCATGGGTGCCAAAGAGCACGTCAAGCTCGCCCGATTCCAGCTGGGCATGGATGCGCTCGCGCTCTGCGGCCGGCGTGGCGCCCGTCAGAAGCGCCCAGGACATGCCGGCCTGCGAGAGCAGAGGGCCGGTCTTATCGGCATATTGGCGCGCCAGCACGCCCGTGGGCGCCATAACGCAGGCCTGCGTGCCGCTATCGGCAGCCACAGCCAGCGCGCAGGCGGCAACGGCGGTCTTACCGGTACCGACATCGCCAAGCAGCAGACGGTTCATCACGCGCCCGCCATCGCACATGTCATGCAGGATGTCTTGGAATGCGGCCTGCTGCTCGTCGCTCAGCGAAAACGGAAGGGCTTGCTTGAGTGCGGCCAGGTGCTCGCCCGCGGTGTGGGCATAGGGCACCACATCGACTAGGCCGCCATCGTTGCGCAGGCGAAGCGCCAGCTGAAGGTAAAGGCACTCCTCATAAGCAAGGCGACGTCGCGCGATATCCCGCTCAGCCATACTCGATGGAAAGTGGATCGATCGAAGCGCGCGGGCATTGCTCATCAGGCGGCGCTTGACGCGCAAGCGTGCGGGAATCGGGTCGAAGGGATTGCCGACGACCTCGAGCGCGCCGCTTACGATGCGGCGCATCCACGCCTGGCTCACGCCGTCACTCACATAATGGACCGGCAAAATGGTACCCGCAGCACGCCCTTCCTCGAGCTTTTCAAAGTGCGGAGAGGCCATCTGCTTAAAACCGTAGGCAAACTCAACCTTGCCCATCACGGCCAGGCGGTCGCCCTGCTTAAGCTGCTGGGCAATCCAGGGCTGGCGGAAAAAGGCGACCTGCAGCACGCCCGTCTCGTCAACGAGTGAGACCTCGGTCACCTGCATGCGCGGACGCGGCTGTTTTTGGACGATACGGTCGACCGTGGCGATGATGGTGCACACAGTACCGATGGGCGCCATCTCGATAGACCAAGAACGGGTAAAGTCCAGGTATCGATGAGGGATATGGAGAAGGAGGTCCCCCACCGTCCGAATTCCCAGACGGCGAAGGGCCTCCTCACGTTTACCCGAAACATATTTGAGTCGCGCGATATCCTCGTCGAGCGCATTGCTCTGGGCAAAGCGCTCCGAGACGCGCGGCACAGAGCACAGCTCGGACATAGGCAGAGCCTACTCGATCGAGAAGATCACGGGATAGAGCGGCTGCTCGCCACGATGGGCGTCGATCTCCAGATCGGGCTGAGCCTCCTCGATGGCGTCGACGATCTCCTGGAAGGCCTCGTCGGATAGCTCCTCGCCGGCCAGAATCGTCAGCGCGTCGCCTTCCTCTTCCTCCTGCATGCGGTTGATGCAGTCGAGCGTGACCTGCTTCACGTCGGAACCGACCACGTCGATTGAGCCGGCGATGATGCCCATGACGTCACCGGAGTGAATCGGAGAGCCGTCCGAGGCGCTGGAGTCGCGCACGGCGCGGGTGACCTCGCCATCGCGGACCTCGCTGATGGCGTCGACCATGGCGGCAACGGCGTCCTCGAGCTCAGAATCGGGCAGGACGGCGAACAGCGCGGAGAACGCCTGCGGGACGGTCTTGGTGGGAACGACGGCGACCTTCTTGTCGGTACAGGCAGAGGCTGCGGCCTCGGCAGCCATGCGGATGTTGCCGTTATTGGGCAGGATGATGACCGAGGTCGCGTTGACCTGGTCGACGGCGCCCAGCAGGTCGGCAGTCGAGGGGTTCATGGTCTGGCCACCCGAAACGATCACGTCAACGCCAAGGGACTTGAGGATGTCGGCCTCGCCCGAACCAGCGGCAACGGCGACAAAGCCCAACGCCTTAGCGGGCTCGGCAGCCTTCTCCTGGTCCTCATGAATCTTGGCAGTACGGTCGTGAGCCTCCATCTCCATGTTGTGGATAAAGACCTCGTAGATCTGACCAAGCTGCAGCATGTGCTCGAGCACCAGGTTGGGGGTGTTGGAGTGCACATGAATCTTGTAGTCGGGGTAGGCGCCCACGAGCAGCTCGCAGTCACCCATAGAGCCCAGGAACTTAAGGCACTCGTCCTCGTCAAACGGGGCGTCGGCCTTAAAGAGGAACTCGTTGCAGTAGCGGAACTCCGAGCCCTCCCAATCGTCATTGGCCTCGATCTCAACGCGACCAAGGGCCGCATCGCGGGCAGAGCCAGCGGAATCAAACGTGGCGGAGAAATCCTCGACAACGGTGCTGCGGCCAAGCGCGGCGGCAACAAAGTTCTCCAGGAAGATGGCAAAGCCAAAGGCGCCGGAGTCGACCACGCCGTTCTCCTTCAGAACGGGCAGCAGATCGGGCGTGCGGGCGACAGACTGGTAGGCCTCGACAACGATGGCATCGAGCGCGTCCTCGGCCGAGAACTTCTTCTTTTCGCACTCGTCGGCCTTGGTCGAGACATCACGCAGCACCGTGAGGATCGTGCCCTCGATGGGCTTGCGGACGGCCTGGAAGGCGACCTTGACGGCACGACGGAACGCATAGGCGATGTTGGCGGACGTAATGGGATCGTCGGCAGAGACGAGACCCTCGGCCACACCGCGCAGGATCTGCGAGGTGATGACACCGGAGTTGCCGCGGGCGCCCATGAGGGAGCCGTGGGTGATGGCGCCGGCGATGGCTTCCATGTCAGCGTCGGCAGGAAGGGCGGAGAGCTCCTTGGTCACCGAAGCGAGCGTGAGCGACATGTTGGTACCGGTGTCGCCGTCAGGTACGGGGAAGACGTTGAGCTTGTTGATCTCCTCGGCCTTGTCGGAAACAGCAGCCGCAGCGATCGGAAAACAGGTGCGAATGGTCTTTGCAATCATGGGTATTTGAATCTCCGTTTTCGGATGCTAGTTCAGACGGCTCTTGAGCGCGTCGATGTGAATGCCGATCTTAAGGCTGGCGGGATCGATCTGGGCGATCTCCTGCAGGGTGAAGGCAACGGAGCTCGAAAGATTGTGGCAGACGGACTTCATGTTGACGCCGTTCTCGAGCACGACGTGAAGATCGACCGTAAGGCCGTTCTCGTCGGCGGAGACAAGCACGCCCTTGCGGAGGCGCTGACCGGCAAGCAGGCGCACGCTCTCGGCGCCTTGGAGCTGCTCAGCCATACCGACGACGCCATAGCACGTCATCGCGGCATAACCGGCAATATCGGCAATAACGTCGTTCGAGACGCTCAGGCTGCCGTTAATGGTCTCAGACACAAGAATCTCCTTATCTGGTGCTCGCGGCACCATGTCGTGGGAGCAATCATTGCAATATTCTACAACGACCGCGCCATGTTGAGGTGGTGGGTCGCGGGATTACATCCTCGACACGAAATGTTGATATGGCAACGTTCGAGTCAAGTGGTCGCGGCATGAAAAAACCCGCCGCATAAGCGACGGGTTTTACAACCTGGCTCCCCGGGTAGGACTCGAACCTACAACAGCGCGGTTAACAGCCGCGTGCTCTACCATTGAGCTACCGAGGAATTTAAAAGCCCAGCGGAATGGGCTGAGAAATTCTGGCTCCCCGGGTAGGACTCGAACCTACAACAGCGCGGTTAACAGCCGCGTGCTCTACCATTGAGCTACCGAGGAATAGGTGCGTGCTCTCAAGCAACGAAGTTTATTATACGGACGAATCAGCTTAGGGCAAGAACTTTTTTGAGATTTTTTCCGACCTAGTCATTGGGGACGTCCCCAATGACCACATGAAAGCGCCCCCAAGCGGATGTGCTTGAGGGCGCTTCTTGCTTGACTAGCTTTCGATATAGTCTTTGAGCTTGCTGCTGCGGCTCGGGTGGCGGAGCTTGGCCAAGGTCTTGGACTCGATCTGGCGGATACGCTCGCGCGTGACGCCAAACTCGCGGCCGACTTCCTCGAGCGTGCGGGGATGCCCGTCGACAAGGCCAAAGCGCAGCTCGATAACCTTGCGCTCACGATCGGCAAGCGAGTCGAGCACCTGGGTGAGCTGCTCCTGCAGCATGGAGAAGCTGGCGGCATCGGGCGGAACGATAGCCTGGGAGTCCTCGATGAAGTCGCCCAGCTGGGAATCCTCTTCCTCGCCGATGGGGGTCTCGAGCGACACGGGCTCCTGCGAAATCTTCTGGATCTCGCGGACGCGGTCGGCGCTCATGTCCATCTCGGCACCGATCTCCTCAGGGGTCGGGTCGCGACCCAGGTCCTGAAG
The DNA here is from genome assembly GCA_900552685.1 of uncultured Collinsella sp. Classification (GTDB taxonomy): domain Bacteria; phylum Actinomycetota; class Coriobacteriia; order Coriobacteriales; family Coriobacteriaceae; genus Collinsella. The sequence goes on from USAJ01000008.1 coordinate 28,327, forward strand.
GAGCTGGCGCTGCACACGGACGAGCTTGTTGATGGTCTCGACCATATGCACGGGAATACGGATGGTACGGGCCTGATCGGCAATGGCGCGCGTAATGGCCTGACGGATCCACCACGTGGCGTACGTGGAGAACTTAAAGCCCTTCTGGTAGTCGAACTTCTCAACGGCGCGGATCAGACCGAGGTTGCCCTCCTGGATCAGGTCAAGGAACAGCATGCCGCGGCCGACATAGCGTTTGGCGATGGAGACGACCAGACGCAGGTTTGCGCTGATGAGTGCCTGCTTAGCTTCGAGGCCGACGTTCTCAATGCGCGTAAGACGACGCATCTCGGCACGCGTGAGCTCGAGCTCACCGGCATCGGCGGCCTCGAGCTTCTCGGTGGCCTCAAGACCGGCCTCGATCTTCATGGCCAGATCGACCTCTTCGGAGGCGGTCAGCAGGTCGACCTTGCCGATCTCTTTGAGGTACATACGAACCGGATCGCCGGTCAGCATCACCGTGGAGGCATCGATGCCACGCACGCGGGAGCGTGAACGGGACGTGCGCACGGTGCGCTTCTTCTTGCTCTTGGAAGAACCCATCTCGGCATCGGCCTGACGGGCCATCTTGAGCTCATGATCGTCGAGCGAGCCGGAATCGTGCTCGTCGTCGTCATCGAAATCGTCGGTATCGGTATCGTTATCGTCATCGTCGACGTCCATGGGGGCGTCGTCGTTACCGCTCGCGGAGATAATCTGGATGCCGCTGTTGCGCAGCGCGGAATACACCGCAGTGAGCTGCTCGTCAGAAACATCGATATCCTTCAGGGCGACCTGAATCTCGTCCTCGGTTACCGAAGTCCTGTTTGAGCCGTTGCCCATGAGCTTTGCAACGTAGGATTCCAGCCCAGTACCCGTGCTCTCAGTCTTTTTTGGCACAGATTCTCCCTTCATAGTCCACAGGACTCAATACTTTAGCACACACATTGACGTCTATACCCAAAAAGAGGACTGGATATAGGCGAGAATACGCTGGTTGACCACAACATCTAGGCCTGTTCGGTTCCTGCGGTCTCCAAACCAATCAAACGGAACGGGTCCGCCACGCCGCCGATCGACTTTTGCAGCTCGCGTTGACGCTGCGAATCCTGCGCGGCCTGCACGGTCAGCGCGCGACGGGCCTCATCATCGAGCGAACGGTCCTGTCGCAGCTTGGCCTGTGCGGCACGCATGCGGCGCTTGATGGTGTAGAGCTCGAGCGTATCGAGCATAAACACGATGTTCGTCTCAGTGGGGTGCTTGCTCGTCGCCGAGATGCGCCCGGCACTCACAAGCGTTGCCGCATCTAGACACACTGAGCGCGCCGCATCCATGCAGGCTGCAGGATCGGTTCCCGGCGGCGTTGCCAGAACGGCCCATGCGATGGACTCGTGACGTGGGTCAACCCACTCGATGGAGCAGATGCGGTCGGCATACGTGCGGAACAGGTCGGGGTAGCTCGTGAGCATGGTCAGCAGCTCGCGCTCCCCTGCCAAGGACTTGCGCTCTAGATCGGTCAAAACCATCGGCGCCGCCGCAGCCGGTGCGTTCGAACCATCAGGCACAGGCACAGCGCCCATACCATCAGGCACATCGATCGGCGGCAGGTCGTCGACGACCTCCACGGGAGCGGCACCGTAGGCATCGAGCGGGACGTAGTCGTACGGCTCTTCTTCGACCGGCGCGGACACCGGCGGCGTAGCGCCCGATGCCCAAGCACCGCGACCGGCATCGCGAGAACCCGATGCCCGACCGCCCGCATTTCCAGAGCGCTCGGCCTGCGCCCGCTGGCGCTCGTAATTCTGCTCGCGACGACGCTCGGCATCTTCGCGCTTGGCGAAATCGCGAAACACGCGACCCGAACTCGCACGCACGGTCTCCAGATCCAAACCCAACAGGTCGGCAATCTGGATAAAGTACGTGTCGATCATATAGCTATCGCGCAGCGGATAGATAAGCGTCAGCGCATCTTCCAGCGCCTTGGCGCGACCGCCCGGCGTGGTGATGTCGCTCGACTCCTGCAGCGAACGGTAAACAAAGTCCATAAGCGGCTCGGCAGCGTCGATGCGCGCCTGCAGTGCCTCGCCACCATGCGCCGTGATGAACTCCATGGGATCGTTGCCGTCGGGTAGCACCACGCAGCGCAGATCCATCGAATCCTGCTCGATAAACTGAATCGCGCGACGGGCGGCCTTTTGACCGGCGGCGTCGCCATCGAACATATACACAATGCGCTTGGCAAAACGGGTGAGCGTCTTGACGTGATGCTCCGTGAGCGCGGTGCCCAGCGTAGCAACAACGTTTTTAATCCCCGCCTCCCAGCAGGCGATGCAGTCGGTATATCCCTCCACCACGATGGCGGTATCCTGCGCGACGATATACTCCTTGGCCCAATTAAAGCCGTAGAGGTTTCGCTTTTTATGGAACACACTCGTCTCGGCGGTGTTGAGATACTTAGGCTGGCCGTCGCCCATAATGCGACCGCCAAAGGCAATGTTGTGACCCTGCTCGTCAAAGATGGGAAACATCACGCGATCGTAAAAGCGGTCGGCGAGCTGTCCGCGCCCGCGGCTCACGGCAACGTTGGCATCGATCATCTCCTGCGGAGTAAAACCCGCCTGGGACAGGTGTGACACCAGCGCGTTACGGCCCGGCGCAAAGCCCAGACAGTAGCGGCGGCAGACGTCGCCGCCCATGCCGCGGCTGGCAAAGTACTCGCGCGGACGGCCGTCCTTACCGCGCATAAGCATGGTGTGATAGAACTGGGCGGTCTCGGCGCACAAATCGTAGATGCGGGCACGCTTGGTACCGCGCTCGCGATAAGCGCCGGTATCGTGCAGCTCAATGCCGGCACGGTCGGCCAAGTAACGGATTGACTCGGGAAAGCTCAGGTTCTCGCGCTTCATGATATACGTGAAAACGTCGCCACCCTCGCCGCAGCCAAAGCAATGCCACACCTGCGTGGCGGGGATAATGTGGAAGGACGGCGTCTTTTCGCCATGGAAGGGGCAGCATCCCCAAAACTCATGGCCGCGGGGCTTGAGCTCGACCGTTTCCTGCACGATAGCAACCAGGTCGGACGCAGCGCGTACCTGATCTTTTTCCTCATCGCTAATCACGAATGCTCACCCCCTGCTCACCCAAGTTGTGACGAATGTCCTCGATATTACCCTCGACGGTCGCGATCAACTCATCCAGCGAATCGAACACGCGCGAGGGACGCAGCCAGCGCGTAAACGCCAGCGAAACAGAAGCGCCGTACAGGTCTCCCGTATATCCAATTAAGTTAGCCTCGAGATGCGCAGATGCCGCATCGTCGGCATACGTTGGCGGCAGGCCGACGTTCACGGCAGCGGGCCACGCGGTGTCATCGACCAGCACCAGACCCTCATACACGCCATCGGCTGGCACCTGAATACCATCGGGAACTTGTAGGTTTGCCGTGGGAAAGCCCATGCCAGAGCCCTCGTGACGGCCGCGAATAACACCGCCACGCACCATATACGGACGGCCGAGTAACTCAGCAGCAAGCTCCACATGGCCCTGTCCCAGCTCATGACGAATGCGGGTGGCGCAAATGGCCTCACCGCCCTCGCAAAGCAAGTCGTGCCCGTATACGTCAACGCCGCGCTCGGCACCCCAGGCGCGCATCTCGTCAACACCAGAAGCACCGCCACGACCCAGCCTAAAGTCGCTGCCAACGCGAATCGAGCGAATGTCGACCAGACGCGACACCAGCGAGAGAAAAGCAACATGGTCAAGCGCCGCAACCTCAGGCGTAAAGGGAACGGCCACCACCGCATCGACCCCAGTTTGAGCCAGGGCATGCAGACGGTCGGCCGTCGTCATCAATTTTTGAGCGGGCGAAGGGCTCACCACGACGTCCGGGTCGGGATCGAAGGTAACTACGACCGCCTTGCAGCCATAGGCACGGGCATCACGGACAAGCGCCGCAATGAGCTCCTGGTGTCCACGGTGCACGCCATCGAACACGCCGATGGCAATCGATGCGGCACCCAGGTGCTCACACTTATCAAACACATCGGCAGTAACGATGCGAGCCTCTTCCGACTCGCCGGCGAAAAAGATACGCGCGAGCTCGCGAGCGGCCAGCATCATCGAACACCGCCGATGGCCTGCGGAAACACGTGCTCCATGACAAAGCGGCCACCCTCAATGCGGGCGAGCGCCTTGAGCCCCCCATCGAGCACCAACGCAAACGGCGCCTTCGAGGCATCGAAATCGGCAAGCGCACGCTCAACGGGAATGCGTCGGCCGCAGAGCAGGTCGTCGGCAAGATTGCCCGGCAAGTCAACACGCGTGGCGCCCAGGGCTGCAATGGGATCCAGGGCAAAGCCAGCGGCGGACTCGGGAGAAAGCTCCTCCACCGCATGACAGGCGCCAATGGAAACAACACCGGATGCGGTGCGACGAAGCGCGGAAATATGCGCGGCGCTATCACAAGCACGGCCCAGGTCGCGAGCGAGCGCACGGATATAGGTGCCCTTGCTCACCGAGAACGCCACCGTCCACACACATGTATCACCTTCGCCACCCACGGCGATCAGGTCAGCGGCATAGACCTCGACGGGGCGCGGAGGTAGGTCCACCGCATTACCCGCGCGAGCAGACTTGTAGGCGCGAACGCCATTGACCGAGATAGCCGAAAACGCCGGCGGCACCTGCATCTGCGGACCAAGCATGGCAGCCAAGCGCTCACGGGCATAGGCAGAATCGCGGAGCTCGTTGGCAACAGCTACCGTGCGGACCGCCTCGCCCTCCGCATCATCGGTATTAGTCTCGGCGCCAAACGAGATGTCGGCGACGTAGCTTTTGGTATCGAGCGTGAGCATGCCCAGCAGACGGGTGGCCTGACCCACGCCCACCACCATGACACCCGATGCCATAGGGTCGAGCGTGCCGGCATGGCCGACGCGCCGCTCATGGAGGGCGCGTCGGCATTGCGAGACCACATCGTGGGACGTGCAGCCCACCGGCTTATCGACGGCGAGCAGCATATTCAGTTGAGAAGGCGTACGACGAGCCATGTACCATCCAAAAAGTTAAAGCTCGACGGTCACCGAAGTGGGATCCTCCCCTACCAGCTCGGCCAGCATGGGAAGTGCCACGGTGAGCGTCTCGAGAATCGTTCCGTTGTTGGAGAAACCGGCGGCAGCGGGATGTCCGCCTCCGCCAAAGGCAGCAGCGATCTCGGACACGTTAAGGTCGCCCTTGGAGCGCAGGTTGCCGCGCACCTTGGTATCGCCCTCAATGCCCTTCAGGAACAGGCAGACCTCCACGCCCATCACCGAGCGCACCACATCGACTAGGCCGTCGCACTCATCCGAGGTGACACCGCAAGCCTCAAGGTCACTCTGGTACGCGTAGCTATACGCGACACGCCCGTGGGCCACCGTCTTGATGCGGCCCATAACGATGGACTTGAGGTGCAAAAACTCAACGCGCATGCTCTGGTATACCTCGAGCGCAACGCGCGCCGGATCGGCACCGTGGGCAACCAGACGCGAGGCCGCATGGAACGCGGCGGCATCGGCGTTTTGGTACTGAAAACGGCCGGTATCGGTAACCAAGCCACACAGCAGGCAGGTCGCAACGCCATCACGTGCGACAATGCCACAATTGTCCAAGAAACGGTCAATGATCATGGCGCAGGCTGCAGCTTCGACGCGCCTCAGGCTGAGCTCGGCAAACTCCTCGCGCGCCGGATGGTGGTCGAAACACACCACATGCTTGGAGCGACGAAGCACCTCGGCGGAATTATTGAGACGCTCGACGACCGGTACGTCCACCGAGATGAACAGGTCCGGATTGCCGGTGTACACAGATGCCGGCACCAGGCGATCGGAGCCTTCCATAAATCGGTAGATGCGCGGAACCGGGTCATCGTCTGCCAGCAGCAGCGCAATGTCCTTGTTGGGGAAAAACTTCATGAGCGAAAGGCCCAGACCCAATACGGAGCCCAGGGCATCGCCATCGGGAGAAGTATGTCCCGAAATCGCAATGGAGGACGCACCCTCGATGAACTCGAGGATGCGTCGCTGAATATCTGCAGACTCGCACGAGGCGAGGTCGGCGGAATTAGTCATCTAAAGCTGCCTCCTGGGCGGCATCCGCTATCGGATAGCCGTCCTCGTCCTTTTCGATCGCAAGCGTGGCGGGAACGTTTTCCAGCGCACGCGTGATGCGCTCGGCCTCATCGGTCGAGCGATCGATGCGAAAATCGAGCTCGGGCGTAACACGCCAATCGAGCGAGCGAGCCAACAGGCTGCGAATACGGCCCTTGGCGCTTGCGAGCGCCTCCATGACCTCGTCGTAGCGGCTCGCATCGCACGACACGTACACACGCGCGAACGAACGGTCCACCGCGACCTCGACCGCGGTCAAAGTAACCAGGTCGAGACGCGGATCGGAAACCTCAAAGAGCAGGATATAACCAAGCTTCTCGCGAAGCTGCTCGCCCAGACGGCGGGTTGCCTGCGTTTGCTTCATAGCGCTACCCCCTACTCGGTACGGGCAACCTGGTCGATGCGGTAACCCTCGATCTGGTCGCCGGGCTTGATGTCCTGGAAGTTCTCCAGGCCAATGCCGCCCTCGGAACCGCTCTTGAGGCTCTTGGCCTCGTCCTTGTAGTGGCGCATCGAGGCGATCTTGCCGTTGAAGACCACGATGCCGTCGCGCACCAGGCGCACGGAATCGGTCGCGGCGATCTCGCCCTCTTCGACGCGGACACCGGCGGCGATACCGACTTTGGGCACCTTGAAGGTGTCCAGGACGGTCGCGGTACCCGTGGCGACCTCGACCTCGGTGGGCTTGAGCATGCCGATACGGGCGGCGTCGAGCTCCTCGAGGCACTTGTAGATGACGTCGTAGCAACGGATCTCGACGCCCTCGCGCTCGGCAGCGGAGCGGGCCTTACCGTCGGGACGGACGCCAAAGCCGATGATGATGGCGTTGGAGGCGTCGGCCAGGACGACGTCGGTCTCGTTGATGGCGCCAACGGCGGAGTGGATCGTGTTGATGCGAACCTCGGACTGATCCATCTTGTCGAGCGAGTCCTGAAGGGCCTCGATGGAACCCTGGACGTCGGCCTTGATGATCAGGTTGAGCTCCTTGACCTCGGCGTCGGCGATGGTCTCGAAGAGGTTCTCGAGCGTGACGTGCTTCACGCGGCTCTGCTCCTCGATACGGGCCTTGAGCGAACGCTCGTCGGCAAGGGCGCGAGCCTCGCGCTCGTCCTCGAACACGCGGAACTCGTCACCGGCGTTGGGCACGGACTGCAGGCCAAGAATCTCGACGGCGTCGGAGGGACCGGCCTCGGTGACGGCGCGACCCTTGGGGTCGAGCATGGCGCGGACGCGGCCGTAGGTAAGGCCGGCGACCAGCGTATCGCCCACGTGCAGGGTACCACGGGTCACGAGCACGGTAGCGACCGAACCGCGGCCCTTGTCGAGCTTGGCCTCGAGGACGTTGCCGGAGGCAAAGGTGTCCGGGTTAGCCTTGAGCTCGAGCACATCGGCCTGGAGCAGCACGGTCTCCAGAAGTTCGTCAATACCGATCTTCTGCTTAGCCGAGATGTTGACGAACATGTTCTGTCCGCCCCACTCCTCGGGGATGACGCCGTACTCGGTGAGCTCCTGACGCACACGGTCGGGGTTGGCGCCCGGCTTATCGATCTTGTTGACGGCGACGACGATGGGTACGCCGGCGGCCTTGGCGTGGTTGATCGACTCGACGGTCTGGGGCATGACGCCGTCGTCGGCGGCGACGATCAGGATGACGATGTCGGTCACCTTGGCACCGCGGGCACGCATAGCCGTAAAGGTGGCGTGACCCGGGGTATCGATGAAGGTGATCTTGCGGTCGTTGATCATAACCTGCGAAGCGCCGATGGCCTGCGTAATGCCGCCCGCCTCGCCGGCGGCAACGCCGGTGTGACGGATGGCGTCGAGCAGCGACGTCTTACCGTGGTCGACGTGGCCCATGACGGTGACGACCGGGGCGCGCGGCTTAAGGTCGGCGGGATCGTCGTAGAACGAGAAGGTGTTCTCCTCCTCGGGGGTGATGATCTTGATCTGACGGCCCAGGTCGTCGGCGACGAGCTCGACGAGGTCGTCGGACATGGACTGCGTCATGGTGAGCGGCGTACCCAGCAGGAACAGGCGCTTGATGATGTCGTTGGCCGGAACGTCGAGCGCCTCGGCAAGCTCCTGGACGGTAACGCCCTGGGAGACCTTGATGGCGTCGAGGTCCTCGGGGTTCACGCCCTGGGCCAGCGCCTCCTCTATCTTGCGCTCCTCCTGAGCCTTGGCAGCCTCGCGCTCGCGCTTCTCCTTGCGCTTCTTGCGGCGACCGGTGGACTCGCGAGAGGCCTCCTCGACGGCGGCACGAGCCTCCTCGAGCACCTTCTCGCGGCTGTACTCCTCGGCCTCGCGAGCCATGCGGCTGTAGTGATCCTCTTCGTTGTTGTGACTGCCCTTACGCTTCTTGCCCTTGCCCTGCTTATCGGGGTTGGGGAAGTCCATGCCGGCAGCGACGTTGTTGCTGGCGTTGGTACGATGGCTGTGCGGACGGCTCTCGGAGGCGTTGCGCTCGGAGTTGTTGTCGGAAGCATTGCGATCGTTACGACGGCCACCGCGGCGATCGTTGTTGCCGCCACGACGGTTACCGCGCTCTGCGGCGCGCTCGGCCTTGGCCTTGTCCTCGGCGTCCTTCTTCTCCTTGAGCACGGTCTCCTGTGCGGCGATCTGGTCGAGCAGCGAACGGAAGCGCGAACCGGAGTCGGAAGCGGGAACGGCGCGGCGCTGGGCCTCGCGGGCAGCCTCCTCCTTCTCGCGGGCAAGGCGCTCCTGCTCGGCCTTCTTCTTGGCCTCGGCCTCGGCGCGGGCAGCCTCCTCGGCAGCCTGGGCTGCGGCAAACTGGCGGCGCTCCTCCTCGCGTGCTTTCTCGGCGGCGATGCGCTCGCGCTCGGCCTCGGCAGCGCGTGCGGCCTCCTCGGCGGCAGCTGCCTGCTCCTCGGCCTGCTTGGCGGCCTCGACTTCCTGGGCGCGGGCCTCGATCACCGAGGCGAGCTGCTTGCGGACCATAGCGACATAGGCGTCCTCCAAGGTGGAGGAAGCGGACTTAGCGGGAATCTTCATATCGGCGAGATGACCCATCAGTTCCTTGGAGGTCATGCCGAACTCTTTGGCCAGGGTGGACACACGGACTTTTGCCATATGACTTCACCTACCCTTTCTGGCACCTTGGGTGCCTAGAGACTGAACGAGCGTGGGAGACGCGCCGGGACCCGCCCGGCGCGATCGCGCGCTAGATCAGGTCCTCCGCATCATCGAAGGCGTCGGTGTCGTGGACACCGCAGAAACGGGAGCCGGGACGAGCCTGGTTGCGGCACTGGATGCCGTCCTCGGACACGTACTCGCAGCGGCGGACGTCCTCGTCCTCCTCGTCACCGATCAGGTCGGCAGCGGGCTCCTCGTGAACAGGAACGTTCTTGAGGATGTCGGCGGCAAGCGTCTCGGACTTGATGTCGATGTGCCAGCCGGTCAGGCGCGCGGCGAGGCGGGCGTTCTGGCCCTCCTTGCCGATGGCGAGGGACAACTGGTCGTCGGGCACGATGACGCCGGCGTAGGCCTTCTCCTCGTCGATGAGGACGCGGGTGACCTTAGCGGGCGACAGGGCGTTGGCGACGTAGACGGCAGGATCGGCATCCCACAGGATGACGTCGACGCGCTCGCCACGGAGCTCGCCCACGACAGCGCGAACACGGCTGCCCTTGGGGCCGACGCAGGCGCCCACGGGATCCAGACGGTCGTCGAGCGAGTGGACGGCGACCTTGGAGCGCTGGCCGGGCTCGCGGGCGATCGACTTGATCTGGACGGTGCCCTCATAGATCTCGGGCACCTCCTGCTCAAACAGACGACGCATGAGCTCGGGGTGGGTACGGGAGATGACAATCGGCGGACGGCTGTGCTCGCCACGAACCGGCTGCAGGTTGGAGTTGGGGTCGCGAACGTCGATGATCACGGCCTTGATGTGCTGGTTGTGCAGGTAGCGCTCGCCCATCGGACGCTCGTTGCGCTCGTTCTCGTAACGGCGCTGGTCGAAGTGCGGCAGCTCGGCCTCGACGCCCTCGCGAATCTTGACGATCGTGAAGTCGGGCGTGGACTGCAGCACGGTACCGCTGATGAGGTCACCGATGCGGCCGGAGAACTCCTCGTAGATCTGCTCGCGGGCGGAGTTACGCACGATGGCGTTGATCTCGGCCTTGGCGTGCTGGGCAGCGATGCGGCTCGTGTTCTTGGGGGTGACGTCGATCTCCTCGAACTCGGTGAAGTTGCCCTCCTCGTCCATGGAATCGTCGATCGGCTCCAGGCGGTAGACGTAGATCTTGCCGGTGGTGCGGTCGATGGTCACCTTGGCGCCCCACTCAAGATGCAGGATCTCGGCATAGCTCTTGGCGAGCGACTGCTCCAGGCGGTCGATCAGGTAGAGCTGGTCGATGTGCTTCTCCTGGCAAAGCTCCATCAGGGCGGACATCATGTCGGATGCTGCCATCTTACTTTCCTTCCTTCGCGGGCTTGAAGTCGTAGGTGGGCTTCAACTTGCACTTTTTAACATCAGAGAAATCGAGGGTGACGGACTCGCCGTCCTCGAGCTCGAGGGTCACGTTCGTCTCGGTGGCGGCGGCAATCTTGCCGGCGTACTTGCGACGGCCCTCGGTAGCGGAGGAGGTGAGCTCGCAGTTCTCGCCCACAAAGCGGGCAAAGTCGCACGGGCGGCGTAGCGGGCGCGCCATGCCAGGGCTCGACACCTCGAGCGTATAACTCGAAGAGATGGGGTCGAGCTCCTCAATCACATCGCCGACCCACTTGGTGTTGGCCGTGACGTCGTTGAGCGACAGGCTCTGACCCTCGGCACCCTCGATACGCACGCGCACGCAGGGGGCCTTGGTGGCACCCACGAGCTCGACGTCGACGATGTCGATATCGTGCTGGGGAGCGACGGCCTCGAGCGCGTCGATGATCGCCTGCTCGGTCTTGGTCTTGACCATTGCGGCACCTCCATCCATACAAAAAAGAAGCGGGGCCGAAACCCCACTTCTTTCAATTACAACTTCATTTGCAAGCAAACTATACCAATAGCTGCGGAAACGTGCAAGCACAGTACGAATCTGCAGGTCAGCGTGCGCACAGCTTCTCCACAAGAAGAAGACAATTGACCGAAGGTACCTAGGCAGGTACATGCAAAACGAGGGACGACCCAACCGGACCGTCCCTCGTCTTTTATGCGTCAGTTAAGTGCGCAGCACTTACTTGACCACCAGGTTGACCAGCTTGCCGGGCACGCAGATGGCCTTGACGACAGTCTTGCCCTCGGTCCACTTGGCGACAGCGGCCTCGGCGGCAGCCTGCATTTCCTCGTTGGAGGCATCGCGGGCCACGTCGACGCGGCCGCGGACCTTGCCGAGCACCTGGACCACGATCTGCACCGTGTCCTCAACGGACTCGGCCAGGTCGAACTCGGGCCAGGCGGCGGTGTAGGCGTTGCCCTCGCAGCCGAGCGCCTCGTGCCACAGCTCGTCGGCCCAGAACGGGCAGATGGGGGCAAGGACGCTCACGATATCCTTGGCCACGCCGTAGCACAAAGCCTTGTCGCGGGCGGTACCCTCGGTGGCGTTGAGGTAGGCGCTCGCCGCGTTGACGAGCTCCATGACGGCCGAGATGGCGGTGTTGAACTGGCCGCGGTCGAAGTCCTCGGTGCACTTGGCGATGGTGCGGTGACGCTCGCGATAGAGCTTCATCGCAACCTCGTCGAGCGCGGACTTGTCGAAGGCCAAGTTGGCGTCACCGGACTGGACGAGCTGCCAAACGATACGCCAAGCGCGCTTGATAAAGCGGTTGGCGCCCTCAACGGCCTTGGGATCCCAGTCGAAGTCCTTCTCGGGCGGAGCGATAAACAGGATCGCCAGACGCATGGTGTCGGCGCCGTAGGGCTCGATGACCGAGCTCGGGGGCACGACATTGCCCTTGGACTTGGACATGGTGTCGCCGTTCTCGTCCTTGACCATGCCCTGGCACAGCAGGTTGGTGAAGGGCTCGTCCACACTCAGCAGGCCCAGGTCGCGCAGCGCCTTGGTAAAGAAACGGCTGTAGAGCAGGTGCAGAATGGCGTGCTCGATGCCGCCAATGTAGTTATCGACGGGCATCCAACGGTCGGCAGCCTCGCGGGAGAAAGGCAGCTCGGTGTTGTGCGGATCGGTATAGCGCAGGTAATACCAGCTGGAGCAGGTGAAGGTGTCCATGGTATCGGTCTCGCGCTTGGCCGGGCGGCCGCAGACCGGGCAGGTGGTCTCGTAGAACTCCTTGCACTCGGCGAGGGTCTCGCCGGCGCCCAGGTCCAGGTTCTCAGGCAGCGTCACCGGCAGCTGATCCTCGGGCACGGGCACGATGCCGCAGTGCTCGCAGTGAATAGCCGGGATGGGGTTGCCCCAATAACGCTGACGGGAAATAAGCCAGTCGCGCAGACGGAACTCGACCTTGCGACGACCGCAGCCCATGGCCTCGAGGTCGGCCACGATCGCAGCCTCGCCCTCGGAGTGCTTGCCGCCGCGCATGCCAGTGTACTTGCCGGACTGTACGAGCGTACCCTCGGCAGCGTGAGCGCAATCCCAGTCGACGGTCTCGGCATGGAAGGTATCGATGGTCTCGCCGCTGGCCTCGACGGCAGCGCGATCGTCATCGTCCAGGATGATCGGCACGATCGGCAAGTCGTACTTACGGGCAAACTCAAAGTCGCGCTGGTCGCCGCAGGGAACGGCCATGACGGCGCCGGTGCCGTAGTCGGCAACGACATAATCGGCAACCCACACGGGGACCTTCTCGCCGTTGACGGGGTTTACCACATAGCGGCCCGTGAAGGCACCGTGCTTCTCGAGGGTGCCCTGGGCACGCTCGACGGCAGAGATGTGTTTGGAGTCCTCGACGATCTTGGTGACGGCCTCCTCGTACTCCGTGCCCTCGACGAGCTCGTGCAGGCCGGCGTACTCGGGAGCCAGGACAAAGAAGGAGACGCCAAAAAGGGTATCGGCACGCGTGGTGAAGACGGTGATCTTGCCCTCATCGCCCTCGATGGGCTCGCCATCCTGGTCGCACAGGATAAAGTCAACCTCGGCGCCCTCGGAGCGACCGATCCAGTTGGCCTGCATCTGCTTGACGCGCTCAGGCCAGCCGGGGAGCTTCTCCAAGTCGTCGAGCAGCTCCTGAGAGTACTCGGTGATCTTGAAGTACCACTGCTCCAGGTCGCGCTTCTCGGGCTCGGTGCCGCAGCGCCAGCACTTACCCTCGGTGACCTGCTCGTTGGCCAGAACGGTCTTGCAGTTAGGACACCAGTTGACCGGGTTCTTCTTGCGGTAGACCAAGCCCTTTTCCCACAGCTTCTCAAAGATCCACTGGCCCCAGCGGTAGTAGTCGGGGCTGCAGGTCTTGACCATGCGATCCAGATCGTAGGAGAAGCCCATGCGCTTCATCGTGGCGAGCGCCTGGTCCATGTTCTTATACGTCCAGGCAGCAGCCTGCGTATTGTGCTTGATGGCGGCGTTCTCGGCAGGCAGGCCAAAGGCGTCAAAGCCGATGGGGTGCAGCACGTCGTAGCCGCGCATGCGGGCCTGACGGGCCATGGCATCGCCGATGGTATAGTTGCGCGCGTGGCCCATGTGCAGGTCGCCCGACGGATACGGGAACATCTCGAGCACATACTTTTTAGGCTTGCTGTCGTCGGTGTCGACGGCAAAGAGGTTGGAGTCCTCCCAGGCCTTCATCCACTTGGACTCAATGGCCTGCGCGTCGTAGGCAGGGATCTCGTCCTTATGGTCTGTGCAATCGCACATATCAGCTCCTTTAATCTTAGCTGGGGTCGGTCGGCTTAGCTTTATTCGCTACTGCGGACAGTCCTGCGCAAGACGAAGAGCACATTTAGTGCTCTTCTTTGCGTGCGGAACTTGTAGCGAACAAAGCTAAGCCGCCCGACCCTAAGGTTGACTCGACTGATAATAGCAAATACGACAAGCGAGATGCCTGCGACTTGCATGCATCTCGCTTTATCTAAATAACGTGGTTGGGAATCAACCTTTGATATGCAGCTCTTACCTTATCGATAGGAAACGCTCTGCTGAGAATCCTTCACGACTACATCGTGGGCGCCGCCTTCGACGATGGAGGTGGAGCTGACCAGCGTTAGGCGCGCCTTTTCCTGGAGCTCGGGGATCGAGAGGGCACCGCAGTTGCACATCGTGGACTTGACCTTGTAGAGCGTGCCGCCCACGCCGTCCTTGAGGGAGCCGGCATAGGGAACGTAAGAGTCGACGCCCTCGACAAAGCTGAGCTTCGCGGCGCCGCCCAGGTCGTAGCGTTGCCAGTTGCGGGCACGCGCAGAACCCTCGCCCCAGTACTCCTTCATGTACTGACCGTTCACGTTGACGCGCTCGGTCGGGCTCTCGTCAAAGCGGGCGAAGTAGCGGCCCAGCATCATAAAGTCAGCACCCATGGCAAGGGCGAGCGTCATGTGGTAGTCGTAGACGATGCCGCCGTCGGAGCACACGGGCACGTAGACGCCGGTCTCCTCGTAGTACTCGTCGCGAGCGCGACAGACGTCGATCAGCGCGGTGGCCTGGCCACGGCCGATACCCTTGGTCTCACGGGTGATGCAGATGGAACCGCCGCCGATACCGACCTTGATGAAGTCAGCGCCGCAGTCTGCCAGGAAGCGGAAGCCCTCGGCGTCGACGACGTTACCGGCACCGACCTTGACGTCCTCACCGTAGTTGGCGCGAATCCACTCGATGGTGCGCTTCTGCCACTCGCTGAAGCCCTCTGAGGAGTCGATGCACAGGACATCGGCGCCGGCCTCGATGAGCAGCGGCACGCGCTCGGCATAGTCGCGAGTGTTGATACCGGCGCCGACCATGTAGCGCTTGTCGCCGTCGAGCAGCTCGTTGGGGTTGGTCTTGTGGCTGTCGTAGTCCTTGCGGAAGACAATGCCCATGAGGTGATCGTTGTCGTCGACGATGGGCAGAGCGTTGAGCTTGTTGTCCCAGATGACGTCGTTGGCAACCTTGAGGCTGATGTTCTTGTCGCCCACGATGAGCTGCTCACGCGGGGTCATGAACTCAGAGACCTTCGTCTGGTGGTCATCACGGCTGGGGCGATAGTCACGGCTGGTGACGATGCCCAGGAGCTTACCCTTGGGAGTGCCGTCGTCGGTAACCGGCATGGTGGAGTGACCGGTCTTCTCCTTGAGCTCGATGACCTGCTCCATGGTCATGTCGGGGGTCAGCGTGGAATCGGACTGAACGAAGCCAGCCTTGTGATCCTTGACGGCCTTGACCATAGCGGCCTCGGACTCGGCGCTCTGGGAACCGTAAATGAAGGACAGGCCACCCTCGGTAGCGAGCGCGACACCCATATCGACGCCCGAGACGGACTGCATGATGGAGGAAACCATGGGGATGTTCAAGGTGATTGCCGGCTTCTCACCGCGCTTAAAGCGGGTTAGCGGCGTCTTAAGAGAGACGTTGTTGGGGATGCACTGCGAGGACGAGTAACCAGGGACAAGCAGATACTCCGAAAACGTGTGGGACTCACCGGGAAAGAACGTAGCCATGTTTCTCCTTTTTCCATGCGACCGGTCGGCTGCAGGCCTCGTAGGACCCAGCCCAACCTTGGGCGCCCAATACTGGGGAAGTATCTTAACGCACTTTGACTGCTACAATGCATGATTTAAGAAGAGCACACGAGGGTTTGACGCATGCTTTGCGTTTGCCCAGCAAACACTTTAGCGGGGAGACGTGGAGCACATGGAGTACAAGACGACGGCAAAGTTGGTCATTCAAGCGTGCGACAAGGATCTGCCGGGCGTGTTCGGTCACGGCTGCGTCTTGCTGCTGCAGGGTATTGCCCGTGAGCACTCGCTCAACCGTGCCGCTAAAAGCATGGGCATGGCGTATTCCAAGGCCTGGCGCATTGTGAACGAAGCAGAAGGGCAACTAGGCTGCAAGCTCATCGAGCGCGACGGAGCCCGCGGATCCACGCTCACCCCCGCCGGCCAGCGAGCCATAGCGGTCTACGAGGAGCTACAGGCCGACATCAACAACGTCATCGTCACCAAAGCCAACGACCTCATCGCCAGCATCAAAAAGTAGCCAATTTTGGACAGGGCTTTTATAGCCACACAACCCATTCTCATAAGTTGCGGTGAAATAGGGACTGTTTATGCGATTAAAGCTGTAAAACAATCCCTATTTCACCGCAACTTATGGAGTTGAAGATGATTTAGCTAGTTGCGGAGAGCATTATCTAGGGTGGCGGCTACCGTCAAGGGGTCGTCGGTGCCGGCGAAGAGACGGATGGTGCTCCCCTGCTTGCCGCGTGGAGCCGAAAGGCGCGTCGTTGCGCCGCCGGCGGGCGATGTACGAAACTCCCCCGGCAAAGCGTCGAACAGCTCTCCCGCGCTACGCTCAATAAGGTCAAATTCAACTGCCGGGCCAAAGCCGTGCTCGAGGATTCCCGTTGCAACCACATGGTCGGGATGCGAGCTCAGTCCGGGATAGCGCACGTTGCGCACCATCTCGTTAGCCGCCAGATACTCGGCCAGCGCACGGGCGCGGTCGAAATGTGCCTGCATGCGGGCGTCGAGCGAGGAAAGCCCGCGCTCCAGCACGTCGGCCTCCTCGGTAGAAAGGTCGAGCGCCAAAGCACCACAGCCCGCAAACAACGCATGTGCGCACTCGGCAGCAGCATCCACACGATGGCGCTTGAGCTGCGAGCGCGCAACCGAAGCTGCGACGAGCTTGCGCGGAGCCCTACCGGCGCACACGCGATCGAGCGCCTCGAGCGACAGCGCAGCACCCAGCCGCAGCGGATCGCAGCCAAAAGCCGACGCCACGGTGTTGTCCACAACCAGCAGCGCGCGGGCATCGCGAGCCGCGCGGCCCAGAGCGCGAAGGTCGGGCACACGCAGACCAAACCCGCCGATAGAGTTGACGAACCACCACAGATTCGGCCCCTCGGCATCAAACGAAGCATCAAAGTTCTCGGACGCGGCGGCAAACGCCTCGACGGACGGCGAACCCACCAGCGCGACATCGCAGCAATCAAAGCCGCTCGCAAACGCATCGGCAAAGTCGTCCGCAAAGGCCACCAGGTGGTCGCCGGGGTGCACAATCCCCAATTGCGACAGCGCTGCTGGCACATGCGAGGCCGCGAGCAACCGTGCTTCACGCGCGCCGGCCCTCAAAGCCCAGGCCTCTTCTAGCTGCTGTACGCCCATACGGTACCGTCCCTTCAAAACAAAACCCACGATGCGGATGTTCCCCGCATCGTGGGCAACGGCTGCAGTATAGCGCCGATATGCGACGAATCGCCTAGATGTTGAGCGCGTGATAGGTCACGCTCGCGCCAGCGGCGTCAACGGACACGCCATAGGTCGCAGGGTAGATGCGCGTGGAGAACACAAGCGCACCGTCGTTAACAAACACTTCGACCGACGAGACATCGCCGACAATGCGCACGTTACGAACCTCGTCGACGGGCTCCCAGCGCACGGTACGACCGCAGCCGGCAGAAGCGCGTCCCTCATCGGTAAATCGCATCTCAAAGCGCGAGGGCAGTTCGCCCCCAGCGGGCACAAACGCCAGCTTCAGCTCGCCATCAACGGTTGCGGTAAATGCGCCGTCGGCACCGTCGACAACAACGTCAAAGCAGGTATCGTCGGCAACCTCCAACGAGCCCTCCCCCACACGAACCGAGGCATAATGGCGCTCGATCTCGCGCGCCGGCCGCTGCAGCACCACGCCGCCGTCACCGGCCGTAAGCTCGCGCGGCACCGTCATGCAGTGCTGCCAGCCGCACACCACGGTGGGTGCGTTGTCATAGGTCGGCTCATCGGGCATGCCCATCCAGCCGATCAGAATGTGGCGACCATCCTCGGACGTAAACTCCTGCGGCGCATAGAAGTCAAAACCAGCGTCCCACAGGCGGAACTCGCCCAGTTCATAGGCACCGTCACCACCTGCAATGTCGCCCGTTACAGGCATATAGCCAGCAGCGTATACGTTGCCGCGGTCCCAACGACCGCCCTCGAGCCCCTGGGGGGAGAAGGACAGCCACTTCGCCGGCACACCGTCATCGGCCTCAAGCTCAAAGTAACCCGGGCACTCCCACATAAAACCAAAACGCTCGGGCGTAGACACACGGCTCTCGAGCTCCCAGCTCAGCATATCGGCCGAGCCATACACCAGGATCTCGCCCACATCGCGCCCGGCACCCTCACCGTGCATGGCGCAAAATCGACTATCGACATGCGGCCCGTCCACGCGACGACGCGCGCCCAGCACCATGTGGTAACGACCGGCCTCATCGCGCCACACTTTGGGATCGCGCACATGGCACGTCAAATCCTCGGGATAATCCTCGGAAGTCAACACCACGCGCTTTTGGCTAAACAACTGTCCATCGGCGCTCTCGACATACACGGTATCGGCGCGACGGCCGGAGTTGACATAGTCAAAGACGCCGTCCGCATCGGGGAGCTTAACGTTGCCGGTATAGAGCACGCGAATGCGACCGTCCTCGGCAAGCGCGGAGCCCGAATACACGCCATGGCAGTCGAACGGCTCATCGGGCAGCAGCGGCGCGCCAACATACTCCCAGTTCATAAGGTCGCGGCTCGTGGCATGACCCCAGGCCTTAACGCCGCCCTCAACATCAAACGGAGCATATTGAAAATAAGCGTGGAACACGCCGCCCGCCTGGCAAAGACCGTTGGGGTCGTTGAGCCAACCCGCCGGCGGCATAATGTGGAAGTGCTGGCCATACGCGCCATGACCGCACTCAGAGGCGGCAGCGTCAACAGCGGCAACCAGCTTTGCAAGGTCGCGACCAAGTGCATTAGACATATCAAAGTCCTAACGGATCGAAAGTAACAAGGCACCAGAGATCGGTACCAGATACGGGAAACGCCCGCGAGCATACAGCCCGCGGGCATCCCCTCAATCAAAAGCTCTTAGGCCTGCTCGGAAGCCTTGAGCTCGTCCTTGTACAGGACAAACGAGATGGCAAAGGACACGACCGCGGCAACCGCAAACATGATCGCGTACTGCACGGGCTGGGCCAGGCACAGCAGGATACCGAAGATACCCGTAACACCCGTGCCGGAGGCAGCCAGCGAAGTGAGCGCGCAGACCAGGGCACCGCAACCGCCGCCGATGCAGCCGGCGATGAAGGGCTTAAAGAAGCGCAGGTTCACACCAAAGATGGCAGGCTCGGTAATGCCCATGAAGGCGGACAGGGCCGAAGGAAGCGCCAGACCCTTGATCTTGGCATCGCGGGTCTTAAAGGCAACGGCGAGCGCGGCACCACCCTGGGCGATGTTGGCAGCGCTGGCGATGGGCAGCCAATAGGTCGCACCGTACTGAGCGAGCTGGCCCAGATCGATGGCGGTGTACATCTGGTGGATACCGGTAACGACCGTGGGGGCATAGAACAGGCCGACGATAAAGGAACCGATGCCAAAGGGCAGGGTGAGCAGGGCCTGAATCAGACCGAGAATGGCGTTCTCGGCCCACACGAAGATGGGGCCGACGGCAACGAGGGTCACGAGCACGGTCACGAACACCGAGACGAGCGGGGTCACAAAGAGGTCGAACATCTCGGGAACGATCTTGTGCAGGCGCTTCTCGAGGAAGGCCAGAATAACGCAGGCGATGACGATGGGGATAACGTGGCCTTGATAACCGACCCACTCAAAGCTGTACACGCCGGGAATGACGGTGACCATGGCCTGCACGCCCTCGGAGGCAACCGTGTAGGCGCTCTGCAGCGAGGAGTTGATGAACGCACCGCCGACGACGGCACCCAGGTACGGGTTGGCGCCAAAGGCCTTAGCCGCGGAGTAGCCGATTAGGATCTGCAGAATGCCAAAGGACGTTCCCGAGACCAGGTCGGCGATCTTATAAATAAAGTTATTGGTGTCGAGCGCGATAAAGCCGTTGGAGGCCATAAAGTTGAGGGCACTCATAATGCCCAGCAGCAGGCCCGAAGCCACGATGGCGGGGATGATGGGGACAAAGACATCGCCGAGCACCTTAATGGCACGCATAAAGATGTTCTGCTGCTGCGCCGCGGCCTCCTTGACCTCGGCCTTGGTGGCAGCCTCGACGCCGCTGAGCGCAATGAACTCGTCGTAGACCTTATTGACGGTGCCAGTGCCAAAAATAATCTGGAGCTGGCCCTGGGCCTCAAAGACGCCCTTAGCGCCGTCGATATTCTCGAGGGCCTCCTTGTCAACCTTGGCGTTATCGGCAATCACCAGGCGCAGACGCGTGGCGCAGTGTGCGGCCGAAACAACGTTGTCGGCGCCACCGACGTTGTCGAGCACCTCTTGGGCTGATTTGCGGTAGTCCATGACTTCCCTTTCCTCAACGGGCGCATGTGCACCCGGCCATCTTTGACACTTAAACCGTAATCGTTTTCAGTTTCATATGACTGCAATCGTTTTCATATAACGGTAAACGGTAGGAAAAAGCCGGCGAATGGTAGTTTTGAGACAAACATAAGGGCTCAGAGGCAGGCAGACGTGCCCAAAGCCTAGACATTCATAAGCTGATGGCCGAGCTTGAGCGTCTTGAGACCGCTCTCCCCCTCCACGCCATCGAGCGTGTTGAGCAACATATTGGTCGCCTCGACGCCACTGGTCAGGTAGCCATAATGCACGGTGGGAATGCCGCCCGTCAGCGCGCGCAAAAACGCATTGTCGCCAAAACCGCTCACGCGGTGTATACCCTCGCCCATGCCGCGAACCTCATCGATGGCACGCAGCGCGCCCGCCGCCATGGTGTCGGTCGCGCAGGCGATAAACGAAACATCGGGAGCGACGGAAAGCAGTTCACGCGCCGCACCATAGCCCGAGTCGAGCGTAAAGGACCCCTGGCGAATCAGGCTCGGATCAAGCGCCACGCCCGCGGCGCGCAAGCCAGCCTCAAAACCGCGACGGCGGTCATAACCGGCCGCGCGGTCCCCCTCGGTAACTCCAATATAGGCAATCTTGCCGTCCACGCGACCCGCAAGTGCATGGCCCAGCTCAAAGGCGGCCTCGTAATCGTCGTGATAGACGCACGCCGCGCCCTCAACATTCTGACCGATCAGCACGATGGGCACGCGGCACGATTCAATCGCCCGACGGTGCTCGTCGGTAATCATAGTTGCCACCAGTACAATGCCATCGACCGGGTAGTTTTGGAATAAATCGAGGTATTCGAGCTCACGATCGGCCGCGTTGTCGGTGTTGGCAAGCAACATCTGGTAGCCACGGCGACCGAGCACCTGGCCAATGCCGGCGGTAATGCGGCTCACGGATTCCGAGTTGATCTTGGGCACGATGACGCCGATGAGCTTGGTGGAACCGGTGCGCAGTGCACGAGCCTGGCTGGACCGCACGTATCCGGTCAGCTCAATCGCCTGCTTAATGCGCTCGGCCTTGTCCGTCGATATGTAACCACCGTTGAGGTAGCGCGAGACGGCGGCGCTCGAAACGCCGGCCAGCTCGGCCACATCTTTCATCTTTACCACGAGTACCCCTGTCATTGAAATCGCTTTCACCATAATACCCGTGAAGACGGCATGTGAACCAAATCGGACCACCCAGGTCGAGCAAACGCCATCGAGCGCGCGGATGGCGTCGGCATAGGGCATATCCACGCCGTCCGAGAACAGCTCGACGGCCATCTCGACTTTGTCGCCGCGCATGGTCTTGGACTTGACGGTGAACTTGGTGCGGCCAAAGGCACGCACAATGTCGTCACCCGTGGTCTGGCCCGTGTAGTGGATGACCATCATGTACACGCGCGCCTTGTCCTGGTGGCTCGCAAAGCCGGCAATCATCACCATGATCACCACTGCCGTGAGCCCCACGAGCGCGTACATGCCGGCGCCTGCCGTAATGCCCGTGGTAATGGCCCAAAACAGATACAGCAGATCGAGCGGGTCCTTGACCGCTGTACGATAGCGGACAATAGACAGGGCACCGACCATACCGAGCGAGATGACCACGTTCGTCGAGATCGCGAGCGTGACCATGCAGGTAAGCACGCACATGCCCACAAGCGTCACGGCAAAACTGCGCGAGTACACCACGCCGGTAAAAAAGCGCTTGTACACGTAATAGATCAGGATGCCCATGGCAAGCGCCACAAGCAGTGACAGACCGATCTTGGCAGGGTCGACCTGACCAAACCCACACTCGGCGGCACCATATCGCGCACAAGCTGCGGGCAAAACTCGGTAAACTTGACCTCCATCACCAGTTTGCCGGGCTCCAGCACGGACAATGCGGACAGCGTTGCATCAAAAATGTCAAAGCTTCCCACCGCGGCACGCACGTTCATGTCAAACGTAATGCGCACGGTACCTTCGTCCATCACCCACGGCTCACGCTCATAGTTCACGATGACCCACAGGCGCATCATGTTACAGCTACACTCGATGTAGAACTCGCGGCAGAATACTTCAGGGGATCAAAATCACGATATGCTTCAACCGATGGATAGCTTAGATATAGTTGACCCATATCAGTACTATCGCAGTAATAGTCTTGCATTAGCTCAAGCCGCTTAAAATCGTGCCGATTGTCCTGAGGATCTAAGTCAAATATGAGCAAGGTGTCAGTAAAACTGGATTCGAGAAGCTCTGTCGCATCATCTTTATCCGGAAGAAGCTCGGCAACAAAGGACCTAAGATCAACGGCCTCAAAATCGCAACCGTATTCTTGAAAGAGCTTGTCTAGAAAGTCATGAACATTAATCTCGACATGAACAATTTGATGATCACCTGCGAGGCTAAAAGAATCAAACATGCGCTCCATCAGCTGAGGCTCGCGTTTAGCACCTTCGACAATGAGCAGGACGTTCTTTACGGACGCACTGTTCATGACTAGTCAAACTCTCCGGCACGGAGGAGCTTCTCAATGTTGTTGCCAAGCCTCAACTCGCGATCGGTGGAATCGGCCAAAGTTCGAATGCCTCCTTTTGCAGAGATTTGATAAACGCAGTCGGGCCTCATCACACCATTCTTAACAAGCGAGGTGTTGTGGGTGGAGCACAATATCTGACAAGATGTCTTGGAAGCAAAGAGCTTCAAAAGGCTCTCAGCCATCTCAAAGTGGCAAAAAGCGTCAAACTCATCTATAAACAAAAAACTGGCAGACTCGTTTAGCTCAAGCTCAGAGAACAACTTAACCAGGGTTCTTGTACCGCTAGAACATGCCTCGACAAACGGAATGCATCGCATAGGGTGATTGAAATACAGAACAGGCGAGCCGTCGGACTCTTTAATAACGATCAGAGACTCATCGACTCCAAAATTGCGAATAAATGACTCGAATTCCGCAACTTTGTTCTCGCGTATGATCTTGTCGATTACCTTTCTTGTTTCAAACCCTTTTAATCGAAAAACGTCCATGCGAATCAGCCTCATGCGCGAGACAAATCGTCGCAACTCCGCCAAGACGCCTAAAACATTAGTTGGAAGACTGCTCGTTATATATGAAAGAAGGCTCAACGAAGTATCGGAGAATTCAAAATTGATCCCAGCAGCACCGATTCGTTCAAGATGGTTCTCTTCGAAAACGCCGCGTGCGTTATTAAAATCGAAAATGAGACTCTCATCAATCGATAGGGTCTCGTGAAGCCAAGTAGTCGGAGAAGACTTCTCATAGCTGTAATTGATTTCGCGACCGTCAAATTCAAAGACATAGGTGAACTGTGCCGTACCTCGCCCGCAGTCAGCATTCAAAAACAGACGATCATCCTGGTCAGAATAATCGAATGCCTTTGGAAAGCCGAGCGTAATGTCGAATAAAGCTGAACCGAAATTCGATTTACCAGACGCATTTCTGCCGATCAAAAGTGCAGTTTTCACGGTTCCGTTTTTAACGTTATTTTCTGCAAACTGGTAATCACGAGAAGCTGCAAAATTAAACGAAACCGGAGTCGAAAAATTCCTATAGCCATCAACAGTAAAACGCTTAAGCATGAGAGTCTCCTATCTCTTGCCGTAATTATATTACGGCAAGAGATAGGAGACCTGCATCAATTATTTCACTACGGGAAACGTCATGTAACCAGAGCCCATCCGAACCGTGAAAACCTACTGCGAGAGCCGCTCAAATCTGAAGCATGCGGCAAAATCTAGACATGCAGACCACACTGGACAGCGACAACGCTTCTACCAGCGGTTTTGTTGGGAAAAATCTGGTTGTGTTCGGCGATTTCCACGGACCAAGCCGGACATACCGTCGCAAGGCCTCATCACAATTGGATCTGTAAGGAAAAGCCCAATTCCGGTCAATCCCTTACCGGCAACCACAGCGAATGGAGACTGAGCAACAACACGTCAGCAAAGTTACATACGAGCAGAAAATCGCACGCAATTTCGCCTTTTCTTTATTGAGATGTAAATTTTGACAGGCCGAATCTTACATCCATACAAATGATGAAAAGGGGCGGTAATTCAAAAGAAAAGCCGCCCCCGCAGGACGCAGGCCCGTAGGTTGACTGCGTCAATACCGCTAGATTCGGCCTAGTATCCTATCGGGTCCCAAAAGGTCAATCCAGTTAAAGACGGCAGGCAGCCCGAAACAACATCTTTCATGAATCTCCAGTCCCATCAAGCCCGATCGAACTTGACCGTCAAACCAGATACGGCCCAATCACATCAAATATCTCGCCAACCTTAGTTGAAGGGTTTTGCGCAGATGGCTTAATGTTACCCAGTTCCCTATGGTACGCGACGAGGCGCCCAGCACGCTGCAATGCTTCGCCTCGCCTATCATCCACTGCCCCAAACATCCCGTCAAGGTTCTTGCGGTACTCGATGCCCAAATTCTTCGACATCTCCTGCGCGAGGGCATGCTGGCAGTCGGACGCGGACATATGCGCGGTCGTGTAGCGAAAGTGCAAAAGCGGCCACAGCTCGAAACAGGGGTTGGACCACAACGCGTGGAAGGTCCTCGAACCATCAGAGAGCTCGTTGCACTTACGTTCCATCGCGTCGAAGTCGGACGCAGGGAAGTCATCCTTGTCATACACGAGCCACACGTGGTCGAACGTCTCGGGCGCATAGAGGCAGTGTTCGACGGCGAAGTCGAGCAGGTCGAGAGTATGTTTGCCAGTCCCCTTAACGACTACGGCAACCTTCCGCTCGTTTGCTGCGCCCAACGCGGCGCGCACGCCCTCGAAGTAGCGAGGCTCAGTCTCCTTGCCCTCGGTCACCACGAGATGGCGCGTCATCTGTACCATGCGAGAGCGTCCCTCGCGCTTGCCGCTGCGCCAGTCCCTCGACTTTTTCGCGGCCATACTAATCCCACTCCTCAATGCGCGTGAGATACGGGTCGGCACCATAGCGGCCAGACAGGTACTGCTTGTCGAATGCCGCGTTCTTGCTGACCAGGTTGCCATTTGACTCGTGGATGTCGGCGAGCGACCATAGCTGGCTCGCCTCCCCCTCGCCGCGTGCGGCAAACCATATCTCGTCGCGGCGAAAAACATCGTTTCG
Source organism: uncultured Collinsella sp. (assembly GCA_900552685.1). Lineage (GTDB taxonomy): Bacteria > Actinomycetota > Coriobacteriia > Coriobacteriales > Coriobacteriaceae > Collinsella. The sequence goes on from USAJ01000008.1 coordinate 53,967, forward strand.
CATAGTGGACACGTCCTGAGACGAGAAGATGAGCTGCGCGCCGCTCTTGTTGACTTCGGGATCTTTGAACAGCAGGATCACGTAGCGCAGGAGCTTCGGATGCAACTTGGCGTCGAGCTCGTCGACAACGACGGTACCGCCGCGTTCGAGCGCCGCCAGCAGAAACGCCGCCAGCCCCATGAGCTTCTGAGTACCGGCCGACTCCTCGGACAGGCGCAGCTCATAGCCCTTACCGTCCACCTCATGCTTTACGAAGACGCGCTGGCCCCGCCATTCCGGAGCTTTCTCAACCCTAAAGCCATCGATACGCACGTCAACGGCACGCAGAAAACGCGTGATCTCGGGTGAGTCATCCTCATCGAGCAACTGTTCGAGCATCTGCTCCAGATAGGAGCTGTTGTAGTTCAGGAACACCCCATCAAGAAACCAACTGGCAGCCTCCTTGATCACCGGCGCGTCAAAGTTGATGCAGAGAAACGACAGGTATGGCAGGCTCGGGTTGAATCTCGCGGCCGTCACGAGCTTACGCAGCGTGGGACCAAGCTCAACCCCCGTGCCCTCGCGCTCGAAAAGCATCGCCGTGCGTGACGCCCCCAATTTGCGCCGCCACAGTCCTTCGGACACGATCTCGTCCGCATGCACGGACAGGGCATAGCGGTACTCATGCTCACCCGCGCGATAGTAGAGCTCGAACTCGGTGGGCTTAGCAGCCGACACGTCATCGAACTCGAACGCAGAGCAACGGGGTATCGAAGGGCGATCACCCCCTGGTGCATCAGCACTGGCAGACAGCAGCCTAATCGGTCTGGCTACCGCCGAGCGAACGTAATCGAGAGCCTCGAGCAGGTTTGACTTACCGCCAGCGTTGGGTCCGTACACCGCGGCCACTGGTAGAAAGCCCTGCCCGTCAGGGCACACTATGAGGGAGCGCTCGAACTCCTTCATCGGCGTCGCCTGCATGGAAAGCTCCGCCTCATCGCGATAGGATCTATAGTTCCTGAAGGTGAACTGGCAAAGCATCGTCCTCAACATTCCTTTCATTGTTTTGAAAAGATATTTCAGAGTTTTTATTTGATTATAGACCTTAAATAGCATCAATCAAGTGTTTGCAGCATCTGGAGCAAAGGGTACAAGGCCAAAACTCGGAAGTATGCGGCAAATCTCTAGCGTGTCGAGCGCTCCGGAATGCCGTAATGCTTCTGCCTGCGGATCCTTTATGTGGAAAAGCTGTTGTGCTCGGGGGTTCCAGAATTTGCCGCATACTTCCGGCAGGCGTTTGCGGCTGCGGACACGCTAATCCATGCCCGCAGCCGCAATGGCGTCAAGTCCCTATCCTCTCGGCGGGAAGGGATCGTGCCCATGGGAATCCTTTGCGCGGATCCTGCCATCAGGACGATGGGTGATTAGCTCAGTGTGCTGATTAGAACTAATTTGACGACCGCGCTTTATAGCTTCGCCCTGGGTCGTCGTAACAAAGGAAGCGCGACGCGCCCCCTCGCCCTTAACCTGCCAATTGCCATCCGCCCGCTTCGTAACGTGCTGGTTTCTACCTTTCATACTCACCTCGCCTTCACGACCGATTGATTAACGTGCTCACAGCATGAGGCTCGCAGCAAGTTCACTCGTGCCGCTTTGCTTAAAGCATAAATACTGGCGCGGACATAAGCCGGACCTGAAAGGTGTCAGTATATGGAATCTCGAAGAAGTACAAGCCGGCCTCATGCTGAAACCGCCGTATCGCGCATAGCCCATTCCTATAAACGCAGCTAGTGCTACATAAACTCAGAAAATAAGGAGGATACACATTGAAAGTTAATTGGACCTGTCTCTATCTATAGGAAATCGGAAGGTCTTGATGCAAGAATATCTAAATCCGCCAACTGCAACAGCCTTGTTTCCCTAGCGCATGACAGCCCATCACCCTGCAATTACTCTTTCCGATCGTCGGCAGGTTTTAAGGCCTCAGTCAACTCGTTCAGCATGGTCGTAAGCCGAGCAATAAGTCTTTTCGCATCTTCTCTATGGTCTTCGGTGACCACATCGCCGTAAAGCCTATCGTATTTTGAGCCCTTACCGTGCGCTGCCCCCGCCGACCGAAGGTTCTGAAGATCACGGAGAGGCTTTAGGTCGATCACGATGTCATTCCCGCTAAGAAAGGCCTCCAACTTGTTAATACTACCCTTCGCATCAGCGTCCTTTGGAGCACTTTCATCAATGTAGTCGACAAGAGCTCTCGTGAGGGCCATAATCACGGCCTCAAATTCAGGCTCGCCATTACCAGATGGAATGTGGATTTGTTCAAGAATGCCTTCGTCAGCACGGTGGAAAGGCCTGAACAGCGCCAGGCCAAACCGCTTTTCCCACGCTTTATCAAGCTCCATGCGCGCCCTCATAAGCATGGAAACGGGGCCTGTCGGATCCTTAACCCACATGTTGAACAAATCCGTCTTGAACACCTCATCAGAAATGCGCTGGTCAACGGGTGACATCTCGAAGGAGAGGAAGTGGGTGCGCTCGCTCTCGGGAAGATCGCGTCCCAAATCGCCGAGATACACCATGACTCTGTCCGGGTTGACATTGTCAATCTCGCACCTCCACTGGCTCCCACATGAAATGTGGTGCTCGCTAACATCGAAGAGAGGGTTGCTCCTGTACTTATCGAGTACAGCGGGCTTAAAGAAAACGGGGGTTAAGTAATGTGGAGCGCAAGGCTCCTTTTCAAAGTGGGTGCCAAGCTTATTCGGGGCGCATGTGTATCGAACGAGCGAACCGTCAGGTCGTTCATCGATGATGAACTCAGGGTACCGTTCTTTCTTCTCATCGTACGGCCATACGCCGCAAGTCTCGACGTCGCCGGGCTCGATAAAGCTTCGAGCGTAAAGCATCGATAGCAGGTAGCTTTCATCAGCATCGCTCGTGTACCATTGCCCGATATGGTAATTCCCCCCGACCTCATCACTCTCTGAAATGCACTTAGTGCTCCCCAAAGGAAAGCTGGGCGCAGATGCGAATCTCGCGTCCACAAAGTGGACGAAGAGACATTGCTTAGCCGCAATAAAGCGCAGCATATATTTGGTCCTGACGCGCACCTCGTCTTCAGCAAAGTCGACGACTTTTTCTCTCTCGCCACACCTGTCGACGCTATAGTAGCAACCGTCTTCGCCGCGGTAGAGTTCAAACAGCATGATAAATTCCTGGTTGACCAGAATCTGCGCTTGGTCGAGCGGATAGAAATACTGCTCGGCAACAATAAAGTCATAGCCTTCGTCACGCCCGTTATGATAAGTGACGTCGTCTCTATACATGCAGAAGCCTGGTGAGAAGCTTAAGGCGTTCTTTAGCCAATCATCACCTGCAAGAATCTCCTCTTTTTTTGTAAGATCGGCAAAACAGGCGAAAACAGAAGGCCTTCCATCAGCAGCATCATGGTGCGAATAGACAGTAACCCATGCTCCGGAAAGAGGATTCTTAACCAGTTCGATTACCTTCTCCTGCTTAAACGGATCGGCGTCGAGACCCAAGTTGACTAAAACCTTTGAAACCGCTTCGTTCATATGCACTCCTTATCATTTGGAACCATCATCGAAGACTAAAGCGAGGGTGAACCTTGAATCGAATCGCATCAACGCAGCCGAGAAGACTAAACACAGCACTTGATGAATAGCTTCCCGAATGGTGTTAGCCTAAAAACATGATGTACGCAATCAAACGGCCATCCATCAGAAGGCGTAATGTCCTTCTTTATATTTCGGATCCTTTCAGAATCCTCAATACCAAGATAATCGTCTTCTCCCTCATAACAGTACGTTTCTCCGCTTAGCAGTTTCAGTCGCTCCAAGTTATTCAAATACAAGGACACGTTCTCAGGGCATTGGACGATGGCATCGAATACGTTCGTATAGTTTTCGCAAAGCAATCTCCACCGAGCTTTAATTGGCATGTCATCATCTTCAACAACGCGCAAATCAATAACCGGAATATGATCCTTACCAGGCTCTTTAGAAAGAAACGACATCATTTTGGCTTCATCGGGAGTCAACTGTCCGATTATGCTAACAAAGCTCGGATGAACCAGATAAGAAACCCTTTTATCCATAGAGGACGCGAGTAAATTAACGTACAGGTCCCTTAAATCCTGACTGTCATACGAATACGACAGCTGCTGAATAGCCGGTACCACAACATTAGGTGCAGGCTCGCAAAAACAGTCCTCCGGGACGTCTCCCATCTTTCGATCAACTTGCCGAATCGCCTCCTCGATATTGTTCTCGCCGTTAACCACCCATTTCTTCCAGGGGCCAAGTATCACAGCGACCGTTCTAGGAACCAAGCTCAGAGTGTCTCCGAGCGACGAGAGCGCAGGATGCGCGACATCGTCATAAGCTTTACCCAATACAATGGATGACTGAGATGCAACTTCTTTGGAAAGCTCGTCCATTCAATCTCCCTCAATTCATACCGACATCAAGTCCATGACATACAACGCCCACATTGACACAGCCAACAACGGGAAGAGCCGTCTCGCAATGTAACTCCCGAAACGACCTGCCGAAGGACCGCCTATGCCCAGCCGAATTCCTTCAACGACGCCTCAATCATGTGTCTGATGATGTTATTCCCTAGCTCTCTTTGGACGAGCTCTGTTTCGCCTGGCCTTCCGGAGAGATGCATGCAGCTGTTGTATATGGAGCCCAACAGGTGAAATGTCTCTGGCACCTCAACTCCATGCTCACTCGCATAACGGAGCCTGTCCTCGGTCCCTGTATTAATTATCAGAAATCCAGGCTTATCATCTGCCGCCAGCCTCTCATAACTGAGCCTCTCGACAGCCAACCTGATGCCACAGCACACTTCCGATGGAGCAAAGGACTTTCCAGAGAAGTAGTCGCCAAGCTTTGCCTCCATAACACTCCGAAACGATGAAGGCCTCTTCAGCTCATCTTCAATCCCCTGTTTAGCGATGTATTCCAAGACATTATCAGAGACTGTGTCACACTCAGAGAAATGAAGGTAATGGGAGGAGACCGAATTATAAATATCAGAGAGCTCCTTCTTACACCTATTTCTGTCAATGAGCAGCTTATTCAAACACCCATTTACAGAGTCGCCACCTGAATTAGGAATGTATGAGGTATGGAAGCTTTTGAAACGAAAACTCTTAAAGAGGCCTGGGTCAAGATGAGTCAAGATGATGACATAGAGGTTCTTCCCGGAATTCTTGAACTGCTTCATCATCTCCAGCAGGAAGTGCTGGGCGACAAGCAGATTGGCATCGTCAAGGTAATCGAAAACCTCATCGATAAGCAATAGAGCGTCATCTTTATCAGTAAACCTCGCCCGCGCTCGAAATAGCGCAACACACAGCTGGAGTACATCGATTTCGCCGTTAGAGGCCTCATCCCAATCGGGGAAATCAACGACGAGCTGATGGTTCCTGACTTTAGCCACGACCCCATACCTGGTTCTGTTCAGCAAATGGAGCATCTCATTGATATCATCCTTAATCTTACGGAATCGAAGATATGAACAGGCCTCCTTTATCTCGTTACGCTTCTTCTCGATAAATCTATTAACCTGTATCGCGTTCATGCAGTTCGAGATATCCCCCTTCGCGAGATACCAACGATCAAGGATTTCCTTAATTGAGATCAGCGGTTTTACAGAAGAAATGTAACTGAGAACTTCAGCCTCAGTGATATCACCGCCCATGCCCGTTTCGAGCGAAATAACGCCCTTGAAGAAATTATTGATTGCTGCAGCGTATCGGGAACCCTCAGTCGTTTTAAAAGCGGCATCGCAGCTGAGCAGCTCGCTAAGGAACTCATAGCTCTTGAATGCCTCGGCAAGGTTATCCATTCTCCCGCGTAAGATCGACGCATATTTCTGTCGCTCCGCAGTGACTGAATAGTCCAAGTGGACAGTGGCTGGCACCTTCTCGTACAAAACACACTGTTGGACGCTCATCTTCGTTTGACTGAGAACCCTTGGCCCCACCCGGCGGTTCGTCATATTTGCATACAGCCCAGAGCGGATAACCTGCACGTCTACCCTACTCGCAATTTCATTCGAATCAGCATTAGCACTTAATGTCACGTCATCGTCAAAAGTCACGGACAAGGAGGTGTCGTCCCAGTCCTCCCCGTTATAACGATCCGCGTCTGCCAATTTTAGTCGCCTGGTGTTAAGGGATGCGAACGCCGCCGCAAGCGAAGACTTACCCGACCAGTTAGGCGCCACAAGAAAGTTAGGCTTGTTTGGGTAAAAATCGCATGGCACGTCAAGATGGTTAATCCCCTTAACGTGGTTGCACGTAATACCGGTAATCCTCGCCATCGTAAGCTCCTCCCTGCTTTACGACACAGTCCTTTCTGTACGCATAGCAGCAATATTACCGCTGCTCCCAGCGCGCGAGCATAGGTGTCTTTAATAGAGAATGGACAGCTAGCAATATAGCGTCACCGGGACTCATGCCGACCCCGGCGCCCAGGCGTAATAACGGCGGTGCTGTTTCGCGATATTCAAGTCATATGTAATTGAAAGGTTCAGCAAGCAAGCAGGCATCAGAAGCGCTTGTAGCAGGCGTAAAGGAAGCACTTTCCGGAATAACTATTTTGGATAATGAGCAGCTGACTGCCGATGGCATCGCATCCTTAATTGATATTGCGAGTATAGAAAAGAACGTTAATGACAGATATCAACGGGCCATTGAAAACCATGATTACAATGAGATTCTCGGGCTATTTAACGACAAGTCCCTCGTGGTAAGCGTTGGACGTTACTTTGGTATTGATAACAAAATCTATATCGATAGAGCAATTTCCCTATTGGAAGGCGACCTGAGAGATGAACTTTCCGAAGCCCTAATGCACTATATTTCGCACTGAACGGCCTCTTCACGCCCAGCGAGGTCCGACCAGACCTCGAGCCAATAGCAGACACACTCCATAGCGCCACAAATCACCCCTACCCGTCCATGGCCGTCCAGCTCACGGGTTCGATGCCCGGAAGAGACGTTAGGCAAGAGGGACAGGCAACCTGATAGTTCCCGTTATTTGTCCTGCGCTGCAGCGACGCGGAGACATATACCGCTTTGCGGGCGCGAGTGACACCGACGTACAGCAGGCCCATTTCCTCAATAAGCCTGTCTGGCATTTTCTTCGCATCCACGGTCCGGCATCCACGCGCAGAACGCGAGCACATACCAGCACTTTCGCACCGCGGACAAATCCTTCCAGGCCAATCGAAGCGCGTAACGCCCGGAATGAATACAGTGTCCCACTCGAGTCCCTTAGCGGAGTGAATGGTCATGATCGAGATCTCTGCATCAAGGTAGTCAGAGAAACGCCGCAGGGAGCCCTCGGAAAAGATGCTAACGATATAGTCGAAGCGCTCAGACGGATCCATCGCGACGCAGTCATTTTTAAGGTGTTTCCGCAGAGCTCCAAGAAGCATGGCATAAGACCGCCTATACTCGAATCTCCTGGAGCCAGTCAGCAGTTCATCAGAGATTGAGTCGATTATTTTGTCCGCTGCAGACCGGCTGACGCCCTTTTCTCCAGACGCTGCATCGGTAGTCCTGGATAAAGCAAACGCATTGAATTCAACGAACTCTGGGTCTGTATCCGAGAAAAGCCCGTTGAAGTATGACATCTCCTCTTTAGTCAGCTCGTCAGTGATGAGATTGGCCAGGGCACCGCGCTTACGGACAAGAATCGCAATCCTCCCACCACCGCCTTGGGCGAGCGCCGCAACTTTGGAAACGACGGCAACCGCTTCATCTTGTTGCGTAGCGCCAACAAATATGGGAAGTCGGGGCGTACCGCTGGCAATGACACTCTTCATGTTGGAGCGAATCGCAGCACCGAGCTCCCCGACAATAGATTCCCCAGAAAACCTATGATTATGTTCGAGCTCCAGCTGCGATAGACACAGGTCGGTAGTGGCCCTTGTCTTCAAGCCTTCCATCGCGCCAATAAAACCATAGACACGCTGAATGGGGTCACCGAACATACAGATTCCCGACTCATCGGAAAGCAGGCCATTTAGAAAGATGTAACACAGGGCATTCGTGTCCTGTGCTTCGTCAACAAGTACGACAGGAAACGCCGTCGACAGATAGGACCTCAACTTTGAGAAATCGGCAAGCAATTCAATTGCAAGGGAAATCATTCCTGAATATGGCAAGAGACCGTTCGGTGCGAATCTATCCTTAATGATCCTATTAAAAGAACGCACACCGCGTCTCAAGTCGTCGTCTTGGCCGTTCCTCATGGAACGGAGGAAGTTGTCAACGACCTTCTTTTCATCCCAGATTAGCCTGCCGCCTCGCGAACTTAGCTCGTTAACGGCGCTGCTGTCATCGACCATAGATAGCTCGTCAACGTTTACTGGTAGCGAGAGCAATCTCCAGTACCTGCGCAGCAGAGTCCATGCAAATCCGTGAAAGTTGGTTGCCATGACTCTGTTCTCAAAGCGCTTGACCAAAGGGCCGGGAAGCGCCGACATAGTGGCGCCCAAATCCGCGCGCATTCTCCGCGCGGCGGCGACGCTGAAGGTTAGGGCCAAAATCCTTTTTGGCGGCCGGACTTCGCCAGATGCCAGCAGCCAGCAAGCCCGCCCAGTCATCACCGTTGTCTTCCCATAACCCGCCGGTGCCTCCACAAAGATTCTCTTCGATGGCGCAAAAATCGCAGAGCACTGCGATTCATCTCCGCCACAGCGCATCTCAATCGCAGCTCTAACACTTTCCCGCAAGTCGGTCTGGCTCATCAGCATTCGAGCCCCACGGCCTTGCGAATAATGTTCTCGTAACATGCGGGAACGCCATCGGCACCAAGGGCCTCCGCGAGAGCGACGCCAGACACAACACCCTTGTTCGACGAAAGCCATGCATACATAAGCGCACGCGATTCGAGCGTGTCGGCGAATTCCCCATCAAACCGCGACCCCTGAAAATCGTACTCAGAGTCCGGCAAACTAACGCCGAAGATAGTGCGGGCGCTTTTTAATGCATTGCTATTGCCCTTAATGGAAGTTGCCCTTTGAGCACCCGTCGACTCAAGAAACGCAATAAACGCACTCTGGTTATCATTGACGAAGAATGAGTTAACAACCTCAGCTTCAAAATCCCGTTCAGTTGTCGTTATGTGGTCTCCAGAAGTTTCTAGCGAATCGTTATCCCTATCGACAATGGAATAATTTGGAATCTCAAACTTGTCCAGAAGTTCGCAAAGCGGCTCGACGTTCTTTTTCCCGCCAGCCCTGATAGGCACAACTCCATAATCATCCAGATCCATCCCAAGGTTGCGTGCAAAGACCGGAATGGCCCCAGACTCCGTCTGCCCCTCAAAAGCCAAAACCGACCGCGCGAAAAAAGCCTCTCGTATTGACTCAAAGTTCAGCATAAGATGCTTTTCAACCTTGTCAGACAGGTCAATATCCTTGCCGCACATGACCCTTGGAGAATCTTCGCCCTGCCCAAATCGCACGATGTTCTTATAGCCGCGAGCCAGAATGTTTGGCGAATGCGTCACCATGATTAGCTGAGCTTTGATCGAATCAATCCCGAAATAGTCCTTTAGAAGAGCATTGAATCCGTCGTCCCTCCCATCGCAAATCCTATGCAAGCTCTTCGAGAGGCGCCTCTGCATATACGGGTGAAGATGAGCTTCGGGTTCGTCATAAGCCAGCACAGCGTGCAGCACGCACTTGCCATCGTCATCCGAGCAGAGGCTCTCTTGAAGGCGTTTAGGCGAAAGACGCATAATGCTCTCGATAATTGAGAGCGAGGCAATGGCAAGATACTGCAAGCCCACACCTGCCTTTTTAAAATGAACGCCTCTCTTGTCAAGCAAGGTAACCAAGGTTCTAAGCGTTCCGCCGTCCGATGAGTCGACTCCCGGCCTCACGCCATATGATGACAAGATGGGAACGTCACTGACGATCGAGCCGAGATCTGCAACCAGACCTTTAAGCTCGCTCCCATCCAGAAAGTCGGAGACCCCTTTGCCCTCCTTCTCTAGGTAAAGAGCGATGCCCTTGGAGAGAACTTTGCCGACACCTCGGGTACCATCAAACGCCAGGTCTCCCCTATTAAAGGATGCAGTAGAGTACCTGAACACGTGAACGGATCGCATCAGAGAGGGTGAAATACTCTCTCCGCTCCCTTCGACCTTAAATTCAATTCGAGAATCCGGGTCGTCAGCAAAAGCGCAGATGGTAATAGTGTTTCCGGTCATAGGATCGATGTCGAGCCCCGTTATTCCGATCTCGTCCTCGTCTAACTTTAAAGTAACTAGAGCCCCTGAGCGCTTTTCAATGTTAGCGAAATCCTCTTCGCTAATCGTCGCTTGATTGAAGATAGTATTGAGCAAGTCGAGCACATTCGTTTTGCCGAGGTTGTTCTCGGCGACAATATAGGTCACGTCCTCGTCAAAACTAATCGTAACGCCATCAAGATTCCGATAGTTCTCAATCCTCAGTTTAGAGATCCTCATGTGGCCTCCCTACCGTTAAGGTTTTATGGCTTCCAACAGTTAAATATGCCATGCGCTGTGCTGTGGCGATACCGACGGATTCTGATTATCCATTGTCATACAGCCCGTCACGAGAGACCGGTTTTCTAATAAAACTTACGATGCTCCTTCTACTTATCTCAAATTCACGGCAACGTTGGACGGCTGTGACATTGCTAGAATTAACCACAATGCCCCCATTGTATTCAGCATCGCGGGCTGTAGCACCCCAAGCACATCTCAAAATAAATAGAGGACGCTGGCCCATCGGCAACGAATTCTCCTAAAAATTAGTCTATTTCATTGTCTACTCCTGAAAACCGTTGCATTCACATAGACAACGCTGCATTCCATAGCGTTAAAGGAATAAGGACGTCACATCTTTTGATATGGCGCAACCATATCAAAATCAATGGGAAGGCCGAGTTCATAGTGGCTAAACGGTGAATCATCGAGTTCATCAAGAGCGCCATCTCCCCGACGGACCCAGGATTTTCCCTTTGCACATACAAAGGCAATCTCGACCAGCGGATGTCGATGCATTCCGTAGAAGCCGCCCATATCGATAGCTACCGAATGAAGTCCCGGAGGAATCAAATCGAGTATCTTCCTGTATTGATATGGGGATTCCAAATCTTCACCCTTGCAGCATCCCGCTCCATGAGTAACGACAATTGTCGCAACTACCTCATATACAGGAAGATCACTGTCGTTGCGAATCGCAATGCGCGACTCACCAGTGGAATCTCTTTCGAGCCATGCAGCAATTGAAGATGGCTGCGCTAATTTCTCAGCCATTTCCTGACGCTCGTCTTGTTCATTCATATGCCTTGTGTCGCGCAAAACAACATATACCGTCAGGCAAAGTGTAACAAATGCACAAATTACCTGAACAACAGCACAAAAAGCGACCATAAGCAATGACCTTCCCTCGGCATAGAATGAAACCAAGACTCAGCCCACTGCTTACACACTGGCCGTTATTCGAAAAGCAAACCGTCAAGCCAAGTTGTTAGATATATCACAATCTTGATGCTAATAATTTAACAAGCTCATCCGATGGTCCGTTTTTTCTGATGCGGCTGTAATCTCTCACATCAGTTAAGACTAAACCGCCTGCAGACTCACAGAAAACAGCATGTGAAGGTGCGGTATTGACGCTTGCCTTGATGCTAGATTTATTTTGGCGTAAAAGAAGCGGACGGCAAGAAGACTGTTTCTTCCTTTTCCGATAGCTTCTCTTAGTGCATGCCATCATGAACCTCCTAAAGGCTAATCACGCAACAGCTTTTGCGCAAAGAGCGTGATTAACAATATCATGAAGCAATAAATAGAGATTGATATCAGCGATTCCAAGTTTGTTTTTCTTGTTAGACGTTACATACAAGATTCCCATAATTGAATTACTCGAACCGTCCCGCGCAACAAGTCTAGAAATCATCATGCAACGATCATCGGATCCGAAATGCTTGGAATTGACGTCGTTATCCAACTGCCCACAGTCTCTGGCTTTTTCAACATCGGGGCAAAGCATGACGATATCATTTGACAGCTCTTTGTCGTGCAGCATAATCACGAGTTTGCTATCCATTGAAAGTGGCCGGGTATGTTGAAATCTCGTCCCATTCAATGTCCCTCCCCTAGCCACCGTTGCGTAGCCAACTTCATGATCCGACTTTCCGGGACGCGCAAGCCTAATAGCGCAGCCTATTCCGGCCTTTGGGCGAAAAATTGAAAAACAGGAGGCGACACCATCACAGCAGATAGTTGCCAATTCACCTAAATTAACATCAGGATTTTGAGTCTGATTCTCAACTTGGTAGTTAAGACTCTGAAGTTTATCGAGCACACTCACATAGCGAAAGCCCTGCCTAATTGAACGCACGGCAATCCATGCTACAACCAAACAAATTACGACAAGCAAAAATGTAAATAATTCTTTAGTCACATAAGATCCAAGGTAATCAAGGATCCAAGGAAGTTTTCCATCAGTTAGTAGCTTTTCTGCAAGAAGAGAAGCCGCCCCAGCAAATAGTCCACCGAAGCCCATTTTCTTTACGACGTCCAGAATCACTAGAGGCATACCTCTATTGAGCCCTACACTGTAAAAACGAAAACAGGAATACTCGCGCTTCCCTCGTTTACCGTAGTGCATCCAATCTTCAAAAGAGTATCCATCAATCATGCCATCGCCTCCCGCCGCTACAATTTATATTAAAGCTTTGTGAGGTACTCCCCCAGCTCCTCCTCCCAATCGGGCATGCGGAAACCGACCGACTCGAGCCTGGACAGGTCGAGCGCGGAGTGGACCGGGCGCGGGGCGATGGGACCCTCGGCGCCGGCGTAGTAGTCGGCGGTCGATACCGGCACGACCCTCTCCCCGTTGCCGTTGGCGGCCTCGAAGACGGCGCGGGCGATATCGGCCCAGGACCTCACGGCGCCGGAGCCCGTGCAGTCGTAGGTGCCGTAGGGGGCGTGCGTCCCCAGCACGTGGAAGATGGCGGCAGCCATGTCGCGCGTGAAGGTCAGGCGGCCCAGCTGGTCGTCCACGACGGTGACCTGCGCAAGGCCGTCCTCGGGGTCGGCGACGCGGTCGGAGAGTCCCTTCATGGTCTTCACGAAGTTGTGCCCCTCGCCGATGACCCAGGAGCTGCGCATGATGTAGTGGCGGGGGCACCCCGCCACGGCGATGTCGCCGGCGGCCTTGGTCTGTCCGTAGACGGACAGCGGGCTGAGGGGCTCGTCCTCGGTGTGGACCTCGGCCGTGCCGTCGAAGACGTAGTCGGAGGACACGTGGACCAGGGTGATGCCGTGCTCGGCGCAGGTGCGGGCGAGAAGCGCCGGGCCGGTTGCGTTGGCCTTCCAGGCGGTCACGCGGCCCTCGGGGGTCTCCGCTTTATCCACGGCCGTGTAGGCGCCGCAGTTGATGACGGTGCCGTAGAGCGACCAGTCGTACTGTGCGTAGGCGTCCGGGTCGGACATGT
>USAJ01000009.1 GCA_900552685.1 uncultured Collinsella sp.
CTCGATGTCGTGCTTCACCCTCAAGTCGACACGCATAAAAAGCCTCCCATTTCTCATGTCCAAGAAATGGGAGGCAGTTCATTTTTGCGTGCAGTAGGGGAGTTTGTTTTTAAGATAGCCGATCGTGATGGTGTTGTCGTTTGCTTTGAGCCAGGAGCGCTCGGGGCCGGTGAGCGATGATGAGCCGCTGTTTTGGGCCGAGTAATTCGCCTTGACCTCGTCGTTATAACGTGGGTTGACGCGGGCGATTGCCGTCATGGCGGCATTGATATCGTTCATCAGGTCGGGGCGGCTTTTGGGGACGGCAAAATAGTAGTCACTCGAGCCAACGTAGAACATGGGCGACGCATCGGGCGACGAGATGGTGTCGTTCATGATGACGGCGTCGACTTCGTCGTTTGCGAGTGCGTCAAAGAGCATGGAGCCTCCGTCATACTCCCTGTATGTGCAGGTGATTCCTTCGTTGGCGAGCCACTGCTGGCCAACGAAGGTTTGCATAACACCGGAGTTGCAACCGATGGTAAGGCCCTGGAGCGCTTGGAGGTCACCCTTGGCCAGGTCGTCGCGATCGGGCTTGGCGTAGATGTAGTAGCGCTCGGTGCCCTCGGGGTTCGAGGAAAAGAGCAGCTTTTGGGTGCGTTCCTCGGAGTAGGAGATGTTGGGCATGAGGTCGATTTCGCCTGCCTCGAGCATGTCCATAAGCTCGGTGAAGGTGCCGGAGACGTATTCGTACCGCCAGCCGGGCGTGTAGTACGACAGGGTCTGGAGGTACTCGTAACCCCATCCCGATAGACGCTCGCCGGGGGTGCCGTCCTGGAAGCCCTCGTTGTTGACGAGCCAACCAACGCGGACCGTCTTGACTGGCTGGCTAGAGTCAGCGGCAAAAGCCTGGACAGGCGCGATAGAACTCAGCACGGCAAGCGCGGCGAGCACAATGGCCAGGGCGCGACATATAACTGAACGAAGGACAGTGGCAGCTCTCACATGCAATCCTAACGAATCGAGACATTACCGCATAAGGATACCAGCCCAGCCTGCCCAGGCGGCAGCTGGTAGTCATTGGGGACGTTCTTAAACGACTAGTCATTGGGGACGTTCTTGTTTGACTAGTCATTTAAGAACGTCCCCAATGACTAGTTTCGTTTGCGGGAGAGGCGTGGGACAATACCGAGCGAATGTGATTGGACGTCTGAGAAAAGGGGTCGCGATGAAAAAGCTCAGGACGCTTGCTGATGTTTTGCGCCAGGCCGGTTTCGTGCGTATCACGGGCCTGTTCCTCATCTTCTATCTGCTGTGCTCGACGGCTGTCTGGCTGTCCGAGCCCACGACCCTCACGTTTGGCGATGGCCTCTGGTTTAGCTTTGAGACCGTCTCGACCATCGGCTTTGGCGATATCCCGGCCGAAACGCCGGTCGCCCGTGCTATTACCGTCGTCCTGAGCGTCATCAGCATCTTCTACATTGCCATGCTCACGGGTGTGGCGGTGAACTACTGCAATACGCTCATCAAGCTGCGCCAAAAGGACACCATGGCGCGCTTTATGGACGATCTGGAGCATTTGGAAGAGCTCGATCGCGACGAGCTTGCCGATCTTTCGCGTCGCGTGCGCGAGTATCGTCGACGCCAGCGCTAAGACGAACGTCGCGCGCCACAACAGGGGGCAAATATGAACATCACCGTGTACCTGGGTGCCAACACTGGCAATGACCCGGCGTTTCTGCCCGCGGTGCAGGAGCTGGGCAACTGGATTGGCGCCAACGGGCACGCGCTGGTATACGGCGGGTCCAAATCGGGCCTGATGGGTGCGCTCGCCGATGGCGTACTCGAGGCGGGTGGACACGTGACGGGTGTTGAGCCGAGCTTTTTTATCGAGGCCGAGTTTCAACATGACGGTATCGACGACCTTATCGTGACGAGCGATATGGCCGAGCGCAAGGCCAAGATGATTGAGCTCGGCGATGCGTTCATTGCCTTTCCCGGTGGCACGGGCACGCTCGAGGAGATTGCCGAGGTCATGTCCGCGGTGTCGTTGGGGCACCTGAGTGCTCCGTGCATCCTGTATAACCTGGACGGTTACTACAACGACCTCAAGGCGCTGCTCGGGCACATGATTGATAAAGGGCTTTCGAGCCCAAGGCGTCAGCACGGCATCTACTTTGCCGACGATTTGCGCGAGATTGCCTCGATTATCAACGGATAAGCTTTGAGCCTGCCCCACTATGGCTCCCAATGGTGCCGTTCGCGGCGTGGATGGTTGGCTCGTTCGGGCAACGCTCGCTCTACAATAAAACGTATCTATGTCGACTTTGACTGCGGGAGGTCCCGATGGACAACCTTGCCAAACCCACAAACCGCGCGCTGTTTTTAGCTAGCGTTGCCGTGACCGGTGCGTTCGCAGGTGCCGCGGTCTGGCTGTTCTTTTTTGCGATGGAGCACGGTATCGACTATCTATGGACCGAGATTCCGCACGCGCTGGGCGTCTCTTCGCCCGAGCTTGCCAGCGGCCCGTTTGGCTTTTTGCCGTACCCGTTTTTTGTCTGCCTGCTGGGCGGCCTGTTAATCGGTCTGTACGAAAAGATGACAGGCACCAAGACCGATGACCTCAACCAGGTGATGGCTAAGGTAAAGCAAGACGGGCGCTACCCGTACGACAACCTGGGCAAGCTTTCGCTCGCGGCATTGCTGCCGCTGCTGTTTGGCGGCAGCATTGGACCGGAGGCCGGCCTGACCGGCGTCATCGCGGGTCTGTGCAGCTGGGTCGGCGATCGCATGCGCCGCTTTGGCGCCGAGTTCAGGGAGCTCACGCTGTTGGGCACCCAGGCCGCGCTGACGGCGCTCTTTACCGCGCCCGTCTTTGGCTTTGTGGCGCCGCTCGCCGGTAGCGCCGACGGCCAGGGTGCTAATGACGATGAGTCCGCGTCCGGCGAGATCACCATCAAGCTGCCCAAGGCACAGAAGACTGTGGTCTACGGTATTGCGATTGCCGGCGGCCTGGGCACCTATCTGCTGCTCGGCCAGCTTATGGGCGGCGGCATGGGCATGCCCAGGTTCGAGTCCGCCGAGGTGGGCAACCTGGAGCTTACCTGGCTCATCCCTCTGTCGCTGATCGGAACAATTTGCGGCTGGCTGTACTTTGTCTCGGAGCACGCGAGCGAGGCGCTGTCCCATGCAATAGGGGAGCGTCCTGTCGTCAAGGCCATGCTGGCTGGTCTGGCGCTCGCCATCTGCGGCACGGTCTTGCCCTACACCATGTTTGCCGGCGAGACCCAGGCCGATGTACTTATGGAGACCTACCTCACCATTCCCGCCGGCGTGCTTATCGCGACCGGTCTTGTTAAGGCCATGTTGACGCCCGCCCTCATCAACCTTGGTTGGCGCGGCGGCCACTTCTTCCCGGTTATCTTCTCGGGCGTAAGCCTGGGCTATGGCCTTGCCATCCTCACCGGCGCAGATCCGGTCTTTTGCGTCGCCGTCTGCACGGCATCGACGATGGGCGCCGTCATGCGCCAACCCGTTATGGTCGTGGGCTTGTTGCTCATGTGCTTCCCGCTCAAGGGCATCGTCTGCATGATCATCGCGGCCGTCATCGCCGCCGGCATCCCGCTGCCCAAGCCGCTGCGCAAGTAGCACGGCAGCGCGCGGTCAGTACAAACATCTCAAGTCCGGTGCGGGCGCTGTGTCACGGATTTGCGGGTGGACTGGATTTCGTTCGGTATCGGCGCTACTTCCAAATTGCAAGCGCGGCGGTGCCCAGTACGATGAGGACGAGACCGATGGCGCTGCGGCGGGAGAGTTTTTCGTTGAATGCCAGGCGCGCAAATAGCACCGATACGACAATCGATAGTTTGTCGATCTGCACCACGACACTCACCTGGCCTGCAGCGATGGCATAGTAATAGAGCAGCCACGATGCTCCAGTCGCGATGCCCGATGTTGCGAGAAATGTGAGTTCGCGCCGGTCAACGTGCGCGACCTGCTCCAGTTTTCCCTTGGCTGCCACGATTGCCCATGCCATAACCAGTACCACGCAGGTGCGGATTGCCGTGGCCAGGTTTGACTCGACGCCTTCGATGCCGATCTTGGCGAGGACGGAGGTGAGTGCCGCGAACACGGCGGCGCCGAAGGCGTAAGCGAGCCAGGTTCGGTCTTGCTGCTGCTCGGGTTCGGCGGACTGCTTCTTCTCGATCATTAAAAACGTGCCGAGGGTGATGACAGCGGTTCCCACGAGCTTAACCGCAAGGTTGCTCGTCTCGTCAAAAAGCGCGATGGCGACCAGCGCGGCGAGCACGGTGCTCATCTTGTCGACCGGTACGACCTTATTGACATTTCCGATGCTCAACGCCTTAAAGTAACAGATCCACGAAGCACCGGTAGCGAGTCCCGAGAGGACGAGAAAGAGCCAGGATCTGGGTTCGATGCTGCCAATGGTTCCAATGGATCCAGAAATGCCCGCCATTGCCCAGGCGAAAACGAGCACCACGCAGGTGCGAATGGCCGTCGCGACATCGGAGTCGGTCTGCTTGATGCCGCATTTGGCCAAGATGGATGTGATGCCGGCAAAGAATGCTGACGCAAATGCTGCGACAACCCACGACACGGGTGCGGTGCCTCCTTGGATAATGGGTTTATCCTGCGAGTTTTATGGACATGAGGATACCGCCCCTCCATGAAGGTTTGATATGGCCGCGGCGAGACGGGGGTTATGTTCCGGGGAGCCATTTGGTGAAGGCTCGAATTGAAGGTGAATGTTTTTCCGAGAAGTGAACGAGTAAATATGGACCCCTGGAGCATGCACACTTTTTTCGAATAAAACCGCAGGATTTTTAGGCAAAAACCGCAGGAATTAAGTCCTTAAAAATGTCGATGATACGGGGCGCTGATTTTACTCGTTCACTTCGCGGAAAACCATTCACCTTCAATATGCCGTCGGTCTTTCTTTGGTTGCCAAGAGCTAAACGGCATGCCGTGAAGGGCGGTAGCGACGTTGTTGCTGCTTCGTCTTATCTAGTAAATGAGGTGGCGCGCAGCCCAAGCCCTTTGGCTGTCGATTACAGATCGCGTACTCGATAAACCTTGGTGCTGACAGCGCAGCTGATTGCACATAGTGCGAGCGCCAGTACTGCAATTCCTGCACACAGACAGCCAAGGACGGCGGGATCGGGATTCGTTCCGGCAATCGACATGAGCCAGTTGCTGATGGGGTTGGAGGAGCTCAACGTGGCAATGGCAAGGCACCAGAGCAGGGCAAACAGGCCGACGGATAGGCGCAGCGCCTCCATGTGTCCAAATCGGAAGAACAGCGGCTGTGCCAAAAACACCATCATGAGGGAGATGAGCATCGATGCTGCCGAGGCTATAGCGATCTCAAAGACCGTCTGTCCCGTCGAGGGGATGCCCACGCTGTTGAATAGCGGGATGGAGACGATGCTCAGAAGCGCGGCGGCGCACGCCATGACAGCCGAGAAGACAATGATGCTCAGGTAGCGTGCACAAATAATGTCTTTGCGCGAGAAGGGCAGCGTTGCCCGATAGCGCTCCCAGCCGTTTTGGTTATCGTAGCCAGCCAGTGAGTTCATGATTATGATGGGCGACATGGCGCTGACCGCGCAGGCGCCGGCGCTCATACCGGAATCGCCGTCCGATGCGTTGGCAAGGGTTAGCACGACGAAGATGAACAGGCCGACGCCCGCAATGCTCGGGATGAGCGTGCGAGCGATGGCGAGCTCGGACATAAAGGCGCGTTTCATTTCGAAGCCCCTTTCAGCGTGAGGCGAAGATAGTCGTCAATGGTTGCCCGATCGCAGGGAATCTCGGGAAAGGCCTCGAGCGTTTCGCGACGGTTGGGCACGAGCACGTCCACGCTGTAGGCGTGGCGGGCGGCATGGGCACCTTCGACGCAAGCCATAAGCTCGGCGGCCTGCGCTTGGGTGCAGTGGGCGATGCCGGCTCGGTCGGTAATGTCCTCGCGCGGCAGGTCAAACACAATCGAGCCGTTATCGATGCAGATGACGCGGTCGGCGGCGCGATCGAGGTCGGACGTAATGTGGCTCGAGAGCAGCACGCTGTGCTGGCCGTCGGCGACAAAAGCAAGCAGCTCATCGAGCAGTTCCTCGCGTGCCATGGGATCGAGGCCCGCGGTGGCTTCGTCCAAAACGAGCAGTTTGGCATTGTGGCTGAGTGCACAGGCAAGCTGCAGTTTCATGCCCATGCCGCGGGAGAGGTCCTTGACCTTTGTCTTGGGATCGAGGCCAAATCGGTTGATGAATCGGGCGAACGTTTCGCGGTCCCACGTGGGGTACGCTGGGCCTACGAGCGACTCGATCTGGCCCACCTTGAGCGTGGAGGGGAAGGGGCACGTGTCCAGGACAAGACCGATGTGGGAACGCAGGCAGCGCTGCGCCTCACCGGGTGCGTCGGCGCCACAGTGCTGCTCAAACAGGTGTACCTCGCCGGCATCGAGTTTGATAAGCCCAAGCGCGGCTCGAATCGTCGTTGTTTTGCCGGCACCGTTGGCACCCACAAAGCCGACGATCTGGCCAGGCTCCACGGCAAGCGTGACGTCGCGCAGCGAAAAACGGTCACTCACATGGCGTGAGATGCCTTTGAGTTCTAAAAGGTTTTGCATGGTATAGCCTTTCTTGCAGATGGCTACTGCATGGTTTCGGGGGCTACCAGGTCGAGCATCTCGTGCAGCTTGTCGCGCGTGACGCCCAGGGCCTCGGCTTGGCTTGCCGCTTTCGCGAGCAGCTCTTCGATATGGCAGAGCTGGTTTTCACGCAAGAGCTCTTGGTTGCCGTCGGCGACAAAACAGCCCTTGCCTTGCACGGTGCAGATAAACCCGAGCTGCTCCAGGTCGGCGTAGGCGCGCTTGGTGGTGATGACGCTCACGCCAAGATCGCTCGCGAGTGCACGGATGCTGGGGAGTTTGGCTCCCGCAGCGAGCGTGCCCGATAGAATCTGAGCTTTGACTTGCGAAGCTATTTGCTCGTAGATGGGCTTGTCGCTCGAATTGGATAGGATAATGTCCACAGCGGCTCCTTAGCTGATGGGCTACACGTGTATATAACCGGTAAGCACAGTATATATACACTATGCACAGCTATGCAAGAGGTAAATAGGGATTGTCCGCTCGTTCATTCATCTCAATCTGTAACATCTGGAACCGGTTTGGACGGCTACCTGTTACAGATTGAGATTTTGCTAGCGGACCCCATTTGGTTGTCTCAATCTGTAACAACTGGAGAAGTTTTTGGCTGCTAGATGTTACAGATCGAGATCTTTCTGGGACGCCCCCTGTTTGTCTTAATCTGTAACAGGTAGAGGTTCAAAAACCGTCTAGATGTTACAGATCGAGACAAACTGCTGCGGAGTGCCGCCATCGACTGCTACCCCATGCCCCAACTGATGAATTTGTCCTGATAGGCGCCCTATGGCGGGATTTCGCGGCTACAATAGTGCGGTTACAACGACGTAATGCACTCAACGCAAGAAAGGATCCGCATGGCAAGCCTGTCGGATGAAATCTCGTCGCGCCGCACATTCGCGATCATCAGCCACCCGGACGCCGGTAAGACCACGCTTACCGAGAAGCTGCTGCTCTATACCGGCAGCATCCAGACCGCCGGCTCGGTCAAGGGCAAAAGCTCGGCCAAGCATGCCGTCTCGGACTGGATGGACATCGAGAAGGAGCGCGGTATCTCCGTTACCTCCTCGGTACTGCAGTTCACCTATAACGGCGCCTGCGTCAACATCCTCGATACCCCCGGCCACCAGGACTTCTCGGAGGATACCTACCGTACCCTTATGGCCGCCGATGCTGCGGTCATGGTCATCGACGGCGCCAAGGGCGTCGAGGCCCAGACCAAAAAACTCTTTAAGGTCTGTACGCTGCGCCACATTCCCATCTTCACCTTTGTGAACAAGCTCGACCACGAGGCTCGCGATCCGTTTGAGCTCATGGAAGAGATCGAGAACGTCCTGGGTATCAATACGTATCCCATGAACTGGCCGATCGGCAGCGGCCGCAACTTCCGCGGCGTGTTCGATCGTCAGACTCGTCGCGTTATCGCCTTTGAGGGCGACGGCCACGCCAACGCCACCAAAAAGGTCGCCGAGGTCGAGGCCGAGCTGGGCGACCCCGCCATGGATGAGCTCATCGGCGAGGAGAACCATAAGAACCTGATGGACGACATCGAGCTGCTCGATGGCGCCGGCGACGAGCTCGACTTGGATGCCGTGGCCTGCGGCAAGCTGAGCCCGGCGTTCTTTGGCTCGGCGCTCACCAACTTTGGCGTGGAGCCCTTCCTTAAGGAGTTCCTGCGTCTGGCCCCGACGCCGCGCGCCTATACCGATACGCTCACCAGCGAGCCTGTCGATCCCTGCCGCGACGACTTTAGCGGCTTTGTGTTTAAGATCCAGGCCAATATGGACAAGAACCACCGCGACCGCATCGCCTTTGTGCGTATTTGCTCGGGCAAGTTCGAGCGCGGCATGGACGCCTTCCACGTGCAGGGCAACCGCAAGCTCAAGCTTGCCACGGGCACGTCGATGATGGCCGATGACCGTGCCATCGTGGACGAGGCGTACGCGGGCGATATCGTGGGCCTGTTCGATCCGGGTATCTTTAGCATCGGCGACACCGTGTGCTCCGGCAAGCGCCACGTGCAGTATCCGCAGATCCCGACGTTTGCCCCCGAGATGTTCGCTCGCATTACGCAGGTCGACACGCTCAAGCGCAAGCAGTTCGTCAAGGGCATGGAGGAGCTTGCCCAGGAGGGTGCTATCCAGATCTTCCGCGAGCTGGGTGCCGGCATGGAGAGCGTTATTGTGGGCGTGGTCGGCGTGTTGCAGTTTGAGGTACTCGAGCGCCGTCTCAAGGCCGAGTATCGTGTTGAGGTTCGTCGCCAGCCGCTGCCCTATACAGACATCCGCTGGATCCAGAATGACCCCGATACCATCGATATCCCGGGCCTTTCGCTCACGCGCGACACCCTGCGCGTCGAGGATATGCGCGGCGGCAAGCTGCTGCTGTTCACGAGCCCGTGGAACGTGGATTGGGCAACCGACCACAACCCCGACCTTATCCTGTCGGAGTTTGGCAACGTAGCCTTTTAACGCATCGGCGCGGTGGTCCTGCGGGGCTGCCGCGCCGTTTGCTTGCCTGATGCCGTGTGAGCGGCTATCATACCCACCGTCGTCTCAAGACCGGGCCGTCCGAGCAGTTCGGGTCCGATATCCTGCTCGTTAAACCTAAAACCAAAGGAGTACATAATGATCAAGAAGGTCATGGAGGACTACAAGGTCCTGTTGCGGAGCATTCCCGCGGCAACGGTTTCGCTGTTTTTCGTGAGCGTCATCATGATGAACCTGCTGGCCAACAAAGAACTCATCAGCCTGCCGTATCTGGCACTCGATTGCGGCTTTGTGGTGAGCTGGGTTTCGTTTTTGTGCCAGGACATGATTTGCAAGCGCTTTGGCGCCAAGGCATCCATCAAAATCTCTATCCTCGCGCTGCTGGTCAACCTGGCCGTGAGCCTGTGCTTTTGGGCATGCTCGCTCACGCCCGGCATGTGGGGCGCCTACTACGACACGGGCATGATCGAGGTCAACACTGCCCTTAACGCCACCATTGGCGGCACCTGGTACGTGGTGCTGGGCTCTTCGCTGGCAATGCTCGTTTCTGCCGTGGTTAACTCCACGCTCAACCAGTCGCTTGGCCGTATGCTCAAAAAGAATAACTTTGCGAGCTTTGCCTTCCGCTCCTATGTGTCCACGGGCGTTGGCCAGTTTATCGACAACTTGGTCTTTGCCATTGTGGTGAGTCACACGTTCTTTGGCTGGACCTGGGTGCAGGTTCTTATGTGCTCGCTGACGGGTGCCGTCGCCGAGCTGCTGTGCGAGGTCTTCCTGAGCCCCGTGGGCTACAGGGTCGTGCGCGGCTGGGAGCGCGAGAATGTGGGTTCCGAGTACCTCGAGCGCCACGCAACCGCCTAAGGAGCAAGTATGCGAGTTTTGATCACGGGTGCTTCGGGCGGTATCGGAGCCGCATGCGTGCAGCGCTTTTTGGACGAGGGCCACGAGGTCGTGGGCTTTGATCTGCTGCCGGCGGCAATCGAACACGAGCGCTACCGCCATCTGATCGTTGATGTCCGCGAACCGGGCTCGTTTCCAGGCGACCTTGAACCCCAAGTGATCGTGAACGTTGCCGGTACGCAGGATTCGGCCGACGATATCGCCGCCAACCTGTGTGGCACCATCAACGTGACCGAGCGCTACGCTTTTGTGGGGGAGGGGCTTGTCGCCAAGCCGGCGCCGGCTATCAAATCCGTGGTCAACGTGGGGTCGGCGAGTGGGCATACGGGATCGGAGTTTCCCGCCTATGCCGCCAGCAAGGGCGGCGTTATCGCCTACACCAAGAACCTTGCAAACCGCCTGGCACCGCAGGCCATCGCCAACAGTGTGGACCCGGGCGGCGTTATCACGCCGCTCAACCGTTGCGTGATGGAAGACGAGCGCCTGTGGAATCAGATTATGGAGCTCACGCCGCTTAAGCGCTGGGCCACCGCCCAAGAGATTGCCGAGTGGATCTACTTTGTGGGCGTGACCAACCGGTTTATGACCGGGCAGAGCCTGTTGATCGATGGCGGCGAGGCCGGCCGCACGCAATTTATTTGGCCCGAATAGGAAACGCGCCCGATGGAAAGCCGTCGGGCGCGTTTTTGATGTATCGATTTTTAGCCGAGGCAAGTCCAGTTGACGGGGGTCGAGCCGTGCTGTTCGAGTAGCCGATTGGCTGTCGAGAAGGGGCGCGACCCCATAAAGGCGGGGAGTTCTGCCGTGGCACGGTTGGCTGAAAGCGGCGAGGGATGCGTAGAGGCCAGGCAGAACTTGTCGGTTGCCTTGCCCGCGCCGGTCGTGTCGAGCTTGCCTTCGACCATCTGCTGGGCAAAGCGGCCCCATGCCAAAAAGACTACCGGTTGGGGCAGCTGACAGCAGCGTTCGATAACGTAGTCGGTCAGGGTGCTCCAGCCCAGTTTGGCGTGCGAGTTGGCGGCATGCTCGCACACGGTGAGCGTAGTGTTGAGGAGCAGGACGCCCTGCAGTGCCCATGGGGTTAGGTCTCCCGTGGCGGGAATGGGGCAATCCAGATCGGCTTTGAGCTCCTTATAAATGTTGCGCAGGCTCGGCGGCAACTTGGTTTGCGTCGCGGGGACCGAGAACGACAGCCCCATTGCCTGGTTGGGTCCGTGATAGGGGTCCTGACCCAAGATGACAACCTTGACCTGGTCGGCTGGCGTGTAGGCGAGGGCATTGAGGATGTCGTCTTGTGCCGGGTAGATGGTCTGCTCGGCACGCAAAAGGGCGATGCGCTCGAGCAGCCGGTTCGTAGTATCACGTACCGCCTGCGGCGCATCGCCCAACCAAGTTGCTATGTTGCGGTCGCGAGTTGCGCTGTCCATGGGGCTCCTTTATGCCAGATGCTCTATTGGCATCTATTGTAAAGGCGCATCGGTTGCCTTTATGCCGCGGCTGTATGAAGAGTGGGGTCTACGAGACGTGCTCGGGCGCTCCTGCCATGCGAGCCTGTCCATGTGCGCGGAGGCGCGGAAGCTCGACGGTTGCCACCATGACGCCGGTGAGGATGAGGGCGGCGCCAAAGAAGGCGATGGGGCTCAGGACCTCGCCAACCAAGAAGAACGAAAAGACGGCGGAGCAGACCGGCTCGAGCGAGAAAGCGAAGCCAGTGGTCTCGGCGGGCACGTGGGGCTGCACGAGCGTCTGGGTGATAAAGCCGTAGGCAGAGCAGATGAGTGCGAGCGCGACGACGACCATGATCTCGCTGGGCGTGCTGGGAAGCGTGAAGCCGCCAAAGACGCATGCGGCAATGCCCGAGAACAGGCCGCCAAAGCCCAGCTGCCAAACGCCCAGAGCAAGCGGATCGACTTCTTCGACAAAGCGCTTGGCGACAATGATGTGTCCGGCATAGACAAAGGCGGAGAGCAGCATGATGAGTGCGCCCGGGTTCAGGCTGGTGAAGTCTGCGCCCGAGAGCAGCAACATACCGCAGGTGACGATGGCGGTGCCGACGAGCACTTTGCGCTCGGGGGCGCGACGCAGCAGGGCGGCGTTGGCAAACGGCACGATCACGACCGTCAGGCTCTGCAAAAAGCCGGCGGTGGAGGCGGAGGTGAGGCTGGAGCCCAGGCACATGCAGGTGAGCTCGGTTGCCATAATGGCGCCGATGATGGCGGCACGGACCATAAGGTCGCGGTTGATGCGCAACGCGCGCTTGTGGAAGAGCAGCAGGCAGGCCACAAAGGCGATGATGCAGCGTAGCGCGACGATGCTCGTGGCGTTCATGCTGTCCATGCCGATCTTCATAAGGGGGTACGAAAAGCCCCATGCGACGGGAACGGAAAATGAGAGCGCGATTGCTTTTTTGCGATCCATGGGACTCCTTTTGTTACAGAACGGTTTCGTAAAAAGGATTCTGCTCCCAGATTTGGATGTAGTAAAGCGAATGTATCTTCAGTATGATTAAGAAATGCTAAAGTAGGCGCGAAAAGCGCTGACAAAACGTTTTACGGCTGCATTGATGTGGAGGCACGATGGCATCGCGGTATCAGATTGTTTGTATGGTGGTCGATCGCGGCAGTCTTAAGGGCGCGGCGGACGAGCTGGGCTATACGCAAAGTGCGGTGAGTCAGGCCGTTAAGGCGCTCGAGCGCGAGCTGGGTACCACGCTTATCGAGCGCGGAAAGCAGGGCGTTTCGCTTACGCGAGACGGTAAACAATATCTGCCGTATCTGCGCCAAATCGTGACCGCCGAGGCCGAGCTCGAGGGCAAGCGCCAGGAGCTGCTGGGGCTTTCGTCGACCGATATTCGCATTGCGACGTTTACTAACGTGAGTCGTACCGTGCTGCCGCGTGTGATCCGCGACTTTGGTGCGCTGCACCCGGGCGTACGCTTCACCCTCAAACAGGGCGATTACACGCGCAACGCCCAGTGGGTGCACGATGGCGTGGTTGACTTTTGCTTTACGGCGCGCGGATTTACCGCTGGGCTCGAGAAGCGCGTGATCTATCACGACGAGTTGGTGGCATTGTTGCCGGCCGCGCATCCGCTGGCGGCAAAGGAAAAGGTGACGCTCGCCGACCTGGCGTCCGAGCCGTTTGTGCTGCTGGATGAGGGCGAACAGAGCCTGGTGCTCGATGCATTCGCGGCGCATGGGCTGTCGCCGCACGTGACGAGCGAGGTCACCGACGACTACACCATTATGGCGATGGTGGAGGAGGGCCTGGGCGTGAGCATGCTCTACCGTCGTACCGTTGAGGGCATGCGGGCCGATATTCGCGTACGTCCCATCGTGCATGCCCCCTCGCGCGACGTGGTGGCCGCCTGGCGCAGCTGGGACACCATGCCCATCGCCACGAGGCGCTTTATCGACTATATGAGCTCGCATATTGTCAATTAATGGCTGGTGTGGCGTTGAGTGTGGTGTTTAGCGGGCTGTCGCTTTGGCTTGGGTGGCGCGATAGGTGCGTGCCGGGTGGCAGAGTAGTACCGCCACGACCATAAAGAACGCCGTGGTGCCCAGGCTGATGGGGTAGACCATCATGATGTTCGCAAAGGTGCGGAAGTGCGGGAACACGCAGAAAACCCAATAGAAGCGGATGCCGCAGACGCAGATCATGGTGATGAGGGCGGGCGTGAGCGAGATGCCAAAGCCGCGCAGGTAGCCTGACATGTTTTCGTAGAACATGCTAAAGGCGTACGCCGGGAAGATCGAACATACGCGGATATAGCCGATCGAGACGATGTTGGGGTCGCTGTTGAACAGCGATAGGATCTCGCGCCCCAGACCGACAATGACGATAATCGTGGTGAGTGCAACGATACCGCCTTCGACCAGGCAGACCTTGAGCGTTTTGGTGCAGCGGTCGATCTGGCGGGCGCCGTGGTTTTGTCCCACAAAGGTGGTGCAGGCCTGGCTAAAGCTGTTGAGCAGGTTGTAGCATACGTACTCCAAGCTCATGGCGGCGCTCGATGCCGCCATGACCTCGGTGCCCAGGCTGTTGATGGCGGACTGGATGATGATGTTGGCGACGGCAAAGACGGCGCTTTGGATGCCGGCGGGCAGGCCGATCTTGACGATGCGCTTGAGGGCGACGGGGTCGATAGCCAGATCGCGTGGGGTGACGCGGACGACGGAGTCGGTCTTGAGCAGACGGATAAAGAGCGTGGCGGCGCTGACGGTGTAGGCGATGGCGGTGGCGATGGCGACGCCCGCGACGCCCCAGTGGAGTATGGGGACAAAGATGAGGTCCAGGCCAATGTTGAGGACGGTGGACACGGCAAGCGCCTGCAGCGGCATGCGGGTGATGCCGACGGAGCGGAAGATCGCGGCCTCAAAGTTGTAGAGCAAAATCGAGGGCATGCTGAGCAAAAAGACGCGTAGGTAGAGCGAAGCGAGCGGCATGGTCTCGGCGGGAACGTTGAGCGCGGCGAGCATGGGCTCAGCAAAGATCTCGCCCAGCGCGATGACGACAAAGCCCACGAGCGCCATTAAAATCGAGGTATGGACGGCGCGTTTGACCATGTTCTGATCGTTGCGGCCGATAGCGTTGGCGATAACCACGTTGGAGCCAAGCGACATGCCAATAAACAGGTTGAGCATAAGACTGGTAAGCGGAACATTGGAGCCGACCGCCGCCATGGCGAGGGTTCCCTGGTCGCCCGAGAAGTTACCGATGATGACCGTGGCGATGAGGTTCGACAGTTGCTCCAAGATGCTCGTGGCGGCCACAGGGAAGGCGAACAGGGGAACATTGCGCCACAGCGATCCGGTGGTCATGTCAATGTGCTTAGATACGGTGTCAGCCATACGCTCTCAATCTCTAACATGCTCTTTTGTGCTTATTTGCGCAGACGATGATACTCCTAATCGCCTAGTCATTGGGGACGTTCTAAAACGATTACTCATTCAAGAACGTCCCCAATGACTAGGCGGGGAAGGCGTGCGACAATGGTGGGCGTTGTGTTGTTCGCGCTAAGGAGTTGCCATGTTGTTGTGTCCCGTTTGCCATGAGCCGCTGGTGGATGACGAACGCGGTGCTGCATGCGCGGGCGGACACCGGTTTGACCGTGCGCGCGAGGGCTATCTATATCTATTGCGCTCGTCCAAGAGCGGCGACTCCATGGGCGATCCCAAGTCGCAGGCACGCAGTCGTCGTGACTTTCTGAACCGTGGATACTACGCGCCGTTGCGCGATGCGATGGTTGAGCAGGTGCGCAAGCAGGTGTCTGAGCGCGCCGCGTCTACGAAAGGCCCCATGACGCTGCTCGATATTTGCTGCGGTGAGGGCTACTACACCAGCGCCATGGGCGCGGTGCCGGGCGTGGATGCTTACGGTTTCGACCTGGGCAAAGAGATGGTGCGCCTGGCCGCCAAGCGCGGCGATGCGACCTATTTCGTGGCCAACATGAAGGACATCCCCGTGGCCGATGGCGCCTTCGATATGGTGACCGAACTCTTTGCTCCCTTTAACGAGCGTGAGTTTTCTCGCGTGCTGGCGCCCGAGGGCTCGCTCTACACCGTCGTGCCAGGTGCACGCCATCTGTTTGGGCTCAAGGAGGTGCTCTACGACACGCCGTACCTTAACGATGAGAAGCTGCCGAAGACAACCGAGCTCGAGTTAGTCGGAACGCACCGGGTATCTGCGAATATTACGCTCCAGACGCAGGCCGACATCGAGGCGGTGTTCCAGATGACGCCGTACTACTATCGCACGCGCCCTGCCGACAAAGAGCGCCTGGCAAATTTGGACACCCTTCAAACCGACATCGACTTCATCATCGCCGAGTACCGCCACTAACCTGCCAAAAAAGGGACAGGTTTATTTTGGTAGGTTTTATCTAGGCAAACGCAAAGGGCCGACCGCGGAGATGCGCGATCGGCCCTTTTTAGTTGCTTGGTTGCAACAGAGGTTATGAGAAGCGGGCGCTTACAGGCGGTCCTTGTTCTCGGCCTTAACGGCGTGTGCCTGCTGAACAAAGAACAGGTCGTAGACCACGATGGCAAAGGCGATTATATTGACGGAGCTGCCGCCGAGTGCGGGAAGCGTGAGCACGGCTTGGAGGAGCGTGGCTGCCGCGGCAACGATACCGAGCTTAAATGCGCCGTCTACCTGCGAAGGCTTGTTGGCGCCCTTGATACCGGCGACGCCTGCGGCAAGGTCGACGAGGCCCTTAACAATCACCACAACAGCGGCGAGTGTGGCGTTCGATCCGTAAGCGGATCCAAAATTGCCGGTAACAATGCCGGCAATTCCGATGACGAGGCTGGCGATGCCCAGAACAAAATAAATCAGGGCAAGGATTTTGAGTGTCTTGCGAGCAGCGCTCATAGCTGGTCCTTTCGATGCGGGCGCGGAGAATCTGTCGCGCCCAGGTTACGGCACATATCGTGAAGCACATTGTAGTTCAACGGGACGATGCATGCGTTTGAAAGCGTCTCTTGCCTGTACGGTCCAACCTTTCAAAAAGGAAAGCTGGACGTAAGCCAAATCGATGGCAGCCCATGTGCGGCGCTGCGATGATGAGGCCGTAACAAGGAGCTGGTCTCAAGGAGGAGCCATGATGTACGGAACAGGGCAAGTGCGTGAGCCGCGGTCGTTGGGAAGGCGCATGGGCGATTCTGTGATCGCTGCCGTGTGCACGGGATTGATGGCGGTGCTTTGCATTGCGATGCTGTGGGCCATGTCGCATGTGGGACAATAGCGGACGGTTGGGTGCTGGCATAAACGGCGCCCCGCGTATTCGTTTTGCTTGTTAAGGAGTGTCCATGGGCGTCGTCGATCCCTTTTCTGTTGCTCGGGCCGCGGGGCTCGAGCTCGTGCGGAAGTCCGAGGGCCTCACGCTCACCGACGGCGCGATGGAGCTGCGTGCCGATTTTGCCCGCATGCTGCCACGACTCAAGCAAGGCCGTCTGCAGCAAGAGCTGCTGGTAAAGGCTGCGCGCACAAAAGGCATCGAGAGCCCATGGGCGATTGATGCCACGGCAGGCTTTGGCGAGGATTCGCTGCTGTTGGCGGCCGCGGGCTTTACCGTCGATCTGTATGAGCAGGATTGCGTGATCGCGGCGCTCCTCAAGGATGCCTTGGATCGCGCGGCGGATGATCAGGTGCTTGCGGCTGCCGTGGCTCGCATGCGCCTTCATGCGGGCGAGGACAGCATTGCCGGCCTTCGCCATACAGCTGAGCTGATCGGGCAGGGCGAGCTCGCCGCTCCCGACGCGGTGTATCTGGATCCCATGTTTCCCGGGCGCACCAAGAGCGCGGCGGTTAAAAAGAAGTTCCAACTCTTGCACCATCTGGAACAGCCGTGCGCCGATGAGGGGACGCTGGTCGAAGCTGCGCTTGCGGTGCATCCGTGCAAGGTGGTTATCAAGCGACCGGTGAAGGGGCCGCTGCTTGCCGGCGTTAAGCCGAGCTATCAACTTGCGGGCAAGGCCGTTCGCTACGATGTTTTGGTACCGCCGCACCCGTAGCTTGCGCGCGATAGGCGCCGCTCCGTCAGTGCCGTGCCGAAGCGGCGCCTATTTCCAAGGGTGCGACGTCAGGTGCCATCCGCCGCAGTATTCGCATTTGTAGCAGGCCAGCCCGCGGCGTCCGCGGTTTTCGCAGTCGGCCATAACTGCCTCGGCCTCGGCACGCGTGTCGTAACGGTTTTTGCGCTCGCACGACTTGTAGCGCCAGGCTTCATCGCGCTCGGCGTCCAGGGCGTCGCGGCGCTCGTCCTCGCGTGCAAACAGGTCGCTCATATCGCCGCCGGTGGCAGCGCCTAAAAACTCGCTTTTGGCCTTTGACCAGGCGGCTCGCTTTTTGCTTCCCATCTGCTTCGCGCCCCTCTCAAAACGTTGGTATCATTGCTCAATCAAAGTGATACCAATAAACGTGAGGTCGCCGCGTGATGATCAGAAAAACCCTCGATACCGACACTCCCGCCGTCATGGCTATCTATGACGTGGCCCGCGCCTTTATGCGCGCGCATGGCAACGCCACGCAGTGGCCCGAGGGCACGCCTTCGGCCGAGCAACTGGCTGCCGATATTGCCGCTGGTGGCAGTTACGTGTGCGAAGTCGACGGCCGCGTGGTGGCGACGTTTGCCTTTTTACCGGGCCCGGACGAGTGCTATGACGCAATTGAGGACGGTCAATGGCGCAGCGACACTCCGTACGCCGTGCTGCACCGTGTGGCGTCCGATGGCACCGCGCACGGCATCGCGGCTGCGATGTTTGCCTTTGCCAAGGAGCGCGCCAACCACCTGCGTATCGACACGCATCAGGATAACCTGCCCATGCAGGGTGCGAGTATTAAGGCGGGGTTCGAGCGTGCCGGCGTCGTGTATGTGTCGGACGGCACGCCGCGTGTTGCGTTTGACTGGCTGCGCGAGGCATAAGAGCGAGGGCTCATATCAATAATTCGTGCGAACGAAAATGGCCCCGGGTGGGGCTATTTTCGTTCGCTGCACTGTTTTGCAAGCCGGCTTTCGCAAGGCGCGAACCTACGAAAATCGCCGCGCGGCAACGCAGGGCGATGAGCTCGGTCGGGGGATAGGGCCCACTTCGCCCGCCGGCCCGTAAATTGTATCATCCAGTGTGGAACGAGGATGCCCGTTGTCGCGTGCGATGGGCTTGCAATAAGAGGAGAGCCATGTCGAAGCAAGTGGTCGTTGGAATCTTGGCGCATGTCGATGCTGGCAAGACCACGCTGGCCGAGGCCATGCTGTTCAATGCGGGTCGCATCCGCAAGCGCGGCCGCGTGGACGATGGCGATTCGCATCTGGACACTAACGCGATCGAGCGCGAGCGCGGCATCACGATCTTCTCGTCGCAGGCCGTGCTCGACCATGGCGATACCCACGTCATGCTCGTGGATGCGCCGGGGCATGTCGATTTTTCTGCCGAGGCGGAGCGCACGCTGCGCGCACTCGACTACGCGATTTTGGTTGTGGGCGCCAACGACGGCGTGCAAGGGCACACCGAAACCCTATGGCGCCTGCTTGCGCGCTATGACATCCCGACGTTCATCTTCATCAACAAAATCGATTTGGAGAATCCCGGCCGCGATGTTTTGCTGGCACAACTTAGGCAACGTCTTTCCGAGGGCTGCCTGGATGCCAACGAACTGCTGGCGGGCGGCGCCGTTCAGGAGGACGCTGCTGCGTTGGACGAGGCGGCGCTCGAGGAGTTTTTTGAAGCGGGCGAGCTTTCTGTCGCAACGCTGTCGCGCATGGTTGCCGAGCGCAAGCTCTTTCCCTGCTTTGCCGGCTCGGCGCTCAAGGACCAAGGCGTGGACGAGCTGCTGGATGGCATATGCGCGCTGATGCGCGAACAGGCGTGGCTCCCGGAGTTTGCCGCGCGCGTCTATCGTGTCAGCCGCGGGGATCACGGCGAGCGTTTGGCTTGGGTTAAAGTGACCGGCGGCACGTTGCATGCCAAGCAGATGATTGACGGACGTTCCGGTGCCGAGGCATGGGAGCAAAAGATCGACCAGGTGCGCATCTATAACGGCGAGAAGTATGAGCTTGCCCAAGAAGTTGCTGCTGGCGGTATTTGTGCCGTGACGGGTCTTGCGCACGTTCGCCCGGGGGACGCCCTGGGCGCGGAGCCCGCGGGCGATGCGCCCGTCATTGCGCCGGTCCTCACCTATACGGTGCTGCCGGGCGAATACGACGTCCATGCGGTGTTCAAGGCGTTGACTGAGCTGGCGGACGAAGATCCCATGCTCGGCGTAAGCTGGAATACGCATCTCGAGCAGATTCACTTGCAGTTGATGGGCGCCGTGCAGCTCGAGGTCGTGCAGCGGGTGCTGGCCGATCGCTTCGGTCTTTCGATTGCGTTTGAGCCCGGCGGCATTCTCTATAAGGAGACCATTTCGCAGCCGGTCGAGGGTGTGGGCCACTTTGAGCCACTGCGCCACTATGCCGAGGTGCATCTGCGTCTGGAGCCGTTGCCGGCGGGTTCGGGCGTGCAGTTTGGCACCGTGACCTCGACCGACGAGCTCGATCTTAACTGGCAGCGTCTGGCACTCACCAACGCCATGGAGCGCGATCACCTGGGCGTGCTGACCGGCTCGCCCATCACCGATGTGCGCATTACGCTCACGGGCGGCCGTGCGCATGCCAAACACACCGAGGGCGGCGATTTTCGCCAGGCCACGTACCGCGCGATTCGTCAGGGGCTCATGCAGGCGCGTGAGGCTGGCGCGGCGGTGCTGTTGGAGCCGTGGTACCACTTTGAGGTTGAGGTGCCGGGGGAGTGCGTGGGCCGGGCGCTCTCGGATGCCACGCGCATGGGTGCCGAGTACGAGCCACCGGCGATGGCGGGAGACCGGGCGAAGCTTGTGGGTCGCGTGCCGGCATCCGAGGTGCAGGATTACGCGCTGGAGGTGGCTGCCTACACGAGCGGTCGCGGGCATCTGTACCTGGAGTTCGCCGGTTATGCGGCCTGTCATGATGCCGAGCGCGTTATAGAGGCGGCCGCCTATGAGCCCGAGGCCGATCTGCCCAACACGCCCGACTCGGTCTTTTGCTCTCACGGCGCCGGTTACACGGTCAAATGGTACGACGTACCCGCCGCGGCACACGTAAAGGTCGATCCCGCCACCTTCCGCCCCTGGCGTGCAGCAGACGCGGAGTTTTTCGGCCACATGTGACAAAGGGACAACCCCTTTGTCACATGCTATTGGTATAACTCGGTATAAGTTGGTATAACTATTACCAGGGTTTGCCAATCCGAGGAGGCCGACATGAATCCGAATCCCTTTAAGCCAACGGCAGGCAAGCGGCCTCCGATACTCATCGGTCGCGAGTCGGTCATCGAAGATTTCGAGGAAGGGCTCGATAACGGCGCCGGAGCGCCGGGCAGGCTCATGCTCATTACGGGAAACCGCGGCTGTGGCAAGACGGTTCTCCTGCGGGAGCTGCAGCGTTTGGCTAGTGAGCGCGGATGGGCGGTTGTCTCCGATTCCGCGTCGCTTGGCTTATGCGACCGCTTGGCCGACGCGCTTCGCTCGAATAAACCCGTTGTGACGTCAATGGAGTTCGGTCCGTCGTTTGGGCGGATGTCAGTCGAGGCGGCGCGAGCAAAGGGCGAGACGTTGCGAGGGCTGGTCAACGAGCGTCTCAAGAAGCTCGGTCCAGGCAAGGGCATACTGTTTGCGATTGACGAGGCTCAATCTGCGTCTATCGAGGAGCTGGCGGCTCTTGCCGTTCTCTATCAGCAGGTGCTCGGAGACCAGGATGCCACGGGCTTGTCCGATAGCGACCAGCGCGGCCTTGCGCTAGTGTTCGCCGGCTTGCCCAGCATGGTTGATGACTTGCTCGAAGAGCCGAGCGTGACGTTTTTGCGGCGCGCCCAGCAGCGTACGCTGGGGGCGATTTCTTTGCCCAAGGTGCGCGATTCATATATCCAGACGGTCAAAGACGCTGGTCTTTACGTTGACACGGAGACGGCGGACCTTGCGGCACACAAGAGCATGGGGCATCCCTATATGGTCCAGTTGGTGGGCTATTACATGTGGCGCTCTGCCGTCCGGCGCAACTCGCAGGTCATTGAAAGGTGCGATGTCGAGGCTGGCCATGCGGATGCCATCTCTGAGTTCTACGAAGCGGTCGACGCGCACCTGTATTATGGATTGCGCAGTCCGCAACGCCTCTTTATCGAGGCCATGGCTGCTGACGAGGGTAAGCCGACGCGCATGGCGGACATCATTGAGCGTTGCGATCGCACCCAGAGCTGGGCGAGTAAATATCGTGCAAGCCTGATTCGCGAGCGCGTCATCGAGGCTGCCGGATACGGCCTCGTCCGGTTTACCGTGCCCATGCTGGGCGCGTACATTCGCGATCGAGTTTTATGGCATGAGTAGGGTGATAGAGGTGACGGAACAGAAGATGAGCCCGCAGGCTATCGAGGTGCGTGGCGCGCGTGTACACAACCTCAAGGACATCGATATTGATATCCCGCTGGGAAAGCTCGTGGGTATTGCCGGCGTGTCGGGTTCGGGCAAGAGTTCGCTGGCGCTGGGGGTTCTTTATGCCGAGGGTTCGCGTCGCTACTTGGAAGCACTCAGCACCTATACTCGACGTCGCCTGACACAGGCCGAACACGCCCAGGTGGATGAGGTCTTGCACGTGCCGGCGGCGCTCGCATTGCATCAGCGCCCCAGCGTGCCGGGCGTGCGTTCCACTTTTGGCACCATGACCGAGCTCAACAACAGCCTGCGTCTGCTCTTTAGCCGCTGCGCCCATCACGTGTGCCCGCACTGCGGGGCGCGCGTGGAGCCGAGCCTTAACGTGGCTGCGGGCCTGTCGCTCACGTGTCCGATATGCGGCCGCGAGTTCTACGCGCCGAGTGCCGAGGATTTGGCTTTCAATAGCGGTGGTGCGTGCCCTACCTGCGGCGGCACCGGTGTCATGCGCGAGGTGGACGAAGCGAGCCTGGTGCCCGACGAGTCAAAGACCATCAACGAGGGCGCGGTCCTTCCTTGGGGTACGCTCATGTGGGATCTGATGAAGCAGGTGGCAGGCGAGATGGGCGTACGCACCGACGTACCGTTTAACCAGCTCACGCCTCAAGAGCGCGATATCGTGTTCCACGGCCCGGCGGTCAAGAAGCACATTCTCTACGTTCCCAAAAACGGCGAGGGCGCCACGTCGCTCGACTTCACCTATTACAACGCCGTCTATACCGTCGAGAATGCGCTCGCCAAGGTTAAGGACGACAAGGGCCTCAAACGCGTTGCGCGCTTTTTGCGCGAGGGCCCATGCCGCGACTGCAGCGGCACGCGTCTCTCCGAGGCGGCACGCCAGCCCCAGGTGCGCGGTATCAATCTGGCGCAGGCGGCGGCCATGACGCTGGGCGAGGCGATTGAGTGGGTGCGCGGGGTGCCCGCATCCTTGCCGCCCGAGATGCGGCCCATGGCGACGGATATCTGCGATTCGTTTTTGAGCACGGCCCGTCGTCTGGTCGACCTGGGTCTCGATTACCTTTCACTCGATCGCGCCGGTGCCACGCTTTCCACGGGTGAGCGCCAGCGCGTGCAGCTTGCTCGCGTGGTGCGCAATCGATCGACGGGCGTGCTCTATGTGCTGGACGAGCCCTCGATCGGCTTGCATCCTGCCAATGTCGACGGCTTGGTGGGTGTGATGCGCGATCTGGTGGATGACGGCAACACCGTGGTTGTTGTCGACCACGATACGCGCGTACTGGCGGAAGCTGACTATCTGGTCGAGATGGGCCCCGTTGCCGGAGCAGGCGGCGGTAATGTGATTGCCGCTGGCACGGTGGACGAGCTCGAACAATCGCAGGGCAGCCGCATCGCCCCGTTTTTGCGCTCGGACCCCAAGCGCTTGCGTCCGCAGGTGACTGACGACGAAATGTTCGACCAGGGCCACATCCGCATGGCAACCGATGCCATCCATACCGTCAAGCCGCTCGAAGCCGATATCCCGCGCGGCCGCCTTGTCGCGGTGACGGGCGTTTCGGGCTCGGGCAAGACGACGTTGGTGCTCGAGACGCTCATCCCGGCGCTTAAGGCGCAGGCAGCCGGCGAGCGCCTGCCAAAACATGTGCGCTGGGTCGATGCCGAAGGCATTGCCCGCGCAAACCTGATTGACGCTACGCCTATCGGCGCCAACGTGCGCTCGACGGTAGCGACCTATGCCGACATCCATGATGAGTTGCGTCGCGCCTTCGCCCGTACGCCCGAGGCCAAGGCAGCCGGCTACAAGGCGGGTGCCTTTAGCTACAACACCGGCGCCTTGCGCTGCCCTACGTGCGATGGCACGGGCTCGATATCACTCGACGTGCAGTTTTTGCCCGACGTCGAGATCGTCTGCCCGGCATGTCGCGGCTCACGTTATGCAGACGCGGCTTCGCATATCCATCGCGAGGGCAAGGACGGGAGTCTGCTTACGTTGCCGCAGCTCATGGACATGAGTGTGGACGAGGCCCTCGATGCCACGGTGGGACTCAAGAAGGTTCAGGCGCGCTTGCAGACCTTGCACGACTTGGGCTTGGGCTATCTCACGCTCGGTGAGCCCACGCCGGCGCTTTCGGGCGGCGAGGCACAGCGCCTTAAGCTCGCGAGCGAGATGGGCCGCGTGCAGGATGATGCCGTATTCGTGTTCGACGAACCCACGATTGGCCTGCATCCGCTCGATGTTCAGGTGTTGCTGAGTGTGTTTGACGGCCTCGTTGCCAAGGGCGCCACGGTTATCGTGATCGAACACGATCTCGACCTTATCCGTAACGCCGATTACGTGATCGACATGGGCCCGGGCGGTGGCGACGCGGGCGGGCAAATCGTCTGCACCGGCACGCCGGGCGATATCGCGGCTTGCTCCAAGAGCATTACCGGTCGCTACCTATAGGCAATGTGACAAAGGGACTGCCCCTTTGCCACATTGACTTCTATTTCACGCATTGAGCCGCGAGATAGTCGCGGAAGAATGGCAATTCAAATGCGACGAGCCCTCGTCCTCGTTCCCCGATGATGCCGGCATCTATCATGCGGCGTCGGTAGCGGGAGACCTGCTGTGGCGAACGCTTAAGGCGCTCGACAAGGTCAGCGGTGGTGGACTCTTCCTCGTCATCGAGCATGGCGATGAGGAATCGCTTGTCCTCTGCCGTGAGTTCCCGATAGGTTGCCGCGAGGATTCGGTCGTCCATCTCGTCGCGCGCGATTTTGATTCCCAGGTCAAAGTCGCGTGACGAGATTTCCTTCGAATCGCTTGTGAGATCCCAGGCACGGTAGCCTACGAGTTGCAATAGGAAGGGAAAACCAGAGATCGAGCGAACGGCTCTATCGATTCCCTCGGCATCTGCCAGGCGATCGTTTTCCTGGATTGTGCGAATCAAGGCCTCGCGCACGTCATAGTCGGCAATGCGACCCAGATGATATTGTTGGGCGCGGCGAAGGAACGAGACCGTCTTGTGGTTCAGCAACGTCGAGACATTGTTGGGAAGTCCCGCCATGAGCAGGGCGACGCGTTTCCCATCGGTCACAAAGTGTTGATACGACGCTGCGAGCTGAATCATCTCGTCGAGTGTCGGGTCCACCTCGTCAACCGTGACGAGCAGACCGGTGCCCGCCTCGTTGAGCTGGTCGATGATGTCGCTCATGCGATAACGCCAGGTTGAGGCATCGTGAACGCGATTGACCTCGATGCTGCCGAGCGGTGCAATTCCGAGACCGGTGACTTCGAAGTGGTTGGACGGGTCGATAAGATGGCCGGCAGCACGTTTCGCCCCGAGCTCGATTTCCTCAAGCATTCCCGGGAGCGCGGTCGTCTTTACGGCAATCCAGCCGTGGGATTCCGCCCTTGTCGCGAGCGACGACATGAGAGCGGTTTTACCGGTTCCACGCGCGCCTGAGAAGATCGAGGTCAATTCTGGGCGCCTGCGCTGGCTCAAGAAGGCTCGGTCCAAATCCCGAATAATCTGTTGTCTGCCAGCGAGATGGGCAGGAACCTCACCAAAACTGGGGGTAAACGGGTTTTCGAGATATTTCATAAGGCTCTCCTTTCACACCTCCGTTTAACTTCATTTTATTTTAGTTAATTCTGATTAAAAGTGATGGTTCGTTATTTAGAGCATCAATTAGGCGCGTGCGCCATCGGCGCTGGAATGTGACAAAGGGACAGCTCCTTTGTCACATTCTCGGAAAGCCTGTTTGGCGCAGGGCTTCGTAGAGGACGATGGCGGCGCTGTTGGAGAGGTTGAGTGCGCTGATGCGGTAGTCGTTCGGGTTGACGAAGTTGCCGCAGATGTCCTGTTGAAGGATGGTCTCGTGGCTGTCCTCGGTATGCCCCAGCGATTCCTCGTGAGCTTCCCAAGCCTCGGCGTTATCGAGTGAGTCGCAATCGCGCAGCATCGGGATGCGCTCGCAGCGCTCGGGCGCCACGGCAAGCAGTGGCTCGGGAATGCCCGAGCTCTCGCTGCCAAAGACCAAGTAGTCACCATCGCGGTAGGTACTCTGCGCATAGGTGCGGCGTGCCTTTTTGGTCAGCAGATGCAGGCGTTCGTCGGCAGGGGAGAGACCGTTGCGCGCAAGGAAATCCTCCCAGCCGGCATAGGTCGTCACGTCCAAGTTTTGCCAGTAGCCCAGACCGGCGCGACGTACCGTCTTGTCGTCGAGCGAAAACCCCAGCGGCTCCACCAGATGCAGGCGGGCGCCGGTGACCACGCAGGTGCGGCCGATATTGCCCGTATTGGCCGGAATCTCGGGCGCATACAGCACAATGTTGAACATGAATCTCCTTGGCTCAGAACGAAAAACCACCACGAAGTTAACCTTCGTGGTGGTTTGGCGGTTACGTAGACAGAAAAATGCCCGCTTGGATAAACCTAGGCGCGGTGCCAGTCGGTCAGGCAGGCATCGAGGGAAGCGATGAGCGCATCCTTGTCCATGTGACGGCCGATGATGCACAGACTCGTCATACGGTCGCCCGTCTCGTCGTCCCAAATCTGCATGATCTCGGGGTTCTCGTCGATGATCTTCTGCTTCTCGCCTTCGGGCGCCGAGTCGACAAACAGGCCGTTCTCCATCAGGCGCATCTGGTGGCCGGCCTGCTCAAACATGTAGCACATGTCCGGATCGCCGGTCTGCCACAGCGGACCCTTGACGCGAATGACCTCGTCGGGCCACTCCTGCTCAACAAAATCGGTGAACTTCTGCAGGTCAAACGGCTTGCGGCGCGAGTACACAAAGGTCTCGATGTCGTACTCGAGCACCTCGGGGTCGTCGTGCTCCTCGGGATGCTCCATGGCCTCGATCCAGGCGGCGGAGTTGTAGGCGCGCATAAAGTCGAAGCGGTCGGTGTCGAGCAGCTCCTCCATGGGGACCTCGCCGTTTTGAGCCTCGACAATCACAGCGTCCTTCTGCAGGCTGCGCACGATGGCCTTAAGCTCGGCGATCTGCTCGGGCGTCACGGTATCGGTCTTGTTGAGGATGAGCGTGGAGCAGAACTCGATCTGCTGGATGAGCAGGCTCTCGATGTCGTCCTCGTCGATATCCTCGGCCAGTAGGTCGCGACCGCCGTTGAACTCGTCGTACATGCGGGCGCAGTCGACCACGGCCACGATGTTGTCGAGCGCAAGCTTGGGCTCGCCGCCCACCTTGGCCTCGTCGCAGAAGCTCGAGATGGTGTAGGCGATGGGGATGGGCTCGCAAATGCCCGAGGCCTCGATGATGATGTAATCGAAGTTGCCCGAATCGGCGATGCCCTGCAGCTGGTTAGCAAGGTCGTCCGAAAGCGTGCAGCAAATGCAGCCGTTGGTGAGCGGGATGAGGTCGTCGGTCTCGGAAAGGCCGCCGTCGGCGATGAGGCTGGCGTCCACATTGATCTCGCCAATATCGTTGACGATCACGGCGGCGCGGATACCGCCGTCGTTAGCGAGGATGTGGTTGAGCAGCGTGGTCTTGCCGGCACCGAGGTATCCGGTAAGCATGATGATTTTCACGGGTTTGTTGGGCATGTGCCCTCCTTTGTTAGACATGGCTTACAGTTGAATCTTATGCCAAACGCCTGCTCTTATACCCACGCGCCGGCAAATAACACAGGCTACTCCCAGGCTCCCCATACATCGGGGCAATAACCGACGGTGGCCTTTTTGCCGTTGCGCACGATGGGCTCGGCCAAGACCTGCTGGTTCTCGAGCAGCTTGTCGAAGCGCTGGCTGGGGGTGAGATGCTGAATGAGCGCGCGCGTCTCCTCGTCCTTGGCTTTGGGGTTGAGCAGCTTGTCGATGCCGCCGACCGCCTGCATCACGCTCGTGA
Source organism: uncultured Collinsella sp. (assembly GCA_900552685.1). Taxonomy (GTDB): domain Bacteria; phylum Actinomycetota; class Coriobacteriia; order Coriobacteriales; family Coriobacteriaceae; genus Collinsella. Next base: position 27,844 of record USAJ01000009.1, read on the forward strand.
GCTCGCCTTTGCTCATCTCCTTTTCCTTAAGGTCAATAAACTGCACCTTAATGCGGCGCTCCTTAAAATAACGCTGTGCCTTCTTGGTGTCGAAGGACTTCTTGGTGCCAAAAATCTGAATCATTTTGTTCCGCCGTTCTACCTGATAAAGTTGGTGCGCTCGCGATCGGCTTCGGGGGCTTCGATGCCGGCGGCCTGTCCAGCTTCGATGCAGCGCAGGAGCCAGGCCATGTTCTTGCCGATGTTGCGCATGGTGGCCAGGCCCTCGGCATCCTGGGCGGCCTCGCCCGGCATGGCACCAAAGACGTTGTTCCAGTACGTGGAGGCAACCACGGGCATCTGGTTGATGGTGAAGTACTTGTTGAGTACGTCGAAGGTCGTCGACGTGCCGCCGCGACGGGCGACGGCGATGACAGCGCCCGGCTTGTGCGCAAAGGCCTTGCTGCCGGCATAGAAGGCGCGATCAAGGGCCGAAAGAATGCGGCCGCTGGGGTGCGCGTAGTAGACGGGCGAGCCAAAGACAAAGCCGTCTGCCTGCTCGGCGGCAGCGATGAGCTCGTTCACCACGTCATCGTCAAAGGTGCAGCGCCCGCCAAGCTTGCCGCACTGACCACAGCCGATGCAGTCGCGAATGGGCTTGGCGCCCAGCTGAAACACCTCGGTATCAATGCCTTCGGCGTTGAGCTGCTCGGCGACCTCGGCGAGTGCGCGGGCGGTGTTGCCGTTTGCCTTGGGGCTGCCATTGACCAAAAGAACCTTCATCACAAACTCCCTCTGCTTTTGGTGACTTCTGCAGAGGATTATCGCACGATGGGGGAGGCGGCGCGGGCGCGGCGCTAATCCAGTTTGGTACCTGGCACCTGCACGGCTTTCCCGAGCAACGCTTTGAGCTCGTTCAAAATCGAAACGGGCTGACGGTCGACGCCGTCCAGATGGAGCGTGGCCACGCGAATGGGCGGCTGATATTCAAATGGGCCAAAGAGCACGGGCGAACCCAGGAACCGCTCGATTTCCTCTGCAATCGCATCGGTTTCTTCGGGATCAAAGTCGTCGAAAAGAGCCACGAACATCGGCCCCGTCGAGCGGAACATACGACCCTTACCGCGCGAGCATTCCACCAGACAGGCGGCACATTCTGCCAAAACGCGGTCGCCCGCATCAAAGCCAAAGCGGGCATTGACCTGAGCGATATCGTCGATTTTGATGGCGATCAAACCAGCCTTGCGCGCCACGCGACGCATTTCGCCAATGGCGTTGACCAGGGCGTGAATATCGCCCAAGCCGGTCACGGAATCGGTCGTATCTGCCAAGCTTCGGTTGATGATAATGCCCACATACATGCCGGGCTCGGTATCGGTGCCGTCCAAGCGGTAGCCCGTGCAGTCGCAAAGCACGTATTTTCCGGTGGCATCCATTACGCGATACTGCATGTAGTGGAAGTGCCACGTGCCGTTTATCACCATGTCGAGCTCGACACGTACGTTGTCGCGGTCCTCGGGATGAACGCGGGCGAGCCACATGTCGAGTGAGTTAAAAGGGTGCTGGGAGGGCAGGTCAAAATCGCGCACGGCGTTAACCGACCATTGCGATTCTCCCGTATCGAGATTGAGGATAAACGGATAGCGCGTCTCGGAGCTCATGGAGATCGCTTGGAACACCCGGTCGTTGCAGGGAAGCTGATCGACGATTGGGCGTTGCGGCGCGTCATCGTCTTTCGGTTGCTGCACACGATGCATAAGCTTATAGCGATACATCTTGCGATCGGCATCCATCGTCATCTGGCGACGCGTGTCGCCGGCAAGTGGATCGACGCGCGAGCAGCCAAAGCTAAAGCTGCCGATCATGGGCGCCTTGCCACCTGAGCTCGCCTCGATCAGCCCGGCACGTACCTGCTCCAAGCGCTGCTCGAGTTCAGTCTCGTTTGCGGAGAGCGAGATGAGCACAAACTCGTCTCCACCGATACGGAACAGCATCTCATCGTGCTCCATGGTTTCGGAGAGCGTGCGGCAGATACCCAGAATATAGCGATTGCCTTCGGCGTGGCCAAACCTATCATTGCAATGTTTGAGATGGTCGATGTCAATATAGGCGCAGGTGAAGGGGTCGCCTTTGTGCCAGAGTTGCTCGACGTGACGGTCGAATCCGTTGCGGTTGCCCAAGTTGGTGAGCGGGTCGATATAGGCGTTGCTCTCAAGCAGCCGGCGCTCTTGCTGCAGGATGGCGTGCGTCTTTTGCAGTTGCTCGCCAACGGCGCGTAGCTCAGCAGGCAGCGCGGCAACATCGAGTTCGGCGGTCGAGATGCCATTCGCAAGTCGCTGAAGATAGGCAATAATCGATTGCTCACCCAGGCGATATGACTCGTTCATGATGGATAACCTCCTTGGGCGGAACAGCGGTTTGTATCATATCCCCAATTCGGTTTGAATTGGGGATATAAGTTAACTAATGGAGGCAAATTCCCCCTTCGGCGGTGGTGTTTTGCGCGCGAGCGTATCAGTTGTTATTGCCACCATCGAGCAATGCCTCAAAATCCTTCGCTGGCATGGGGCGGTAGTAGAGGAAGCCCTGGGCGTCGCGGGCACCCATTTGCCGTAGCACGTTCGCCTGCTCATTTGTCTCGACGCCTTCGACCACGACGGGCAGATGGAGCGAATGCGCCATCTCGAGCATCGATGAAATGATTTGCGTGCTGCGGCCATGATCGCCGTCGACGGGCGCAATCTGCCAAATGTGCTTGTCGAGCGTCACCATAAAGCCGCTTTCCTCGAGTGCGGGGATATGGGTGCACATGCTGTGGACGGCTATTATTCGACAGGCGGTAGCGCGACGATGCGATGTTCGATGAAAATGCGACTGAGACGATATATGTTGACGGGTATACTTGTCCCGGTTTAAAACGCAGGAACGGAGATGGTCGCATGGCACAGCCGGATACGACGCGCACGGTGGGGCTGGCACTCGAGGGAGGCGGCTACCGCGGTATGTATACGGCGGGCGTGCTCGACGTTTGGATGGAGCACGGTTTGACCTGCGACCATATGGTGGGTGTCTCGGCGGGCGCGGCGTTTGGCTACAACTTTAAATCGCGCCAGATCGGCCGCGCCATTCGCTACAACAAGGCCTATTGCGCCGATAAGCGCTATGCGGGTGTAGCAAGCTGGTTGCGAACCGGCGACATGTTCAATGCCGATTTTGCCTATCACGAGGTGCCTATCGAGCGCGATCCCATCGACTTGGAGGCGTATCGCGCCTGCCCCATGCGGTTTACGTGCGTGTGTACCGATATCGAGACGGGCAAGGCCGTCTATCACGACCTGCCCTATGGCGATGAGCGCGATATCGAGTGGATCCGGGCGTCGTCGGCAATTCCCGTGGCGACGCGTCCTGTCGCCATTGAGGGCCGCAAGTACCTGGATGGCGGCGTGGCCGATTCCATTCCCAGCGCTTGGCTGTTTGCGCAGGGGTATGACCGCAATATCGTGGTACTCACGCAGCCGGCGGGCTTTGTGAAGCAGCCCAACAGCGTGATGCCCATGCTGCGGCGCGTGTTCCGTCACTATCCGGAGTTTGTCGCAGCGCTTGAGCACCGGCATGAGGTCTACAATGCCACGCTCGATGACCTGGCACGTCGCGAGGCTGCCGGCGAAATCTTTGTGGTACGGCCGAGCGAATCGGTGAAGGTGCCGTCGCTGTGCCGCGAACCGGATGAACTTGAGCGCATCTACCAGATCGGCCGTCACGATGCGGAGGCGACCTTGCCGGCGCTGGAAGCGTATCTGGCAGAGTAGAGCAAACTGCCGTGGACTCGGCGGAAAGCGCATCCCGGAATCGGCGCTAAAAATGGGATGAGGTTTCCGCGAGAGGCCCGTAGCGGAAAGCGCGCCCCGGAATCGGCATCCAAAACGGGATGCAGTTTCCCCGACGGCGGGTTTTGGAAACGGCGTCCCAGAATTTGCGCCTGGAATGGGATAGGGTTTCCCAACGGAGCCGCATGCGGAAAGCGCATCCCGGAATGGAGGTCCAAACCGGGATGCGCTTTCCATTGCTGAAGATATGAGGCCGCGAATCAGTTGCTCGGCCTGAGCCTATGCCTGCTGCCAGGTGTCGACAAGCTCCTTGGCCGCGGCGTAGGGGTCATCGGCGCTGCAGACGGCGCTCACCACAAAGAAGCCGTTGACGCCGGTGGCCTTGAGCTGCGGCAGGTCGGCCGTCTTGACGCCGCCGCCCACCACGATGGGCACGGGGCTTGCCGCGTGGAGGGCGGCCAGGTCCTCAAAGCTCTTGGTGATGATAGAGCCGTCGGCCGCGCGTCCGCAATCGCGCTTGGTCTCGGTCTCGTGGAGCGGGCCGATGCCCAGGTAGTCGACCAGACTCATGTCGGCGGTCTTGACGTACTCGAGCATCTCCTCGCAGCGGGCCGAAAGGCCCACGATGGCATCGGGGCCCAAAAGTTTGCGGCAGACCTCGACGGGAATATCGCTCTGGCCTACATGCACGCCATCGACAGCAATACCCTGCTCGCGCGCGGCGAGTACGCAGTCCAGACGGTCGTCGATCAACAGGGCGACCTGGCCGGTCTTGCCGGCCTGTGCGATTGCCTGCGCGGCGTCGCCGGTCAGTGCGATGATCTCGCGGGCGCTTGCCACCTTGGAGCGCACCTGGATGCAGGTAAAGCCGGCGTCGAGCGCCTGGGCCACCACATCGCCCACGGGGCGCCCGAGCGTGTTTTCGGGGCCGAGTACCAGATAGGCCGAGATATCAAGGTTGTCGCGGATGCTCATCGTGCTTCCTCCTGCTTCTTGATCTGTGCTTCCATGCGCTCGAGTTTGCCGGTCATGGTGTCGGTAAATCCGGGCCGAATATCGGCTTTGAGCACGACTTCGGTGCGGATGCCCTTGCTCGCCAACACAAAGGTTGCGTCGCGCACGACCTGCATGACCTCGTCCCAGTCGCCCTCGATCTCGGTGAACATCGAGGTGGTACGGTTGGGCAGGCCACTCTCGCGAATGACGCGCACGACCTCGGCGACCTCGGCGGACAGCTCATCGCCGGTGCCGCACGGGGCGATGGCCACGGCGACGAGCGTGTTCATGCCAGCAGTGGTTGCGGGCTCGGACATGGCCTATGCCTCCTCGAGCTCGAGTCGGTTATCGGCAATGTCCTGGGCGGTCGCGCGGTAGAGCTCGTCGATAAAGGCGACCTTAAAGCTCGCCGGGGCATCGGCGACGGCGGCGGCACGCGTGCCGGCAACGTTGTAGACGGCGGTGCCGCAGATGGCTGCCGTAAACGGGTCGGCGGCGCAGGCGTACACGGCCAGCACGCCACCCTGCGAGCAACCGCAGCCGGTGATCTTGGACATGAGCGGGCTGCCGCCGTGGGACTTGGCCACGGTCGTGCCGTCGGTGATCAGGTCGACTTCGCCCGAGACCACTACGGCGCCGCCGGTGTAGCGGGCGAGCGCCACGGCGGCATTGCGGGCGGCGTCTACCGTGTCGGTGGTATCGACACCGCGTACACGGCTCAGATCAGCTGCCTCGCCCTCAAGACCCCACAGGCCGGCGAGTGCGATGATCTCGGAGGCGTTGCCGCGCACGATAGCGGGCTTGTACTGCTTGAGCTCGTTTACCAACTGGGTGCGCAGGCTGCCGATGCCCAAGCCCACTGGATCGAGCACCCAGGGCTTGCCGGCGTCGTGTGCCGCCTTGGCCGCGCGGGGAATTGTCTGCTCGTAGATGGGGAAGAGCGTGCCCATATTGAGATAGATGGCGCCGCCGCCGGCAACGAGTGCCTCGCCCTCGTCGGGCAGATAGACCATGGCGGCCGATCCGCCCACGGCGAGCTGCGCGTTGGCGACAAAGTCGATCGTCACCGTGTTGGTGATGGAGCCGGCCATCGGATTGGTGGCGCGAATCTCCTCTACGGCCTTGACCATATGTTGTTTAAGCTGTTCCGAATCAATCACTGCACATGCCTCCTTGGCATAGAAAAGGGGCGCTGTGCATAGACAGCGCCCCTGTAAAGGCGGCATGCTCCCTACGCCAGCATTAACTGACAGGTTCAAAGGATTGGGCCCCATGCCCTCTCAGCCTTGTGGTTTGCACCGCCGGCACTCCCGCATCGAATCTGTTGCTCCCTATACTAGCGCACCTGCCAAATAGGGACAGGTTTATTTTGGTAGGTGGCAACAGGGGCGTTGCATTTTCCCAGATAAAACCTGGCAAAATAAACCTGTCCCTTATTGGCAGGTCGTTACAATGGTTACGGTGAAAATGACGGGGGGCTCTATGATCAAACTTGTGCTGACCGATATGGACGATACGCTGATTCCGGCTGGACATGACGGTGTCAGCGACTACGCCATTGAGGGTATTCATGCCATGCAGGCGGCGGGTCTGCACTTTGGTCCGGTTTCGGGTCGTCAGCCGTCCGCGATGGGCTGGATGTTCAAAAATCGTTCCGAGTGCTTTTCGACTGGCGCGTTCTGTAACGGCCAGGTGATGTTTGTCGACGGCGAAGTAGTCGCCTCGCGCGCAATCGACAACGATGCCCTGATGCGTTTGGCTGACTATCTGGAGCAAGAGACCGACGATACATTTCTAAAAGTCTATAGCCTGGGCGATGACTTTTGGGGCAACGATGCCTACTGCGTGACGAGCGATCCCGAGCGTGTGTGTCGCGCTATGGAGTCGGGCGGCAATGCGTGGCTCAAAGGCGAAGAGGCTCCGTGCCGTCCCGTCGTCGATGATGCGACGGTGTTTAAGGCGAATATCTGGAGTGCCCGTTCGCGTGAGGAGCTCGCGGAGTTACGCGAGCGCGTTGCCGCTGAGGTGCCGGAAATCTCGCTTGTGTTTCCCAACAACCGCGTGCGCCTGTTTGACATCCTTCCGGCTGGTTGGGACAAGGGCTGCGCTGCGCTGGAGCTGGCGCGCGCTATGGGCATGACGCCCGACGAGGTGGCCGTATTTGGCGATTCCGATAACGATTTGCCCATGATCGATGCCGTTCCCAACTCCGTTGCAGTCGCTAATGCCAACGAGGTCGTCACGGCGGCGGCGCGCTGGCATATCGGCGTTGCGGCAGATGATGCGGTCGCCGGGGCTCTGCATCAGATTGCCGCCTGCGCCGCGACGGGGGAGATGCCGTCGTTTATGCGCCAGGTGGACGCGGCGGGTCTTGGCGCCACGAACGTCTAGGGAGAACGTCATGAAGCTTCAGCAGCTCAGGTATGTTGTTAAGGTTGCCGAATGCGGCAGCATCACCGAGGCCTCGCGCCGGCTCTTTGTGTCGCAGCCTTCGATTACCGCGTCGATCCGCGATCTCGAAAACGAGATGGGTGTGCACATCTTTGAGCGCACCAACAAGGGCGTCATTGTGTCCGAGGAAGGCGAGACCTTCTTGGGCTACGCGCGTCAGGTACTCGACCAGGCCGACCTACTCGAGGGCAAGTACAAGGGCGCATCCGAGCAGGTGCCGCACTTTAGTGTGAGCTGCCAGCATTATTCCTTTGCCGTTAACGCGTTTGTCGATGTAATCCGCGAGTTCGATGCCGCGCGTTACGACTTTACCCTGCGCGAGGAGCAGACCCACGAGATTATCGAGGATGTCGCGCATATGAAAAGCGAACTGGGCATCCTGTACTTATCCGAGCATAACCGCGAGGTCATCGAGCGCATGCTGGCGGCCAACGAGCTCGTGTTCGAAGGACTCTTCTGCGCCACGCCGCATGTCTTCGTCTGCGCCGACCATCCGCTGGCGGACCGCTCCAGCGTGACGCTCGAGGATCTGGAAGACTACCCGTTCCTGTCCTACGAGCAGGGCAGCTACAACTCGTTTTACTATTCCGAGGAGCTGACCTCGACGTTCGAGCGTCGCAAAAATATCCGCGTGCGCGACCGTGCGACGTTGTTCAATTTGGCCATGGGCCTCAACGGCTACACGGTATGCTCGGGCGTGATCAGCCACGAGCTCAACGGCCCCGGCATTATCTCGATTCCGCTCGACGTGGACGAGTACATGGAGATTGGCATCATCACGCGCAAGAACACGACGCTCACGCGCTACGGTCGGGCCTATATCGACGCGATTCGTCAGCATATCTAGGCTGCTGTGCTCCGCACGGTTCAAGTCTCTTTATGACAGTCCAGACTGATATAGGAAGCATCTATATCAAACTGTTATAAACGTATATTTTACGATGGTCATATGAGCGCCCATACTCTGTCTCGATAAAGCAACCAATGCAAAGGGAGATATCTATGAGCACTTCGATTCAACCGAACGCGCCGTTTCGCGCCGATATCGTCGGCAGTTTTCTTCGTCCGCAGGCCGTGAAGGACGCCCGTGCCGCCTACGCCGCGGGCAAACTCGACGCCGCCGGTCTTAAGGCCGTCGAGGATGAGGCCATTCGCGACCTGGTGGACAAGCAAAAGGCCGCCGGCCTGCAGGTGATTACCGATGGCGAGTTTCGCCGCAGCTACTGGCACCTCGACTTTATGTGGGGACTCAACGGCATTGAACGCCGTGCCTCACGTACGGGCTATATGTTCCACGACGAGGAGACCACGGCCGATACCGCCGTGGTGACCGGTCCCATTAGCGGCGAGAACCACCCGTTCGTCGAGCACTTTAAGTTTGTCAAGGCGCTTGAGGGAGAGGGCCAGGTCGCACGCCAGACCATCCCGGCGCCTATCCAGACGTTCTCTGAGGTTACGCTCGATCGCTGCGACGGCCAGCAGGAGAGCCTGCGTGCCGTCTATAAGACCGATGAGGAACTTGCCGGCGCCATTGCAGCCGCTTATCGCACGGTGATCGCCGACCTGTACGCAGCAGGCTGCCGCAACATCCAGTTTGACGACTGCACCTGGGGCATCTACTGCGATACCGATTTTGTCGCCAAAACCGGCATGAGCCCGGTCGACCTGCAAAAGGTAAGCGAGTTGGGCGTGGCGCTCAACAACGCTGCCATCGAGGGCAAGCCCGACGATCTGGTCATCAACACGCATGTGTGCCGCGGCAACTACCACTCCACCTATGCCTTTGAGGGCGGTTACGATCCCATCGCGCCGTACCTGTTTGCGCATGAGGATGTCGATGCGTTCTATCTGGAGTTCGACACGCCGCGCGCCGGCGGTTTTGAGCCGCTCAAGTACGTTGCCCCGGGCAAGAAGGTCGTGCTGGGTTTGGTAACCACCAAGGCGGCAGAGCTTGAGGACGAAGACGTTATCGTCGAACGTATCCATGAGGCCGCAAAGTACGTGCCGCTCGAGAACCTGTACCTGTCGCCCCAGTGCGGCTTTGCCAGCTGCGAGATTGGCAACAAGCTGACCGAGGACGAACAGTGGGCAAAGATCGCGCTGGTCAAGCGCATTGCTGAGCGCGTTTGGAAGTAACGTTACCGTTTGCAGGTGACGGCGCGCGCGAGACATGGCGTATCACGTACAATGGTTCGGATCGTATCGTTCGGGCAGGTTATCTGATATGCCTGATCGCCCTTCCATCATGAAAGGACTTCCATGTCCCAATCCTCGACGCCCGCCGTATCTGAACTCGAGGAGACTGTCGAATAGTAGTTGTGTTCAGCTAAATCAAAAAATGGCGTCCATGCGTATGTACGCGTGGACGCCATTTTTAATGCGTCAGTATCCAGTGGATGCCGCGCGCCATGCGCAGGTCAGTTTGGGCAAAGTGGTTGCCGGGGTTGAGCTCCAGCGTTGTTGGAATGTCATGCTCGATAAACAGCTCTTCCATCGCACGCGTATCGTCGAGTACGTGCCGCATCATGCGGTTGGGCGTCTTGGTTTCCTTTTTACCGAGCGACAGATAGGCGGCGTCGGGCGTGGCTGTCATCGTGCGCTCTCGCGCGTAGTCGATAAAGCCGGGGAACCACAGCGACCCTGATGCACTTGCCGCGCGCTCAAAGACATCTGTTTGCCAAAGTGCCCACAGGGAAAAAAGACCCGCCAACGAGTAGCCGGCAATGCCGCGCCAGGTGGGCGGGCAGGGAAGTGATGATTCGGCCTCTGGGATTATCTGATTCAGCAGTTCATCGAGAAACTCAGACGCCTGTCCGCCAAAGGACTCGGCATCTCGTATAGTTCCCTCACATTCCCAGGGGCTCAGCTCGCGATTCCAATCGAGCCCTCCAATGGCGACAAGGGTGAATGGCGGGCAGTCGAGCTCTCGGCAGCGCTCGTAGACTTCACTACCGTCGCCCATAACCACGGGGAGGTAGATGACGGGCGCGCCTTCCACACACTCTGAATAAACGGTTATCTGCTTATGATGCGCTTCCAAGGCAGGCTTCTCTCGGTGTTGTGATATTGACAGCCTCAATTGTCGCACGCTGGCACGGGGGCAGACGCTAAAAGAAAGGCGCGGAGCCGCTCGATGCGATTCCGCGCCTTGTTGTTTTGCTTTAGCAGGCTATGCCGCTACGCTACAAAGAAGTAGACGAGGAAGGCGAGGGCTGCGATCCACATGAGCGGCTTGATCTTGGAAGCCTCGCCCTTAAAGAGCGCGACGACTACGTAGGCGATAAAGCCCAGACCGATGCCGGCAGAGATGGAGTAGGTGAAGGGCACGCCGGCGACAATCATGAACGCCGGGAAACCCTGCGACACGTCGGACCAGTCAATCTCGGAGGCCTCGCTCATCATGAGGTAGCCGACGTAGACTAGAGCACCGCAGGTGGCGGCGCTGGAAACGATGGTGACGATGGGGGAGAAGAACGCGGCGAGAATGAACAGCACGCCGGTGGTGACGGAGGTGAGGCCCGTGCGGCCACCGTCGGCAGCACCAGAGGTGGACTCGACGAAGGTGGTGATGGAGGAGACGCCCATGAAACCGCCCACAGCAGCGGCGGCGGAGTCGACGATCAGAATCTCCTTGATATTCTCGACGTTGCCGTCGTCGGTGAGGAACTCGCCCTGCTTGGCCACGGCCATCGCGGTGCCCATGGTGTCGAAGAAGTCACTCATGAGCAGCGAGAACGAGATGACGAGGAGCGCGGGGTCGGTAAGGACCTTGACGATGGCAGGCACGCCGCCGGCGTCGGCGATGGGGCCACCGATGCTCGAGAAATCGAGCGGGGCGATGATACCGGTCGGAGCCTGGGTCACACCTAGGGGGATACCGGCGATGACGGCGACGACGATGCCGATGAGCAGCGAGCCGGGGACGTTGCGGCAGGCGAGGGCGACTGTCACCAGGATGGAGATGATGCCGACGATGAAGGTGGGGGAGGTGATGTCGCCCAGACCGACGAGTGTACCGGCGCCAGCGGTGATAATGCCGGCATCGCACAGGCCAATCATGGCGATGAACAGGCCCAGACCCACCGAGATGGCGTGACGCAGGACAACCGGGATGGCGTCCATGATGGCCTCGCGCAGGCCACAAAGCACGAGCAGCAAGATGACGACGCCCTCAAGGAAGATGACGCTCATGGCCACGTGCCAGTCACCGCCGCAGACGGTGGTGGTGATTCCGGCGATCATCGCGTTGACGCCTAAGCCCGACGCGCAGGCGAGCGGGCGGTTGGCGAAGATGCCCATGCAGATGGTCATGATGCCGGCGCCCAGGCAGGTGGCGCAGGCGAGTGCTCCCGCATCGATGCCGGCGCCCGAGAGCACCGCAGGGTTGACGGCGATGATGTAGGCCATCGCCAGGAATGTTGTCAGTCCAGCGCGAAGTTCGGTCCCGATTGTGGACTTGCGCTCACTGACGTGAAAAAGTTCGTCCATGCATACCCTTTCCTTGTTCGGCCCCGAGTTTAGGCCGATTGACACGAACTCAACTACTATATCGCCTTTGAAAGGTTGATGTTCCTCGCATGTTGATGTTCGGCGCTTTGTAGCAGACGGACGGTATTTTTCGCATGAAAATGTGTGGGTACCGTATACTTAAGCAGTTACAACGACCCCTATGGAGGAACGTATGATTAAAGAGCTCTGCCACGACGAGGCTATTCTGTCCCAGCGTTGCGAGGTCGCGACCGTCGAGGACGAGTCGGTGGCACAGGACCTGATCGATACCATCAAGTCGCTCGACGATGCCGGCTGCCTTGCCGCCAACCAGATCGGCGTCACCAAGAAGGTCTGCGTCTATCTGGACGACGCCGGCGAGCCCCATGTGCTGTACAACCCCCGTCTGGTGTTTGGCCTGGGTGCCAGCAAGATGGAGGAGAGCTGCCTGACGCACGAGGAGGTCACCAAGTCCACGCGCTATATCAAGTGCAAGGTTGCCTTTGACCAGATTGTCGACGGCAAGATGAAGGAGTGCCGCCGCGACTACGCGGGCTTTGAGGCACAGATGATCCAGCATATGATCGACCACTGTCTCGGCAAGTTGGTCTAAGGGGATCAAAGCACCGCACCTTGCCGCTCAATCGTCGCTTGCGTACCGTTAGTACGCGGCGCTCCTCTTTCGTGGCAATCTGCGGCACTTTGACCCCTTAGACGACCTGCGGGGTTAACTTGGTTGAGTTTATCCTGTTTGAATAGTCCGGGCGTGACATTGTTGTCATGTCCGGGCTTTTGTGTTTAGCGCCTCTTTGATTGGTGACAATGAGATTAGCAAGAACGTAAAGCTAGGAGGCGCTATGTGTACGAGTATTCGATTTACCGATAATTCTGGCCACATGTATCTGGGCCGCAATCTCGACTGGAGCTTTGACTACGGCCAACAGGTTCGCGTGATGCCGCGCGGGTTTCACATTCCGTATTCGTTTATCGACGACGCGACAGCGGCGCACGCGGTGATCGGTATGTGCATCGATTACAAGAACTATCCCATGTTTTTCGATTGCGGTAACGATGCGGGTCTGGCTGTGGCGGGGCTCAACTTTCCCGGCTATGCCGAGTATGCCGAGGGCCCTGTCGACGGCAAGACCAATATCGCGGCCTATGAGTTTCCCTTGTGGGTGGCAGCGACGTTCTCGACGGTCGATGAGGTCGAGGCCGCGCTGCGCGACACGGTGATTGTCGCCAAATCTGCCGGAGAGGGGCTGGGCGTGTCGCTGCTCCATTGGATTATCGGCGACAGCCAGCGCAGCATCGTGGTCGAGATGATGGCTGACGGCCTGCATGTATACGACGATCCGGTCGACACCCTTGCCAACCAGCCGACCTTCCCGTGGCACATGGAAAACCTCCGCACCTATATCACCGCCACAAGCGATTTTCCGCAGACGGCGACATGGCGTGGCGCCGAGCTCAAGCCCTATGGCGCGGGTGCCGGCATGCGCGGCATTCCGGGCGATTGCTATTCGCCGAGCCGTTTTGTAAAGGCGGCGTACCTCAATGCCAATTACCCGCAAAAGGAGAGCGAGACCGAAAACGTCGTCCGCATGTTCCGCTCGCTCGAGGGCGTGGTGATGATTGAGGGGGCGTCCAGGATGGGCGATGGCAAGTTCGAGAAGACTATCTACACCGGATGCTTTAGCGCGCGCACGGGCAATTATTACTACGCGATGTATGGGGATCCGTCGATTCGCTACGTGAGCCTGATGGATGCCGAGGGCGCGAGCCCCGATAGGCTCGTGGTTCCCGAGCCGCGCCGTTCGTAGCTCACTGGTCCGTTGCGACATAAAACGGCCTCGCACCTCTTATGAGATGCGAGGCCGTTGTCGTCAATGGCTGGTGGCGTGTTAGAAGTTGGCGTCGTTGAACTGGGTGCTCTCGAGTCCGTCGAGTTGCTGTTCGGGCGTATCGGCGACGCTCTCGAGCAACTCGGTGGGGTCGACGTTCATATTCTTACCGGCCTCGTTGCCGTTGACCAGGTCGTCCGAGAAGATATCGACATCCATTTCCTCGGCTTCCTCGATCTGAACTTCGAGTGGCACCTGGGTGCGTACAAGCTTGACTGCCGGACGCATGCGGGCAAAGAGGGGCACGTACTCGATGATGATAGCCGAGTTCTCTAGACCGTACCAGCGTGCCGGGCTTCCGCAGGCGCGGCGGACGGCGTACTTGATGGCCATGACGCGGTGGTCATTGCGGTTGATGTCCGTTTCGGGGGCAAGCATCTTGCGCAGCATGCAAAAGCGGAAGTCGCCCACGTTGCCGCGGGTCTCATAGATGGAGTAGGTGTGATGTTGCGGCGGAAGTTCGCCCGATGCCATCAAGTCGCCGACGATCTGACGCAGGTAGGCGTTGACGCGCTGGTTGACCTTAAAGCCCAGGTCCAAGCGCACGCGGAACAAAAAGTCCGTGCCAAAGGTCTCGACGGAATACTCGTGCGTATAGGGCTCGTCGGTAACGTGCACGTTGATGAACCAGTATGCCTTGGCGCGCTTGGGATGCTTGTCCAGGATGGAATAGAGCACGTCTCGGTCGAGCGTGAGCGGGTCGGGGCTGTTGGTGAGGAACACCAGATTGTCGGCGAGCACGGGATAGGTCTCGTCATTGCGCAGGCGATTGAGCTGGTCGATGTACTTGGAGACGGGCAGCAGAATCGTCTGCGTGCGCTCGATGGCGGTGCCGCGACGCCACACATACATAAGGCCAAACAGCAGTGCGGCCAAGAAGATCATCACATAGCCGCCGTCAAAGAACATGGTGAGGCACGAGGCGAAGAAGCACAGCTCAATGGCACCAAAGAGCAGGGCGAAGACGCAGGCGCCCAGCTTGTGCTTGAGGATGCCGGCGATGTAGCTTGTCAAAAGCGTCGTGGTCATGAGCATGGTCACGGTAATGGCGAGGCCGTAGGCGCTCTCCATGCGCTCGGAGTTTTGGAACAGCAGCACGATGAAGATGCAACCGACCCACATGATGTTGTTGACGAGCGGAATGTAGAGCTGGCCCTTGGTGTCGCTGGGGTAGTGGATGCGCAGGTGCGGCATAAGGTTGAGGCGCGTTGCCTCGGATACCAGCGAGAATGAGCCGGTGATGAGGGCCTGCGAGGCGATGATGGCCGCCACAGCCGAAAGCACGATGGCAAAGGGGCGCAGGGGCTCGGGAAGCATCATGTAGAACGGGTTGACGATGTCCATCGCGAGCATCTGGGGATTGGAGTTGTTGGCGAGCAGCCAAGCGCCCTGACCCAGATAGTTAAGGATGAGGGCCGCCTTTACGAACGGCCAGGATGCGTAAATGTTTGCCTTTCCCACGTGACCCATATCCGAATAGAGCGCCTCGGCGCCGGTCGTCGACAGGAAGACGAAGCCGAGCACCATGATGCCCGAGTGGTTGATGGGCGAGAACAGGAACATGATGCCGCGGATGGGATTGAGCGCGCGTAGGATGGACAGGTTGCCGAGCATGTTGAACAGGCCGGCGCCCGCCAGGAACAGGAACCATAGCGTCATAAGCGGGCCGAACAGCTTGCCGATTGACGAGGTGCCGGCGCGTTGCATGGCAAATAGGCCGCAGATAATGATGATGGTAATAATGATGACGTTGGTTTGCCCGTCGCCCAGCAGCGCATGGCCCCACTCGATGGTGCGCAAGCCCTCGATGGCTGTGGTGACCGTGACCGCGGGGGTGAGGATGCCGTCGGCGAGCAACGCCGCGCCGCCGATCATGGCGGGGAGAATCAGCCATGGCGCCACCTTGCGCACGAGGCTGAACAGGGCGAAGATGCCGCCTTCGTTATGGTTGTCGGCCTTCATGGCGATAACCACGTACTTGACTGTGGTCACGAGTGTCATGGTCCAGATGACGAGCGAGAGCGCGCCCAAGATCATGTCCTCGCTGACGGTACCGATGCCGCCGTTGTTGGCGACGATTGATTTCATGGTATACATGGGGCTCGTGCCGATGTCGCCGTAGACGACGCCGAGCGTTACGAGTAGCATGCCAGCGGAGAGGGGAATGGCTCCATGTCCGCCTTGACTACGCTGGTCTTGGAGGCTTGCCTCCAGCTTGTTGTGTGCCACGTGGACTCCCTTGGACATCTGGCCTCTGCCACGAGCAGCAGACCTTTATGCCATCTTTATACATATAAGATCAGTTTGGCACATCGGGGTGTTTTAGACAATAATCCCCATCTGGGGATTATTCATGTACGCAGGTAGTATTTCAGAGCAGGGGCACTTCCGTCTATGTGGTTTGCTGCAATGTGATAACCGCGGATGCGTCCCTGCTTTGAGCTAAAGAGGGGCCGTTAGGCGCGTGCCGCTTGGGCGATGCCAGCCTTGGCGCTTGCGCGTTTGCCGGCGAGTTCGCAAAAAATCGCGCCGCCGATGATAAGCGCGGCGCCCATCAGACGGACCGGTGTTATGGCTTCGCCTAAAAGGACGGCCGAGAACACGACGGCCGAAAGCGGCTCAAGGTAGCCGACGACCGCGACGGTCTGGACGGGCAGCTTGGCGACAGCACTAAAGTAGAGCAGGCAGCCAATGCCGGTGTTGACAATGCCGAGCATGGCAACGGCGCGCCAATCGATGCCGGCGGCAATGCTGGGGGAGAGGAACGAGGGGGCACCCTGCGTGAAGAGCGTAAGGATCAACGCGGTTACAAAGGCGGCGCTCACCTGGAGCGTGGAATTCTCGAGACCTTCGATATGTGGCGCTCCCTTGCTGGCAATGACCATCAGTGCATAGCAAAATGCCGAGGCGATTCCGCAGACGATGCCCGCAATGGGCATGTTGCCGCCTAGACCTTGTGCCGCAATGAGAAAAGCACCGCAGGCGACGGCGATAAAGCCGGCGATTTTGCCGCCGGTCAGCTTTTCGCCAAAGATGAGCGGGGAGAGCGCCATGACGATGATGGGGCCGCAGTAGTACAGCAGCGAGGATACGCCGACGCCGATCGTCTGATAGGCGCGGAACAGAAAAATCCAGCTGGCGCCCAGTGCGGCTCCCGAGAGGAGGAGGGCTGCGGCTTCGCGGGGGCGAGATGGCGCCTGCAACTTATGGCGTTGGGTGATGGCGAGGACGGTGACAAGCGAGAGTGCGCCCAAAAACGTGCGTAGTAGCACGATATCGGAGCTCGGCAGCGCGATGGCGGCGGCGATGATGCCGTTGGAGCCAAACAATAGCAATGCTGCTAAGTACGTAAACAGTCCGTTGTTCATGCGCTGACATCCCCTCTATATCCGAGCATGTTCACTATGGGTGAACTGGCTTTAGAAGAAAAGCGAATATAATGCATGGATAGCATGAGAAAAACTCATGCAAAGGTGGGGACGTGCCGTGGAGACCAATATTCAAAAGATGCAGGTGCTGCTCGAGACCGTACGCGCCGGCAGTTTTACGCGCGCCGCCGAGCGGCTAAGCTATTCGCAGTCGGGCGTGAGCCGTATGGTGGCCGATCTCGAGGCCGACTGGGGCTTTAAAGTGCTCGATAGAAGCCGCGAGGGCGTAGTGCTTTCTGCCGACGGGCGGCAGGTCATGCCGGCGGTCGAGGCGTTATGCGAAGAGTTTGGCCGTCTGCAGCGACGCGTGGACGAGATGCGAGGGCTCATGCGTGGCAAGATCTGTATCGGTACGTTTTCGAGTGTGGCGACCCATGTGTTGCCGCCGGTGATCGCGCGGTTTCGCGCCGATCACCCGGATGTCGATTACGAGCTGCTGATGGGTGATTACTCAGAGATTGAGCAATGGGTGGCGGAAGGCCGCTGCGACCTGGGCTTTATCCCGCGCGAGCCACGCGGCACCGGCATGGCGTCGCGGCCGTTGGTGCAAGACGAGCTGATGGCCGTGGTGCCAGCGGACTCCTCGCTTGCCACCGCGGAGGTCGTTTCCCTTGCCAATTTGGCAAACGAGCAGTTTATTCTGCTGGAACGCGGTAGCGACGACGAGATTACGCCGCTGTTTCGCCGCGCGGGCCTGGCGGTGCGTTCTAAGCTGTCGACCTGGGATGACTATGCGATTATGGCTATGGTCGAGGACGGTCTGGGCGTGAGCATTCTTCCGGCGCTCATCTTGCGCCGCTGCCAGTTCGATATTGCCGTGCGCCCGCTCGAGGGACATCCTCATCGGCAGATCAACGCCATATATCGAACGGCCGACGTTTCGCTTGCCGCTGCTCGATTCCTTGAATACCTCTAAACGCGTGCATGTCATTGTCCGCTTTGGGCAAATCTCGGAGTTCGGTACGTTTTCTTATGAAATTGAACTTTCGAATGAGGCGCCGCGCTATACTGCTGCCTAAATTGAACTCAGGTTCAATTCGTGTTCTATAAATTGAACTTTGCCAGCAAGGAGGTTCTAGTGGCCCAAGAGACGTTTAGCAATCGCCTGCGACAGACTATGTCCGATCGCGACGTTCGCCAGTCGGACGTAATCCGCGCATCGGAGATGCTCGGCAAAAAACTCGGCAAGAGTCAGATGAGCCAATATGTGAGCGGCAAGACGATTCCGCGGCGCGATGTGGCAGAGCTGCTCGCTCGCATTTTGGAGGTCGATGTTACCTGGCTGCTTGCCGGTGACGCCGATCAAGGCGAGGCATCATCGCCCCGTAACGTTTCCAAGCCCGAACCCCATCCCTCAGCTCAAATTCCAAGGAGCACCACCATGCGTACTTTTTCTAAATCCACCAAGCTTGATAACGTCCTGTATGATGTGCGCGGTCCCGTCGTCGACGAGGCTGCCCGTATGGAGGACGAGGGCGAGCGCATCCTCAAGCTCAATATCGGCAACCCGGCGCCCTTCGGTTTCCGCACGCCCGACGAGGTCATCAAGGACATGCGCCAGCAGCTGCCCGACTGCGAAGGCTATTCCAACTCGCGCGGTCTGTTCTCTGCGCGCAAGGCGATTATGCAGTACTCGCAGATCAAGGGCCTGCCCAACGTTCAGATGGAGCACATCTACACGGGCAACGGCGTGTCCGAGCTCATTCAGCTTTCGATGAACGCGCTGCTCGACAATGGCGACGAGATTCTGATCCCCAGCCCCGACTATCCGCTTTGGACGGCGTGCGCGACCCTTGCCGGCGGTCATCCCGTGCACTATCTGTGCGATGAGCAGGCGGATTGGTATCCCGATCTTGAGGATATGGAGTCCAAGATCACGAGCGCGACCAAGGCCCTCGTCATCATCAACCCCAACAACCCCACGGGCTCCGTTTACCCGCGCGAGGTGCTCGAGGGCATCGTTGAGGTTGCGCGCAGGCACCAGCTCATGATCTTTGCCGATGAGATCTACGACCGTCTGTGCATGGACGGCTACGAGCACGTCTCCATTGCCTCGCTCGCTCCCGATCTGCCCTGTGTCACCTTTAGCGGCCTTTCCAAGTCGCACATGATCGCGGGCTATCGTATTGGCTGGATGGTGCTTTCGGGCAACCAGCGCTGTATGAGCGATTTCATCATGGGCATCAACATGCTCTCCAACATGCGCCTGTGCTCCAACGTGCCGGCTCAGTCGATCGTCCAGACGGCGCTCGGCGGCCATCAGTCGGTTAACGACTACATCCGTCCCGGCGGCCGTGTCTACGAGCAGCGCAACTTTGTGTATGAGGCGCTCAACAAGATCGACGGCATCTCGGTGGTCAAGCCGCGCGCGGCGTTCTACATCTTCCCCAAGATGGATGTGAAGAAGTTCAACATCACCGATGACGAGCAGTTCGCTCTCGACCTGCTGCACGAGAAGAAGATCCTGATCACGCGCGGCGGCGGCTTTAACTGGGCCGAGCCCGACCACTTCCGCATCGTGTATCTGCCGCGCATGGAAGTGCTCAAAGAGTCGCTCGAAGACCTCGCCGACTTCTTTGATCATTACCGCCAGAGCTAGTGGGATAGAAGCTCCGCACTATGAAAAGCTCCCTGCAGTTGTTTTGCTGCGGGGAGCTTTCTTGAATCGGCGGAACTATATAACGATCCCGTCGCAGTGGTCGATTTCGTGTTGGATGATCTCGGCGGTGTAGCCCGAGAAGTTTTTGATGCGGTGGACGAAGTTCTCGTCCAAATACTCAACCTTAATGCGGCGATAGCGGGTACAGGGACGCTCACCGACCAGCGAGAGGCATCCTTCGCTCGTCTGATAGGCATTGACCTGCTCAAGAATTTGCGGGTTGTACATCAGGAGCGCCCTGTTGCCGTCTTTTACGCAGATGATGCGTTTGCGCACGCCGATCATGTTGGCGGCGAGGCCCACGCACTCGCGCTCATGCTCGTGGAGTGTATCCAGGAGATCCTGCCCGGTCGCGGCATCGTCGGGTCCTGCGTCTTCGGAAGGCAGACGCAAAAAGAACTCGGATTTCATGATGGGCTTAATCATGGCGGGCTCCTTAAGGTGGACACGTTTGGTTCAGGCCATGATACCGCGACATGTCGCATTAATGTGTGCACATAGATTCTGCAGCTAGATTAGCGGGCGACACCATAAACTAATGGACGTTTTGCCGAGAGGCATGAATGTTTAAAGCGCAAAGAGTGCGCGACGGGCCCCGCGAATGGGGCGATGATGCCCGAGAGGGCCAAGAAGGAGTCTCATGTCCGAGAACGAAGAGATCATGAACGAGACCGAGAACGAGACCATGGCTGCCGAGGTCGAGGCAGTCGAGACCGTGGAGACCGAAGCTGCCGAGGTTGAGGCTGCTGACGAGGTTTCCGCCGAGGAGGAGGCCGAGGTTGTCGAGGCCGCCGTTGATTACGATGACGAAGAGCTGATGGACAAGATGCAGAAGGCCGCCCGCCTGCTGCGTAGCCGTCGCTTTGCTATTTCCAAGGAGGAGGAGGCCAAGGCCGAGCGCATGGCGAACATCGAGCGCGCCATCAAGCTCCTTGACCTCAAGCCCAAGATGGAGCAGAAGGAAATGTCCGACCTGCTGGGCATGCGCCTTCGTGAGCTCGATGGCCTGATGGCCGAGGCCGAGGCTGCCGATCTGGTCGGCCGCATCGACGACGCCGAGGGCGATATGCGCAAGATCGTTGTCTTCGCTGCTGAGGATGCCGCTGAGGGCCTGGTCGAGCTTGCCAACAAGAAGGAGAAGCTCCTGCCCGAGCTTTCTTACGAGGAGGCCACCGAGCTGATGGCCGCTCTCGATAAGGTTATCGCTCCGCTCGTCGCCATGGGCCTGGACGAGGACCGCGGTCCTCGCGGCGGCCGTGACGATCGCGGTGGCCGTGGCGGCGACCGTGGCGGTCGCGGCGGCTTTGGTGATCGCGGTGGCCGTGGCGGCGACCGTGGCGGTCGCGGTGGCGATCGCGGCGGCCGCGGCGGCTTTGGTGACCGTGGCGGCGACCGTGGCGGTCGCGGCGGCTTTGGCGGCAACCGTGGTGGCTATGGCGACCGCGGCGGCAACCGTGGCGGCTTTGGCGGCAATCGTGGTAACGACCGCGGTGGCCGTGGCGGCGACCGTGGCGGCCGCAACGGTGGCGGCTTCCGCGGCAACCGCTTTTAGGGGTTACGCGGTTCTACGAACCGCGTAACTAGTTGACGCTGCAAACTCGTCAGAGCGGCAATCTGCCTTTCAACTTCGGCGGCATGACCAGAAGGTCAATGCCGCCTCGTTTCAAGGCACCTTGCTCGCTCTGGCGGGCTTTCGCTCATATGACCCAATCCGCTGTCAAGAGC
>USAJ01000010.1 GCA_900552685.1 uncultured Collinsella sp.
AGCGGTCGGCGGGGCCATTGTGGCTCTTGACAGCGGATTGGGTCATATGAGCGAATAGATGCCAGGCAGGTCGGTAACGCCCGCCTCGGGGTGGTTGCGGATAGTGCCATCTTTGCGGTCGACCGTCACGCCGGGAAAGTTACCGACATGCTGGTTGGAGCCCGTCAGCTGGTTAAACAGCGTGGTCTTGCCGCAGTTTTGGTTACCGGCAAGGGCAAAATGCAGCGGCGCACCCTCGGGCACGGCCGTCTTTGCCGCGCGGGGCGAATACGTCCCCTCGCCGAGTGCCGGGTGCTCCGTCGTGCCGATTGCGGCGTTAGCGCGCGGACCCGTATCTGTGTCGTGAACACCCACGAGCTCAATCCGTGCGGCATCGTCCTTGCGCAGCGTCAACTCGTAGCCACGCAGGCGAATCTCGAGCGGGTCGCCCATGGGGGCGTACTTCATCATGGTGACTTCGGTGCCCGGTGTTAGGCCCATGTCCAAAATATGTTGTCGGAGTGCCTGGTCGTCCGATGCCACCGATGCGACAACGGCGTCCTTTCCAATCTCGAGCGTATCGAGCTTCACGTCCGTGTTCCTCCCCCGGCGCCCACAGGGCGTTGCATTTTGTTTACCATGACTAACCGTTTGCCATGTCTAACCAATTTTAAGCTTACATGATAGCGTGAACACACAATGACGTTCAATCAGCAGATTGGCGCAATGGGGACAGGCAGGAGAGTTCAGGGCCATAGTTTCCCGATGAGGCCTCTCGGGGAAACTACATCCCAGAATTCTGGCTCGAAACGGGATATGGTTTCCCAAACAGGCCTCTTACGGAAAATGCATCCCGGAATCCCCACTCGAAACGGGACGCACTTTCCCAGTCGAGGCCCTATGGGAAACCGTGTCCCACCTTGAAAGGCAAAACTGGGACGCAGTTTCCGGGCGGGGCATCAAAAACAAAGTTGCGGTGGAATAGTTCCTGGATGGGCTGGTTGATGCCCCAGATCGGAACTATTTCACCGCAAGTTATTGAAGGGCTGGGATGCCCGTCCTCTTACAGATGGCGCTCCAGGAAGCGGAAGGCTAGGCGAATCCAAGGGCGGACCGCCACCTGCTTGTCCTCGTTGTCGACCGCGGTGTTGGCGTTGCCGAGCGAAAGGCCGTGACCACCCTGGTCGAAGACGTGCATCTCGCATGCAACGCCCTCCTCGGCCATGCGCTGCGCAAACGGGTAGACTTGCGCGATCGGCGCCGTCTTGTCGTCGGACACGCCCCACACAAAGGTCGGTGGCATCTGGCGCGAAACATGCGTGGTGGGGCAGATGTCGGCCAGATGCTCGTCAGTTGCCTCGCCGCCCGTCACCATCGACAGGTAGTCGTTGAGCAAATCGCGTCCCGTCTTGCCGCCCGTCTTGGGCACGCGCAAGTCAATGCGCGGATCGCGCGTCTGCATGTCGCGCACATAGGCAAAGTCGAGCAATGGATAGCCCAGCACCACGGCATCGGGACGAATGTCGTCCGGACGCGCCCCGGCAAGTGCCGCGAAGGGGCCGGTCTTCCACTGTGTTGCCAGCGAAGCGCAAATCATGCCGCCAGCAGAAAAGCCCACGACGCACACGCGCTTGGGATCGACATGCCACTCGTCAGCGTTGGCGCGCACCGTGGCGACCATCTTGGCAAGATCTGCCTGGGGGTGCGGAAAGCTCACGTCACCCGTAGAACTCGTGACATAGTTGAGCACAAAGGCCTGGTAGCCGTGATCCAAAAACGCAAACGCCACGGGATCCTGCTCATGCGGAGCGATATGCGTAAACGCACCTCCGCCGCAGATAATCACGGCAGGGCGGCGGCCATTCGGTTTATCGGGCAGCGGCTCGGCACCCAAATACGTAAAGGTCGCCGGATATTCCTCGGTCGGCTCCTCGCCCCACAGCGCATGGTTCTCGACAATCATATGTGCTCCCTTCGCGCAAATTAAGCGCCCTTGTTTTTTGCCTTCAAGCGTACCCCACTTGAACCCGTGGCGCAGAAACACTCCGGCAATAAGTTTCCCTTCAACTGATATATCACATAATCCCAGCTCAGAGGTATCTTTGAGCAGCGTAGAATAGGGGCGTTGACCAAGCCGCGAAACACATATGAAACGTTTCCGGCAAACCAAACGCGCGATATGCGCCTATTTAAGTTGGAGGCAACTATGGGTCTGCTCGATTCGCTTAAGTCCACCTTCACCTCGACCGGCGAGGCGTCCGTTCCGCCCGCAGCAAGCTTCGCTACCCGCGAAGGCGTCATCTACGCCCCCGTCAACGGCGTGCTCGTCAACCTGGACGAGGTTCCCGACGAGACGATCGCCTCGGGCATGCTTGGCCAGGGCTATGGCATCGAGCCCATTACCGGCACCATCTATGCGCCCGCCAACGGCCGCATCGGCGCCACCACTGTCACCAACCACTCCATCGGCATGATCACCGAGGACGGTCTTCGCGTGTTCATCCATGTTGGCCTGGGCACCGTGGAAATGAACGGCAAGGGTTTTGCCCGCTTTGTCGAGATGGGCGATGTGGTCAAGGCAGGCCAGCCGCTCATCAGCTTCGACCGCGAGGCCATTAAGGCCGCTGGTCACGAGGACATCGTGACCGTCATCGTCTCCGAGCTCGATCGTCTTAAGAGCATCGACCATGTCGGCGAGTCCGGAACGCTTATCGGCGGCAACCCGCTCGTCAAGCTTGGCGACCCGCTGCTGGTAGCCAAGACCAAGTAGCCAGGCCCCGCACCACACAGCCAAAAGGCACCTCGTCGAGCGCCCGCGACCATCTGGCCGCGGGCGCTTTTCGTTTGAAAAACCATCCCGCCAATGCCTTATCTGTATAGCCCAAATGAGCCGAGCTGCTAGAATATCGAACTGTATGGATAACCATCATTCAACCGTTATGGGAGGATACGTGAACCGCACCAAAATCGCGCAGCTCTATGCCGATGCCGAGTCGTTCGGCGGCCAAACCGTCACCGTCGCCGGCTGGGTCAAGTCCGTCCGCGACATGAAGAACTTTGGCTTTGTTACGCTCAACGACGGCAGCTGCTTCCGCGACCTGCAGGTCGTCATGAACCGCGAGGCACTCGACAACTACGACGAGATCGCCCATCAAAACGTCTCGGCCGCACTCATTTGCACCGGCACCGTCAAGCTGACCCCCGATGCGCCCCAGCCTTTCGAGCTTTCTGCCACCTCCATCGAGGTCGAGGGCACGAGCGCCCCGGATTACCCGCTGCAGAAGAAGCGCGCAACTGTCGAGTTCCTGCGCACCCAGCAGCACCTGCGTCCGCGCACCAACCTGTTCCGCGCCGTGTTCCGCATCCGCTCTGTCGCGGCTGCCGCCATCCACCGCTTCTTCCAGGAGCAGGGCTTTGTCTACGTCAACACCCCCATCATCACCACGAGTGACTGCGAGGGCGCCGGCGAGATGTTCCGCGTGACCACGCTCGACCCCAAAAATCCGCCCCTCACCGAGTCCGGCGAGGTCGACTGGAGCCAGGACTTCTTTGGCAAGCATGCGAGCCTCACCGTGTCCGGCCAGCTCAATGCCGAGAACTTTGCCATGGCCTTTGGCGACGTGTACACCTTTGGCCCCACCTTCCGTGCCGAGAACTCGAACACCACGCGCCACGCCGCCGAGTTTTGGATGATCGAGCCCGAGATGGCCTTTGCCGACCTTAACGACTACATGGATAACGCCGAGGCCATGCTCAAGTATGTCCTCAAGGACGTCATGGCCACCTGCCCCGACGAGCTCAATATGCTCAACAAGTTTGTGGACAAGGGTCTGCTCGAGCGCCTGGACCATGTCGCCAACTCCGACTTTGCCCGCGTTACCTACACCGAGGCCGTCGAGATCTTGGAGCAGGCAGTCGCTGCTGGCCACCAGTTTGATTACCCCGTCAGCTGGGGCATCGACCTGCAGACCGAGCACGAGCGCTTCCTGACCGAGGAGCACTTTAAGCGCCCGACCTTCGTGACCGACTACCCGGCCGAGATCAAGGCGTTCTACATGCGCATGAACGAAGACGGCAAGACCGTCGCCGCCGCCGACTGCCTGGTTCCCGGTATCGGCGAGATTATCGGCGGCTCCCAGCGCGAGGAGCGCCTGGATCTGCTCGAGGCCCGCATCAAGGACCTGGGCATGAATCCCGAGCAGTACAAGTACTACCTTGACCTGCGCCGCTACGGTTCCTGCAAGCACGCCGGCTACGGTCTGGGCTTCGAGCGCTTGGTCATGTATCTGACCGGCGTGGGCAACATCCGCGACGTCCTGCCGCACCCGCGCACCGTGGGCAACGCCGACTTCTAATCGTCGGACGCTAGCTCGCGTCGCCACACGCCAACGCTCATCGCACAAGCGTCTCTCGACATCGGTCGAGAGACGCTTTTTTCAACACCATCCGTCAAGCTTTTGGCAAGTTTTTGGTCAGTTGAGCAGGGCTGTTGAAAACTCGACCCGCCGTTTGCCGACGACTACCGACCGCCCAGAGCGCCCTGCGCCCCTGGGAAAGCCCCACGTCCTAGGCTCCATACCGTCGCCACCCAAAACGGAAAGGACGTGGGCACGATGACCGAAGCCGCTGTTGAAACCTACGACACCACGACGAGGGGCGCCGCCTCGATGGCAGCCTATCGCGCCGTTCGCATCCTGCAACTATTAAGCGAAAACACTGGCGAGGACAAGGCCATGCTTTCCGATGAGTTGATCCGACGCCTCGCCCATCCCGACAACCCCGCCCGCATGCCCATCTCGGCGGCGCGGCGCAGCATCTACACCGCCATCTCGGCACTTCGCCATGCCGGATACGAAATTGAGTACAAACGCGGCGTGGGCTACAAACTTCTTACCCGTCCGCTCACCGACGAAGAGATCATCCGGCTCCACGGTATGGTCATGCGCAACCGCTCCACGCCTATCGCTATCCGCAAGAGTATGGCGCAGCACTTAGTTGCCATGGCGAGTGCCGACGTTCGCGGCTACCTCGATACACCCGAACCCGTTCCGAGCGCAGGCAGCAAGGCTACCAAGGCAACACGCACGCCCATCAAGCGCATCGACACGTGCGAGCTCGTCGAGCAGGCCATCGACCACGGAACCACGGTGAGTTTTGATATTTCGAGCGTCACGACGCGTGGCGAAACCGAAGCAGCACGGATGACACTCCGTCCCTTTGCCATCAGGCAGCGCGATGGCATCTCGTATCTGCTGGGAACGGTCTACGACGCCCAAGGCGCCGATGACACGTTGCGTACCGTAGAGATTGGCCGAATGAGAAACGTCACCGCACGTCTCCTCGACGGCAAGAAGCTCTTCGCCGCCCTCGACGAGGAGGACGACGCCTCCTCCGCCGCATAAGACCCTCCGCCGCCCATTCGACTACCCGTACCGCCCATCCGATTCTGTATTAAAAAACCCGCCAGGCTGTTGTAAAAATGGACATCAGCGCTACTATAGTTCCACTTGCACTTTGTCCCAGTGCAGTGTTTCCAGCCATTTTTATACTGGGGGTAATGATATGAAGGACATCACCATCAGTCGCAGGAGCCTTCTGGTCTCCGCCGGCCTGCTCGCGCTCGCCCCGCTCGCCGGATGCGGCGGCAACTCTGGTTCCGGCTCTGCTGCCGCCGGTTCCGACTACACCATCGGCGTTCTGCAGCTCACCGAGCATTCCGCACTCGATGCCGCCAACGACGGCTTTGTCAAGGCCATCAAGGAGAGCGGCCTTAAGGTCAAGATCGACCAGAAGAACGCCCAGAACGACCAGTCCACGTGTAAGTCCATTGCCGACAAGTTTGTGGGCGACAACGTCAACCTGATTTATGCCATCGCCACGCCCGCCGCGCAGGCTGCCGCCGGCGCCACGGCCGATATCCCCATCGTGGGCTGCGCCATCACCGACTACGCCGCCTCCGGCCTGGTCCAGGACAACGACAAGCCCGGCACCAACGTCACGGGCGCTTCCGACCTCACCCCGGTCGCCGAGCAGCTCGAGATGATGCAGAAGGTCCTGCCCGACGTAAAGAAGGTCGGCCTGCTCTACTGCACCGCCGAGTCCAACTCCGACGTCCAAATCAAGGCCGCCAAGAAGGAGCTCGACAAGCTTGGCCTCGAGTACACTGACTTCACCGTCTCGAGCTCCAACGAGATTCAGTCCGTCGTCGAGTCTGCCGTGGGCAAGGTCGACGCACTGTACTCCCCCACCGACAACACCATCGCCGCGGGTGCCTCGCAGGTCGGCCAGATCTGCAAGGAAAACAAGCTTCCCTTCGTGACTGGCGAGGAGGGTATGTGCATGGCCGGCGGCCTGTTCACCCTCTCCATCAATTACGAGGACCTGGGCTACGCCGCGGGCGAGATGGCCGTTAAGATCCTGAAGGGCGAGGCCAAGCCCGAAGACATGCCGATCAAGCACCTCTCGAGCAAGGACCTGGTCGTCGTCAAGAACGACGAAATGGCCGAGGCCCTGGGCATCGACCTTTCCGCTCTGGACGCGTAATGCCATACGCGGCATGCGTCTAGAGCCCGTGCTCGCGCTTTAGCCGCGTTATTCAATATCTGAGCCACAGGGGCGGGCGCTGTAGACCGGCGTCCGCCCTGCTTGTTTCAGGTAAAACAAAACGTCTGTCCGCAGCTCTTCTATGCATTGTTACCGCTATTATGGTGAATCACGTGTCCACCCTATCCTAGGAGGTATGAAGCATGCTCATTGCATTGCAGGGCGCCGTTTCGCAGGGCGTCCTCTGGGGCATTATGGTGCTTGGCGTGTTTATCACGTTCCGCCTGCTCGACATTCCCGATATGACCTGCGACGGCAGCTTTGCCCTCGGCGGCTGCGTCTGCGCTGTGCTCATCGTCAATAACAACGTCGACCCGCTGCTCGCCGTGCTGGCCGGTATGTGCGCCGGCGCCATCGCGGGCGCCGTCACGGGCATTTTGACCACCGTCTTTGAGATTCCTGCGATCCTCGCCGGAATCCTCACCCAGATCAGCCTGTGGTCCATCAACCTGCGCATCATGGGCAAGTCCAATACGCCCATTCTTGCCAAGGGCACCGTGTTCTCCGCCGTCAGCAATATGACCGGTCTGCCGCAGTCCACCGTTGCCATCATCTTGGGCATCCTGCTCGCCGTGGCTATCGTTGCCATCCTGTATTGGTTCTTTGGCACCGAGATCGGCTCGGCGCTGCGAGCCACCGGCAACAACGAGTACATGATCCGCGCTCTGGGCGTCAACACCAACTCCACCAAGATGATCGCCCTCGTGCTCTCCAACGCCCTCATCGGCCTTTCGGGCGCGCTCATCTGCCAGAGCCAAAAGTATGCCGACATTGGTATGGGCACCGGTGCCATCGTTATCGGTCTTGCCGCCATTGTTATCGGCGAGGTGCTCGGCCGTCTGCTGCCCGGCGGCCTCACGCAGTTTAGCGTCCGTCTTGCCTCCGCCGTCTTTGGCTCCGTGGTGTACTTCCTTATCCGCGCCATCGTGCTGCAGTTGGGCATGGACGCCAACGACATGAAGCTGCTCTCCGCCGTAATTGTCGCTGTGGCCCTGTGCGTGCCCGTGGTTTGGGAGCGCTATAAGCTCCGCAGCTCCTACACGAAGGGAGATGAGGCAGATGCTTAAGCTCTCGCATGTCAAGAAGACCTTTAACAAGGGCACCGTCACCGAGAAGCGCGCGCTCACCGGCGTCGACCTCACCCTGAATGACGGCGACTTTGTAACCGTGATCGGCGGCAACGGCGCCGGCAAGTCCACGCTGCTCAACATGATCGCCGGCGTGTACCCGCTCGATTCGGGCGTTATCGAGCTCGACGGCACCGACATCTCGCGCCTGAGCGAGTCGCAGCGCGCCAAGTACCTGGGCCGCGTGTTTCAGGACCCCATGCGCGGTACCGCTGCCGACATGCAGATTGCCGAGAACTTGGCCCTCGCCAAGCGTCGCGGCCAGCGTCGCGGCCTTTCGTGGGGCGTCACCAAGGCCGAGAAAGATGAGTACGTTGAGCTGCTCAAGCGCCTGGACCTTGGTCTGGACACGCGTCTCAACGCCAAGGTCGGCCTGCTCTCGGGTGGCCAGCGCCAGGCACTCACCCTGCTGATGGCCACGCTCACCAGGCCGCGCCTGCTGCTGCTCGACGAGCACACTGCGGCCCTCGACCCCAAGACGGCCTCTAAGGTGCTCAACCTGACCGAGGAGATCGTCGACGAGAACCACCTGACCACGCTCATGGTCACGCACAACATGAACGACGCTATCCGTCTGGGCAACCGTCTGATCATGATGCACGAGGGCCATGTGATCTACGACGTGGCCGGCGACGAGAAGAAGTCGCTCACCGTGGCCGACCTGCTGCAGAAGTTCGAGGAGGTCTCGGGCGGCGAGCTCGCCAACGACCGCATGCTGCTAAGCTAAAACCTGCCAAAAAGGGACAGGTTTATTTTGGTAGGTTTTATCTGCGCAAACGCCAAAACCGCCGCAAAGGGACAGAGGCCCTTGCGGCGGTTTTCGCATATTATGTCGATAATCCGATATTCAACCAGACATTCTGGCTAAGGACTAAGGAAACTGCCATGAAAAGACTCCCCCGCTTTGCGTTGGCCGCCGCGTTGTTTGCCGGCGCGCTCGCAGGCATCCCAAGCCTCGCTTTCGCGGGAAACCTGCCCGCCGCTATTGACGGCTCCGTGGCCGTCATGCACACCAACGATATCCACGGCAGCTACAAGTACAGCTACAACGCAAGCAAGGGCACCGGCACTGTGGGCTTTGACGGACTGGCGGTTTTCTATAGCGCCCAAAGCAGCGCCCCCGATCTTTTACTCGATGCGGGCGACACCTTCCACGGACAGTCCTTCGCCACCATGAGCGAGGGCAAGAGCATCGCCGAGCTCATGGACACCTTCTACGCCGACGGCTACGACGCAACCACGCCAGGCAACCACGACTGGAGCTACGGCGCGGACAAACTCCGCACCATGACCGGCTACAGCACCACCGGCACGCCCTTCGCCATGCTCTGCGCGAATGCAACGTCCTCGAACGGCGTATGGAGCTCGAGCATCACGAAGACGCTCGATCGCACCTGGGAGGATAGCGAGGATCACTCCACATTCGACTACAAAATCAAGGTCGGCGTCGTCGGAGCCATGGATGAGTCGCTAGGTTCCTCGCTGCGCGCGGACCTGGTCGCGGGCCCAGCTTCTCGAGTGCCGCGAACGCCATCAATGCCGAGGCAGAGCAGCTGCGCAAGGAGGGCTGCGATGTTGTTGTGTGTATCGCGCACACGCTCGACGCAAAGACCTTTGCCACGCGGCTCCGTGGCGTCGATGCCCTTATCGCAGGCCACGAGCACATCAACCTTAACGAGAAGGTGACGGGAGCCGACGGCAAGACGATCCACGTTGTCGAGGCAGGCAGCGCCTTTGCCGAGGTGGGGCTGCTTTCCATTCCGTACAAGTACGACACGAATGGCACCGAGACGACCGACGATGACACGGTGGCAGTATGCGCAGGCAAAAGCGACGAGAAGCTCTATACCGCCAAAGACGTAAACGTTCTTTTGACCGACCCCAACAAGGGCTCCACCTATCAGAGCATCCTTGATGAGGTCCACAACAACAAGATCAAGCCGCTCGACGATGCCTTTAGCGCCGCATCGAGCGAGGTGCTCGGCACGAGCTCTACCGATTATTTCTACGGCGAGAACGCATCTGGCACGCACGGCTGGGAAATGGTGCGCACCACCGATTTCCGCCCCAGCAACCCGGGCGACACCACCAAGGCCCAGACCATCGGACATGTGATCTGCGGCTCCTATCTTGACCTGACGGGCGCAGACCTTGCCATCGAGAACGCGGGCGGCATCCGCGGCGGCATCGCGGCGGGCAACGTGACCGCCGGCAACGTCATCGCCATCTCGCCCTACGGCAACACCGTGGAGACCTGGACCATGACCGGCGCGGACTTCCTCGCAGCGCTCGAGCACTCGCTACAAATCAGCGACGATTGCAACGACAGCTACGAGCTTCAGCAGGCTTATGTGGCGGCCGGTCACACCGAGCAGGAGGCGCAAGACAAGTACAAGTGGCGCGATGACTCTGGCAGCGTTCTCTCCTTTGGCGGCATCAACGTGACGATTGATTGGACGCAGCCCGAAGGCAAGCGCATTGTGAGTGCCACACTCACCAAAGACGGCAGCACGCTCGATCCCACCAAGACCTATACCGTCGCCACCAACAACTACATCATTACCAACACGACCGACTTCCCCACCTTCGCAAACGCCACTAAGCACACCGAGTGGGGTACCTGCGAGTCGGCGCTAAGGGCGCTGATCGGGCAGAACGGCTGGGAGAGCAAGATGGCCGGGCTCGCCGGCACCATCGGCTTCGGCTCCGCAGCCGTGGACCCCACGCCCTCACCGGCCCCGACGCCTAAGCCCTCGTCTAAGACGGACACGGCGACCACGAAGGTCATCACCAAGAAGACGACCGGTAAGCTCGCCGCAACGGGAGACCGCACGCTGGCAGTAGTTGGCGCGTGCCTAATCGGCGGCATCATCGTCATCATGCTCGGCATTATCTGGAAGCGTCGACGCTAAGCTACACCGCCGGGCCTTACAGCCCCGCCGCGTAAACCTTATATCGAGCACAGAAGCCCGTCCGAATTTGATCGGACGGGCTTCTTGGTGGGTATCATGGTTGGACGATCATAAGGAGGTTTTCCCTACATGGAATTGTTTGAGCCGATTCTTCATTTCTTTGAGCAACGGTGGGTCCACAACATCATCTGGGCCGTCATCTTGGCGATAGGCACCGCCGTCGCCACCAAGGTCGTATCCAAGACCCTGCGTCACCTGCTCAATCGCGACGACAACCCGCTTCCGGCATCGAGCATCTTCATCAACATCGCACGCGCCGTCATCTGGATGATCGGCGGCAGCTTTATCCTCGACAACTGCTTTGGCATTAACGCAAACGCGTTCGTCGCCGCTCTTGGCGTCGGCGGCATCGCCATCTCGCTTGGCTTTCAGGACACGCTGTCAAACCTTATTGGCGGCATGCAGGTTACGTTTATGGGCATCATCAAGCCTGGCGACAATATCGAGGTCGGCGGCGTGTCGGGCGTGGTCCAGGACATCACCTGGCGCCACACGACCATCGAAGATGCCTGCGGGCAGACCATCATCGTCCCCAACTCCAACATCTCCAAGAACACGCTCGTGCATTTGATGCCCTTTGGGCGCGTGGCTGTGCCCGTTGCCGTAAAGGACACGTCCAAGTGGGCCTCGCTCGACGCGCTGGCAGACGAGCTGACCAGCGCCACCAAGGCCGCCGTGCTTCCCATCTCGGGCTTTGACAAGGAGCCGTATGTGCTCTTTAGCGAGATCGGCGACTTTGGCATTAAGGGCAAGATCATCTTTATCGTCAGCGACGACAGCACCACTTTCGCCGCTGCCGACGCCTGCATCCGCGCCATCGCCCCCATCATTGCCTAAACCACCACAAAGGGGACAGGCACCTTTGTTGTGGTTTTCATTCGTGGTACCATGGTTCATATAGTTGTTTAAACGACTAAGGGAGCAACATCATGGAAGAGGCCTACCGTCAAGCACGCAAGCGCGGCGAGCAAGGACGTCGACGCGCCATTAGTCAAAGCGAGTATCCGTACCTCACGGACCTCGATAGCTTGGTTGCCCAGCTCCCCTTAGGCCAGCGAGAGAATGTCGGCCTGAGAGACATTCCGCTCGAAATGGTCGTCGGTACGGTTACCAAGGGCCGTCAGTCCGCCTTTTCATGCAACTTTATGCCCCTACTGCCGTTTGGCACCGAGTTCGCCCGCAAGTGGTCCAACCTCTACGACATCCAGGTAACCGAGGGTTATCGCGACCCCATCATCGTCACCGAGTTCATGCATCGGTTCTATGTCCAGGAAGGCAACAAACGCGTCAGTGTCCTCAAATTCCTGGACGCCCCGACGGTTTCGGCCAAGGTCACCCGTCTCTACCCCGGCACATGGGATTCCGTCGAAAGCCGCCTGTACGGCGAGTTCTGCGCGTTTTGGCGCGTCTGCCCCCTATACGAGATCGAGTTCTCGCGTGAGGGAAGCTACGAGACGCTCGCTAAGATGCTCGGTCAGAACCTTATCGAAAAATGGCCGCAGAAAAAGGTCGACTACCTGCGCCACACCTTCCTGCTCTTTAAGCGCGCCTACCTTCGCGCAGGCGGCGACCACCTGGACATTACGCCCGCCGACGCCATGCTCGTCTACCTCAATGTGTACAACCAGGACCGCCTGCTGGATACGCCGACGGATATAGTCGTAAACCGCCTGTGCAAGATCTGGCGCGAGCTGGTTATTGCCGGCAAAAATGACGAGGACAAGGTCGATCTTGTCGAAGCACCGAGCGTCGACGAGGAAAAGGCGCCCGCTAAGTCCACCTCCGGCGTGCTCAACTTCTTTATGGGCAAGACCGTCTATTCGGCGGCTAACCCCCTGCGCATCGCCTTTATCCATGAGTTCCCCTGTGCGACGTCGAGCTGGGACAGCCTGCACGACCAAGGGCGTCAGTATCTCGATGAGCACTTTGACGGTATCGTGCGCACCGAGGCGTTCGAGGACTGTCACGATCCGGACATGTTCTACGCCGCCGTGGAAACGGCTGTCAAACATGGGGCAAACGCCATCTTCTCGACCTCGCACCGCCTGATGGAATACACGCTCAGGGCTGCCGTTGAGTATCCCCGGGTTCGGTTCCTCAACTGCTCTATCGGCCTTCCCCATCAAAGCGTCCGTTCGTACTTTGGCAAGATGTACGAGGCCAAGTTCCTCCTGGGCGCCCTTGCCGCCAGCATGGCGGACAACCACCGCATCGGCTACCACGCGTCGGTCTTCGCCTCGGGCGCACTCAGCGAGATCAACGCCTTTGCGATTGGCGCCTCGCTGCTCGACCCGCGCGCGCAGGTCATCCTCACCTGGGGCGATGTTCCCGCCGGTGGTCTTGCCGAAGCCATGTGCCGCGAAGGCGTAAGCGTCATGACCGGCGCTGACATGTCAAAGTCGCTCGAAGACCCAACGGCCTACGGGCTTCACCGCTTGGTCGACGGCAAAGTCACCGGCATCGCCATGCCCGTATGGAACTGGGGCCGTTACTACGAGCTCATCGTTCGCAGCCTTCTGCACGGCACGTGGGACGAGACCAGCGACGACAACCAAGTGCGTGCCGTCAACTACTGGTACGGCATGAGCTCCGGCGTTATCGACATCCGTTACGCTCCGGGCCTACCCTACCAGACGCGCAAACTCGTGCAGTTGCTCCGCAACGGCATTGTTGAGGGATCCATCAACCCCTTTGGCGGCGAGCTCCATAGCCAGAACGGCGTGGTACAGATCGAAGGCTTCCCTCCGCTGCCGAGCACGCAGATTGTCGAGATGGATTGGCTGGCGGACAACGTGGTAGGCACCATTCCGCAGCTCGACGATGAGGCGAAAGTCCCTGCCCTATGAAAATCCTTGCCATAGCCGATACCGAAGAACGATGCCTTTGGGAGTGCTTTCGCAAGGAACGCTTTGAGGGAGTCGACCTGATTTTGTCCGCTGGCGATCTGGACCCGGACTATCTTGAGTTTTTGGTCACGGTCATCAACAAACCGCTCATCTACGTGCGCGGCAATCACGATGACCGCTACGCACGTCATGCACCGGGCGGATGTATCTGCGTAGAAGACAGCGTGTACACGTACCGAGGGATTCGCATTGCGGGCCTTGGCGGGTCCATGCGTTATCGCGACGGCGCCAACATGTACACCGAACGCGAGATGTCCAAGCGCATGCGTAAGCTGTCGCGTAAGGTTAGGATGGTCGGCGGGTGCGACATTCTGCTTACCCATGCACCCGCCGCCGGTATGGGTGATCTGGACGATCTGCCGCATCGAGGGTTCGAGTGCTTTAACACAGCACTCGAATCCTGGAATCCCGACTACATGGTGCACGGGCATGTGCACCAAAGCTACGGTTGCGATTTTCAGCGCGAGCGTCAGCATGTGTGTGGAACGACGATCATCAACGCCTGCGGCTATACACAGTTTGAGCTCGACCAGACGCGCTACCCCATCCGTGGCTGGCAGGCAGCCTGGCTCAATTCGCAAACCATGCGCCGGGAGCTCAAACGCCACGAAGCAATCGAGTCCTCAACCGCAAGAACACCCTGGTAACCACCTCAAAGGGGACACTGTCCCCTTTGAGGTGGTTTTGACGCGATAGCAAGAAACCCGGTCCTGCGCAAGGCAGAACCGGGTTTCTTTAGCAATGCTTGCTTTGCTCAAGCAGTAACTAGCAGTTACTCAGCCAGGAAGTCACGCTGGACAGCGGGATCGACCTTGACGCCAGGGCCCATGGTGGAAGACACGGAGATGGACTTGACGTACTTGCCCTTAGCAGAAGAGGGCTTGACGCGCAGGATCTCGGTGTACAGGGCAGCGTAGTTCTCGACGAGCTGCTGCTCAGAGAAGGACTTCTTGCCCAGGGGCACGTGGCAGATGCCGTAGCGGTCGGCGCGGTACTCAACGCGGCCAGCCTTGAGCTCGGAGACCATCTTGGCGACGTCCATGGTCACAGTGCCGAGCTTGGGGTTCGGCATGAGGCCACGGGGACCAAGGATCTTACCGATGCGGCCAACCTTGGCCATCATGTTCGGCGTAGCGATAGCGGCGTCGAAGTTGATCTCGCCCTTCTGAATCTGGGCGACGAGCTCGTCGGAACCGATGATGTCGGCGCCGGCAGCCTCAGCCTCGCGGGCCTTCTCGCCCTCGGCGAAGACGGCAACACGAACGGTCTTGCCGGTGCCGTGGGGCAGGGAGATGGAACCACGGATGTTCTGGTCAGCCTTACGAGTATCGATGCCCAGACGGAAGTGGGCCTCGACGGTCTCGTCGAACTTGGCGGTGTCGAGCTCCTTGATGAGCTTGGCAGCCTGAAGGGGGGTGTAGAGCGTGGCGCGGTCGATCTTCTCGGCAGCGGCGTTATAGCTCTTACCATGCTTAGCCATGTGCATTACCTCCTGTGGTTAAACGGGCGTGAGCCCTCCCACATCGTATCGTGTGCCCTATTGCACACATTTAACGGGCACCCCGGTCGGAGCATCCGTTGTTACCATAAGAAATCGCTACTCAGCGATGGTGACACCCATGGAACGGGCGGTACCGGCGATGATCTTCTTGGCGGCGTCAATGTCGTTGGCATTGAGGTCCGGCATCTTGATCTCGGCGATCTTGGCGAGCTGCTCCTGGGAGAGCTGACCAACCTTGTCGGCCTGGGGCTTAGCGGAACCAGACTTGAGGTTCAGCTCCTTCTTGATGAGGTGAGCCGCCGGCGGGGTCTTGGTGATGAAGGAGAAGGACTTGTCCTCGTAGACAGAGATCTCAACGGGGATGATGTCGCCCTTCTTGTCCTGCGTCTCGGCGTTAAAGGCCTGGCAGAACTGCATGATGTTCACGCCAGCAGCGCCCAGGGCGGGGCCGACGGGAGGAGCGGGGTTAGCTGCACCAGCAGGAATCTGGAGCTTAATGACGTTGGCAACCTTCTTCTCAGCCATGGTCATTCCTTTCGAATCACGAGTGTGAAGTACTTGCTATATCGTAAGCACGCACGTGTTAGAAGCACTCCTGAGATGAGCAGTCACAGAAGAAGCACGCTCGCGCGAACGGACGAAAACTTAAGCGATGACAGCGACCTGGTTAAAGTCGAGCTCGACCGGCGTCTCGCGGCCAA
Source organism: uncultured Collinsella sp. (assembly GCA_900552685.1). Classification (GTDB taxonomy): domain Bacteria; phylum Actinomycetota; class Coriobacteriia; order Coriobacteriales; family Coriobacteriaceae; genus Collinsella. The sequence continues at coordinate 15,790 of USAJ01000010.1, forward strand.
AGATCATCAGCGTGACCTTGAGCTTGCCAGCCTCGGTGTTAACCTCGGAGACCTTGCCATCAAAGTCGGTAAGCGGGCCATCGGTGACGCGGACGGACGTACCGACCTCAATATCAACCGAGGTGCGCTTGGGCGAATCGCCCTTACCGGGACGACGAGTCATCTTGTTGTACTCGTCGCGGGAAAGCGGAGCGGGCTTGCCGTTGCCGCCTAGGAAACCGGTGACGCCGGGCGTGTTACGAACACACGTCCAAGCATCGTCATCCATCTCCATGCGGACCAGGACATAACCCGGGAAGATCTTGGAATCCTTGGTCTCACGCTTGCCACCCTCTTTAATCTCGGTGACGCGCTCCATAGGAATCTCGATATCAAAGATACGGTCCTGCATGCCCATAGTCTCGATGCGATGCTCGAGATCGGACTTAACGCGGTTCTCGTATCCAGAGTAAGTGTGAACGACGTACCAACGCTTAGACATGGTTTAGCCCCTCAATCCAGAGAACAGAGCAAGAGCCTCGCCAAAGCCAGCATCGAGCAGAGCGATGACGACGCCGACGACGATCAGAGAAGCGCAAACGACGACCGAGTAGTTCACGAGCTCCTTCTTATCGGGCCACGTGACACGCTTCATCTCGGACTTGACCGAAGCGAAATACTTCTTGGTGCGGGCGAAGAAACCAGGCTTCTCGTTCTTCTTGGACTTCGCAGCCTTCTCGTTCTTCTTGGCAACGGCCTTCTTGGCCTCAACCTTGGAGTTGGCGGCAGCTTTGTTGGCAGGTGCCGGCTGCTGAGCCTTCTTCTTGTTCTTCTTGTTGGCCATTTGGGTTACCTCCGCGCAATGCGCTTATACATGAGTAAACCGTAAGCCCCCAAGTGGGAGCTTACGGAATAATGACTGGCACGCCAGGAAGGACTCGAACCCTCAACACTCGGTTTTGGAGACCGATGCTCTACCAATTGAACTACTGGCGTATGTGACTAGAGACTAGCGAGTCTCTTTGTGCAGCGTGTGGTGACGGCACCAGGGGCAATACTTCTTGATCTCCATACGATCAGGCATGGTCGACTTGTTCTTGGTGGTCGTATAGTTGCGGCGCTTGCACTCAGTGCACGCAAGAGTAACTAGAGTACGCATGTATCCTGAACCTTTCATTTCCGCCCCGTACGGGCACGAGTTGTTACTTTATCAGCTCCACGTAAGTGCTGTCAATGAAAACCTCGAGTCAATTGGTTCTCGGTGGATCCATTCATATTTGGAACACATCAATGAAGCCATCGAGATCTAATCGACGGTGCATCCAGGACCATTGTCGATCCTCTCGACACCAGCAACGGCTCAATATCCATTGCAGAAAAGAACCCGGCACCCATATAAGTGCCGGGTTCTCTAAGTCAGCTATATCAAAGAGCTAATTTACTCAATGATCGTGGAGACGATGCCCGAACCGACGGTGTGGCCACCCTCGCGGATAGCGAAGCGCAGGCCCTCCTCCATGGCGATCGGGTGGATGAGGTCGCCCTCGATGGTGATGTGGTCACCAGGCATAGCCATCTCGGTGCCCTCGGGGAGCTTGACCGTACCGGTAACGTCGGTGGTACGGAAGTAGAACTGAGGACGATAACCATCGAAGAACGGGGTGTGACGGCCGCCCTCCTCCTTGGTCAGAACGTAGATCTCACCGGTGAACTTGGTGTGCGGGGTAACCGAACCGGGCTTGCAGAGAACCTGGCCGCGCTCGATGTCCTCGCGCTTGATGCCGCGAAGCAGCAGACCGACGTTGTCGCCAGCCTCGCAGAAGTCCATGGACTTACGGAACATCTCGATACCGGTAACGACGGTGTTCTGGGTATCCTTGATGCCGACGATCTCGACGGGTTCGTTGAGCTTGAGCTCACCGCGCTCGACACGGCCGGTAGCAACGGTACCACGGCCGGAGATGGTCATAACGTCCTCAACGGCCATCAGGAAGGGGAGGTCGTTGTTACGAGCAGGCGTCGGGATGTACTCGTCGACGGCCTTCATGAGCTCGCGGATAGCGTCCATCCACTTGGCGTCGCCCTCGAGAGCGCCCAGAGCGGAACCACGGATGACGGGAATGTCGTCGCCGGGGAAATCGTACTCGGAGAGGAGCTCACGGGTCTCCATCTCGACGAGGTCGATGAGCTCGTCATCGTCGACCATGTCGCACTTGTTCAGGAAGACGACGATGTAGGGAACGCCGACCTGACGGGCGAGCAGGATGTGCTCGCGGGTCTGAGCCATGGGGCCGTCGGTAGCGGCGATGACCAGGATAGCGCCGTCCATCTGAGCAGCACCGGAGATCATGTTCTTGACGTAGTCAGCGTGGCCCGGGCAGTCAACGTGAGCGTAGTGACGGGCAGCAGTCTCGTACTCGACGTGGGAGACGGAGATCGTAATGCCGCGCTCGCGCTCCTCGGGAGCCTTGTCGATGTTCTCGAACGCAGTGAAGTCAGCCTTGCAGCCCTCGGTCTCGGAGAGAACCTTGGTGATGGCAGCGGTCAGCGTGGTCTTGCCGTGGTCGACGTGACCAATGGTGCCGATGTTAACATGCGGCTTAGTGCGCTCAAACTTCTCTTTGGCCATAAAGCCCTCCTCTAAACAGGTCGTCCCCGGACGGGACTTTGCCTTTATACCATAGTGGCCTCTCAACATACTATTGAGAAGCCACCGTGTTACCTATGGTAGCGGTGACTGGATTCGAACCAGTGACGCCACGGGTATGAACCGTGTGCTCTAACCAACTGAGCTACACCGCCGGATGGAGCCTGCAACCAGACTTGAACTGGTGACCTCTTCGTTACCAACGAAGTGCTCTACCGACTGAGCTATACAGGCACTTGACGGGTGGGAGCTATAGGATTCGAACCTATGTAGGCAGAGCCAACGGGTTTACAGCCCGTCCCCATTAACCACTCGGGCAAACTCCCAATCGTTCAAGTATCCGCAAGTCCTTTGGTCTTTTGGACCGCCGCCCCCGCGAACGAAAAAGATAATACGATGCAACCTTGGGGGCTGTCAACGAAAACCTCTAGATACACGGTTCCGGGCGTATCTATATAGCTGTGACCTGCGGTTTTGTTGAGTTTGGATATGAAGGACGGTGGATTTGGCTACGCTTGTGACATTTCACGAGGGAACACTTTGTCACGGTGGAGTACATCTGCAGCATCGACCTTCGATACCGACCCTCTTGCACTATTACATAGGTCACGATCGTGCTTCCACGGCACGTTCAAGCGTGGATAATCTCCCGCTTTTAGCGCGGCTCTAAGCCCAAAGCGGAGATTATCCACGCTCATTCTCCAGACGGGAGAACTATAGAGCCGCTACTGCTCGGGCCAGACCAAAGTAGACCCATAGAGCGGCTCCCCCTTGGTGCAGGGGTAGCGACTCAAGTAACACGACGATAGCAAGTCGAAGAAATAGGTCATGGCGTATTTCGAATAAACGCCGAGTCGGTCAATTCCGTTTCCCGCATTACCAAGACGATATACACGGTCAAAAGACCTCGATTCGTCATCGTTGCTAAACGCAGTAATTAGAATCTTCCTGCCCGAACGGCAATCAAGATACTCACGCGCCTGGGACGCAAATAGCCCGGAGACCGATACGAGAATTATCAATGACTGCGAAGCGTCTCCCATGTTTTTCAATTCCGCGACGTTAGCCCCAGCAACTATGCGAACTATCTTGCCCGCATAAAACATTTCCTGCTGAAATCGTACGAGATTGGCGCTCACATTATTGGTGCACCAGATTTCAACGTTTTTATGGCCATCAATTTCGTCGGCAAGGTGCTTAATAGCGATATCGGACACGCCGCTTTCAACCTCAGCGAACATCTCGATCATGCGAACGTCGAGCTCTGCCCTGTACTCCTCGTAGCCAAATTCCTCCTCTCGATGGCTTAAGTCGCTTGGAAAGACTGATTGAGTAAATGATTCTTTCAAATCGCTAAGAGACTGGTAGCCCAATCGATTGCAGAAACGACGAACAGCGGAACGGGTCACGAATGCATCGCGGGTTATTGTGGCAACATTGATTTCGCTCGAACGCCTAATGTGAGCGATGAGATATCGAGCGATGGCGGCATCGTTTGACCCAAACTCGCTGTTGATGATGGAGCTAATGCGATTGAGCACATCGAAGTCATTGATATTCACGTGATCCCTCTTTCCGCTCTCCTCGAAATCATAGTTCATTTATTGAATCAAACAGCTTTGGTCGTTCTCCTATGATTCAAATCAGTTGACGTCATCTTAATCGTAATTCCGCCACACGTATCCACCGTGTTGAATGATGGAAAGGGGATTCATGGGCAACGTGAACAACATCCCGTTTCTCTGGGGTTCCGCCACGGCGTCTTATCAGTGCGAGGGTGCCTGGAACGAAGACGGCAAAGGCCTTGGCGAGTGGGATTTCTTTAACCACACAAGCAATAAGAACATCAACCATGTTGACGGTGATGTATCTTGCGACTTCTACCATCGCTATGAAGAAGATATCCGCATGATGAAAGAAGGCGGACAAAACACCTATCGCTTCTCTCTTTCATGGAGTCGAATCATCCCCACGGGTATCGGTGAAGTGAATGAAAAGGGTATCGATTTTTATAATCGGGTCATTGATTGCTGCCTCGAAAATGGCATAGAGCCCAACGTTACGCTGTTCCATTACGATCTGCCATTCACGCTTGCTTGCAAAGGCGGATGGCTGAACAACGATATGGCAGAGTGGTTCTGCAAATACGCCAAGATTTGCTTTGAGCGCTTTGGAGACCGCGTCAAAATCTGGGCTACCGTTAACGAGCCGCATTTCTACAGCTACTGCGTAAACATGTTGGGCAACTATCCCCCCAATCGATCGCTCGACGTTCAGTCGTACATGCAGTTTCAGTACAACCTGATGCGCGCAAGCGCACTCGCAGTCCGAGCATATCGTCAAATGGGCTACGACGGCATCATCGGCGCCGTCCACGATGGCGGCGTTGTCGAACTCGACCCGGCAACCGAGCACCCCGATGACGTATTTCGATACGCAGACTTTTTCGCCAATCACATGATTCTGGCACCAGCACTTCAGGGTCAACTGCCGCCAGAAATGGACGAAATCCTTGAAAAACTTGGCGTCTCGCTCTATCGATCCCCAAATGACGTAGAAGAATTCAGAGACGGTAAAGTCGATTTTATTGGACTCAACGTGTATTGCCGAGAGTATGTAACCGACTGGCACGGTGGAGAGCTTGCCGTTTCGGCGAACAATAAGGGCGGTTCGAGCAAAAAGGTCGAAGGAAAATGCATTGCGCCCTTGTTTGAAAGCGCCCGCGACAGCAATGTTCCCCGCAATAAATGGGGCCGCGAAATACTCCCAAGTTGCATGTATTCAACCATCATGGATGTCCACGAGCGCTATGACGCGCCCCGCATCTTTATTACGGAAAACGGACATGGCGCCTATGAGCAACCAGACGCAGACGGAATAATCCACGATGATGACCGCATCGAGCTTCTGGGCCAGTTCATCGAGCACATGATGAGGGCTAAGCGCGACGGCGCGCGCGTTGAGGGCTACTACCTCTGGTCGACGATGGATCTGTATAGCTGGATCAACGGCTACGAAAAACGATACGGACTTGTCCATATCGACTTCGAGAACAATCTGGAGCGCACCCCCAAAAAGAGCTGGTATTGGTACCGAGACCTTATCTCGAAGTATCAGGAGCAGGAAGGTTAGGAGAAAGAGGTGAAATATCAGGCAATGTCCGAAACAGTCCTAAAGGCTGTTGGCGGCAAAGAGAACATTACATCGGTAACTCATTGTGCGACGCGCCTTCGCATCGACGCACGAGACACCTCGATCATCGATCTCCAGCTCGCCAAATCGGCTGACCAGGCGCTCGGGGCAGTAGTCAGCGGTGGCCAGCTTCAGGTGATCATCGGCCCCAACGTCACCGAGGCCTACAACGACTTCCTCGACTTCGCGGGAATCGAAGTCGGCGGTGGCACGGTTGCCGACGATGCCCAAACCGCCAAAGACCTTGCAGAAGGCATTAAAAGCGGTAACACCGCCATGGGCTTGATTGAGAAATTCGGGAACGTCTCTGCACAGGTATTCATGCCCATCGTCCCGGCGCTCATCGTTGGCGGACTCATTCTTTCGATCAAGAATCTCCTGGTCAATTATTGTGGATTGAGCACCGATAGCGGAACCGCCCAGGTTCTGCTGGCGATCTTCAGCGCCTCATTTAGCTTCCTGCCCGTTTACCTCGGCTATCAGCTCGCCGCCGTCATGAAGATGCAGCCTATCATGGGCGCACTGCTGGGCGCAATCATGATTAGCTCGTCTATTAGCGGTGCTGAGGGTCTCGACTTTCTTGGCATCCCCATCCCGACGAATGACTACTCGAGCACGGTGGTGCCAATCGTACTGGGCGTTGTGTTCATGTACTTTGTTGATCGCGGTCTTCAGAAAATCATCCCCGACATTACCAAACTGTTCTTGAAGCCGCTGCTCACCATGTTCATCGTCGTGCCTGTTGAGCTGATTATCCTCGGCCCCGCCGGCAGCATGATGGGCTACGCGCTGAGTGATGCCGCCACGTGGCTCATGGATAACGTGGCATTTATCGCTACTCCAATCCTTGCAGCCCTTAACCCCTATTTTGTCATGCTCGGTCTTGATAAGGCCTACATCGCGATCGAAGTTACGAGCTTGGCGCAGCTCGGCTGGGCGCCCATCATCTTTGGCTTCATCTCAAACCTCTGCATTGGCGGCACGAGTCTCGCCTTGGCAACTGCAATGAAAGGCAACAAGGAGAAGAGAGGTATGGTCACCACGGTTGCCGTCACCGCACTCTGTGGCGTAACTGAGCCCGCATTTTACGGCTGCCTCATCGAGCGTCCCCGCCTGCTTGTCGGCACAGCAATCGGCGCCCTCTGCGCGGGACTCCCTGCAGGCATCTTCGTCCTGAAGGAGTATGTTGCGGGAGCATGCCCCGGTCTTCTTTCTGCGCTGATCTTTATCGCTCCCGATGGATCCATGGGCAACTTCGTACTGGCGTGCGTTGTCGCCGTCATCGCCATCGTTGTCTCGTTCATCGCTGCACGCGTGATCATCAAGAAGAATCCCAACTATATTGAGTAGATGCCCGCTGCTTGCATTGGGGACATCCTCGGCAGACCATTAGCAAGAACCCAAGAAGTCCCTTAGGAGCTCGATTAATCCATTCGGATTCCTCAGGCACAAACGACCCCGATTCCACAATGAAATCGGGGTCGTTGTTTCTAAAGCCTTCGATAGACAATCGGTGTTTACCTTAGCTCCCTATCCAAGTTAATTATCCACGCTCGTTCTCCGGTCGGAAGATTTTCTTCTCTCGCGTGTCCAGAAATCCACGCTCGAGCAGAACATCCAGGTCCGCACCCGCCCTTGTCTCGATCTGTAACAGCAAGAGGCCTATTCCGCTTCTACATGTTACAGATCAAGATATTCCTAAAACACCCTAAGTTTCATCTCAATCTGTAACAGTTAGATGCCAAATATCGGTCTTGGTGTTACAGATTTAGACAAACTGGAGGACGAGACAAACCAAAAACGGGATGGGCGCTAACCCGATGGCGCACCACCTAAATAGAAACGGGCTCTGTCCCATATAGAGACAGAGCCCGAAACTCTCATGGAGCCAGTGACAGGAATCGAACCTGCAACCCACTGATTACAAATCAGTTGCGCTACCGTTGCGCCACACTGGCACACTTGGCGCTTTCGCGCGAAGCCTGTTAAGAATAAAGGAATTACGGACGGGGCGCAACAGGCCACACGGCGTTATACAAATATGCAAAATCCAGCAACAACAGGTACCAGGCCCGTTCATTTCTGTCGGTTCGCCCTCAATCTCAAAACCATTCGTCAGAACGAATAGTTTTAATTACAATTGCTATATATAAAACTATTCGTTTTGACGAAGGGTTTCGTGATGCTTACTACCAAGGAAGCCGCCGAGCTGCTCGGCATCACTCCGCGCAGGGTGCAGGAGCTCATAAAAAACGGAGCACTTGATGCCCGCAAGGCTTCTGGTGTATGGCTCATCGACAAAGACAGCGTCGACACGCGACTCCGTTCCGTGACCAAAACGGGGGGACGTCCCCGCCGCGGCCACGGTAAGAGCGAGATCGCGTTCACCCTCATGAATCGCACGCACGAAGTCGCTCAGCTGGTCTACAGCACATCGCGAAAAGACTTTACCCATATCGGCGCCGACATCGATTACGCCCACGCCCCTATTGGAGTATTTGGCCCTAATAGCCCCATATCGCTCGACTCTTTCCGCACTTGGTGGCGTGGCCGCGGTATCCCGCTCGCACGCATTGGGCTAGCCTCCCTGCTTGCAGAAGCCGCAGTTGATGTTCCCGATGAACTCGTACAGCGAAATCTTGGCCTCTCCTTATCCGACCAGTATTGGATTAGGCCCCAAGACTCCGGTCTCGCGTGGAAAGATATCAATTTCTTCAATAATGCTTTTGATGACGTCTCGCTAACCATTGCACCCTTCGCCCCAGAGGGCAAGGCAGCTGCTGCCAAGCCCGACAACACCTCGGACGGCAATCTTCAAAAGTACTGGACATGCGAGGGTGACCGTCGAATCCTCCACAAGGCAGGTGCGCATCTAAACCAGGAACCCTATAACGAGATGGTGGCGACCGCACTCCACCGTCGCATCCTAAACGCCTGCGATTATGTGCCTTACTCGCTCGAAGGCGCGGGTACTTCCGCCTTGAGCACATGCAATGTCTTCTTAACTGACGAAGAAGAATATGTCCCTGCGTTCTATGTAAACCAGCATGCAAATGCAGACGAGCGACTAACCGATTACGAACGGTATGTAGCAAACTGCGAAGAGCTTGGAGCGACAGATATAAAAGACGCCCTTGACCGCATGATCGTGTGCGACGACATCATCGCCAACTATGACCGCCATTGGCGTAACTTTGGCCTTGTGCGAAACGTAAACACGCTAGCCTGCAGACCAGCCCCCATCTTCGATTCGGGCTCATCACTCTGGTGCAACATATCACTAGAAGAGCTTAGGGCGGGAGAGCACAGTTTTACCAGCGCACAATTTCATTCAAGCCCCGCCAAACAAATGTTGCTCGTCGAGGACATGGGCTGGTTTGACGGCGACAAACTCGAAGGCTTCGTTGACGAGGCAATCGAGATTCTGTCCAGAAACGACGCGCTCACGGCAAGGCTGCCATATCTAAAAGAGGCGCTTACATGGCGCCTCCGTAGAATGATCGACATCGCTGAATGGAGTTAGCGAGACAGCGTCGCGCCGTCAGCTCCCCTACCGTCCGCGCAGGGCCTTGAGCTTGGCCAGGGCATCGGGGCTCAGGCGGCTGCCCAGGGTCATCTTGATCTGCGGAGCTTCCTCTGCCTCGTGAACGTCGTTATCGATCTGTTTGATCTCGTCCACCAGCATACGGCTCGAGATGCGCGTAACGCCCTTGCCCATGACGACGGCCTGGATCGTGCCGTCACTCGATACCACGGAGCACGCGCGGCCTTCCTCGCGTGCCTCGATACAGAGCTTCTGCACCACGGTATCGGCAGAGACGCCCGTCGGCGAAAACTCGATGCGCACGCCACGGGCCGGCAGATTGGGGCGCTCGCTGGAGATATTGCCCGCGCCGTCAAACACGATTACGGCCTCGTAGCGGCCTTGGGCAAACGCGGCAACGTCGTTGATGAGGGCAGTGCGCGCCATATCGTGAACGTCGCTGGAATACGGATCGTCGGAATGGTCGTACACGAGCTTTTCGTAGCGCGGCGTGCAGTGGATCACGTTGTAACCGTCGACCACCAGCAGCTCGGGCTTGTTGGAGTGCACCGTCGAGACTGGGTCGGCGATAGCCTGCGCAAACGCATTGCCGCCCACGCCATAGGTCGCAGCCGAAACAATCGGCTTGGCCGAGCCCTCGCCAAAGCGCTTGGCCTTGGACTTGGCGCGGTTCTTCTTGGACATGCGCTACTCCTCCCCCATGAGCTCGCCGGCATTGCGGCGCAGCCACTCAAAGCACAGCGCCGTTGTCGCCTGGGCAACATTGAGGCTCTCGGTCATGCCGCGCTGGGGAAGCTTGGTCAAAAAGTCGCATTTCTCAAGCACCAGGCGCGAGATGCCGTCGCCCTCGGAGCCCATGACGAGCGCCACGCGGCCCTCGAAGGGAGCATCCCAGCAGCTGCCCTCGGCGTGCTCGGAGGCACCGCCCACCCAAAAGCCAGCGGCCTTGAGGTCATCGAGCGCACGGGCGATATTGGGAACCTGTGCGATAGGCAGGTGCATGACAGCACCGGCAGAAGTCTTGTAGCTGCCAACGGTCACGCCGGCGGCGCGCTTGTTGGCAATGATGACGCCCGCCGCGCCCACGACCTCGGCAGAGCGCACAATGGCACCAAAGTTACCGTCGTCGGTCACATGATCGAGCACGACGACGAGCGCCGGTCCGTCACCCGCGCGGCCGAGGATGTCGGCGACGTCGGCATAGGGGAAGTTGCCAACCTCGAGCGCAATACCCTGGTGAGCGCCATGGCTCGACAGCGCATCGAGCTGCGCGCGCGGCACATACTTAATGCGGACGCCCACGGCATTGAGGTCATCGATCAGGCGCGACAAGGCGGCATCGCGCTCCCCGCCCTCGGCAATGAGCGCGCACTTGATGGGAAAACCAGTGCGTAGCGCCTCGGCGGCAGCACGACGACCTTCGATAAATTCGCCCTTGGGAACCTGGACGTTATCGCGGCTACGCTCGCGCTGCGGGCGAGCAGCCTGTGATCGTTCGCGCTGGCCCTTGGGAGTGGCAGCGCGGTCGTTGCGGCGAACCGGACGCGAGCCAGAAGCAGCCTGCTTGCCTCCACGCGATGCACGCTTGCGATTGTCGGCCATAAAGCGGCCTCCTTTAAAAAATTTTCAAACAGGACAAAAGAAGCGACCGCTTAAGACAAATAGCCCAAGCGGTCGGTACGGGTTTTCCAAGTGCCCGAGATTGCCGTGAAAGAGGAGCGACGCGTACTTGAGTACGCGAGCGACGGTTTGAACGGCAAGGTCGGGTGCTTGGGAAACCCGCGGGGATTAGAGAGATTTGATACGAGTGCCCGCGGCAGTATCCTCGATCGTCAGCCCGAGGTCCTTGAGCTGGTCGCGGATGGCGTCGGCCAGATCCCAGTTCTTGGCGGCACGGGCCTCGGCACGGGCCTCGAGAATCTTGGCAGCGGCCTCGTCCACGTCGTCGCCCGTGTAGGCAACCAAACCGGCGGCAACGCCCAGCAGGCCCAGCGGCAACTCGACCTTGGGCTCGGGAAGCTCAACGCCAAACGTATCGAGCAGCTCGGCCAGCGTATCGGCGGCAGCCAGGGCTGCGGCCTTGTCGGCAGCATCGCCCGCCTGCTCCAGATACTGATTGCACTCGGTGACAAAGCCAAAGACAGCACCCATGGCACCGGCGGTGTTAAAGTCGTCGTCCATGCACTCCTTAAAGGCGGCGCGGGTCTCGGCGGCCTTGGCGGAAAACGCCTCGGCGGCACCCGCATCGGCATCGGCCGTCGCATGGTTCGCAGCCCAACGAAGGTTCTCGACCGTACCGGCAATACGCGTGAGTGAGTTCTCGGCACCCTCCAGGCGCTCCCAGGAGAAGTCGAGCGGCGAGCGATAGCTCGTCTGCAGCATCAACAGGCGCAGGGCCGCGGCAGAGTGCTGCTCGAGCACCTCGGCCAGCGTAAAGAAGTTTCCGAGCGACTTGGACATCTTCTCGCCGTCAACCAGCAGCATGCCCGTGTGCATCCAGGTGTTGGAGAAGCCCTGGTGCCAGGCGCAGGTGGCCTGGGCGCACTCGTTCTCGTGATGCGGGAAGGCAAGGTCGGAGCCGCCGCCGTGGATGTCAATCGGGGTGCCCAGGTAGCGGTGTACCATGGCGGCGCACTCGGTGTGCCAACCGGGACGGCCCTCGCCCCAGGGGCTCGGCCAGCTGGGCTCGCCGGGCTTGGCGGCCTTCCACAGGGCAAAGTCGAGCGGGTCGTTCTTGTCCTCGTTCTCCTCGATGCGCGCACCCACCATAAGGTCATCGATGTTGCGGCCCGAGACCTGACCATAGTTGGGATCGCTGCGCACGGCAAAGTACACGTCGCCGTTATCGGCGGCGTAAGCGTGGCCCTGCTCGATGAGCGTCTTGATCATGGCGATCATGGGACCGATCTCCTTGGTGGCGCGGGGGCGCACATCGGGATCGAGCACGTTGGCGGCGCGCATGACGCCGATGAACTTGTCGGAGAACTCCGTCGCGACCTCGGCGGCAGTGCGGCCCTGCTCGTTGGCGCGCTTGATGATCTTGTCATCGACATCGGTGAGGTTCTGGGCGAACGTGACCTCGTAGCCGCTCGCGATGAGCCAGCGACGAATCACGTCAAAGCTGATGAACGTGCGGGCATTGCCGATGTGGATGTTGTCGTAGACCGTGGGGCCGCACACATACATGCGGACCTTGCCGGACTCGATGGGCTGGAACTCTTCCTTTTTATGGGTAGCGCTGTTGTAGATACGCATTCGTTACTCCTTAACGGTTTTCTGTAGCAGGCAAACGGCCCAGACGCCGATTCCCTCGCCCTGGCCTTCCCAACCGAGCTTTTCGGTCGTAGTGGCGGCGACGCCCACGTTTTCGACGTCAACGCCCAGGGCATGGGCAAGGTTGGCGCGCATGGCATCGCGATGCGGGGTGATCTTAGGCTGCTGGCAGGCAATGGTGCAGTCGGCATCGACAAACTCAAAGCCCAGCTCACGCGCATAGTCCATTACGCGGGCAAGCAGCACCATCGAGTCGGCGCCCTCGTAGGCAGGGTCGGTATCGGGGAATAGCTTGCCGATGTCTCCCCCGCGGCAGGCGCCCAGAATGGCGTCGGCCAAGGCGTGCGCGAGCACATCAGCATCCGAGTGGCCCAGCAGGCCGCGCTCGTAGGGAATGTCGACACCGCCGATGATACATCGACGCCCCTCCACCAGACGGTGGACGTCGTAGCCATGGCCAATGCGCAGGTTACTGAACATGGGGAAGGTCCTCTCCCTCGGCCATGCGGCCAAGCAGAATCGCGGTTACGGGACGCAGGTCCTCGGGCACCGTCACCTTAAGGTTATCGCGCGGGCTCTGGACACAGCGGACGCGCCCGCCCATGCGCTCGACCAGCGATGAATCGTCAGTACCGATAAAGCCCTCGGCAATCGCCGCGGCATGGGCGCGCTTCATAGCATCGACGCTAAAGATCTGCGGCGTCTGCGCGGCCCAGTACAGCTCGCGCGGCGGCGTCTCGACGATATTATCGCCGTCAACGATCTTGAGCGTGTCGATCGCGGGCTGACCGCACACGACACCGTCGAGGGCGCGGTCGCCCACAAGCACGTCGATCGCGTGGTCGATGGCCTCGGTCGTAATGAGCGGACGAGCACCATCGTGAATGGCAACGTATTCAAAGCCCGCCGGAACCGCATGCACGCCGGCACGGGTGGAATCCTGGCGGGTATCGCCGGCATCGGCAAAGCTGATGGGCGTGTCATAGTCAAACGGGTCGATGGCAAGGCGGCGCATCTCGGCACGGCGCTCGGCAGGGCAAACCACGACGATGTGGCCGACCTTGTCGCTACGATCGAACGCACGGATGGACCAGCTCATGAGCGGACGGCCCGCCACGTTAACGAGCTGCTTGCCGCCGGGATTTCCAAAGCGCTGGCCGCTGCCACCGGCAACGACCACGGCGCATACGGGCGCCATTATGCGTTCCCCTGTTTGGTGCCCTTCATGCGGTACAGCGAGTCCGCAAGAATGGCAGGGTTGTTGACGCCAAAGTCGCCCAGGCGCTCCGGATCCTCGCTGATGTCATCCATGAGCTCCTGCAGCGAGCCGTACTCGTCGACGATCTTCTCGGCCACGCCGTCGCGCACGACGGACACGCGCGAAAGCGTGCGCAGGCCCAGCGGTGTCATGACGGAGTCCTCGTCCAGGTCGTCATAGCCCAGAACTGCCGCCACGTGCTGCGGGTCGGACAGGTCCTTAGGCGTCATGCGGCTCAGCTCGGCGCGGATCTTCTCGGCGTTTGCCTCGGAGGAATCGCTTGCGTAGTCGCGGATCATCAGGTCGTATTCGGTATCCATGCTGGAGCCCGCGAGCTGCTCGAGCTGCATCTGCACGAGCTTGCCCTGGTTACCCAGCTTGACGATGCAATCCTTAAGCTCGGTCTTTGCCTGTTGCATGATCTCGAAGCTCGAGAAAATACCGGTGATGTCGGCGAGCGTAACGTAGTCGTCGAGCTCAAGGGCCGTCAGGCGCAGCAAGGAGCGATCGAGCGACTGACGGGTGGTCTGAAGCGTGGCGACGAGCTGGTTGACCGAGCTCATGATGGTGGTGACGGGCTGAATCTCGTAGCTCTTGCCGTGAACGTACACGTTAACGACGGCACGGCGAGCCGAAACCGAGATCACGATGGCATCGGTGAGCACCGACATGCGAGCGGCAGTACGGTGACGCATGCCCGTCTCACTCGTGGCGAGCGAGGGATCGGGATTGAGGTGGAAGTTGGCGCGCAGGATCTGGGTGAGGTCGCCATCGATAACGATGGCGCCGTCCATCTTGGAAAGCTCGAACAGGCGGTTCGAGGTAAACGAAATGTTGAGCGGGAAGCCGTCGTTACCGGCAGCGAGCACGTTTTCAGTGTCGCCGACGCAGATAAGGGCACCCAGGTGACCGGCAATGATCATGTCGAGGGCGGTGCGGATCGGCTGACCAGGTGCCGTCAGGCGAATGGCCTGTTCCATACGCTTTTGCAGCTCGTTCTTATCCAAGGCATCGCTCCCATCGTATACGCTCCATAAACGCCAATAAGTTTCTCACGGTTTGCCCCTGTGACGCCCGCAAAATCCGATGCTTACAGAATGAGCGAACACAGCTGAGAGCCCAATCCAAATGAGCTGCTTATGTGGTAGCATCGGGATTCGCATAAATGAGGGAGTAGTCGCGTGATCGGGTTCGCCTCCGGTGGCGCGGCAAGTCAACACACTGGCCGATGCGGCCTGGCTTGCCTTAATGAACGAGACCCGTGGCTGTGCGCGCAACGCGTACGCCACGGGTCTTTTTGTTACTCCCCCAAAAGGTACACGCGGGCCCGCCCGCAGAGAGGGAGCCAGACTATGGGACTCGCAGAGCTCGTGTTGCTCGCCGTTGGCCTTTCGATGGACGCCTTTGCCGTTTCCATCTGCAAGGGCCTTGGCATGAAGAAGATCAACCTTAAAGTTGCCGTGGTGCTCGGCCTGTTCTTTGGCGGCTTTCAGGCCGGCATGCCCGTAATCGGATGGGCGCTCGGCAGTCAATTCATGGGCATCATCGGACCCATCGACCATTGGATCGCCTTTATCCTGCTCGCCTTTATCGGCGGCAAAATGTTGTGGGAGGCCTTTACCGAAGACGAGGATGAGGACGAGAGCGACGGCAAGGATGCCGAAAAGATTGACCTGGGTGAGTACCTGATTCTGGCTATCGCCACCTCAATCGACGCCCTGGCCGTGGGCATCTCATTTGCTGCGCTCTCGGTTGACATCGTTCCCGCCGTATCGCTTATCGGAGTCACAACGTTTATCTTCTCCGTCGCCGGCGTAGCGATCGGCCACACCTTTGGCGAGCGCTACGAAAAACCCGCCACCATCGTGGGCGGCGTCGTGCTCATCCTCATCGGGCTTAAGATCTTGCTGGAACACTTGGGTTTTTTGGTGCTGTAAAACACCCTTCAAAACTAAACGTCCGTATGAGGCCTCATGCAGAGTTTTGCATGAGCCTTTTCATGCAGACTTTTGCATGTCATACTAGGATGCAAAAGTCTGCACGTTAGGAGATTGCCATGGATACCCTTCCCATCACCACGCCGCGCCAAGCCGGCATCTACGTGCGTCAGGCGCGCGAGGCGCAGGGGATCACCCGTGCCGCCCTCGCTAAAAAAGCCGGTGTTTCGGAACGCCTGCTCGCATCGCTCGAGCTGGGAGATGCCACGGGCATTCGGCTCGACAAGCTGCTGACCGTCTTTAACGCACTCGGCATAGGTCTCTTTGCGCAAAGCGATAACGACTCCATCGCATCGCCCTCCGAACATCCGACGACGATAGCGGACCTCCCCATCGCGAACTCGAATGCCCTGCCAAAGCCAAGCGTAGGCAGACGACCCGCTCGACAAGGAACGCCATCTTCCTATGGTGCCTTGCTGGCCCAAATCGCAGGCGAGCAAGGCCTTTCCGGCACTTCAGACCTCTCCTTTGGCTGTAAGGTTGTGAAATAAATGGCAGAAATGGAGCTTGCGACCCTCATTTGTGGCGAAATCGCCGGCACTCTCCGGCAAGACGAGCATGGACTCTGCAGCTTTGTATACGCCCCAACCTATCGCGGAGCACCGCTATCGTTAACAATGCCGCTTTCCAATCGCACATATGGCCATAACATCGTCCGCCCGTTCCTATTTGGCCTTTTGCCCGACAGCCAAGAGCAGCGTCGCGCTATTGCCGCCGAGCATGACGTTGCATCCAACAACCCCGTCGCCCTCTTGTGCCATATCGGTCTTGACTGCGCGGGGGCCGTTCAGTTTTGTCGAGCCGATCAATTAGATGCCGCCCACGGCAGGGTCTCAGCATACCGCCCGCTTACCAATTCTCAAATCGCTCACAAGCTCAAAGCAATTCGCGATGACGAAAGAGAAACATGGATGGGCTCCAACGAAAGCTGGTCCCTGGGCGGCAACCAAGGCAAATTTGCACTAGCTTGGCATGATGGACAATGGTGCGAATGTCTAGGGTCATCCCCCACTACCCATATCTTCAAAAATGGTGTCGTTGGGTTCAAACATCAGGCCTTAAACGAATTCGTCTGCATGAAAACGGCTCGGCGTGTTGGCATTCCAACTGCCAACGTCTCCTATTGCACATTTGAAGACGAAGCCGCGCTCGTCGTTGAACGGTACGACAGAATGGTCAATAGCAGCGGAAAAATCGAAAGGCTGCATCAGGAGGACTTTTGCCAGGCGCTCGGTGTATTGCCAACCCAGAAATACACCGCCGACGGAGGACCAACTACACGAGACATCCAAGAACGACTGATTAACACAGTCCCCCACCACATGAATCTTGTGCTTTTTACCTATATGTTGTTCTATAACGCCATTATCGGAGCGCCCGACGCACACGCTAAAAACTACTCGCTCATCCTAGGCAAAGGCACAAACGCGGCGCTCGCACCCATGTACGATGTCGCATCGGGCTTAGCATACGAACGCATGCGGCGAAAAGCGCGCCTTGCCATGAGCGTTGGCGGCGAGAACCGTGTGGGACGCATCGGTCCAGGCGCTATCCGCCGCTATCACGGCATGGGCGACCCCGCACTGGAAGCGGCGCTCACCGATGCCGGGCTGACCGAAAAGTTTTGCTTTGCAACCATGATGGACCTCGCCTACGAGGTGCCCATTTGCATGGAAGAGGTCATGGACGAATACGCCGACCTGCCCGGCATGGCGGACCTGCGC
This sequence comes from uncultured Collinsella sp., assembly GCA_900552685.1. Lineage (GTDB taxonomy): Bacteria > Actinomycetota > Coriobacteriia > Coriobacteriales > Coriobacteriaceae > Collinsella. Next base: position 33,404 of record USAJ01000010.1, read on the forward strand.
GAGCATATGCTCGGCCCCGTCCGCGAAAACTGCCAGCGCACCCTCGACCTCATCAAGGCGGATATGGGCTAGACGTTCGCAATTTCCCATTTCTTAAAAGAAAGGAGGGGGCACCCGTCGCAAAAGCTCGGATGCCCCCTCTCGTAATGTCATTTGCAATCCGCTAGCACGTGGCTCGGACTGCTGCTAGCGCAACCTTTACGCAGCGAGACGCTTGAGGACGTCGATGAGCAGCTCGTAGAAGCGCTCGGCAGAAGCGAGCTCCATGCTCTCGTCCGGGGTGTGGACATCGGAGAGCGTCGGGCCCACGGCGATGGCGTCCAGACCGTGCAGGGCCTCGGCAAACAGGCCGCACTCAAGGCCGGCGTGAATGGACTCGATGCGCAGCTCGGAGCCAAAGAGCTCGCGATAGCTCTCGACAAAGACGTCGCGGACCGGCGAATGCTCGGCATAGCTCCAGCCGGGATACTCGAACTCGAACTTGGCGTCGAAGCCCAGGACATCGGCCAGCGTCTGCAGGCGGTCCTTGAACTCGTTCTGCAGCGAGGTGATCGAGGAGCGCGGGGACAGCATGATCTTGACCTCGTCGTCAGAAGTGGCAACCACACCGATGTTGGAGGAAACCTCGACGGAGCCGTCGGTGGCGACGTTGCGGCGAATCACGCCGTTAGGGGCAAGACGCAGGGCGCGGATGAGGGCAAGCGCGGACTTCTGGTCCATGGCCTCGACCTCGGCGTCGTCGGCAATCTCGACGGTGCAGGTAAAGCCGGGGTCGAAGACCTCGAGCTCGGCAGTGACGTCGGCGATGATGCCCTTTGCGATCTGGGCCGCGGCCTCGGCGGCAGCGTGGTCGGCGTAGACCAGAACAGCTTTGCACTCACGGTTGATGGCGTTGTCCTTGGTGCCGCCGTTAAAGCTAACGATGGCGGGCTCGCCGGCGACCATCAGGCGGTCGATGATGCGGGCCATGATGAGGTTGCCGTTGCCGCGCTCCAGGTGGATGTCGGCACCGGAGTGACCGCCCAACAGGCCAGAAATCTCGAGCGTGAGGGTGCTACCGGTCTTGTGCTCGCGCGCGATCGGGCAGGTGTAGGTAACGACGACGCCGCCGGCGCAGCTGACGGTGGCAACGCCCTCTTCCTCGGAGTCAAGGTTAATCATGGTGCGGGCGCTAATCTGGGACTTGTCGAGCGTCTCGGCGCCGACCAGGCCAGTCTCCTCGTCGGTGGTGAATACGCACTCGAGGGCCGGATGGGCAATCGAATCGTCGTTGAGCACAGTAAGCATAAGCGCGACGGCGATGCCGTTGTCAGCGCCCAGCGTAGTACCGTTAGCGGTGAGGACGCCGTCCTTGACGACCAGGTCGATACCATCGGTCGTAAAGTCGTGCTCAACGGAGCCCAACTTGTCGCACACCATATCGATGTGGCCCTGCAGCATCACGGTCGGAGCATTCTCGGCACCGGCAGATGCGGGCTTGCGAATGATGACGTTGTAGACCTCGTCCTGGTACACATCGAGGCCGCGCTCCTTGGCAAACGCGACCAGGAAATCGCTGATGCCCTTCTCGTTGCCAGACCCACGGGGGATCGCGCTGACCTCCTCAAAGAAATGGAACAGCTGGGCGGGCTCATAGCCGGTGATCTTGTAGTCCATGGTGCCTCCTTGGCGCAACTGGTTAGACAGTAAGACATGCGACTTGTATATTCCCAGACTTTGCGTGCATAAACCAGTCGAAAACGCCGAGCGCCCTCGCATCATCGGCTAACGGTGGACCGCATAGCGTAACGGTCACAGCTACCGCAGCTCTACAAATCGAGGCGCCCTTGCCAGAGCGCCTCGATTGCACGTATCAAATTGTCGCCACGCCCTACAGTGCGCCGGAACCGGCTTGCATCATGCCACCGGGGCCCGAGCTCACGCCACTGCTTACAGGCGCGGCGTTTCCGGTGTGCGGCGCCGCCGGAGCGGTATCGCCCCCGAACGCACCCGCCGGACGCGGCGCCGGGATCTCACCCGTGCCGTGGCTAAAGACAAACTTGCCGTCGGCCACGTCGCACAGGACGGTATCGCCCTCGCCCCACTCGCCAGCCAGCAGTTCCTCGGACAGCGGATCCTCGATGAGCTTTTGGATGGCACGACGCAGCGGACGCGCGCCGTTGGTGAGGTCGGTGCCCTCCGCCACAATCTTGTCGTAGGCCGCATCGGTAAGCTTGATGTTCATGCCGTTGGCAATCAAACGCTGACGCAGGTCGTCCACCAGCAGGTGCGCGATCTTGGTGAGATTCTCGCCCGAGAGCTTCTGGAACACCACAATGTCGTCGATACGGTTGAGCAGCTCGGGGCGGAACAGGCGCTTGAGCTCGCCCATCGCGCGGCCGCGGATCTCACTCGACGTGAGACCCTGCTCGCCGGTGGTACCAAAGCCCACGCTCGCATCCTGCGCGATCTCGCGGGCGCCCACGTTGGACGTCATGATGATCACGGTGTTGCGGAAATCGACCGTCTTGCCCTGGCTATCGGTCAGGCGGCCCTCCTCCAGCACCTGCAGCAGGATGTTGAAGATGTCGGGGTGCGCCTTCTCGATCTCGTCGAACAGCACGACCGAGTACGGGTGACGGCGAACAGCCTTGGTGAGCTGGCCGCCCTCGTCGTGGCCCACATAGCCCGGGGGGCTACCGATGAGCTTGGAGACCTCGAACTCACTGCCAAACTCCGACATATCGAAGCTGATGAGCGCGTCCTTGCTGCCAAAGAGGTACTCGGCGAGCGTCTTGGCGAGCTCGGTCTTGCCTGTGCCGGTGGGACCAAGGAAGATAAAGCTACCACCGGGACGACGCGGGTCCTTGAGCGGCGAGCGGCTGCGGCGCACGGCCTTGGCGACGGCCTCGACCGCCTCGTCCTGGCCGATAATGCGGGTCTTGAGCACGCTTTCGGTCTGCAGCAGGCGACGGCTCTCGCTCTCGGTGAGCGAGGAAACCGGCACGCCAGAGGTCACGGACACGATGTCGGCAATCTGACTCACGTCGATGGTGAGCGGGCTGGCGTCGAGCTCGGCGGTCCAGGCGGCCTTGGCCTCGGCGAGCTCAATCTCGGCGGCCTTCTGCTGCTCGGTGATCTCGGCGGCCTTGTTCATGTCGTCGCTCTCGGTGGCCTCCTGCGCGGCGGCCTTGAGCTCCTCTATGCGATGCTCGGCCTCGCGCACCGGCTCGGGCGCACGATTCGCGGCGATGCGAGCGCGGGCACCGGCCTCGTCGATGAGGTCGATGGCCTTATCGGGCAGGAAGCGATCCTGGATGTAGCGGTTGGAAAGGTTCGCGGCAGCCTCGATAGCGCCCTGCGTGTAGCGCACATGGTGGTGCTCCTCGTAGCGCGGCATAAGCGCGGTCAGGATCTTGACGGTGTCCTCGACGCTCGGCTCCTCGACATCGATAGTCTGGAAGCGACGCTCGAAGGCTGGGTCTTTGGTGAGGTACTTGCGAAATTCCTCGGCCGTGGTGGCGCCAATAATCTGGAAGGCACCGCGTGCAAGCACGGGCTTGAGCATGGAGCTCGCGTCGATGGAGCCCTCGGCAGAACCGGCACCGATGATGGTGTGCATCTCGTCAATAAACAGGATGACGTCGTCAGCCTCGGTGGCCTCCTGGATCACGTTCTTGAGGCGCTCCTCAAACTCACCGCGATACTTGGCGCCCGCAACGAGGCCCGGCAGGTCGAGCGTCCAGATGTTCTGGTTCATGAGGTTCTCGGGCACGTTGCCGGCAGCGATCTGCTGCGCCAGGCCCTCGACGATGGCCGTTTTGCCCACGCCGGGATCGCCCAGGATAAGCGGGTTGTTCTTGGTGCGGCGCGAAAGGATCTCCATCATGCGCTGGACTTCCTTTTCGCGGCCAATCACGGGATCGAGCTCGCCGTCGCGCGCCTTTTGAGTGAGGTTGGTGGCGAACTGCTTGAGCGTGTCGGTGCCGCTCCCCTTTTGCTGAGAGGCATCCGAGCCGCTAAAGAACGGCAGGCCCGCACCGGGACGACCAGCACCGGCGCCGGCGAGCGGACGCTTCTTGTCCTGGTCCTTGGCGGTGAGTTTCTCGATAGCCTTTTTGATGGAGGCGGACGACACACCCAGGCGCATGAGGATGTCCATGGCCATGCCGTTGCCCTCTTCGACGATACCGATGAGCAGGTGCTCGGTCGACACGTAGGTCTGGTTGTTCTCACGCGCCACGCGGAATGAACGCTCCATCACGCTAATGACGAGCGGCGTAAAGGCGAGCTTGGCCGCCTCGGTCTCCTCACTGGGCTCGGGAACCGTGGTCTGGACCTCTTTGAGGGTGTCCATGATGTCGTCGTAGGAGATATCGAGCGAGCGCAGCGCCTCGGCGGCAATGCCCTCGTCCTCCTTGGCAAGCGCGAGCAGCAGATGCTCGGTGCCCACCTTATTTGAATGAAGATCGAGCGCCTCTTGCTTGGCCATGGACATGACCTTACGCGCACGATCGGTAAAACGGTCTAACATGCTAGTTCCTCTTAGACGAGCTAGTTTTTTCAAACGCAAAGCGCCGCCCCGCGGCAGCGCTTTGGTCTCTTTACCCATATGGAGTATATGTTAACCGTTGGGACCTTTCCCACCCGTAGCCGCGCGACAACGTCTACAAAAAAGGAATCGCTCCGGTCCGTTTGACAGTTTGGTTTTGAGCTGCTGTCTAGCAGGCAGGCTCGGCGTCCATGCCCTCGACAACGTCATTGGCTACATCGGCAGCGGGAGCACCCGGCATGTGAACGAGCTCCATGTGCGGCTCGGCAAAGACCGTGCCCATCGGGAAGGCGCGGCGGAAGACAAAGCGAGCAACCGGACCGGCCACCAGCAGGTTCCAGGGCAGGGCCATGATAAAGTTGCGCGGGATGTTGATGAGCCACATCATCGGCAGCATCTGCAGGTTTGCGAGCGGGCCACCGGGCATATGGAACAGGCCTTCGCACGCGCCGTAAAGCGACATGATGATGATCATAGGAACGACCATGCAGGAGCTGACGGCGAGCGTCATGGCAAGTGGCGAGCTCTTGCCCGGCGTGACCAAGTACTTAAAGGCGAAACCCTTGGCGAGCGGGCTGGCGACGAACCAGTCGCAGCACATGGCAAAAATGTAGGCAACGGGGAAGCCGAGCCACGCAGTGGCAACGACCTCGCCGTTGATGGCCCCGTGCTGCAGGGCAACGTTGTAGATGCTCATCCAGAGCACCATGCAAAAGCACATGATAAAGGTGAACAGCAGGCTCTCTCGTTTGTTGATAGGCATAAAGGGCAGATTCCTCTCTGTGTTGTACCGCGGCGCCACGCAACAAAAACGGGCGGGCAAGATGGAGCTGTTGGAACTTCATCTCGCCCGCCCGTGGTACGCGCGTCTGCGACTACTTATGTGGTGGAACCAGCCTAGCACGAAACGCATGCGCTTCGTAAGCGTTGAGTTTATGGAGATGCAGGGCACCAATAATCCCCCCGACCCCATAAGTTGCGGTGGAATACGGACTGTTTTGACCCTTTAAGCAGCAATTCAGTCCCTATTTCACCGCAACTCATTGGGGGTGCAAAGTAACCTGTCCCCCTTGCACCAATTAGCTGGTGTGGCGCCAGCGAGGGTCGGTGAGCGTACGCGCCACACCCAGTCCAACGGGCAGAAACGCTACGATGAGCACTGCGCGCACAAACCAGCCGAGCATATTGACCGTGTCGAAGGTGCACATGTAATACATCGAGCGATACAGATACAAGCCCGGCACCATAATGACAATCGAAGGCACCGTGAGGGCGATGCGCGGGTAGGTGAGCTTGACTTCAGCCAAGCTTGCGAGCAGCCCCGATACCAGCGCGCCGATAAACGCTGCTGCCTCGGGAGGCATTCCCGTGCTGAGGCCCAGGAAGGGAATCATCGTCGGCGCATCGACAAGGGTCAGACGCAGGGTATTGGACACGGCGCCGATCAACCCAGCTGCCGCGGCCATCTTTACCGGGCTGTTGAACATCACCGAGAAGCCGAATACGCCAACGAAGCTCATCAGTATGCGCAAGAGCGTAAGAGCCAACGGAGAGAGGCCGAGCGGGGCGAAGTCATCCGGCGCCAGTCCCACGCACTCGGCAACCATCCAACCTACGAGGGTCGCCATCACAATAATCGACACAGCATACGAAAGACGCTCGATTCCACTTCGCATATCGAGCTTAGCGATGTCGAGGCCTGCCGTAATGAGGGGAAAGCCGGGAATCACAAAGAGCATGGCGCCGATATAGCCTTCTTGGTGCGACATTGCCCCCGGTACGACCTGGCCAAGGCCGAGCAATGCCAGCAGATACGAAACGCAAGCGAGCGCAACACCAGTCGTCAGCGCGCTAAACTGGCCAAGACCCTGCTTGAGAATATGGGAGCGGGCAAAGTTACCGACACCAGCGCCTACGAATGCGCAGGCCATCTCGATAGGGCCGCCGCCGAGCAAAAAGACGAAGGCGCCGCAAGCACAGGCTGCCGCAAGGCCCTGTTGCCAGGGAGCGTAATCGGGCTTTGAGCTCTCAACGGTCTTGAGCATCTCGTGGTATTCGTGCACGGTAAACCGGCGCCCATACGTCTCGATTTCCTTTAAGAAGCTCTCCATCATCCAAATGCGATGGGTATTGACTCCCGTTGTGGGCAGGCTGACAACCTCGTTAAAGCAGTGACCATCTTCGATGCAGGTGCACTCAAACGACAGAAGACTCAGGTCGACGTGAATCGTGACGCCGAGTACAGCGGCAACACGATTCATGGTATCGCGCACGCGCCAGGCACCCGTTCCGCTTGCCAGCATAAGCATGCCGGTGCGGCAAATGATGGATGATTTATCGGTGAGCGGCGCATCGACGGCAAGTTCATCGCCTGCCGTCACGATCTGGTGCCAGTCAGTTTTCATATGGAGTGCGCCGGCACGAACGCCATGGTGTAGGGGGGCTCTCGAAAGCAGCGAGTCAAGGCGCGAAGGCTGTGGGGGCTCCGTTGATTCGCCCTCGTCCTCGCCGGGCTCCTCATCGACCAGATCAAATGAGTCAAGCGGCGCTGGCTCGCGACGGTCGATCAGCTCCTTGTCCTCATCATCAAAGTAATTGAACTGATCGAGCATGTCCTCTTCGATTGCACGCTCGCTCACATCGTCCATACGGGCGCTCCCTTCCTACCGACTAACCCCCATCCTAGGCAGCAACGGCTAAAGGAAACATAAAAGAGACGGCTGTCATGCATGGAAGGCGCAAACCCCCCAATGCGTCGGTAGATCCCCAACGACTAGGACTGTCCCCAAGTGCCGGCAGAAAAGGAACGTCCCTAAGTGCCAACCAGGGCAACACCGCAGATAGAGGACGGACAGACACTATGACCCAATCCGAGGGCACTAAAAAGATAGGAGCCCCCGCTC
>USAJ01000011.1 GCA_900552685.1 uncultured Collinsella sp.
AAGGCGGCAGGTGGAGAATTCGCCCGCATGGTTGCGCTGCAAAAGGAGGCGGCGGACTGGCAGCTGTAGGAATATGACAAAGGGGCAGTCCCTTTGTCATATTGAGTTCACCCCCATAGTTTCCAAAAAGTTAACCATTGTTGAACTTAATAGTTAGATAAACTAAACTATTTTCCAAAAGTGTGCTCGAGCAAACTTGTTTACTCGGGTGCTAAGGCACCGTGCCGCAGTTGTTGCGGAAAAGGGAGAGACATCATGAAGAAGTCCACGTTTAACACCCTGCTTGTTGGTGGCGGTTTTCTGCTCGGCACGGCCGGCATCAAACTGCTCACTAGCGCTCCGGTAAAGAATGCCTGCGTGCAGGGCATCGCGTGCGGCATGCGCGTCAAGAACTGCTACCAGGACATGGTCGAGCAGGCCAAGGCTAATGTCGACGACATGGTTGCCGAGGCTGCCTACATCACCCAGAGCGAGGCCGCTGCTGACGAGGCAGCCGAGTAACGCTCCCAGGCACAAACTATGAGATTCTCGATTATTAGCGAGATCCCCGGCAGGACCCGTCTTCAATTGGCGGGTCCTGTGCCAGAGAGCGATCTCGATGCACTTCTTAAGCTTGGCGGCGAAATCGACGGCGTGCGCAAAGTGCGCGTATATGGCCGTATTGGCCAGATGGCGCTCGAATATGACGAGCAGTGTCGTGCGAGCGTGCTCGACGCCTTGGGCGCACTCGATGCTCAAGCCATCGCCGATGCCAAGTCGGGTTACGTGATGCAGCTTGAGCCACGCAAGCACAAGCTCGTCATGGATCTTGCCACACTTATCGGCACCCACTACGCGAGCCGCTGGTTCTTGCCGACGCCTCTGCGTGCGGTGTTTGTCGTGGCCGGTTACATGGCATTTTTGCGCGCTGCCCTTCATGAGCTGGCGCAGCCGCGCCTGACCGTTCCCGTGCTCGACGCTTCGGCCATCGGCATTTCGTTCGTCAAGCGTGATGTCGATACCGCGGGGCAGACGATGTTCCTGCTCAATGTGGGCGAGCTGCTCGAGGACTACACCCGCGCCATGAGCGAAAACGAGCTCATCAACTCGCTGCTCGATGTGCCCGACAAGGCGCAAAAGGTCGTCGGCGACACCGAGGTGAGCGTTGCCGCCACCGAGCTTGAGCCCGGCGACTTGGTAGCCGTGCGCACCGGCATGTCCATCTGCATTGACGGTGTGGTCGAACAGGGGAGCGCCATGGTCAACCAGGCGACCCTGACCGGCGAGCCGCTGGCCGTCGAGCGCAGTGTGGGCGACGACGTGTTCGCCGGCACCGTCGTGGAAGACGGCAGCATCTTGGTGCGTGTGCGCGCCAACACGGCTCAGACCAAGCTCCGCTCGATTGTCTCGCTCGTGCAGACGGCCGACTCGCTCAAGTCCGAGGGTCAGTCGCACATGGAGGACCTCGCCAACAAGATCGTCCCGTGGAACTTCCTGCTTGCGGGTCTGGTCGCGCTCACCACGCGCAGCCTCATCAAGACCTCGGCGGCGTTGATGGTCGACTACTCGTGCGCACTCAAGCTCACGGGTTCCGTTGCCGTCATGACCGCTATGAGCGATGCTGCCAAGATGGGCGTCATGGTCAAGGGCGCGAAGTATTTTGAGTCGTTTGCCAAGGCCGATACCATTGTCTTTGACAAGACCGGCACGCTCACCGAGGCGCAGCCGCGCCTGGCTTGCGTGCTGACGACCGATGGCTGGAGCGAGGATGAGGTCCTGCGTCTTTCCGCTTGCCTGGAGGAGCATTTTCCGCATCCGGTGGCGCGCGCTGTGGTCAACGCCGCCCGCGAGCGTGGGCTCGAGCATCGCGAGCGCCACGCCGCCGTCGAGTACATCGTGGCACACGGCATCGCTTCGTCCATCGAAGGGCGTCGCGCCATCATCGGTTCCGCGCACTTTGTATTCGAGGATGAGGGCGCACAGCTCGAATCCGACATCAAGGAGCGCATCGAGTCTCAGATGCAGGGCTTGTCGCCGCTGTACCTGGCGGTCGACGGCACCGTTGTGGGCGTGCTCGGTATCGAGGATCCGCTCAAGGCCGGGGTCCGCGAGGCCATCGCCGACCTGCATGCGCTGGGCGTCAAGCATGTCGTTATGCTCACGGGCGACTCGGAGCGCACGGCCGAGCGCATTGCTCGCGAGGCAGGTGTCGACGAGTTTAAGGCCGAGCTGCTGCCCGAGGACAAGTACGCGTATGTTGAGCGGATTAAGCGCGAGGGGCGCCACGTTGCCATGGTGGGCGACGGCGTCAACGATTCGCCGGCGCTCGGTTTGGCCGACGTGGGGTTGGCAATGGGCGGCGGAAGCGACATCGCCAAGGAGGTCGCCGACATCATCCTGACCGATACGGATCTGGCCGCGATTGTGCGCCTGCGCCGCATGAGCCAGGGGCTTATCGACCGTCTGACGAGTTCGTATTCCAAGGTGATGCTCACCAACTCGGCGCTGTTGGCATTGGGTATTACTGGCATGATCACTCCGCAGACGTCGTCACTGCTGCACAACGGCTCGACGATCGCCTACAGCCTGGGCAACGCAAAGGCGTACCTGCGCTAGCGGACGTGTTCGCCCACGTTATCTGGCCTGCGCCTAGACGGCATCGGTGTCGTCCGGGCGCAGGCCTTTTGCATTTGACCATTTGCTAGCTTCACCATATAGTGTTGCTAGCTGTGCTAGCATTTGAAGGGAGCGGGATCAACGTGGGTGCTGTTAGCGGCATGGCGCAGGTGAACGTTCGCGTGGATCGCCAGGTCAAGAACCGTGCCGAGGAGGCACTGCGGCTTTCGGGCGGGTCACTGCCCGAGCTCATCAAAAAGGTGGTGGCCAAGGTCGCACAGGGCGGCGGTTCGTGTGAGGAAATCCTTGAGGCCGTTAACGACCGGCAGCGGGGTGCCGCGCTGGATTCTCCGTTTGCCGCATCCTGGGCGGCGGCTGATCAGCTTTACGCGGACTTGGGCATCGCTACGTCGCCCGTATCCGACGATCGCGGCTGGGACACAATCTATTCCGACGCCATGGATGAGCATTATCGCCAAAAGGGGATGATCCAGTGAGTGGGGCGCCTCTCAAGATCATGGTAGACGCCAGCGTATGGGTCGATTCGTTTTGCATCGACCATGCCGAGTCGCTTGCCGCGCGTGCGTTTATTGGGCGGGCGACGGAGACGGGGGCGTTGCTGTTCTTCCCGGTGCATATCGCTAAGGACGTGCTGTACGTTGTCCAACACGAGCTGAAGCGTAGCGTTCTTGCCAGAGGGGGAGCGCTCGACGAGGCTTCTGCTCACGCGATTGGCGATGCGGCGTTGGCGTTTGTTCGGAACATGACCGAAAACGCCACGGCCGTGGGTGCAGATACGTCGGACCTTTGGCTGGCCGACAAATACTTAGCGCTCCATCGCGATTACGAGGACAACTTGGTGCTCGCCGCGTGCAAGCGCGCACAGGTCGATTACTTGGTGACCAACGATCGCAAGCTGCTCGAACATGCCGATCTTGCAGCAAAGACCCCGCGCCAAATGATGCCGATTCTGGCTTTGGCCGAACGCGGTGGCGCGGCTATCGGTTGACGCGAACTGTTTGCGGGCCTCTTGGACGACGATGCGCCAAGGGACCCGCGTCTGCTATTTACAAAAGCTCGGCCTTAATGGCGGGGCTTTCGGCGAGTTGCTCGGCTGCCTTTTCGTCGGAGCTGCCGAGTGCTGCCAGACTGCGGTAGACCCACTCGTTGACCTGGGTGTTCTTGACGCCTGCGGTCTGCATAAGGGCGCCTACCTCGCGGATTGCTGCGAGCAGATCGGCTTTGGGACCCGCGAGCTCGACCTCGATGCCGTGGTAGGCGGCCACGCCGCGGTTCTCACTCACGTGGTCGATAAAGCCCTCGACGGTCTCAAGCTGCTGGGCGAGAGCTGCATCATCGTCAGCGTCCAGCGCGACGAGTGCGTTCGATACCGTGAGGGCGGGATGTCCGCAGGGGACAAAGCCTTCGATGACATCTATAGCTTCGGTAATGGTTGAGCCCAGGCCTGCGAGGGCATTGACGAGTTGCTGTTTGGCATCCATAACGGTCCTTTCGACGGGTCAGTTTTGCTTGGCGAAAATATACGTGACTCGATCGGTAGCAAAAGTGTGAAGTGCGGCGCACATTGGGGTCTTCACAGCTCGTGCATAGAACAGCTGTCTGCCTTTAGAACGTGGTAAGATAGCTATCCACGAGCGGGGTTCACCCCGCGTGTTCCTTGAAAAGTCGACGGTTATCGGGTGTTTGCAGACCCGATGCCATCCAGACTTTCCCGACATTCGGGGGCGACTGGTTTCGACACGATAGCTCTGAGAGAGGAAGCAAGCCGAGGTCTCCTCGCCTCGTTAAACAGGGGTACCGTCAAATTGAATTGACAACAACTCTTCTTTTGAGCCTATGGCTCTCGCTGCTTAGTTTATAGCGGCGCGTCAACCCGGTGATTTCCCCGACACCGGCGCGACGTCATTTTAGGGGAACGCTCCCGCGCACGTAATCGGTATGGCGCGGGCTAAGACCGAACCGGTTAGGACGCCGCGAGCGTGTCGCTGCGCGCAAAGCGTCCGAGACTAAACCAGCGACTGAGCTTGGAGATGCCAATCAGGGGGCTTTCGTGGACCGGAGTTCGATTCTCCGCGCCTCCACCATAAGTAACAGGCAGGTAGATACTTATATCTACCTGCCTTTTTATTTCTAGTCCGTACCGCGGAGAATCGAACTCTATGCAGGGCGCGAGCGTTTGTAGCGAGCGGGCGAGGACGCCGGCAGGCGGCCGAAGCCGGTGCGTATTTGCGAAGCAAATACGCGGATTCTCCGCGCAAACTATCAGCTCAATATGGATGCGATGTTTATCGAATCTCAGCCGGCCATGCGCCGCATCAACGGATCCCCTCCCGCACCGCGGAGAATCGAACTCTGTGCAGGGCGCGGACGTAAAGAAAATGCCGCAGCAACGCAGGGTGGGATGCGCTTTCCCGATGGCAGCCCAGGCGGAAAGCGCGTCCCGGAATCCGCGCTCAGACTGGGACGTAGTTTCCGGATGACACATCAAGCGGAAACTGCGACCCGGAATCGAGCCGTAGAGTGGGATATGCTTTCCCAATGGCAGCTCAAGCGGAAAGTACATCCCGGAATCCTCGTTCGGAATGGGATGCAGTTTCCAAATGAATGGCTAGCGGAAAGTTCATCCCGGAATCCGCGCTCAGAACGGGACGCGCTTTCCCAGCGGCGGTCCAAGCGGAAAGCGCGTCCCGGAATCTCGCCTCAAACTGGGACACACTTTCCGCTTCACCTGCCGCCTCGAAAAACCTGCGCGCTCGCCATCCCAAAACTGGGTAGAAGAAAGCCAAAACGCAATCGCAGGAGGTCAATATGACTGCAGAAGATAAGGCAAAGAACGCCGGCAAGGTCGCGCTCGTCCTGGAGGGCGGCAGCTTCCGCGGGCAATTTACCGCAGGCGTGCTCGACGTCCTCATGGAGACTGGCGTCGAGATTCCGGCGGTATATGGCGTATCGGCCGGCGCCCTCAACGGCGTGAACTACAAGTCGCACCAGATCGGCCGTGCCAACCGCATCAACCTGGCTTTCTGCAACGATAGCCGCTTCATGGGCGCCGCGTCGTTTGCGTCCACGGGTTCCATCGTGGGTTACGACTTTATCTTCAACGATGTCCAGGATCGCCTGGATCCCTTTGACAACGAGACGTTCGACGCGAGCCCCATCGAGATGTACGCCGTCGCGACGGATATGCTCTTTGGAACCGCCACATACCTGCCGGTCAAAAGCGCCGTACTTGACCTCGACGCTGTGCGCGCATCGACGTCACTGCCGCTGGTGACGCCGTCGGTCGAGATCGACGGGCACAAATACGTCGACGGCGGCGTAGCCGATTCGGTCCCTATCGAGCACGTGCTGGAGGAGGCGGGCTTCGATCGCGCGGTTGTCATTGTCACGCAGGACCGCTCGTACGAGAAAAAGCCCTACGAGTTTATGCCCGCCGCACGCGCCCGCTATGCCGACTATCCCTACCTGCTCGAGGCTATCGAGACGCGCCACGACCGCTATAACATCCAGCGCATGCATCTGTGGAAGTATGAGCGCGAGGGCCGCGCGCTGGTCGTTGCTCCGCAAAAGCCGGTCGAGGTCGGTCACGTTGAGCACGATTCGGCAAAGCTTTTGGACCTGTATATCCAGGGCCGTCAGGAGGCAAAGCGCCTGCTCGCGGAAATCCAAGAGTTCGTTGAGCGCTAGCGACGGCGAACCCTCAAAAAATGACAACAGCTAAAGAGTTGGAAAAATCACGGCTCGTGGATGACATGTGCAGAAACTCTGGTCGGAGCCAAAATACCTGTTGACTCGTACGGCGAGCGGGGTAATATGGACGGGTTACTTGCAGAGCCCCGTGAATCTCTGTAACAACACGTACTGTACATGGAGGAGTCTAAGTGATTTCGAAATCGACTCACTACGCCAAGCAGGGCGAGGTCCAGCGCAACTGGGTTCTCGTCGACGCCGATGGTGCTGTCCTGGGCCGTCTTGCCACCCAGATCGCAATGATCCTGCGCGGTAAGAACAAGCCCCAGTTCACGCCCAACAGCGACTGCGGCGACTTCGTTGTCGTCATCAACGCCGATAAGGTCCAGCTTACCGGTAACAAGGCCGACACGAAGACCTATTATCGCCACAGCGGCTACAACGGCGGCCTCAAGGCTGAGAGCTTCCGCCAGGCTATGGAGAAGCACCCGGAGAAGGTCATCGAGCGCGCCGTTCGCGGTATGCTGCCCAAGACCACCCTCGGCCGTGCCCAGATGACCAAGCTTAAGGTCTACGCTGGTGCCGAGCATCCGCATGCTGCCCAGAACCCCACGAAGATTGAGCTGGAGGCTTAAAGATGGCTGAGAACACCGTTGTCTACCAGGGTACCGGCCGTCGTAAGAACGCCGTCGCCCGCGTCCGTCTCGTCCCCGGCACCGGCAAGGTGACCATCAACAAGCGTGACGCCGAGCAGTATTTCGGCCGTCATCAGCTCGTTGAGAACGCCCTTGCTCCCTTCAAGGTGACCGACACCGCCGGTCAGTTCGACGTTATCGCTCTGTGCGATGGCGGCGGCATCTCCGGTCAGTCCGGCGCTCTGCGCCTGGGCATCGCTCGCGCTCTTCTGAACGCTGGCGACTACCGTGCTGACCTCAAGAAGGCCGGTTTCCTTACGCGCGATGCTCGCGTGGTCGAGCGCAAGAAGTACGGCCTCAAGAAGGCCCGCCGCGCTCCCCAGTTCTCTAAGCGCTAAGGTTTTATCTCCTTTCGAGATACAATGTACAAGCGGGGCCTGCCGATTCCTCGGCGGGTCCCGCTTTTCTTTTTCGACTAGGGTGGGCGGTTGCATATCGCCTGCTAGGGAAGGAGCGATCCTATGCCCCAGAACATCTTCGGTACCGACGGCGTCCGTGGCGTCGCCAACGCCGATCTTTCGTGCGATCTTGCGTTTCGCCTGGGTCGCGCGGCGACCAAGTTCCTTGGTCCGGACATCTGCATCGGCCGCGACACGCGTCTTTCGGGCACCATGCTCGAGAGCGCTCTGACCGCCGGCATTATGGCCGAGGGCGGCCGTCCGCACTGCTGCGGCGTCATCCCCACGCCTGCCGTGGCACTGCTCACCGTTCAGAACGAGCTCGATGGCGGCATCGTCATCTCCGCTTCGCACAATCCGCCGGAGTTCAACGGCATCAAGTTCTTTAGCCGCAAGGGCATGAAGCTTCCCGATGCTGTCGAGGAAGAGATCAGCGCCTGGGTCATGTCCGAGGAAGCCATGGCTGCCGACACGCTGCCGACCGGTGCCGGCGTGGGCCACATCATCAAGATGAAGGACGCCCGCAAGGCATATGTCGATCATGCCATCGATACGCTTGATGGCCTGAGGCTTGATGGCCTGGTCGTTGCCGTCGACTGCGGCCATGGCGCTTCTTGCCAGACTACGCCCGCCGCGCTGCAGCGCCTGGGCGCCACGGTGCACGCTATCAACACCGATTATTGCGGCACCGACATCAACGTCGAGTGTGGCTCTACGCACCTCGAGCCCCTGCGCGAGCTCGTGCTGCGCACCCATGCTGATATCGGTCTGGCCCACGACGGCGACGCCGACCGCGTGCTGTTCGTGGACAGCGAGGGCAATGAGATCGACGGTGACTACATCCTGGCTATCTGCGGTTCTGACCTTGCCGCTCGCGGCAAGCTCGCCAACTCCGAGATCGTCTCGACCGTCATGTGCAACCTGGGCTTCTCCATCGCTATGAAGGAGCAGGGCTTCGAGATGGTTCAGACCGCCGTGGGCGACCGCTACGTTCTGGAGCGCATGCTCGCGGACGGCGCCGTCATCGGCGGCGAGCAGTCCGGCCACATCATCTTCCTGGAGCACAACACCACCGGCGACGGCTTGGTGACGGCCCTGCAGCTTCTGGCTGTGCTCAAGCGCACCGGTCGTACCCTCACCGATCTTGCCGGCATCATGAAGAAGTACCCGCAGGTACTCGTCAACGTGCATTCGGACAACAAGGCTGGTCTGGACGATTGCCAGCCCATCTGGGATGCTGTCGCTGCTGCCGAGAAGGAGCTTGACGGCCGCGGCCGCATTCTGGTGCGCCCGAGCGGTACCGAGCCGCTGGTCCGTGTGATGGCCGAGGCCGAGACGCACGAGCTGACCCAGCGCGTTGTCGACGACATCGTCGAGGTTGTCAAGCGCGAACTTCCCTAATGGTCAAAAACCGTTGCCAAGTGGTAAACTATTAAGGTTATTTTGATTGATTGGTATGTCCGAGGGGGAGCATGTTCACTAAAGTCCTAAGGTCTTTTGGTATGCGTGGTCGGGTCCTTACGCTGGATGCTCCCATCTCGGGCGACGTCATTCCGCTCTCCGAGGTAAACGACCAGACGTTTGCCACCGGCCTTTTGGGCCAGGGCGTGGCGATTCAGCCCACCGGAACGCGTGTGATTGCACCGGCTGATGCCAAGGTCGAGGCCATTTTTCCCACGGGACACGCCGTTGCGCTTAACACGGTCGATGGCTTGGACGTGCTCATCCACGTTGGTTTGGACACTGTTCAGCTCGAGGGCAAGCACTTTACCGTACATGCGCAAGTGGGTGACATCGTCCATAAGGGCGATGTACTCATTGAGTTCGATCGCAAGGCAATTGCTGCCGAGGGCTACGATGTGACGGTTCCCATCTTGGTGTGCAACTCCGTTGAGTTCTCGAGTATCAAGGGCTCCGTTGGCGTGCATGTCGAAGAGATGGACCAGCTCATCGTTGCTCGCGAGCGCTAGCAAGTGCACGTGGCCATTAGCCTACAATTCAAACACGTTTACGGAGGGCGCCCTTGAAAGAGGACGCCCTCCGTGGCAAGATGGGATTTGTCCGAGGCTAAACAGCTTTGGGTCACCGTGGACGGGCAGGGGCCTCGACGCGGTTAGACACGAGACACATACATTACGCGACCTCGCCCTGGTGGCCGCACACGTTGGTTGCGGCCGACGCGGGCCGCGGGCAAGTGCTTGTAAGGGAGCCTTGCCTCTCTTGTACGAGAAAGGACGCGTAATGAAGATCATTAAAGCTAAAGACTACGAGGATATGAGCCGCAAGGCCGCTAATATCATCTCGGCCCAGGTTATCCTCAAGCCCGACTGTGTGCTGGGCCTTGCCACCGGCTCCACCCCGATCGGTGCCTACAAGCAGCTCGCTGCTTGGTACGAGAAGGGCGACGTCGACTTTGCCGAGGTCAGCACCTACAACCTGGACGAGTATCGCGGCCTTTCGCACGACGATCCCCAGAGCTATCACTACTTCATGCGCGAGAACTTCTTCGATCACATCAACATCGACCTGAACAACACGCATGTGCCCGATGGCTCCAACCCCGACGCCGCCGCTGCCTGCTCTGAGTACGACAAGATTGTCGCCGCCGCCGGTTACCCGGATCTGCAGCTGCTCGGCATTGGCAACAACGGCCACATCGGCTTCAACGAGCCCGATGACCACTTCTCCAAGGGCACGCACTGCGTCGACCTCACCGAGAGCACCATTCAGGCCAACAGCCGCCTGTTCGACAGCATCGACGATGTTCCCCGTCAGGCCTACACCATGGGTACCCAGACCATCATGTATGCCCGCATGATCCTGGTCGTCGCCAACGGCGAGGCCAAGGCTCAGGCTGTGCATGACATGTGCTATGGTCCGGTTACACCCGAGTGCCCGGCTTCGATCCTGCAGCTGCACACCAACTGCGTTGTCGTTGCCGACGAGGCCGCTCTTTCGCTCTGCGAGTAGCGCGAATCCTGCAGCTCGACATAACCCTGCCTAAGGCCTCCGCTTTGCGGGGGCCTTTTTGCTATCCCTTTCCGCCCACTTGACCAAAAACTTGCCGTAAGCTTGACGAATACCGGATGTCCAACAGCTTGATTCATTCCATATCAGATTCTATGCAAAAATGCCACTAGAAGGTCGTAGACGGTAGCGGGTGCTAGGCGAGTTGAATGACATGGCTGAACCTTGTTCATCTGCGTTACACTGCCGCTTAGATGGGACAAGCTGACAAGCTCATTTACCTGCTTAAAGACCGATTAGTCGGGGGATTAATAACAATCGGTCCTCGCTGTACAAAAACTTGCCGCTTGCGTACCAAAAGACAACCTAAAACACAAGGTCGCTCTATTCATAGCGCGGCTTGTATGGTCTTGCGGCTACAGTGTCCATACGGTCGAGTTGAGGAGCGGGCATGGTAAACGATTTG
Source organism: uncultured Collinsella sp. (assembly GCA_900552685.1). Lineage (GTDB taxonomy): Bacteria > Actinomycetota > Coriobacteriia > Coriobacteriales > Coriobacteriaceae > Collinsella. Next base: position 10,833 of record USAJ01000011.1, read on the forward strand.
AGCGGTATAGACGACCTCGAGCTGATGCCGCTGGGCGGAGGCTATATGGTGCGACGCGAACGCTTGATGAATGAGCTTATCGCCAAGGGCCGAAAGGCCGGCATCGTGGTTCTTTATGCGCCTGACGGGTTTGGGAAGACCTCGGTGCTGCTGCAGTACACCCATGAGGTTAAATGCGACCCGACGCGAGGCCCCGTGCGGATTATCGAGGCCGATCGCGCCACTGGGCGCGAGGTGTTTATGCAGCTCGAGGTGGTTACCGAAGAACTCAAAGACAAACCGCACTCCCTTATCGCGATTGATAATGTGCCAAACCTCGATCAGCACGATACCGAAGACCTCATCGACGGGATTCGCGGCCTGCGCGCTATGGGGGTAGGGGTCTTTATCTCCTGCCGTCCTTCAAATCGTCAGCTGATTCATGGACTGGGCGATTCGGTTAAGATCAATGCGCAGATGCTCAAGGTGCATGCCTATGAGTATTCGGCGTGGGCATCGGCGTTTTCGATCAGCACATCGCTCGACTTCTATCAGCTCACGCAGGGCGTGCCCGAGCTCGTTTCGGCATTGCAGACGGGTCTGTATGGCCAAGGCGACGTAGCCGGCCTACTCGAAAACGAGATTGTCAACGTATATGGCGCGGCACTTGCCGATCTGGCTTCGCTCGACAATAATGCGCTGTTTTGCGTGGCATGTCTCATGGTTTTGATGGGCGAGGGCAATATCGCAGAACTCGAGGCTTGCGGGGTGAGGCTGTCGATGGTCGACCAGTCCTATTTTGTACGCGACTACCCGATCTTTGGCTTGGATCCCGCCGAGCGGAGTTTTACGTGTCTAGGCACGGAGGATAACGGACGCTTGCGCTTGCGTAAGTTGGTGGCCGAGGTTCGCCCCGAACTTGTTCCGAGGGCGGCCCGGATTTTGCTTAAGGCGGGCCGATGCGATGCGGCGATGGGCCTGGCGGACGCCTTTTTGGACCGTGAAGCGGTCCTTGAACTTGCTGGGCAGTATGGGGTCGATCTGGCTCTGACGGGGCACGGGGCCGATATCTGCCGAGCAGCGCTGGGCACGATCGATGCCGACGATCCGGCTCCAGAGCCAACGCCTGCCGAAGCGCTTGGCGTATATCTGGCAGCGGTCAGCGTGTCCAATACAAAGCTCGCTCGCTATATGGCATCGGTCATCGAGCGCGGGGGCGAACGGGCGGCCTGCGAAATAGACCCTGTTTCATGGAGGGTGGCCCAGACGCTGACGGCTGTTTGCTATGGGGACAACGGGCTTGGGCTTCCTACGAACCTGGCCGTGCCAGAAATCGAGACATCCCATACCGCACTCGATATATTGTCTGCGCATATCGAGGTCAAGCGGTGCCTGACCGAGCGGGGAGATGACGGCGGCGTTCTACAGCAGCTCAAAACGAGCAAGGCCTACGACTGCGAGCTCGACCTCGCGGGGATTGTTATACGGGCCGATAGTATGCTGGTGGAGCTCTTTGACGGGTCGTTTGCGGGAACCGACGAGCGCGACGACGAGATGACGGTGGTGCGGGAGGCGCTCGACGTACGCGGGCTTAAGGCGATGGCTATCTGGGTGCGCATGGTGTTGGCGGCACGGCGGCTCCTTTCCGGCTTGCCGGTAACCGACGACGCGGCGTTCAACGAGCTCGATCGTTTTGCTGTGCGCATGCGCGACAACCAGATTCAGCTGTTTGGCCTGTTGCTAGAAGGCTGGCAGTCGCTGGCAGAGGGACGGCCGGTTAATGCAAAGTTCCGTGCGGTCCAAGTGCTCAAACTTGCCGAGGAGTCGATTGCGTACATGCGCGATAACGCATTGCTGCTGGAGCGCGCGGCGTATCTGCGAAATACATCGATGGTTTCGGTGCGCGAGGAAGCGGAGCTACTCGATATAAGCCAGACGCAGGTTGGTGGCGCAGAAGCCTGGATGGTGGCGCTGCATTTGGCCTGTGCGGGCCGAGACAGCGACCTTGCGGCCTGGATGTCCATGAATCGTGCGGGGATTCTAGAGCCATCGTATCGGCTCTTTGCGCGCCTTGCCATGCATTGTCTGGGCGAGCCGGCGGCCAGGATACGCAAGAAGCTTCCCGTGCGCGAGCTGTCGCGGTACTCGCTGCGCGACGATTTGGAAGGGGAGGGCGAGCGCCTGTTCCAGGCCGGCGAGGTTGAAGCCGTTGATACCATCGACCATATCGAGATTCGCATGTTTGGTGCGTTTCGCGCCGAGCGCGACGGGTTTCCCATCACGGACAAAATGTGGCGTCGCAAGAAGGCGGCGACACTTGCCGAGCGGCTTGCGCTGGGCATGGATGCGCTCGTCGATCGTGAGACGCTGGCCATGGAGCTGTGGCCCCATGCCGAGTTCAATAGCGCCCGTAACAACCTGTACTCGACGATATCGCGCTTGCGGTCGGCTTTGGGACCGACGCCAGACGGCAAGTCGTGTGTGCTCATCCAAAATGAATGCATTGGACTCAACGGTGACTACGTCAAGACCGATGTACGGCTGTTTGATCAGATAAGCCGCGAGGTTTTGGGAAATCGCACGGGTGCGCGCGGGCCCCATTTAGTTGAGCTGTGCCTTAAGATTGAGCAGCTTTATGTCGGACCGCTGTATGTTCCCAATGGCTGTAATCCCACCTACTTTTTGCGTATGCGACGCATTATGCAGTCAAAGTACATCGATTGCATGATTAAGGGAGCAAATGCCGCTCTAGAAGAAAACGATCTGCAGTCGGCGATTTGGCTGGCGGAGTCGGGGCTTCGGCAGGAAACGTCGCGCGAGGATATGGTGCGCTGCGCCATGCGTGTCTACAGTGCGGCGGGGCGGCGACGCGATATCGTCGAGCTGTACAGCGGGCATATGCACCATCTGAGGGAACAGGTCAATGGCGTGCCCGAGCCCGAGACGCGGCGCCTATACGAGCGCTTGGTGGAGGGTCGGCTCAACCGCGTGCTGGTCGAGCGATAAAAAACGGGCGCCCGAAGTACTTGGGCACCCGTAAGCTTGCTATATGTTGGCTCGCCGGATCATTGGCTCTTAGACGAGCTTGATCTTCTCGATGTCCTTGCGCGAGGACTCGCGATACAGCGAGAACTTGCGGCCGATGACCTGGACGACCTCGGCGTGGCAACGCTCGGCGAGCTCTTCGGCGGCCTCGCGGGCGGAAAGGCTGGAGCCATCGAGCACGGAGCACTTAACGAGCTCGTGCTTCTCCAGATAGGCGACTGTCTGCTCGACGGTGCCCTCGTTGACGTCGGACTTGCCGATGATGATGGCGGGGTTGAGGTGATGGGCCATGCTGCGAAGCTGCTTGACCTGGGCTCCTGTCAGTGCCATGGGTTCTCGCTTTCTATGTATGGGGCGCCCCGCGACGGGGCCTTAATCAACGTGAGCTGTCCCACGATAGCGCAGGAACGGCGCGGTGTGGAGCGCGTTTGCCCAGTTCAAAAAGAATGCGGATGCCGAGTGAGTGGGCGGTGCGGGCTGCGAACAGGCTATGAGCTGGGCGCAGAGACCGGCTCCCATGCAATAAACGCCCAACGAACCTTGCGGACATGATCGAGCATGTAGCGCCCCTGAGGCACGCCCTTGGAGCCCGGCTCACCGGCATGGGGGTTCTCAAGCATGTGTTGAGCGATGTAGTCGCGCAGACGGTCGACCTTATCCTCGTTGCCATGCTCAAGCATGCGGGAAAAGTCCGCCACGCCCGCTTCAAGGCTGTCGAAGGTATCGCGACGAGGCGATTCAAAGTATGTAACCTGCGGCAAGGCACCCATCTGAATAAGGATGTTGAAGGCGTACACAAAGCCATTACTGCAGGTAACCGAGGCGCCGATGGCGTTCATCAGGTGCAGGTCATAGCGCGGGCTGGAGTTGGCGAACATCGTGACAGCACAACGCCGACGAGCCGTACGATCAAGCTTGGCAAGCGCGCCTTTTAGATTGGTCGTCGTAACTGACCGACTGGCAAAGGCAACATCCACCGCTTTCGCGACGGGTCCAACCAAATCCCAATCATTATCCCAAGCAAGCTCAAGCGGCGTTATGCGCCCCTCGAGCCCGTAGTACTCAATGCCGGCATCAAGCGTGCCCAACATAGCGGGGGAGAAATCAGCGGCAATCACGGGATGCCCGTCTTGCGCAAGCGGAATAGCAATCGACCCAGCCCCACACCCCATATCAAGCACCGACTCACCAGGCTTCAACGCCAACAGCTTTATAAAATCCCGAGCATAAGGGGCAGTCTCCAACGGCCGAAAATGCCGAGCCCGCTTATCCCACTCAAAAGAATCATCAGCCCGATGCCGACCAGCTTGCAGGCGCATCCATTCGCCATTCCAATCCGCAGAAAGAAGCTCAGAGCGAGCATCCCCATCAACCACGGGCTAACCTCCTAGCAACAAAAAAGCGACTCCTCCCAAAAGAAGAGCCGCAACCAGCATATATCAGAAAAAGAACCGTTCCAACGCCAAACCGCCCTCACAACCAAGGCGGGCAGGAGCGAAGCGACTGCCATACGGGATAGAACCCAACTGAGGTCCCGTTGTGCGGGAGCCCCGGGGAGGGCAAATATATAAGGTCGATCGCGAGTTCCGCACGAGCCGGAGAGCACTTAATGTGCTCTCCGTGCGAGTCAGGACTGTCCGAGCAGGCGACCTTATATATTTGCCCTCCCCGGGGCTCCTCGCCAGTCCCTCTCAGCTAGTTCTTGAGCGAGTTCAGCGGCGCCGGGAATCGACCGCCACGGTGGGCAAGCACGGTGCCGGCGTTGGGGTTCACCGGCATGATGGGCGCACGGCCAAACAGGCCGCCATACTCGACGCAGTCGCCCACGCCCTTGCCGATGGCAGGGATCACGCGCACGGCCGTGGTCTTGTTGTTGATGACGCCGATGGCCATCTCGTCGGCGATGATGCCGGCGATGGTCTCGACTGGGGTGTCGCCGGGGATGGCGATCATATCCAGGCCGACGGAGCACACGCAGGTCATGGCCTCGAGCTTCTCGAGCGAAAGTGCACCGGCCTCGACGGCGGCGATCATGCCGGCGTCCTCGGACACGGGGATAAAGGCACCCGAGAGACCGCCCACGCTGGAGCTGGCCATGACGCCGCCCTTCTTGACGGCATCGTTGAGCATGGCGAGCGCGCAGGTCGTGCCCGGGCCACCGCAGGTGCCCACGCCGATGATCTCGAGGATGCGCGCGACGGAGTCGCCGATGGCAGGCGTGGGAGCCAGCGACAGGTCGACAATGCCTTTCTCGACACCCAGACGGCGGGCTGCCTCACGGCTCATGAGCTCGCCGGCGCGGGTGATCTTAAAGGCGGTCTGCTTGATCTTCTCGGCAACCTCCATCATCGAGGCGGAGTCGGGGAGCGTCTCCAAGGCAGCAGCCATAACGCCGGGGCCCGAGACGCCAACGTTGATGACGGCGTCGGCCTCGCCACCGCCGTGGACGGCGCCCGCCATAAACGGGGAGTCCTCGACCATGTTGGCAAAGCAGACAAACTTGGAGGCGCCAACGGAATCCTGGTCGGCCGTGAGCTTGGCGGCATCGATGATGGTCTGGGCGGCCATGAGCACGGCATCCATGTTGATACCGGCGCGCAGGCTGGCGACGTTGACGCTGGAGCAGACGCGGCTCGTGGTGGCGAGCGCCTGGGGGATGGACTGGATGACGCGGCGGTCGGCGTCGCCGATGCCCTTCTGGACGAGCGCGGAAAAGCCGCCCAGGTAGTCGATGCCGAGCGTCTCAGCCGCGCGGTCGAGGGCATGCGCGATGGGGGTGAGGTCCTCATCCTTGCAGCACGCGGCGATCTGCGCCACCGGGGTGACGGAAACGCGCTTGTTGACGATGGGGATACCGTACTCGCGCTCGAGGTTCTCGGCGGTCTCGACCAGATGCTCAGCCGTGTGCGTCACGTGGTCGTAGATCTTCGTGCACATGCGGTCGAGGTTCTCGTCACCGCAACCCATGAGCGAAACACCCATGGTGATGGTCCTGATGTCGAGGTTCTGCTCCTCAACCATGCCGCGGGTTTCCGCGATTTCTGCGGGCGTGATCGCCATCCTTGCGCTCCTATCTGCCAAAACGAGCATAGTCTTATCTATTCTAACGTGCCGCACGTGCCAAGTGGCGCATGCGGCACGTTTTGGTGCTCGGTTGTTTCCGTTGTGTTACTGCCCAAAGACCTCTTCGGCGATGCGAGCGCTTTCGGCGGCGTCCTTGGCGTAGTAGTCCGCGCCGATCTGCTTGGCGTATTCGGGGGTGAGTACGGCGCCGCCCACGATGATCTTGACGCCCGGCACCTCGGCATGGAGCAGCTTGATGGTCTCCTCCATGGCGACGACTGTGGTAGTCATAAGCGCCGAGAGGCCGACGAGCTTAATGTCACGCTCCTGCACGGTCTTGAGCACCTCTTGCGGGTCGACGTCGCGGCCTAGGTCAAAGACGGCGTAGCCGTAGTTATCGAGCAGCATCTTGACGATGTTCTTGCCAATATCGTGGATGTCGCCCTTGACGGTGGCCACGCAGATCTTGCCCTTGTCGGCAATCTCGCCGGCGGGCATCAGGCGCTTGATGGTGTCGAAGCCCACGCGTGCCGCCTCGGCCGAGGCCATAAGCTGCGGCAAGAAGAACTTGCCCTGGTCAAAGAGGACGCCCACCTCGTCGAGGGCGGGGATAAAGTGGTTGTTGATAAGATCCATAGCGTCGTGGTCGGCCAGCAGGCGCTCAGTCTCGGTCGCGATCTCGCCCTTACGGCCCGAGACGACCATGCGACGAATTGGGTCGTCGTTGCCGTCGGTGCCGGCGGTGCCAGCAGCGGACACGGTGTCGGTCGATGCGGCCTGAGCTGCTGCCGGGTTTGCGGCGATCTTGTACGGATCGGTCCAGCCGGCGTAGCGCTCGATGTATCCGGTCGAGCCCTCGTCCTCAACGCTCAGGACGCGATAGCTGTAGACGGTATCCATAAAGCGCTTGGAGCCCGGGTTCATGATGGGGGCGTCCAGGCCCGCGCCGAAGGCGGCGGCCAAAAAGACCGAACCCAGCAGCGGGCGGGCAGGCAGGCCAAAGCTGATGTTCGACACGCCGAGCGCGCATTTGACGCCCAGACGCTCCTTGCACAGGGACATGGCGCGTAGGATCTGCTCAGCCTGGCGTTGATTAGTCGAGGCGGTCATGACCAGACAGTCGATGAGGATGCGGTCCGGGCCGATGCCGTAGCGGGCGGCCTCGGCCACGATGCGCTCGGCGATGGCGAAGCGGGCCTCGGCGGTATCGGGGATGCCGCCTTCGTCGAGCGTAAGGCCGACAACGTTGGTGCCGTAGTGGGCGACCAACGGAAAGATCTCATCCATGATCTGCTGCTTGCCATTGACCGAGTTGATGATGGGCTTGCCGGCGTAGCGGCGCACGGCGGCCTCGACGGCTGCGGGGTCGGTGGAGTCGATCTGCAGCGGCAGCAGCGTGGAGCCCTGGAGCTGCTCGGTGGCCTGCTGGATGACCTTGACCTCGTCGATCTCGGGCAGGCCCACGTTGACGTCCAAGATGTCGGCGCCCTGCTCCTGCTGGCTGATGCCCTGACTCACGACGTAGTCCAGGTCGCCGTCGCGCAGGGCCTGCTGCAGGCGCTTTTTGCCGGTGGGGTTGATGCGCTCGCCGATGACGGCGATCTTGTGGCCGTCGCAGGGAAGGTCCACCACGGTCTGGGCGCTCGTGACCGACATACTGGGCTTGCGGCGGCGCGGACTGGGCGTGTGGTTGTCGATAAGCGTGCGCAGGGCCGCCATATGCGCGGGCGTGGTACCGCAGCAGCCGCCCACGACGCTCACGCCGTCGACGATCATGCCGGCGACGGCCTCGGCGTACTCGGGTGCCTGGATGTCAAAGACGGTATTGCCGTCGTCGTCCACGCGGGGCAGTCCCGCGTTGGCCTGCACCATAACGGGCTTGTCGGTAACGGTGAGCATGCGCGCGGCGAGTCCTCGGAGCTCGGCCGGGCCCTGGCTGCAGTTGATGCCCAGGACGTCGGCGCCGATGGCGTCGAGGGTGATGGCGGCGACCTCGGGGCTCGTGCCCAAGAAGGTGCGGCCGTCTTCCTCAAAGGTCATGGTGGCAAAGACGGGCAGGTCGGAATTCTCGCGGCAGGCGAGGACGGCGGCCTTGATCTCGGCAAGGTCGGTCATGGTCTCGATAATAAAGAGGTCCACACCCGCATCGACGCCGGCGCGCACCTCCTCGGCAAAGAGGTCATAGGCCTCGTCGAAGCTGAGGGTACCCAGGGGGCGCAGCAGGGCGCCGATGGGGCCGATATCGCCGGCAACGTAGCGGGCGCCGGCCTCGCGGGCGCAGGTGACTGCCGCGGCAAAGACGTCTGCCACGGTGGCGGCGCCGTCGAGCTTGTGGGCGTTGGCGCCAAAGGTGTTGGCGGTGATCACGTCACAGCCAGCCTCGACGTACTGACGCTGAATATCGGTGATGACCTGGGGCTCCTCAAAGTTGAGCAGCTCGGGCAGGGCGCCTGCCTTCATGCCGGCGGCCTGCAACATGGTGCCCATGCCGCCGTCGAACAGCAGGTGTCCCGTGCCCTCGATAGCGGCGCGCAGGCGATCGTCCTTAATGTACAGGTCGTCGATCGTGCGTGTCTTGTATGCAGCGCCATTGCGGCGTGCGGCATCAACGGGCGCCGCCAGCGCGGCGCCGTCCAGATCATGAGTGATAAGCGGAGTAAACATCGATGGCTCCTAATGGCTGGAATAGCAGGTAGTGTGGGCGGCGCGGAAGCGGCAGTGCTCGCGCATACGGCAGATATTGCAGGTGGGGCGGCTCTGGGCGTCGTGGACCTCGCCGTCGAACAGACCAATCACCGCGGTCACGCTCTTGGTGGGCATGAGCAGGCTGGTGGGGGTGACGGTAAGTCCAATGAGGCGCGTGGCGTTGAGTGCATCCACGATCGAGCGCTGTGCCGTGAGCGGGCAGTCGCCATAGCCGGGACTGAAGCGCCAGTTACCGGCGAGTCCGTGTGCAGCGGCCGCAGCCTTGACCTGCTGGTCCATCTGCTCAACAGCAGCTTCTACATAGGCGGAGCACGCGGCGTCGAGCACGGCGCCTTCCAGGGGTTGCTGGGCTCCAGTGGTGCGCAGGCGACGCTCGGCGTCCATGCCGAGGGTACAGGCCATGAGCGCCGACAGGCGGGCGTCCTTAAGGTGGCGATAGATATCACGACCCCGCAGCTCAACATTGGTGCCAACCAAGCGGATGCAGGGCTCGCCCTGCTCGTCAACGCCCGTGGCATCGACGGCAAACACGCGACGCACGCCACGGGGCTCAATGTCCAGTTCCAGACGTTCAACGACAAGCTCAATACGCTGCGCTAGCTCGGGTTCAATCTGTTGACCGCCATAGCCCAGGTAGCGCAACATCTCGGCACGATCGACGCGGGGATGGTGCGTATCATCGATACGATAAAGCGCCGGCGACGCAAGGTCGGCCGGCACTTCGACAGCGGTTGTATCGATGTGCGGTTTTTCCATTACCCCAGGCGCTCCATAATGGTCGCGGCGATTGCAGGACGGTTCATAGTGTACAGGTGCAGGCCGTCGGCGCCGTGCTCCTTAAGGTCGCAAAGCTGACGAGCAGCATAATCTACACCGGCTGTCTGCAGGCTCTCGGGGTCGTTCTCGTACTTGGCGAGGATCTTGATGACGGGGGAGGGCAGCGACGCGCCGCACATAAAGACCATGCGGCTGATCTGCGACTTGCCCATAAACGGCATGATGCCCGCGGTAATGGGCACGGTGATGCCGGCCTTGTCGGCAAGCTCGCGGAAGCGATAGAAGCACTCGTTATCAAAGAAGAGCTGTGTCACAAAGAAGCTCGCGCCGGCGTCTTGCTTTTGCTTGAGGTGCTCGACCGAGAGGTTGAGATCCTCGCAGGCAATGTGGCCTTCGGGGTAGGCTGCGGCGCCCACACAAAAGCCGGCATCGACGAGCTCGGGGATAAGGTCGCGGGCGTAGGCGTAGTCCGAGGCGGGCTTGTCGTCCTCGGTCGCGCCAGCGGGAAGATCGCCGCGCAGGGCCAGGATGTTTTCAACGCCGGCGGTGCGATACTCGGCGATCTTGGCGGCGATATCGGCGTGCGAGCGGCCCACACAGGTAAGGTGTGCCACCGAGGGTGTATCGAATTCGCTCGTAATCATATGTGCGATGGGGGCGGTGGTGGCGCCGTTGCCCGAGCCGCCGGCCGAGCAGGTGACCGAGACAAAGCTCGGCGAAAGCTTGCACAGATTGCCTGCCACCTCGCGAGCCGTGTCGAGGGTTAGCTCGCCCTTGGGCGGGAACATCTCAAACGAAACGGGTGCGGTGCCTTGGGATGCTGCCTGCTTAAAAACCTCGTCGACGCGCATATCGTGCTCCTTTAGGCATATCGTGCTCCTTTAGATACGTAATAGTGTGATGTGTGGTAAGGATTCTACAGCACCACTGTGTTACGGTGGAGTTTCACTCGCTATTTGGTGATACCAATCGAAAATGCTTTGCTATCGGCATTTCTTATAACAGAGCGGTCAATCTAGGATGGGGCTATAAAGACTGGTATCTGATACGAAATACCAGTTAATAGAGCCCCATCCCAAATTGACTACCCTTAAACTATGGGGAGAGGTCTGCAATTTATACAGTTGATTGGCTGTTGAGGGTGGCAACGCCGCCTCGATAGGGTAACCTCATTGATTGGTTTCGTGACAGCAACATAACGGTAATGTCGCGGAAACACGACGAGTCTAATCTATGACTCGTTCGTTAGTAATCAACACCGCTTCTCACGCGGTGCCGATACGAAGGGAGTTCCGTATGGCCGATCTTACTGACCGCTTCGGGACCATGGTGTTCTCTGAGGAAGTCATGAAGGACTACCTCCCCAAGGACATTTGGAAGCGCCTTGCTGCAACCCTCGAGGGCGGTGAGCCGCTCGACCTGGATGTGGCCAACGCCGTTGCCCACGCCATGAAGGTCTGGGCCATCTCCAAGGGTGCGACGCACTACGCACACTGGTTCCAGCCGCTTTCGGGCATTACTTCCGAGAAGCACGACAGCTTCCTGGAGCCCAACCACGACGGCACCGCTATTACCAAGTTTACGGGCAAGAACCTCATCCAGGGCGAGCCGGACGCCTCCAGCTTCCCCAACGGCGGCCTGCGCGCCACCTTCGAGGCCCGTGGCTACACCGCTTGGGATCCCACCAGCCCCGCTTTTATCAAGGACGATGTCCTGTGCATCCCCACGGCTTTCTGCTCCTACACGGGCGAGGCCCTGGACAAGAAGACCCCGCTGCTGCGCTCCATGACCGCGCTCTCGCGTGAGTCCAAGCGCGTTTTGGCGCTGTTTGGTAAGACCCCCAAGAAGGTCGTTCCTTCCGTGGGCGATGAGCAGGAGTACTTCCTGATCAAGAAAGACGCTTACCGCAAGCGCAGGGACCTGGTCATCACCGGCCGCACCCTCTTTGGCGCTGCTCCCTGCAAGGGCCAGGAGCTCGAGGAGCACTACTTTGGCGCTATCCGCCCCACCGTCTCGGCCTATATGAAGGACCTGGACGATGAGCTGTGGGCGCTTGGCATTCCCGCCAAGACCAAGCACAACGAGGTCGCTCCCTGCCAGCATGAGCTCGCCCCTGTCTATGGCGAGGTCAACGAGGCCATCGACCAGAATCTGGTCATGATGGAGAAGATGAAGCTCATCGCCTCCCGCCACGACTTGGTCTGCCTGCTGCACGAGAAGCCCTTCGAGGGCATCAACGGTTCGGGCAAGCACAACAACTGGTCGCTTGGCACCGAGTCCGAGAATCTGCTCGATCCGGGCGACACTCCGCTCGACAACCTGCAGTTCATCGTCTTCCTCACCGCGGTGATCGAGGCCGTCGATAACTATCAGGAGCTCCTGCGTGCCTCCGTTGCCTCGGCCGGCAACGACCATCGTCTGGGCGCCAACGAGGCTCCTCCGGCGATTATGTCCATCTTCCTGGGCGACCAGCTTACCGAGGTCGTCGAGAAGATCATTGATGGCAAGGCTTCCGTCCATGCCACGCGCGGCGTGCTCGACCTGGGCGCCGATACCCTGCCCAAGCTGATGCAGGACAACACCGACCGCAACCGCACCTCCCCGTTTGCCTTCACCGGCAACAAGTTTGAGTTCCGTGCCTGCGGCTCCGAGCAGAACGTCTCCGACTCCAACCTGGTGCTCGATGCCGCCGTGGCCAAGTCGCTCAAGTCCTTCGCCGACGCACTCGAGGGTACGCCCGAGGATAAGTTCCAGGACGCCGCGCTCGAGTACTGCAAGAAGGTGCTGACCGATCACCAGCGCATCCTGTTCTCCGGCGACGGTTACTCCGACGAGTGGCCCATTGAGGCCGAGAAGCGCGGCCTTGCCAACAACAAGACCACGGCCGACGCCCTGCCCGCCTTTGTTTCCGATAAGGCCATCGCGCTCTTTGAGGAGACGGGCGTCTTGACCAAGGCCGAGGCCCAGTGCCGCTACGACTGCAAGCTCGAGAAGTACAACAAGCTCATGAACATCGAGGCTACCACGATGGTTCGCGAGGCGCGTCGTACCTATCGCCCGGTCATTACCGCCTACGCCACCAAGGTCGCTAAGGGCCTCGAGACTATTCGTGCCGCCGGTGCTGAGGCCGCCATGCAGTGCGAGCAGAACACGCTCAACAAACTCTGCAACGGTATCACTGCCATCAACGACTCCATCAAGGCGCTCGACGTCGTGCATCAGAAGGCCGAGGCTCTCGATGGCCAGGAGCAGGCCAACGTGTACGCGCACGAGGTCGTTCCCGCTATGGATGCGCTGCGTGCCGCCGTGGACGCCATGGAGGAGATCGTGGCCGCTGACTACTGGCCGGTCCCGACCTACGACGACATTCTGTTCTATGTGTAGAACGTAACTGACATATCGTCACGGTATTGAGCCGGGGTCCGCATCATGCGGGCCCTGGTTTTTGTTTGCGAAGGACGCTTTGAAGCCCGTTTTGCCGCCGACTTGCCTAGGTATAAAGGGTTGTGGACAAAAAACGTCAAATATGAGTACTGTCACAAGTCCTGTAGCATTATTTATTTGCAAAATATGTAGTGTTACGCAACATATGTACAAGTACTTAGCCGATAAACGTCTGCAATTCTTCCGCCGTAGGACGCCTGACGTCTAAATCGACTTCTAAAGGCATGAAATCGCTGTTACTAAAATGGTAACAGTACTCATATTTGCTATTTTTTGCCCACTGGCTTTGCGATGATGCCGTGATCCGCACCCTGCCGGGTTCGAATCACGGCACATGGGTAGCAAAAAGCCCGCCACCGCGAGGGCAACGGGCTTCTCAGTTTAAATGGTGCTCCCAGCGGGATGTCCGCGTGCGGCTGACGCCGCCCGCTTTCGCCGCGTCGCTTCGCTCCTTGCGTGCTGCGCTGGAAAACGCTTGCGCGTTTCCTCAGCTCCGCACCCTGTCGGGTTCGAATCCCGGCATATCGGTAGCAAAAAGCCCGCTACCGCGAGGGTAACGGGCTCTTCAATTCAAATGGTGCCCCCAGCGGGATTCGAACCCGCGATATCCACCTTGAAAGGGTGGCGTCCTTGGCCGCTAGACGATGGGGACAGCGGGAAAGAGTATAGCAGACTTTTTTAGCCGTTCACATATCGTTGGCAAACTGAAAAACCACCACAAAGGTGCCTGTCCCCTTTGTGGTGGTGAGGTGCTAGGGGAGGAGCTTCATGGCGGCGTCGTGGGCGGCGTGCTCGTAGGTGTCGTCGAGGGGCTTGATCGGCAGCAGGGCGGCGGCCTGTGCATCGCCACGGCGCTCGAGGGCATGGGCGATCAACCAGTCGGCGAGCTCGGGGTTCTTGGGCAGCGCCGGGCCATGCAGGTACGTGCCGATGACGCCCTTGTAGATCAGGCCCTCAAAGCCATCGTCGCCGTTGTTGCCGGTGCCCGTGACGACGGACGTTCCGAGCGGCGTGGCATCGGCGTCCAAAAGCGTGCGGCCGCCATGGTTCTCGAATCCCACAAAGGGCTCAGGTGCCAGGTCGGTTTTGACGGCTACGTTGCCGATCAGGCGGTCGGAGCCGCGTACGGTTTCGGCGGCAATGACGCCCAGGCCCTCAATGCGATCGTCGCCCATGTAGTACGAACGGCCGAGCAGCTGATAGCTGCCACAGATGGCAAGCAGTGTGCCGCCATCCTCAACATAGGATGCGACCTTGTCTTTTTGGGCGAGCAGCTCGTGTGCCACGGCTAGCTGGTCGCGGTCGGAGCCGCCACCCATCATGACGATATCGGCATCGGTGAGATCGAGTGACTCGCCCATACGGACCTCGTCCACGCGAACGGGGATGCCGCGCCAGGCGCAGCGACGCTCGAGGGCGATAACGTTGCCGCCGTCGCCGTAGAGGTTAAGGGCATCGGGATACAGGTAGACGATGCGCAGCGGGCGCGAAAGCTCGACTGGTGCGATGACGACAGGAAGAGCGCTGCCGTCGGCACGGGCTACGGCGCGCCCGGCAACAGCGTCGGCGGTGGCGCCTTTCAGCCCGTCGAGCTCCTTGACCAGCGGCGGGAAGGCCGTGTAGTTGGCGACGGCGTAGAAGGTGTCATCGGCGGCCTCGTCTGCCACGGCGCCAATTGCCTGCGCGACGTCCGAGATAATCGCGGCATCGATGCCGGCGTACTTGAGGCGCACCTGCATGTCGTGCGCGCGCGCGCCTCCGGCAAAGGCGACAAGACCCGGCGTGTCGGCGATGCGCTCAAAGTCGACGTCGTAGATCCACGATACATCGTGGCCGTCGGCATCGTTGTCGTTGAGGAAGAAAGCGCAGAGTCTGCCGCCTGCCGTCTTGATGGACTGGATCTGGCGATCGAAGCCCACGGGATTTTTGGCCAGGTTTGCCTCGACGGTACGGCCGGCGATCTCCCAGCGGCCCATACGTCCGCCGGCGGGGACGTAGGCATCGAGCGTAGGCTGTAGAAACGCCGTGTTCACGCCCAACTCGCGTGCGGCAAAGAAGGCGGCGGCAACGTTATAGACCATGTACAGACCGTTGTAGCGTGTGGCGATGTGTACGGCAGCCGCGTCGGGCGCAGATCCAAAGACCAGGTCGAAGCCGTAGCCGTCGCAGCCGAGCTTCACGCCCGTCACACGGCGGACCAGTGCGGGGCGTGCCCAACCGCACGAGGGGCAATGGTATGCGCCAAGCTGGCCGTATTGCACGTAGTCATACTCCAGCGGCGCGTTGCACTGTGAGCAAAAGCGCGAGTCGCTAATACGGTCGGACTCAGTGTTGGTGGCGCCGTCGATGCCAAAGGCGATGCTTGCATTGGGAACGCGTGCGGCGATCGCGGCACACAGCGGGTCGTCTGCGTTGTAGATGAGCGTTGTTGCCGGCGAAAGCTCCAACGCATGGGCGATGACCTCCTGGGTGTGATCGATCTCGCCATAGCGATCTAGCTGGTCGCGGAACAGGTTGAGCAGCACGAAGTACGTCGGCTTGAGCTTGGGCAGAACGCGTACGGTGTAAAGCTCATCGCACTCAAAAACGCCCACGCGCTTGCCACCGGCTCGCTTGAGGCCGCTGCGCGCCTCGAGCAGTGCGCCCACCACGCCCGGCTCCATGTTGTTGCCGGCGCGGTTGCATACCACGGTGGCCCCGCTGGCGGCAACGGCGTCGGCGATGAGGTTGGAGGTGGTGGTCTTGCCGTTGGTGCCGGTGATCACCACGCTGCGGTCGACAAGGGCAGCGAGGTCGCTCAGCAACTCGGGGTCGATCTTCATGGCGATGCGGCCGGGAAGCACGCCGCCCTGGCGCTTGAGGATGGAGCGCAGTCCCCAGCGAGCGATATCGCTCGAGGTGCAGGCAAGAGATGAGCGGAGGTTCATGAAGCCGTTCCTAACATAGATGATATGGTCGGGGCGATCGCGTCGCTAAAAGCCGTAGCGGCGCGCAAATTCCTGGGCGAGCTGCGATACATCTTCGCAGGCGTTGGCCCAGGGGGCAAAGTCGGGGGTGTCCGAGATAATGCCGTCGGCTTCCCAAACCGCCTGGTGCGAGAGGTCCCAGGGGTCGCGCGGCTCGGGTCGGCAGGGAAGATACGGCGTCTGGTACATAGGGTTCAGCAAGAAGAACGCGCCGCCCTCGCAACGGTTGGCGAACTCACGCAGCGCGCGCGTCGCCGGGCGCATCTTATTTGTTTTGAACAGCAGAATCGTGCGGGCGAGCAGGTACCAAGGAGAGTTTTCGAGTGCGTCTGCCCCGATCTCTTCCTCGAGCTGATGTGCCAGGGCAAAAAAACCGTCCTGGTCTTCCAAGCGGGCGAGGGCAAGCAACACGGTGCCGGCGGCCCGGGTGGGATAGCCTTCTGCCTTAAGGACGCGACGGGCATAGTTGGCGGCGGCGCGGTAACGAGCACTCGCCATGCACAGCTGCGAGATGGCCTCGAGCGTGTGAAGCCAGCCGATAAGCGCCGGCTCGCTCACGGTAAGGTCTGCTGCGGTGACACCGTCGGCCACAACATTATTGGCCCAGTAGTGCGGGGCCTCCATATCAAACCCGGGCACGCTCTGTTGCAGGTAGTCGGCCGTACTCGTCTCGAGCTTCATCAAGTCGCCCAGGCAGGCATCGACGGGCGTGTCCGCCAGGATGATGGCGAGCAGCTGGGCATCGAGGACATGCGCATCGACGCGAACAATCTTGAGCAGCTCATCGCGCATATCGTCGAACAGGCGGTTGCGCGTCTGCTCAAACTCCTCGTCGCTGCCCATGTCCTCGATGCGGCGAAGCTCGTCAAGCAAATGACGATGAACGCCGGCATAGGACAGCAGCGCTTGGGCATGCTCGGTCTGCGCATACTTGTGAGGGTTTGCGCTGATGTCGTTATGGACAAGCTCGCGTGCTGCATCGGTGAGTTCGGGGTGCGATGCCAGATAGGTGCGCTCCAGATAGGCGGGGATGTAGACGCTCGGATCCATTAGAGGTCTCCTCCCTTAAACGGCAGGCCCTGCTCGGCCGCCCGCAGGATGCGCTCGTCGATCTGGGAACGCACGATATCGTTGGTGGCGACCCAGGCGGCAAAGCTGGCGTTGTCGGGAGCGCCCAGGCCCTCCTGCAGCACCGGCGTTGCCTCGGACAGCGCAAGGACGAGCTCGTCGGTGGAGCCCACACCTACGTTGACGCGAGCATAGACACCATCGGGAAACTCGGTTTGGAAGTAGAGCGCCTCGGCTGCGTGCGGGCACGAACGCACAAGGATACGCAGGTAGTGTTCGGCACCCTCGTAGTCCAGCTCGCGCCAGGCAGCGCTCATCAGCGCGATGAGCGTCCACGGGTCCAAGTCACGCTCCGCATCTTTGGGGCGGCGGCGCAGCGGGGTATTCGCGAGGTACGGCACGGAGTGAGCGGAGCGAAAGCGCTTGAGCTCCTCGGCGGGGTATTCGAGCTTTGCCATAGCGAGCATCGCGGTGTGGCGGACACCAGCGGGGTCGTTGGGCGCAAAGTCCAAGCTGCGATTCGCGGCTTCGAGCGACATGCGGTAGCGTCCGCTAATGAGCGCGCGCGATGCCAAGGCGGCAAGCCAGCGCAGGTAGGGGCGGCGCATAAGGTCGCCTGCGGCCTCACGCTCGTAGGGGTCCTGCGCCGAGGCGGTCTTGAGCGCCAGATCGTGCTCCACCTCGTCGCACTTGGACACCAGATACTGCACGTATTCCTCGTTGGAGCCGGCGGTGAGGGCGGTCAGCATGCGCTGAGCGTCCCAGTTGGTCGGGTCGAGCGCGGCTGCCTCGCGGAGCATGTTCTCGGCAGCTGCCTCTTCTTGCTCTGCCTGGGTATCGTCAGGGATAAAGGGAATGCGGTAGTCGACAGCCTCGACCACCTTGGCAATGAGGTGCCCGGCGCGGTCGCGGTCGTGCACGATGAGCGGTGCGGGGTTGCGGGTGAATTGTTCCATCAGACGCTCTACGGCGGCACCGTCGGTGAGCGGGATATTGTCGCGGCGCAAGGCCTCAAGAACGAGGCGATGGCAATCCTCTTGAATGGGATCGAATGCCATGGGGCCTCCTTTGCTGCGGTTAGGGTTCAAATGTTTCTATATAAGGTTCTAGTTTACCCGCATGTGGCACACCGGGGGTGCCGCACTTGGACTTGCACCTTTGCACCACGAAGACGGATGTCGCACAAATGTCGGCACCTTGGACGACCGAGTGGTATCACGGTGCCGCAAACGGTCGATTTTTGGCGGCGAACGGTGCATATTTTGGAGCGGCACGGTCCTGCCCGGGATATGTAGTCAACCTTGATAAAACGTTTGCCCAGCTTGGGAGTATGAATGCCGCACAAGGGTCTTCAGGGATAGAAAAAACGTTTCATCATTGGCGGCTTTAGGTGAATAACTGACCAACCAGAACGGTAAAATAGTGTTTGTCTGAGCGTTGAGACGTTTAGACATCGCGCATTGTCATCGCCGGCAACGCGCAAACCGGTCCTAACGGAGCCAATTGGGTGCTCCGTTATATACGCAAGTCTAAGAGGGGCTTGTTTAGGAGGCACAGTATGGGACGTTTTACCAATCCTCGCGATCTGTACTTTGGTGAGGGCGCTCGCCACGAGGTGAAGAACCTCAAGGGCAAGAAGGCCATCATCGTTTCTGGCGGCAGCTCTATGCGCCGCGGCGGGTTCCTGCAGGACGTCGAGGCCGACCTCAAAGAGGGCGGCTTCGAGGTCAAGCTGTTCGAGGGCGTCGAGTCCGATCCGTCCATCGAGACGGTCATGAAGGGCGCCGAGGCCATGCGCGAGTTCGAGCCCGACTGGATTATCGCCATCGGCGGCGGCTCGCCCATCGATGCCGCTAAGGCCATGTGGGTCTTCTACGAGTATCCCGAGGAGTCCTTCGATAACATCATCCAGCCGTTCAGCTTCCCCGAGCTGCGTCAGAAGGCTCACTTCTGCGCCATCTCCTCTACCTCCGGTACCGCTACCGAGGTCACTGCCTTCTCCGTCATCACCGACTACGCCAAGGGCATCAAGTACCCGCTGGCCGACTTCAACATCACCCCTGATGTCGCCATCGTCGACCCCGAGCTCACCTACACCATGCCCGCCAAGCTGTGCGCTCACACCGGCATGGACGCTCTGACCCACTGCATGGAGGCCTACGTTTCCACCTGCGCCTCTATGTTCACCGACGCCAACGCTCTGCACGGCATCCGCGAGATCGTCGAGTGGCTGCCCAAGTCCTATGCTGGCGACCATGAGGCCCGTCAGCACATGCACGAGGCTCAGTGCATCGCCGGTATCGCCTTCTCCTCGGGCCTGCTCGGCATCGTTCACTCCATGGCTCACAAGACCGGTGCTGCCTTCGAGAACGGCCACATCATCCACGGTGCCGCTAACGCCATGTACCTGGGCAAGGTCATCCAGTGGAACTCCAAGGATCCCCGTGCTGCCGAGCGTTACGCTTACGTGGCCAAGGAGATCCTGCACCTTCCCGGCGAGACCAACGAGGAGCTCATCGCTGCGCTCGTCCAGAAGATCCGCGACCTCAACGACCAGCTCAACATTCCGCAGTCCATCAAGGATTACGCGAATGGTGGCGTGAAGGTCGACGCCGAGAACCCGCAGATGGTTTCCGAGGAGGAGTTCCTCGCCAAGCTGCCCGAGATCGCCGCGAACGCCGAGCAGGACGCCTGCACGCCCGAGAACCCGCGTGAGACCAAGGCTGCCGACTTCGAGAAGATCCTCAAGGCCTGCTACTACGACACCGACATCGATTTCTAATCGACTCTTGTTATCGTAACGAGGGGCTCCGCACGTATCCGTACGGAGCCCCTTTCTTTGTTCTTTTAGAGAATGGGATAGTTATGGCTGCAATTTTCAATAGCCCCAGCAAGTACATCCAGGGTCCGGACGAGCTCGCCAAGCTCGGCTCTTACGTTGAGCCGCTCGGCGCTAAGGCCCTCGTCATCGTGACGCCTTCGGGCAAGAAGCGCGTCGGTGCCAAGATCGAGGGCGGTTTTACCGAGGCTAAGGCCGAGCTGCTGTTTGAGGACTTTAACGGCGAGTGCTCCAAGGGCGAGGTCGATCGCCTGGTTGCGCTCGCCCGTGACAACGGTTGCGACATCATCGTCGGCGTCGGTGGCGGCAAGATCCTCGACACCGCGAAGGCCGTTGCCTATTACCTGGAATCCCCGGTTATCATTTGCCCCACCATTGCTTCGACCGATGCCCCGTGCTCGGCGCTTTCGGTGCTCTATACCGATGACGGCCAGTTCGACAAGTACCTCTTCCTGAAGGCAAACCCCAACATTGTCCTGATGGATACGACGGTTATCGCGGCGAGCCCGGTGCGCCTGACGGTTTCCGGTATGGGCGATGCACTCGCAACCTACTTTGAGGCCCAGGCGACGCATGATGCCGACGGTGGCACTTGCGCCGGCGGCAAGGGCGGCATGGCTGGCTTGGCGCTCGCCAAGCTCTGCTACGAGACGCTTATGGCCGATGGCGTCAAGGCCAAGGTCGCGCTGGAGAAGGGTGCGCTCACGCCTGCCGTCGAGCACATCATCGAGGCCAATACGCTGCTTTCGGGCATTGGCTTTGAGAGCTCGGGCCTTGCTGCTGCTCATGCCATCCACAATGGCCTGACGATGCTGCCCGAGTGCCACGGCATGTATCACGGCGAGAAGGTCGCCTTTGGCACTATCGTCCAGCTGGTACTCGAAGATGCTCCGACTGAGAAACTCGAGGAAGTCTTGGGCTTCTGCATTGAGCTGGGCCTACCGGTCACGATGAAGGAACTTGGCGTTGCCGAGCTTACGCGCGAGCAGGCCATGATTGTTGCCGAGGCCGCGTGCGCGCCCGAGGACACCATGTGCAACATGCCGTTTGAGGTGACGCCCGAGATGGTCGCAAACGCCATCCTGGGTGCCGACGCGCTGGGCCACTACTATCTCATGGATGAGTAAACTTAGGTAAGGAAGGGGCAAAGCCGACAGATGGCTTTGCCCCTTTTTGCTATGGCGCAAAGGGGTCAGGTTGCTTTGCACCAATCGTTGTTTGATGAAGGGCGGATTCTCGTATGGCGCTTCCCATGGTTTATGGCGGTCCTGGCCGGTATGTTCAGGGGCCGGGTGAGCTCTCGCGTCAGGGCAGGTATTTGTCATGGTTGGGTTGCGCTGCCTATGTCCTGTTTGACCAGGGCACCGAGGATCGGCTGTGCAAGCAGATCGTCGATGGATTTCTGGATGAAGATCTAAGCGAGCCGTTCTTTAAGATTTACAACGGTCCGTGTACGGAAGATGCCGTTGTCGAAATGGCCAAGGAAGCCCGGGCCGAGTATTGCGACATGGTGGTGGGCATTGGCGGCGGCAAGATGCTCGATATCGCCAAGGCCGTTGCGTTTTATGCCGAGTTGCCGTTGTGCGTATGTCCCACGGCGGCGTCGATGGACGGTCCGTGCAGCGCGATTTCGGTGCTGTATCACGAGGATGGGTCGTTCGACCGCTACCTGATGCTCGAGAAGAATCCAGACTTGGTCGTGGTCGATACCAACGTGGTCGCGGCGGCCCCGCTGCGTATGACGGTCGCTGGTATGGGCGATGCGCTGGCAATGTATTTCGAGGCGCGTTCGTGCGCCGCGGCGCACGGCTCCAACGAGCACGGTGGCACGCCGGGACACTTGGCCCTGGTCGCGGCACGTGCCTGCTACGACACGCTCATGGAGTGTGGTGTCGCTGCCAAGCGCGATCTCAAAAAGGGCCGTACATCGCCAGCGGTTGAGCGCCTGATCGAGTGCAATATTCTGCTCTCGGGCGTCGGCTTTGAGAGCGGTGGCTTGGCGCTTGCCCATGCCATTGCCAACGGCCTGACGATTCTGCCCGAGTGCAGGGCCATGCATGGCGAGGCCGTGGCATTTGGCCTGGTGGTGCAGCTGCGCCTGGAGCGTGCGCCCGAGCTTGATCAGGTGCACGAGTTTTGCCAGCGTGTCGGTCTGCCGACCACGCTCGAGGAGCTGGGCCTTGGCGAGATTTCCGATGCCGATCTGCAGGGTGTTGCAAATGCGGTCTTTAGAAACGAGCGCAACATGGCCAACGAGCAGACCAAGGTGACCAAACAGAAGCTCGTGCAGCTCATGTGCGAGGCATAGCTTGGCGCTTGATTGACCTTGTGCAATCGAGGCGGCGATAGGCATAGGCTATTTGCCGCAAAGATGCGCCGCGTGTAAATTGCCCGAGGCATAAGCTAATGGCGTATCATTATCTCTTGCTTGTTTGCACTGCTCAGGGAGGGGCCGCGCATGGCGCAGGAACACGATCTGTTTGATGACATTATCGAGATCAGCAAGGGTTTCGACTTTCTTAAAAATCCGCTTGGCGGCGTGACCGATGCACTCGATCCGTCGGCGCCGCAGTGGAATCCTGCCGACTACAAGGAGCGCCCGCGCGGCAATACCATTCCGTGCCTGACCTGCAAAAACGAAAAGAGCGGCTGCACCGCGTGCATGGACGTGTGCCCGGTCAACGCTATCGAGGTCGAGGAAGACGCCATCGAGATCCTCGACTCCTGCCGCAAGTGCGGTCTGTGCGCCGCTGCCTGCCCGACCGAGGCGATCATCTCGCCGCGCCTGGCGCCTAAAAACCTGTATGACGATATCGTCTCTGCTGCTACGAGCCACGAGACCGCCTACGTCACCTGCACGCGTGCCCTCAAACGCATGTCGCGCGAAAACGAGGTCGTCGTTGCCTGCGTGGGCGATATTACGGCCGAGACTTGGTTCTCGGTACTGGCGGACTATCCCAACGTGAGCGTGTACCTGCCGTTGGGCGTGTGCGATAAATGCCGCAACATCGGCGGTGAGGACATTCTGGGCGAGGCGATTGCGAAGGCCGAGGAGTGGTCTGGCACGGGTATGGGCCTGGAAGTCGACCCCAAGAGCCTCAAGTGCCATAAGCTTCGCGAGTACGAGCGCAAGGAGTACATGGAAAAGATCGCCCGCACCACGGGCCTGACGGTGACCAAGCTCAACCCGGCGACGGCGGCGCTGGCCTCGGTGACGCAAAAGCTCAAGGCCCATCGACATCAGATTACCCAGCTGGAGCGCACGCTCAACACCATGTGCGGCACCACGACGACCAAGCGTCGCCGTTCGCTCACGCACGGGCGGCAGCTGGTGCTCTCGACGCTGCAGAACCACCCCGAGCTTGCCCAGAATATGCAGGTGAGCACACCGGAATGCGATTTTGACAAGTGCACGTCGTGCGGCGAGTGCGTCAACGTGTGCCCCACGTTTGCCTGCGATTTGGTGGGAAGCGGTCGCTTTGCACTGGAGTCCACGTATTGCCTAGGTTGCGGAGCCTGCGTCAAGGTGTGCCCCGAGCATGCGCTCAAGCTGGTCGAGCACGATGCGTCCAATCTGGTCGTTGTCGACCCCGAGGCCGAGGAAAAGGCCGCTCAGAAGGCGAAGGCTCACGAAGAAGCTGAGAAGGTTAAGGCCGAGGCAAAGGCCAAGCTGGACAAGATGCTCGACCAGGTGGAAAAGCTCGCGGACTAGTCAGCGAGCTCTATCTCTGCTTCATTTGCGCCGTCGTGGTGTCCGGATTCGCCCGGATGCTGCGGCGGCGCTATACTTATACGGTTTGAAGTACCTGTACCAAAAGGAGCTGTCGTGTCCCTTTCCATCGGTATCGTGGGCCTGCCCAACGTGGGCAAGTCGACGCTGTTCACCGCGCTTACCAAAAAGACCGGCCTTGCCGCCAACTACCCGTTTGCCACGATCGACCCCAACGTGGGTATCGTCGACGTGCCCGATAGCCGCTTGCAAAAGCTTGCCGACATCGTTAACCCGGGCCGCATTGTGCCGGCGACGGTCGAGTTCGTCGACATCGCAGGTCTGGTGAAGGGCGCTAACGAGGGCGAGGGCCTGGGCAACCAGTTCCTGGCCAACATTCGCGAGACCGATGCCATCTGCGAGGTCGTGCGCTACTTTAAGGACCCCAACGTCATGCGTGAGGTGGGCCGCACGGGCGAGTTCGTCGATCCCGCCGGCGATGCCGACACCATCATGACCGAGCTCATCCTGGCCGACATGGGCACGCTCGAGAAGCAGCTGCCTAAGCTCGAGAAGGAGGCCAAGCGCGACAAGGAGCTCATGCCCAAGTTCGAGGTCGCCAAGCGCCTGCTTGCCTGGCTCAACGAGGGCAAGCGCGCCGCATCCATGGAGATGACCGACGAGGAACGTGCCGCCGCCAAGGGGCTGTTCCTGCTCACCATGAAGCCCATCCTGTATGTGGCCAACGTGGACGAGGATATGCTCAACGACGACCTGGCGCCCATCGATGGCGTCAAGCCGTTGCCCATCTGCGCCAAGATTGAGGCCGAGCTTTCCGAGCTCGATCCCGAGGACGCCGCCGACTACCTGGAGAGCCTGGGCCTGGAACAGCCCGGTCTGGACGTGCTCGCGCAGGCGGCCTATAAGCTGCTCGGTCTGCAGTCGTTCTTTACGGCCGGCGAGATGGAGGTCAAGGCCTGGACGGTTCGTCAGGGCGCGACCGCCCCGCAGGCCGCCGGCGTCATCCACACCGATTTTGAGCGCGGCTTTATTAAGGCCGAGGTCATTGGCTATGACGACTACATCGAGCTCGGCGGTGAGCAGGGCGCCAAGGCCGCCGGCAAACTGCGTATTGAGGGCAAGGACTATGTCATGGCCGATGGCGACGTCGTGCACTTCCGCTTTAACGTGTAAGGGCGACGCATATGTTTAAATACGGCAAAAAAGCTGGCTACATGGGTATTGCGCTGCTCGTACTTGCGGTGATTCCGCTGGTGGTCGCAGCGTGCGTTATCCCCAACATTGGTCCCGAGGTGGCAACGAAGTTTAACGCCGCCGGCGAGGTGACGCGCTGGGGCAAGAGCTACGAGTTGCTGGCGCTGCCGGTGCTCAACCTGCTGCTGAGCGTGGCGACATACTTTACGGCGGGACGTCAAGCTAAAAACAATGATGACTCCGCCGCCATGGCGCGCATCGTGTGCGAACGCTACCTGCGCAACGGTTGCATCACGGGTGTGTTCCTCAACGTGATCAACGTTTACTTTATGTACTCGGCGATTACCGGAACGGGCTTTGGCTTTGGTTTCTAGCTTGTCCTTTTAGGCAACGAGTCTGCACACATATTCGATAGCTGCTGCGAGGCCGCCGCTCGATCGTGGTTTAAAGGCCATGTCGGCGGCGGCCTCGTTTTCGTATCCGGCGCCGCGAAGGGCGAGTGCGATACCGGCTTCCAGGAGAAGGGGCAGACCGCGTTGGCTGGTTGCGATCACGGTAGCCTGATTGAGCGAGCAGCTGTGCGCCTGGCATTGGATAGCAAGTTCACCTTGCGCCGGGCAAGGGACCAGAACGGCGGCGACGCGACTTGATAGCAATGCAAATGCTGTGCGCTCATCGGGCGAAAGGCATTCTGATTCAACGACGACGAGCTTGGGCGGCGCGCTGTTTGTGCGAGGCGTGGCTCGGTACATGCGGACCGAAGAACCCGACATAGAAAACTCCTGTGTATTCGGCAAAACGTAAACTATAGTTTACGTTTATGTTCGGCTCCATTTCAAACTCGGCTGCATGGACGAACGTGCGAAACAGATTCTTGGTAGGCGGGTCGAAGAGACACGCAGAGACCTTGGTATCTCCAAGGTTGATTTTTGTGTGGCGACAGGAATCAGCCGACCCTACCTCGACCGAATCGAAGATGGGACGGCAAATTTCACGCTCAAGGTTCTATTTAAGATCGCACCCGCACTCGGTATGACGGTGTCAGAGCTTCTTGAGGGTATCTAATAGGGGATACCCGCCGACAGCTGAATTACGCCATCGGGATGCGGTCGTGGTTGACTTGGCTGTAGAACAGACGCTGAATCTCAGCCGCATCGCGTGACTGGCCGAGCGCCCACATGGTTTTGGCCACGAGCGTCTCGGTGGTCATGTCATCGCCGCGCAGAATGCCCGGATGATCGGCGTAAGCACGGCCAACCTCATAAACGCCCAGATCGAGGCCCTCTTCGGGGACCTGCGTGGTCATAACGACGGTGCGGCCCGAATCGACCCAGCGGAAAATTGCCTCTTGGAACGACTCGCCCGACTCACCAAACTCGGGGATACCGCCAATGCCAAAGGTCTCTAGAATCACGGCGTCGTAGCTATCGGCTAGGGCGTCGAGGATGCCCGGGTTTACGCCGGGCGTAAGCTTGAGTACAAATACGCGCGGGTCGATGCTGTCGTAGAAATGCACCGGGTTTTCGCCCTGATGCGTACCGTGAAGCCCGTTGCGCACGATGCGGCCGTTGCGGATATAGGCGATGGGCGGATAGTTGACGCTAATGAACGCGTTAAAGCTCATGGTGCGCTGCTTGCGGGCGCGCGTGCCGGCAATGGCGACGCCGCCAAACACGATCGAGACGTCGTGCGAGTGCTCATCGAGTGCATAGAGCAGGCTTTGGTACAGGTTGAGCTTGGCGTCGGTGAAGGGGTTGCCCATGGGCTTTTGCGAGCCAGTGAGCACGATGGGCTTGGGGCTGTCCTGAATCAGGTAGGAAAGCGCTGCCGCGGTGTAACTCATGGTGTCGGTGCCGTGCAGAATCACGAAGCCGTCGTGGTCGGCATAACCCTCGACGATGACGTCGCGGATACGCATCCAGTCACTGGGGCGCATATTGGTGCTGTCGATGTTCATGGGCTGCACTACGTCGAGCTCGCAGAGGCCCGAGATCTCGGGGACGCTCTGGGCGAGCTCCTCACCGGTCAGGGCGGGGGAGAGGCCGTTGCCGTCCTCGGTCGATGCGATGGTGCCGCCCGTGGCGATGAGGAGGATGCGCTTCATGCTGGTATTCCTATCGTATTTGCCGCCGCAGAGGCGGAGTCGTTCGGCAGTATTGTGGCACAGGGCGTCCAATGTTCAAACGTATTACATCATCTGTAACGTTTGAAAACACTTCAATTGCCGTCAAATAGGGGCCCAGGTCGTGCGTTTGCCGTGCGCTGATGGCCGCGAGGGGCGAGAAACCCCATATAACGTGTACACTATGGAGGTTATTTTCGTTCATTCACGCGGGTGGGCACCGGCTCCCCGCCAACAAGAGGGGGAACCATGGATCAAAAGGCTTCCGCAAAGGTCCTCGTACTCGACTTTGGTGCGCAGTACGGTCAGCTCATTGCCCGTCGCGTCCGCGACCTCAACGTGTATTCCGAGATCGTCCCCTGCGACATCTCGGCCGACGAGATTCGCGAGATGAACGCCTCTGCGCTCATCCTTTCCGGCGGCCCGGCCTCCGTGTATGCCGAGGACGCTCCGTCCATCGATCCTGCCATCTTTGACCTGGGCCTTCCCGTCCTGGGCTTCTGCTACGGCCATCAGATCACGGCCGTGACGCTCGGCGGCAAGGTCGGCCACTCCGAGGTGGGCGAGTACGGCCGCGCCACCATCACGCGCACGGCCGGCGCCAAGCTCTTTAACTCCACGCCCATGGAGCAGACCGTGTGGATGAGCCATCGCGACGCCGTTTCCGAGGTGCCCGAGGGCTTTACCGTTACCGCCAGCACCGACGTGTGTCCGGTTGCCGCCATGGAGTGTCCCGAGCGCAAGATTTTCACCACGCAGTTCCACCCCGAGGTCAAGCACTCCGAGTACGGTCAGCAGCTGCTGAGCAATTTCCTGTTTGAGATCTGCGGCCTGGAGCCCAACTGGAGCATGGACAACCTGGTCGAGACCATGACGGCCGAGTTCCGCGAGAAGGTCGGTGACGACCGCGTGATTCTGGCCCTGTCCGGCGGCGTCGACTCCTCCGTCGTGGCTGCGCTGGGCGCTCGCGCCGTGGGCAAGCAGATGACCTGCGTGTTCATCAACCACGGCCTGCTGCGCAAGGGCGAGCCCGAGCAGGTGGAGGAGGTCTTCACCAAGCAGTTTGACGTCGACTTTATCCACGTCCATGCCGAGGACCGTTATGCCGAGCTTCTGGCCGGCGTGACCGAGCCCGAGGAGAAGCGCCGCATCATCGGTACGCAGTTCTGGAAAGAGTTCTTCGCCGTGGCGCAGCAGCTCGAGACCGATGGCAAGCCTGTCAAGTACCTGGCTCAGGGCACCATCTACCCCGACATCATCGAGTCCGGCGCTCGCAAGACGGGCGGCAAGACGGCCACCATCAAGAGCCATCACAACCTGATCCCGTTCCCCGAGGGCGTGCACTTCGACCTTATTGAGCCGCTCGACCACTTCTTTAAGGACGAGGTCCGCGCACTTGGTCTGGCGCTTGGCCTGCCGGGTCACATCGTGTTCCGCCAGCCTTTCCCGGGCCCGGGTCTTGCCATCCGCATCATCGGTGCGGTCGACAAGGAGAAGCTCGAGATCCTCAAAAACGCCGACGCCATCGTGCGCGAGGAGCTCGATGCCTACAACCAGCGTCTGTTTGAGCAGACCGGTGAGCGCAACTCCGAGCACAGCTGCTGGCAGTATTTCGCGGTCCTGCCCGACATTAAGTCCGTCGGCGTTATGGGCGACGAGCGCACCTATCAGCGCCCGATCATCCTGCGTGCCGTCGAGTCCAGCGATGCCATGACCGCCGACTGGGCCAAGCTGCCCTACGACGTGCTGGCCCGCATCTCTGGCCGCATCGTTGCCGAGGTCCCCGGCGCCAACCGCGTGTGCTACGACATCACGTCCAAGCCGCCCGCGACCATCGAGTGGGAATAGAACAGACGTTCGATTCTGTGTTATAATATCCTGTAATGGGCGCGGCCTCTTCCGAAGCCGCGCCCATTGCTATATTTGGTCGGATATCAACGGAAACCCAAGCTCAGGGAGGTTTTTTGCGATGGCATACGATTTCAAGAAGGAGTTCAGGGAGCTCTACAGGCCGTCCGGCAAGCCGAGCGTCGTAACCGTTCCGCCTATGAGCTACGTCGCCGTGCGGGGCAAGGGCAATCCCAATACCGAAGGCGGCGAGTACCAGAACGCGTTGCCGCTGCTCTACGGCGTCGCTTATACCATCAAGATGTCGAAGAAGGGCCCGCGAGAGATCGAAGGCTATTTCGACTTCGTCGTGCCTCCGCTCGAGGGCTTCTGGTGGCAAGACCGCACCGATGGCGAGATTGATTATGCGCGGAAGGATGACTTCAACTTCATCTCGTGCATCCGTCTGCCCGATTTCGTCACTCGCGAGGACTTCGACTGGGCAGTTTCGGAAGCTGCCGCCAAGAAGAAGCTGGACTTCTCGGCGGTCGAGCTGCTGAGGGTCGACGAGGGCCTTTGCGTTCAGTGCATGCATACCGGGCCTTACGACGACGAGCCGGCGACCATAGACGCCATGCGCACATTCGCGGCGGAACGGGGCTACGCCCCCGACTTCTCCGAAGCCCGTCTGCATCACGAGATTTACCTCTCCGACCCGCGCAAGTGCGCGCCGGAGAAGCTCAAGACCGTGATCCGTCATCCCATAAAGTTGATTTAGCGAAGCGAGTGACGCCGATGGCTTCGCCTTTTTGGGGGGCTCAACGTGGCGTGGTCGGCAACGGGACGCGCCATGCGACCGGTGGCGGAGGCCGAGGCGCGGGAGCGCGCGTTCGTTTGCACCGCCTCGCACGACCTCGTCACCCCGCTCATGGCGGTGACCGCGAACTGCGACGTGCTTGAAGCGGAGGCATCCGATCAGGCCGGCCTTGCGTCCTGGGTCGCCATCATCCGTGCAGCGGCGGACGAGATGGCGACTCGCATCGCTGACATGCTCATGCACATGGGCGGCGACTAGACAGGGCGATCCCTGCAACGGGCATTATTATCCGGGAAGCGTTTGATTGCGAGGCACGCCGGTGTGAGGGCCTGAGTCGTCAGGCCCTCACAGGGGGACCGCGATGGTGG
>USAJ01000012.1 GCA_900552685.1 uncultured Collinsella sp.
CGGTCGGCGGGGCCATTGTGGCTCTTGACAGCGGATTGGGTCATATGAGCGAGCGGGCTCCAGAGCGAACAAATTGACATGAAAAGAGGGCGGCATAGACCTTCTGGTCATGCCGCCCTCTTTGAATGGCAAGTTGTCGCTCTGGAGCCCGCGCAGCGTCGGCCGGTCCGCCGTTCGTTAGAACGGCGGAACTAAATCAACTTGAAACCCTTGCGCTTGCCCACGGAGAGGGTGTCGCCAAGCTTGAGGGCGCTCGGATCGATGTTGTAGCTCTTGGGAGCCACGGCCTTGCCGTTGATCTTGACGCCGCCGCCGTCGATATCGCGACGAGCCTGGCCGGCGCTCGCCGAAAGACCCAGGTCCTTGAGCAGGCCAGCGAGGTAGATCTGGCCCTCGTCGTTGACGGTCAGCTCAACGTGCTTCTCGGGGAAGTCGGCGAGCTGGCCCTCCTTGAACACGCGGTCGAACTCGGCCTGAGCCTCGTCACCGGCACCGACGCCGTGGTAGGTGTCGCACAGGTCGCGACCCAGAGCGCGCTTGAGCTCGTAGGGGTCGGCAGAGCCGTCGGCCAGAGCAGCGTCGATCTTGTCGACCTCGGCCGGGGTGAGCGAGCTCGCCAGGCGGTAGTACTTGCCGATCATCTCGTCGGGGATGGACATGGTCTTGCCGAACATATCCTTGGGCGCGTCGGTCAGACCGATGTAGTTGCCATAGGACTTGGACATCTTACGTACGCCATCGGTGCCCTCGAGCAGCGGCATGGTGAGCGCGATCTGCGGCTCCATGCCCATCTTCTCCATGAGCTCACGGCCGGCGAGCAGGTTGAAAAGCTGGTCGGTGCCGCCCATCTCCACGTCAGCCTTAATCATGACCGAATCGTATGCCTGCATCACGGGATACAGGAACTCGTGCAGGGCGATCGGCGTCTGGGACTGGTAGCGCTTGGTAAAGTCATCACGCTCAAGAATGCGGGCGACGGTGAACTTGGAGCACACCTGCAGCAGACCGGCCAGATCCATCGACAAGATCCAGTCGCCGTTGTGCACGATGGTGGTCTTCTCGGGGTCCAGGATCTTCATGGCCTGGCTCACGTAGGTCTCGGCGTTAGCCTCGATCTGCTCCTGCGAAAGCTGCGGGCGGGTGGAATTCTTGCCCGAGGGGTCGCCGATCAGTGCGGTACCGTTGCCGATGATGAGGGTGACGTTGTGGCCCAGGTCCTGGAACTGACGCATCTTGCGCAGCGGCACGGCGTGGCCCAGGTGCAGGTCGGGGCTGGTAGGATCGACGCCGAGCTTGATGTTGAGGGGCTCGCCCTTCTCAAGCTTCTTGCGAAGGTCGGCCTCGGGGACGATCTTCGCAGCGCCCGAGGTGATGATACGCATTTGCTCGTCAACAGACAGCATTGGGTATCCTCCTTTTGCTATAGCACCCTCGCCGAAAACGGCGGTGCTGGAAGTCCATAAACTCTCATATGATAACAAACTGACGCGACGCAGCACCTACGACAGGAAAATCCTCGTCCTGCCGCATGCGTCGATGGCAACTGGCAGACGTGTACCGTCACGCTCGACCAGATAGCGAGCCTGCCGGCGACGCAAGCAGTCGCGGCAACAGACCCGCCCCGTCGCATCGGTGGCGCAGACGCCCTCAGCGGTCAGCAGGCAGTGCTCGCACACCATGAGCTCGGGACGGTCGGTATCGACGGGGCCCAGGACGCCAGGACAGGCGGCAAGCTCGGCAACGCGTTTTGCATCGTGAGCGACAAGTTCGGTAGGCAAATACACGCGCTGCGTCCCAAGTCCTCGCAACCAGGCGAGCGTTGCCCGGTTCGCGCAGAACACCGGCGCCGCCACGTCAAACGCGACGCGCAGTTCGCGAGCTATCGCCACCTGTCCCAGATTGCGACAGACGATGCGGCCGGCGCGCTGCATGAGCGACCGAGTCCGCTCGATATCGCCCACACGGCAGATCTCGTCGAGCACAACAGTCGCATCGGACAGGTCGAGCTCGTCGTGCGGGTCCTGGTCCATCAGCTGCCAGGCAAAGACCAAGCGAGCGGCGGCAGACTCTGCCGACTCTTCCGGCTGCGTGCCGCTATCCATCAGAACGCCCGCAAACGGCAGCGTCTCGACAGCGCGTTTCGCAAGCACGACCGCATCGGCCTCGGCCCGCATGCGCTCCAACACCGCCGCCGTCTGATCCAACACGCCGGCGCTGCGAATCAGGTATACCTCGCAGCCCGCGTCGACCTTACGCTTGCAATGGACAACGATGCGCTCCCCCGCCGCGGCATCCACCGGGCAGGGAACTTGCGGCCAGCGTTTAGGTACATCGGGCCGAGCGTCGGCGCCCGGGTAAAACCTGATCTCGAGCGTATCGCCCGCCGCCACGGCGGCGTCGAGCTCAACGGTCACCTCTTCGTGGCTCACAGCGACCAAGCGCCCCACACGCACGCCCTGGTTGATCGCGCGTTCAAAACTCATAAGCTCCGCACCCGAGCGGCCTCGCAAATACGCGTCGGTAAACCCGCGGTTAAACGACCTTCCCAGTTCACGCTCGAGCGCCAGCACGGCATCGGGATCCCACGCGCCATCGCGCAGCATATCGAGCGCCCGGCGCCACGCCCGCACCACGTTGTAGACGTAGTCGGGGTTTTTCATACGCCCCTCGATCTTGAGCGACGCCACCCCGGCAGCAACAAGCTCGGGTAAATGAGCAATGCCCAGATAGTCACGCGGGCAGAGCAGACGATCGCCTTCGACGGCAACGACGCTCTCCCCAGCCTCATCCACCAAATCGTACGCCAGACGGCACGGCTGCGTGCAGTCGCCACGCATCGCCGACCGTCCGCGCCGCAGGGCCGAAAACTCGCACGCACCCGAATAGCCAATGCATATGGCGCCATGGCAGAACACCTCGATGGGCACACCGGTAGCGCAGAGCGTCGCAATCTCTGCCACGGTCAGCTCGCGCGCCGTCGTCACGCGCTCGACCCCCAGCTCGTCAGCCGCCAAACGCACGGCGCCCTTGCTATGGACGCCCGCTTGGGTGGACAGATGAATCTCGACCCCCGGAATTGCCACATGCAGCGCGCAGGCCAACCCGGCATCGGCCACAATCAGAGCATCGGCGCCCAGCTCCAGTGCATGAGCTCCCAGCGCCACCGCATCGGACAGCTCATCGTCAAACACGAACACGTTGAGCGTCACGTACACGCGCACGCCATGGGCATGCGCCACGGCGCAGCCGCGCGCAAACTCGTCATCCGTAAAACCATGCGCGCTCACGCGGGCGTTAAAGCCGCCCAACCCCGCATAGATGGCATCGGCGCCCGCGGCGATGGCCGCAAACATCTGGTCGAGCCCGCCCGCCGGCGCCAGCAGCTCGGGCAGCGCCGCACCGGCAGCATCCAATCCAGTCTTGTGTTGTCCGCTCGGCCCCATCGCCCGAATCGCCATCGGCAAACTCCTTACCAAGGTATGCATTCACTCTGAAAAATGCCGTCTTCCAGCATACACGAGGCCTCGCGCGCCCCGTTTGGTTTATCGTGTAATAACTTATGTCCATCCTGCCCCGACGGCACATCCGCCGTCCGGCACGACATACCTGGAGGTCAATATATGGGTCCTCGCCAACGACAGGGACGCAGCCGTTCAAAGACGCATGCCCTGCCCATAATCCTGCTCTCGTTTTTGGGCTTTTTGCTGATTGCGGGCGTGGCATTTGGCATCGGCATGGTCGGCAACGTCAACCGCTGGCTGTCCGATCTGCCCGACTACACCGACGCCAACGCGTATCTGGTGAGCGAGCCCACCGAGATCGTCGACTGCAACGGCAACAAGATCGCGAGCTTCTACACGCAAAACCGCAAGTCCATCACCAAGGACAAGGTCTCCCCCTACGTGCTACAGGGCACCGTTGACGTCGAGGACGAGCGCTTCTACGAGCACGGCGGTATCGACCTGTGGGGTATCGCGCGTGCTGCGGTGGCAACCCTCGGCGGCGGGCACGAAGGCGCCTCGACTATCACCCAGCAGCTGGTGCGCAACACCATCCTGCAGGAGGAGCAGTTCGACTCGACCATCGAGCGTAAGGTGCG
Organism: uncultured Collinsella sp.; assembly: GCA_900552685.1. Classification (GTDB taxonomy): domain Bacteria; phylum Actinomycetota; class Coriobacteriia; order Coriobacteriales; family Coriobacteriaceae; genus Collinsella. The sequence continues at coordinate 4,100 of USAJ01000012.1, forward strand.
CGAGGCCTACATCGCCGTAAAGATGGAGGACATGTACTCCAAAGACGAGATCCTCATGATGTACCTCAACACCATCTATTACGGTCACGGCGCCTACGGTATTGAGGCCGCCGCCGAGACCTACCTGTCCAAGAGCGCCGCAGACCTCACCCTGAGCGAGGCCGCGCTGTTGATCGGCCTTCCCAACTCGCCCTCGCAGTACGACCCCACGGTCAACCCCGACCTGGCGCTGTCCCGTCGCAACAAGGTCCTCGACAACATGCTGCGCCTGGGCCACATTACGCAGGAGGAGCACGATGCCGCACAGGCCGAGCCCATCACCCTCAACGTGACCGAAATCTCGGGCAGTGGCGTTGACGTATACTCGCAGCCCTACTTTGTCGCCTATGTTAAGCAGCTGCTGGAGCAGGAGTTCTCGACCGACGTGCTCTTTAAGGGCGGCCTGACCGTCAAGACCACCATCGACCCCACGATGCAGCAGGTGGCAGAGAATGCCGTTCGCGAGCAGCTCGACACGCTCTCGCTCGACGGCCTGGACATGGGCATGGTCGTCGTCGACCCCAAGACCGGCTACATCAAGTGCATGGTGGGCGGCTACGATTACAACGCCGACGAGAACCACGTAAACCATGCCACGGCCAAGCGTCCCGTCGGCTCCACCTTTAAGGCCTTTACGCTGGCAACTGCCATCCAAAACGGCATGAACCCCAACGTCACCCTCAACTGCAACTCGCCGCTCAAGGCCAAGGGCACCACGACCGAGGTCCAAAACTACGCCAACCATAGCTATGGCAACATCACGCTTAAGCAGGCGACGGCATACTCCTCCAACACCGGCTACATCCAGGTGGCGGAAGCCGTCGGCAACAGCAAGATCATCTCGCTCGTCAAAAAGCTCGGCATCGATCCCGCCAAGGACAACATCGAGGACGTTCCCGTCATGACCCTCGGCACCGGCTCGATCTCGCCGCTCGAGATGGCCGCCGCCTACGCGACGTTTGCCAACGGCGGCTACTATCGCCAGCCGATCGCCATCACCGAGATTGACTCTCGTACCGGTTCGGTGCTGTACCAGCACACCGACAATCCCTCACAGGTACTTACCGAGGGCGAGGCCGCCGCGGTCACCGATGTTCTGTCCGGCGTCATGAAGGGCGGCGGTACGGGTGCTGCCGGCGCCCTGAGCGTCAACCAGCCCTATGCCGGCAAGACGGGCACCACCGACAACACCACCAACCTGTGGTTCTGCGGCTATACCCCGCAGCTGGCGTGCGCCCTGTGGACCGGCTATTCCGCGGGCGAGATTCCCATCCAAAAATACGGCACAGACCTGCTGGGCGACAGCACCAACCTGCCTGTCTTTAAGCGGTTTATGAACACCGTTCTGACCGGTACCGAGCGCGAGGAGTTTGCGACCGGAACGGCGCCCACCTACAAGAACAACAGCGTCTGGAAGTTCTACGGCACCAACAACACCAAGAAGACGGAGAACGACGACAAGGACGAGAACGAGGACGAAGAGGAAACCACCACAACGACTACCACGACGACCACGACCACCGAGACCACGGGCGGCGACACCACCGGCGGCACCGGTACGACCGGTGGCTCGACGGGCGGCTCCACTGGTGGTTCGACCGGCGGCGATGGCGGCACGCCTACGCCTACGCCTACGCCTACACCCACTCCCGACCCCTCGCCCACGCCTGACGATACGGTTGGCTAGAAATTCATCCGGCCATTAGCAACAAGGCCCCCGAGCAGCTTATTAAAGTGCTCGGGGGCCTTTTAGTTTAAAGCGACCTGGTGGACGGCCTTTATACCGGCAAACAATATAGGGGGTACCGACCAACGTCGATACCCCCTTACAAGCCACCATGTCACGCACACAGTGCCGAGCGCACGACCCGCACGCCTACTTGCGAGAATTGCTCAGCTTATTGATCAGCGCCTCGAGACGCTCGCCGTCCTCGGCCGTCTGGGCAATAACCAAAATCGTATCGTTGCCGGCAAGCGAGCCAAGCACATCGGGCAACTCTGCCGCATCAACGGCGGCGGCGATGCCGGAAGCCGCACCAGGCTGAGCCTTGATCATAACCAGATTATCGGTGCGCAGAACGCCCGTTACGAGCTCGGAAACCATACGCTGCAGGTGCAGGTCCTCTGCCAGAACATAGATACCCTCGGGGAGCTTACGCAGCCCCATATCGGCAATATCGCGAGAGACAGTCGCCTGCGTGCAATCAAAGCCCATAGCGCGGAGCTCATCGACCAGCACGCGCTGCGTACGGACGTCCTTATTGCGCACAATATCTCTAATGGCATCCTGGCGCCCATTGCGTTTTTTAGCCATACAAACCCTCTCTCCAAAAGATGGCGGAGACAATCAATCAGTGACTGAATAGTTTAACGCTATTTGAAGGCTTTTGTGTATAAGAACGCATTTCGAAACAATTCTATGCAAATTTGTTTCGAAATGAGCCGTTTAGGCGGTTTTTGCGCCCGTCCGGTTAAGAAAAGCTGCCAGATGCGTACACATCACGCAGCGCGCGGGCTTGGCGCTGGCGATCGGCCCAAACAACAAACCGAGTCCCCGATGGTTATCCTTGAGCGCGGCGACCATCTGACGGGTTCGAGGCGCCTCGAGCATATCACGCATGCGGGCGGAACGCTCGATTGACGACACTCCATGCGGGCTAAGACACAAATTCTCGATGCAGGCGACCAGTCCGGCAAAGTAGAACTTTTGGCTTGCCAGCTTGAGCCGACCACCGCTATCTGCTTCCGAGAGTGAGTCCGCAAGCTCGTCGAGCGCTCGAGTGTCATCGGATATCCTGGCATACATGGTGGGATCAAAGGCATCTGTAAGCTTAGGTGCCACCGCGTGGAAACAAGCGTCGCCGCAGCCGGACACGAATCGTGCCTGCGAGAGCGCATAAGCCATAAACTCAACCGTACGGTACGCCTTGCCGCGCGACAGGCATGCCTCAAACAGCGGACGGCTATACATCACGCCAGAGGTCTGAGCGACTAGGCCGCCCAAAATCAACTGGGGCAGCCCAGTCACCATAGAAGACTCGTCTTCTATGGCAATAGAGGCAGCATCCAAGACGCGCGAATGGCGTTCTCGATGTGCATCATAGCGGTCGAGCGACACCGTGGGGAACACTATGTCTGCCGCAGTATCGCACGCGATATCGACCATCTTGGAAAGGGACTGCGGAGCAAACCACTCATCGGCGTTCATAGCGATGATTTGAGAGCCGCGCGAGACAGCAAAACCGGCACGAAGGCAAGCGCCGCGCTTCGCGTCCTCGACGTCAATCAAATCAATATGGATGTCCCTGTCGGCAGCAACTTGAAGCGAATGGCGCACACCGGGCGCAGCATCGCGGCAAACAACGACAATCTGCAAATCGTAGAGGTCTTGGTTCTGGATACTCTCGAGCGCACGCATCGCATAGCTGGGCGAACCTTCTACCACAAGGATCACCGAAAGTCGCGGATGCGAGCCACGTCGAACCAAGTTATCCGTCCTCTCGACAGCAATGAATCAAACCGTGGTTCATGGTACACCCCGGCAATAAAAGCAATGAGACACCGGTTGTATTGCACGCCAAGAACAGATGTTGCACACGCGCAGCCCACAGATAATGGGTGTCGACGCACGACGCGTCGAGCCCTCCCCTAGTCGAGCACGACGAGCTCGGCGGGATCGTAATCCACGCCCATAAACGTAAGGCCGCAGGCAGGAGCCGTGGGGCCCGCAGCGGTACGGTCGCAAGCATCGATGACCTCGCGCATCCACTCGGGTTCACGGCGATGCATGCCAATCGCGACAAGCGTGCCAACGATCGTACGGACCATCGAATGCAGAAACGCATTGCCCTCGATGGTAAACGTCAGGATGTCCTCGCCAAACGCAACCTCATGGCCAAACTCGGCGCGCATTACGCAGCGGTGCGTAGGTTTGCCCACGGCAGAAGCAACCTTGCAAAAGCTTTTAAAGTCCTGCTCGCCCAGCAGCGCGGGGCAGGCAGCAGACATAGCCTCAACATCCAAGGGATAGCGATGCCACCACACCGCACCGCGGGACAGCACGGGGCGCGCATCTCGATCGGCAATACGGTACGTATACGTACGGGAACGCGCGTCAAAACGTGCAGAAAAGCCTTTACGGGCCTTGTAGACCTCGTTGATGGCGATATCTTTGGGCAGCAGGGCATCCATAGCCCGCAGCCACCTACGGCGCGTTAGGGCGAGCTCAGCGTCCGTTACGGGCACGCTGATGTACTGAGCCACGGCATGCACGCCGGCATCGGTGCGACCCGCGCACGTCAGATCGATCGGACGGCGAAGCAGCGTCTCGATGGCTCGACGCAGCTCACCCGCAACCGTCGTCTGTCCCGGCTGCTCGGCAAAGCCGCTATAGGACGAGCCATCGTATGCCACGCGGAAAACGAGCGTGGCATCGAGCTCTGGAATCGAATTGAAATCAGACGGCGCGGTCATGGGCGCTCCCAACAAACAGGCAATGGCATTTCGACAAAAAAAGAGGGGTACGCGAACGTACCCCTCGAATATAGCCTATGCAGACGGATTGTCTACTCAGCGGTCTCCTCAGCAGGAGCCTCCTCGGCAGCCTCGACCTTCTTGGGAGCAGCGGCCTTCTTGGGGGCCGGAGCAGCCTTCTTGGCCTTAGGCGTGCAAGGCTCGGTGACGAGCTCCATGATAACGATGGGAGCGTTGTCGCCCTTGCGGTTGCCGAGCTTCATGATGCGGGTATAACCGCCGTTGCGGTCCTGCCACATGCCCTGGGCAGCCTTGTCGAAGATCTCGGCAACGAGCTGCTTATCGCCGAGCTTGGCGATAGCCAGACGACGAGAGTGCAGGTCGCCCTTCTTGGCCCAAGTGATGATCGGGTCGACGACCGAACGCAGCGCCTTAGCGCGGGTCTCGGTGGTCTTGATGCGGTCGTTCTCGAAGAGGGCCTTAGCAAGGCTCTTCTTCATGGCCTTGGTGTGGCTCGCATCGGTGCCGAGCTTCAGGCCCTTCTTAACGTTGTGACGCATGGTCTAGTTTCTCCTCAAATATGCGAAGCATTAAGCCTTCAGGCTCAGGCCCATGGACTCAAGCTTGTCCTTCACTTCCTCGATCGACTTAACACCGAAGTTACGGATGTTGAGCAGATCGTTCTCCGAGAACTCAACGAGCTGACGGACCGAGTGAATGCTGGCGCGCTTAAGGCAGTTGTAGGAACGGACGGAAAGGTCCAGATCCTCGATCTGCTTGTCCAGCTCAGCGTTGTCGTTGGTGACCTCGGGAGCGAAGATCGAAGCCTCCTCCTCGACCTCGGGGGTCTCGGCAAGGTTCATAAAGGCGGCCATATGCTGGTTGATGATATTGGCAGCCTGGACCACGGCGTCGCGCGGGGCGATGGAGCCGTTGGTCTCGATCTCGAGGACAAGGCGGTCGTAGTCGGTGTGCTGACCGACACGGCAAGCCTCAACGAGCTTGGCGCAACGGGAAACCGGCGAGTACAGCGAGTCGACGTGGATCACACCGATGGGATCGTTGTCGCGCTTGTTGGCCTCGCCAGAAACATAGCCGCGGCCATAGCCGATGCGCATGCTCATGGTGAGATGGCCACCCTCGGTGAGCGTAGCGATGTGCTGCTCGGGGTTGACCAGCTCAAACTCGGACGGAATAAAGAAGTCCGCACCGGTGACCTCGCAGGGGCCGTCAACCGAGATGGTGGCGGTCGCCTCGTCGGTCGTGCCGAGAGCCCTGAAGACAAGACCCTTGACATTCAGGACGATGTCGGTGACATCCTCGACCATGTTAGGGATGGTCATGAACTCGTGCTGCGCACCATCGATCTGAATAGCCTCGACGGCGGCACCCTCGAGCGAGGACAGAAGAACGCGACGAAGGGAGTTACCCAGCGTATCGCCGTAGCCACGCTCGAGCGGCTCGACGGAGACACGAGCAGACGTCTCGTTGATCTCTTCGACCTGAACCTGAGGCCTAATGAATTCTGACATGTATTACCTCCAGCCTCAGCAGCCCGGATGGACTACTTAGAGTAGAGCTCGACGATGAGCTGCTCGTTGATATCACCGCTGATCTGCTCACGCGTCGGCAGAGCGAGCACGTTACCAGACAGCTTCTCGATATCGACCTCGAGCCAGCCAGGGACCTCAAAACGCTCGGAGGAAATCAGGGCCTCCTTGATGGGGAGGAGGTCACGGAACTTCTCGCCGACAGCGACGACATCGCCGGCCTTGACGCGGTAGGACGGGATGTCCACGCGCTTGCCGTTCACGGTGAAGTGACCGTGACGGACGGACTGACGAGCCTCTTTGCGGGTGCGGGCGAAGCCAAGACGGAAGACGACGTTGTCGAGGCGAGACTCAAGGATGATCATGAGGTTCTCACCGGTGACGCCGTTCATCTTGCGGGCCTTGTTGAAGTAGCCGTGGAACTGCTTCTCCAGAACGCCATAGATGAACTTGACCTTCTGCTTCTCGCGCAGCTGCATGCCGTACTCAGATTCCTTGCGACGGCGCTTGGGCTGACGGATAGATTCCTTCTTGCTGCTGTAACCGAGCTCAGCGGGATCGATCCCGAGCTGACGGCAGCGCTTAAGAACAGGAGTCCTGTCGATTGCCATATTGATACGATCCTTTCAGTTACACGCGGCGACGCTTCTTGGGGCGGCAGCCGTTGTGCGGAATGGGGGTCTTGTCCTGGATGCTCGAGACCTCGAGGCCAGCAGCCTGGAGGGAGCGGATGGCGGTCTCACGACCGGAGCCGGGGCCCTTGACGAAGACGGAAACCTTCTTCATACCGTGCTCCATGGCCTGCTTGGCAGCAGCCTCGGCAGCCATCTGGGCAGCGAACGGCGTGGACTTACGGGAGCCCTTGAAGCCCACCTGGCCAGCCGACTTCCAGGAAATGACGTTGCCCTGGGGATCGGTGATCGAAACGATCGTGTTGTTGAACGTAGAACGAATGTGAGCCTGGCCCACGGAAATGTTCTTACGGTCCGCGCGCTTCAGACGGGCAGCGCGAACGTTCTTCTTAGCAGTAGCCATCTATCTAGCGCTCCTTATTTCTTCTTCTTAGCACCGATCTGACGCTTCGGGCCCTTGCGGGTACGAGCGTTAGTGTGGGTGCGCTGGCCGCGGACCGGGAGGCCCTTGCGGTGACGAAGGCCGCGGTTGCAGCCGATGTCCATAAGGCGCTTGACGTTCTGGTTGCGCTCACGGCGGAGGTCGCCCTCAACCATGATCTGGTTCTTATCGATATAATCGCGGATGGCGTTAACCTCATCCTCGGTGAGGTCCTTAACGCGCGTATCCACGTTAACGTTGCACTCGACGCAAATCTTCGTCGCAGTGGTGCGGCCGATGCCGTAAATGTAGGTCAGACCGATCTCAACGCGCTTCTCACGCGGGAGGTCGACACCATTAATACGGGCCAACGTAGTCTCCTCTCTTAACCCTGACGCTGCTTATGACGGGGGTTCTCGCAAATGACGAGGACCTTGCCATGGCGCCTAATGATTTTGCACTTATCGCACATCTTCTTGACCGAAGGACGTACCTTCATCGTTCTTCCTTTCGGTAGCGCTCAAACTACTTCCCTACTATCTACTCGCCCAGCCGCAGGCGTTTAAAACTATGGCTGGTCTTCACACACAATCCGACCGTAGGTTGAGCTAAGCCTGCAGTCGGAAATGGAGTGCGTGTATGCGTGCCGCTATTTGTAGCGATAGGTGATGCGGCCGCGGGTCAGGTCGTACGGGGAAAGCTCCACGACAACCCTGTCACCGGGGAGAATACGGATGTAATTCATTCGGATCTTGCCAGAAATGTTGCACAGAACCGAATGACCGTTCTCGAGCTCGACCTTAAACATGGCATTGGGCAGCGGTTCCTTTACCGTACCCTCGAGCTCAATTGCGTCTTCCTTCTTCACAAGCAATCATCTTTCTCTAGAAAACGACAGCGATTGAGTATTCTACAACACGTATGCACGCATCGTAATAACTTCGTAATGGCTCCACAACTAAGTGGAACTTGTTACATTTGAAATGTAAAACAAAGCCGTTCCCTGATGCCCAAGATCGCCTTGAAATGAGAAGGCATAGACCTTGGGGTCATGCCTTCGAAATTGAAAGGCGAGGTTGGGCATCAGGGGGCGGCGACTTTTACATTTCTCCGCCTTGGAGCGAACACCAAGCACCTTGGGCATCCGTGGTCAGAATCACCGGACCGTCATTGGTAATGGCGACGGTGTTCTCGTAGTGCGCGGCGGGCAGGTGGTCGTTGGTCGTAACAATCCAACCGTCGGAGCCCGTGCTCACATGGTTGGAACCCATCGTAACCATCGGCTCGATGGCAATGACCATGCCGGCCTGGAGGCGAACGCCCCTCCCCTTCTTTCCATAGTTAGGAACGTTGGGGTCCTCGTGCATCACGCGGCCAATGCCATGGCCCACATAATCACGAAGCACGCCGTAACCGTGAGACTCGGCGAGGGACTGAACGGCATAACCGACGTCCCCGATATGGTTACCGGGAACAGCCTGCTCGATGGCAGCCTTAAGACAATCACGCGTGACCTCGCACAAAGCCTTGGCTTCGGGCGTGGGGGTGCCGACGAAAAACGTCCAAGCGTTATCACCGACCCAACCGTCGACAACGGCTCCCGTATCGATGGAGATGATATCGCCATCGCGCAGGATCATGTCGGGGTTGGGAATACCGTGTACCACGGCATCGTTGATCGATGCGCAGATGGTTCCCGGGAACCCGCCGTAGCCCTTAAAGGCCGGGGTGCCGCCATGCATGCGGATAATCTGCTCCGCGAGCTGATCGAGCTCAAAAGTTGAAACGCCGGGGCGCACCATGGCTCCAACGTGGCGGAGCGCCATCTTAGATAGCGCTCCTGCCTTCTTCATCTGCTCGATTTGCGTTGCAGACTTAATCTTGATCATAGACCGAGAGCCTCTTTGACATCCCCGTACACGGTCTCGCGAGCCTGGTCACCGTTGACCGACTTGAGCAGACCCTGGCCACGATAGTAGTCGACGAGCGGACTCGTGGACTTCTCGTAGACGTCGAGACGGTTCTTGATGGTCTCGGGCTTATCGTCGTCGCGCTGATACATCTCGCCACCGCACTTGGGGCAGGTAGCATCGGCAGCGGTGCCGGTGTAACCGCAGGCGCGGCAGGTGCGACGCGAAGACAGACGATCGATAATGACCTCGGGGGCCACATCGACCAGAAGGGCACAGTCGATCTCGCGACCCATGGCGGAAAGCTCGGAATCGAGCGTCACAGCCTGAGCGGTGTTGCGCGGGAAGCCGTCGAGGATGAAGCCCTGCTGGGCGTCATCGGCGGCAAGGCGCTCCTTGACAAGGTCGATCACGAGCTGGTCGGGAACGAGCTCGCCAGCGTCCATGTACTTCTTAGCCTGAATACCAAGCTCGGTGCCACCCTTGACGGCAGCACGCAGCAGGTCGCCCGTGGAAATATGGGCGACGCCAAACTCGGCGACGAGCTCCTGTGCGACGGTGCCCTTACCGGCACCCGGAGCTCCGAGCAATACGAGGTTCATGAGCAATCCTCCTCTAGCCTATTTAAAGAATCCATCGTAATCATACATCTTGATCTGGCCTTCGAGCTTATCGACCGTGTCGAGCACGACGCCGACCATGATGAGGATGGACGTGCCGCCAAATGCCTGGATCAGCTGGTTACCCGTAAAGGAGAAGATGATCGAAGGCACGATGGCGATGAGCGCCAAAAAGACAGCGCTGGGAAGCGTAATCTTGTTGAGCGCGTTCTTGATGTAGGCCGCGGTAGCCCTACCCGGACGCACGCCCGGAATAAAGCCGCCCTGCTTCTTAAGGTTGTCGGCCGTGTCATCGGGGTTGAACACCATGGAGGTGTAGAAGTACGCGAAAAACACGATGAGGACAACGTTAAGCACCCAGTTGAGCCAGCCGCGCGAAAGCGCAGAGGCAACTGCCTGAATCCAGCCGATGCCGGGGAAGAACACGGCAATCTGAGCCGGGAAGTACAGCAGCGCCGAAGCGAAGATGATCGGCACGACACCCGCGGTGTTGACCTTGATGGGCAGGTAGGTGGTCTGACCACCCATCATGCGACGGCCCACGACGCGCTTAGCGTAGGAGACCGGGATGCGGCGCTGGCCGCGCTCAAGGAAAACAATCAGCGGGATAACCAGCAGGATGATGGCGCAGATGATCACCATGGTGATGATGCCACCGGCATTGCCCTCGGTGCTGGAGAAGATAGCCTGCGGCAGACCGGCCATGATGTTCGCAAAGATGATCAGCGACATGCCATTGCCGATACCGCGCTGGGTGATGAGCTCACCAATCCACATGATCAGCATGGCGCCCGCAGTGAGCGTGCCGACGATCATGAGGTCGAAGATGATCTCGGGAGCGCCGGCGCCATTGAAGCTGATGCCGAAGCTCTTAAAGAGGAAGAGGTAACCCACGGAGTTGAGGATTGCCAGAGCAAGGGTGAGGTAACGCGAATACTGCGTAATCTTGGTCTGACCGACCTCGCCCTCGCGGGCAAGCTCATGCAGGGAAGGCACAACGGCCTGGAGCATCTGGAGGATGATCGAGCTGGTGATGTAAGGCATGATGCCCAGCGAAAACACCGACACATAGCTCAACGCGCCGCCAGAGAAAAGATTCAGGAGGGCCATAGCACCTGCGGCGACCGAATTGTTATCGGTCGAGAAAAGGCCCAGCATCCCCTGGAAGGGAATGCCGGGCACAGGAACGTGCGCACCAATGCGGTACACGACGAGCATAGCTATGGTAAAAAGAATCTTTTCGCGCAATTCTTTGATGCGGAAAGCATTCTTAAGACCATTTAGCACGGCAGCTCGACCTTTCCGCCGGCGGCCTCGATCTTGGCCTGCGCAGAAGCGCTGACCTTGTCGACCTTGACCGTGAACTTCTTGGTGAGCTCACCATTGCCGAGCACCTTGACGGGCTCGAACTCGCTCTTGGTGATGCGAGCGGCCTTAAGAGCGGCACCGTCGATCACAGCGCCGTCCTCGAACTTACGCTCGAGACGCTCAACGTTAACAGCGGTGTACTCGATACGACGGGGGTTACGGAAGCCCGGAAGCTTGGGCAGGCGCATAGCCAGCGGAGTCTGGCCACCCTCGAAGCCGGCACCCTTGGTGCCGCCAGAGCGGGAACCCTGGCCCTTCTGACCGCGGCCAGAAGTGGTGCCGTGACCCGAAGAATTGCCACGGCCGACGCGCTTGCGGTTCTTGGTGGAACCGGGCGCGGGAGTAAGATCGTGAAGCTGCATTTGCTACTCCTCTACAATCTCGACAAGGTGCTTGACCTTGAAGATCATGCCGCGGACGGACTCGTTGTCAGCAATCTCGCGAACCTCGCGGATCCTGTGGAGACCGAGGGCACGGACAGTACGGACCTGGTCCTGCTTGCAACCGTTGGTGCTGCGGACCTGCTTGATCTTGATGGTGTCAGCCATGCTTAGTTCTCCTTACCGACGAACATCTCGGAGACCGTCAGGCCACGGCGAGCCGCGACGTCCTCAGGGCTGGAGAGCTCCTTGAGGCCCTCGACGGCAGCCTTGATGATGTTGAGGCCGTTGTCGGTACCGAGGGACTTGGACAGGACGTTCTTGATGCCAGCAAGCTCAAAGAGGGGACGCACAGCGCCGCCGGCGATAACGCCGGTACCCTCGACAGCGGGCTTGATGATGATGCGGCCGGCACCAAAGTGGCCGAGAACCTCGTGCGGGATGGTGCCCTGCTCGGTCACCGGCACGTGGAACATGTTCTTCTTGGCATCGAGAGATGCCTTGGAGATGGCCATGGGCACCTCAGCGGACTTGCCCATGCCAACGCCGACGTTGCCCTTGCCGTCGCCAACGACGACGAGAGCGACGAGGCTCATGCGACGACCACCCTTGACGGTCTTCGACACGCGGTTGATGTAAACGACGCGCTCCTCGAACTCGGAGGCCTCGCGCTGCTGCTTCTGATTACGAGCCATGTGCTACATACCTCCTAGAACTCGAGACCGGCGGCACGAGCACCGTCGGCGAGGGCCTTGACGCGGCCATGGTAGATACGGCCACCGCGATCGAAGGCGACCTTGGTGATGCCGGCCTCGATGGCGCGCTTGCCAACGAGCTGACCGACCTTCTCCGCAGCCTCCTTGTTCGAGGTGTGGGTGCCCTTGAACTCGGCCTCGAGGGTCGAGGCAGAGACGAGCGTCAGGCTGGAGCCCTTGCTGTCGTCGATGATCTGGGCATAGATGTTGGCGTTAGTACGGGTCACGCGAAGACGCGGACGCTCGGAGGTACCCGAGACCTTGCCGCGAACACGACGCTGACGACGCTTGAGGCCTTCCAGCTTCGCCTTATGCTTGTTCATACGTAAACTCCTAAAAAGGTTGATCTTGCCAGCACCTGACGGGGTGCTGGTCTTATGCGAGTGAGTCGGTTACGACTACTTGGCGGCCTTACCCAGCTTGCGGCGGATGTGCTCGCCAACGTAGTGGATACCCTTGCCCTTGTAAGGCTCGGGAGGACGATGGCCGCGGATCTCAGCGGCGATCTGACCGACCTGCTGCTTGTTGATACCCTTGACGTTCACGTGGGTGTTGTCGGGAACCTCGAAGGTGATGCCCTCGGGAGCCTCGACGATCACGGGGTGCGAGAAGCCCAGGGAGAACTCGAGGTTCTTGCCCTTCTGCTGCACGCGGTAACCGACGCCGGCGAGCTCGAGCTTCTTCTCGAAGCCCTCGGAAACGCCAACAACCATGTTGTGGATGAGGGCGCGGGTGAGGCCGTGGCGGGCACGGGTCTCACGCTCGTCGTCGGGACGGGAAACGGTGAGAACATTGTCCTCGACGTTGATAGCGAGCTTCTCAAAGACATCGAGCTCGAGCTGGCCCTTGGGGCCCTTGACGACAACGTTGTTGCCGTTGACTGCCACTTCGACTCCGGCGGGAATCTGGACAGGCTTATTACCGATACGAGACACGGTGATCTCCTTTCCTTCTACCTACCGAGCGAATTACCAGACGTAAGCGATGATCTCGCCGCCGACGTTGTGCTTGCGAGCATCGCGGTCGGTCATGACGCCATGGCTGGTGGAAATAATGGCGGTACCAAGGCCACCGCGGACGCGGGGCATGTCGGCAACGCCGGTGTACTTACGCAGGCCCGGCTTGGAAATGCGGCGGATGCCGTTGATGACCTTAGCCTTCTTGGGACCATACTTAAGCGTGATGTGCAGAGTCTTCTGGGGAACGGTGTCCTCGACATCGTAGCCCTCGATGTAGCCCTCCTCGTGCAGAACACGAGCGATCTCGACGAGCTTCTTGCTGCTCGGCATGGAGACCGTGGCCTTGTTCACAGAGTTAGCGTTACGGATGCGCGTAAGCATATCTGCGATCGGGTCTGTAAGGTTCATACAGATTCTCCTTCGTTCTTGATGAACACGTGCTCTTGGTTCTTCGCCGCCCTTAACGGCAAAGCCTTTTTAGCGCGTTTTCCCTGTTCCAAACTGATGCTTGAAACGCTGGTAGTGACTTACCAGCTGGCCTTCTTAACGCCGGGAAGCTCGCCCTTGAGTGCAAGCTCGCGGAAGCAGACACGGCACAGGCCGAACTTGCGGTACACAGAGTGCGGACGGCCGCAGCGCTGGCAGCGCGTGTACTCACGAGTAGAGAACTTCTGCTTGCGATTGCACTTGACGATCATCGATGTCTTAGCCACTTATATCCTCCTCACATAGAGTATTGTTCGCCCCAAGCGCCGCCCCCTTGTGGGAACGGCGCTTATAGGGCAGGTGAACCTATTTCTTGAACGGGAAACCAAAGGCGTCCAGAAGGGCCTTGGCCTCCTCATCGGTATTGGCGGTGGTCACGAAAGTGATGTCCATACCGCGCTGGTGATCGACGGAGTCGAAGTCGATCTCGGGGAAGATGAGCTGCTCGGTGACGCCCATGGAGAAGTTACCACGGCCGTCGAAGCTCTTGGCGGAGATACCGCGGAAGTCGCGGATACGAGGGATCGCGACGGAGGTCAGACGATCGAAGAACTCCCACATACGGTCGCCACGCAGGGTAACCTTGCAGCCGATCGGCATACCAGCGCGCAGGCGGAAGGTAGCGATGGACTTGCGGGCACGGGTGATCATCGGCTGCTGGCCGGTGATGGCGCGCAGGTCGCGCACGGCACCGTCGATGGCCTTGGAATCGGTAGCGGCCTCGCCGACACCCATGTTCACGACGATCTTCTCAAACTTGGGGATCATCATGACGTTCTCGTACTGGAACTTGTCCTGAAGCTGCTGCTTGACCTCGTTGTTGTACTTGGTCTTCAGACGCGGCACATACTTCTCTTCTGCCATTGTTCACTCCTTCTTGGGGTTTTAAGCACGGGGCGTGGCCACGATGGGTTGTCCTCGTGCCTCCTGGCTGCATCCGCGCCGCTCATGGCATTTTGCGGTTTGGACTCGACGCAGCAGGAGCCGACAAAACAATCGGTACTATACGCGCATCGGGAGCGTATTTCCAGAAAAACCTCGTCTGCCTGCACAACTCCACAACTCCCCCGCACAAATTGATCCCAAGAAGCAGTTGCGGTGAAATAGGGACTGTTTGGCGGCCTAACAGGCTTAAACAGTCCGTATTTCACCGCAACTTATTGGTGGGGATGCGATTAGCGCTTGCGGGGGACGAGTTTGGTGCGGCGCAGGTGAATCATCTCGGCGGCGATGGAGATGGCAATCTCCTCGGGGTCCTCGGCCTCGATGGCAACGCCGATCGGCAGGTGCAGCTCGTCGATCTGGTCCTGCGTAAAGCCTTCCTGCTCCAGGCGGGCACGCACAAAGGCCGTCTTGCGGCGCGAACCCAGACAGCCCAGGTAGGCAGGCTTGGCGTGCATGGCCTGAATCACCACGTCGATATCGGACTTGTGGCCTGCTGTGGCCACGACCACCAGGTCGCGCGGGCCGATGGGGCACTGCTCGCTCAGGTTCTTGTAATCGACCAGGCGACGATCGTAGACACCGGGCACCCATTCGGGCGTCAACGTGCCGGGGCGGTCATCGCAGGCCACGACGGCAAAGCCCGCCGCCGTGAGCACGCGCGCCGTCGCGGCGCCCACGTGTCCGCAGCCAAAGATGTAGGTCAGGCCCTCGGGGCAGAGCGTCTCGATGTGCGCCGCGGGAATCTCAGAGGCAGCGTTGGTGTAGGTAACGTTACTCCCCTCCTCCACCAGTGAAAGCCCGGGGCAGCCCGCAATGGTATGGCGCGATGCCTCGCCATGGTACTCGGCCACATCGCCCTCGAGCGCGCTCGCGATAAACGGCTCAAAGTCGATGACGAAGTCGCCGATGCGCCGATAGACCAAGACGTCGGCAATTTCCCGGAACAACGGTGCCTGGGTCGCATCCAGATGCAGATAGCACAGGCAGATGGCTCCGCCGCAGATCATGCCGGTATCGGAGTTCTCGCCGCCCATGGTGTAGCGGACCAGACGCGACTGTCCCGCGCTCAGGAGTTCGCGCGCCTCATCCAGCGCAAAGAGCTCAATCTTGCCGCCGCCGATAGTGCCCGCCTGGCTGCCGTCGGCAAAGACGGCCATCCAGGCGCCCACGCCGCGCGGCGACGACCCCGCCGTGCCGGCCACGACCACGAGCTCGCACGTCTCGCCAGCACGCAGGTCGGCAAGCGCCGCATTCACAACATCGAGCTTTTCCATTGCCGCCTTCTATCCTCTAAAGATATCGGTGAGCATAGCGAGTGCCTCGAGCACGCCGCCGCCGACCGACGTCGCCTTGTCCGAAATGTAGTTGATATAGCTGGCATCGCCGCGCGGATCGACATCGGCGCATTTAAAGCCCTCAGTCACCTGCACGCCGTTCGCCAAAAGCCCGCGCAGACAGCCGTCAATCTGCGTGACCATGGGAGTATCACCCGCATACCCGATCACATCGCCAGCATTCACGATGTCGCCGATCGCGCGGTCGGACCTAAACACGCCGGCGGCGGGGCTGTGGATAACGCGCTCCCTGCCATAGCCAGCGATAATGCCCGGCACGCCCGTGTTGGGCTGGGGCGAACCTTGGGTAATGACACGGCCCAAAAAATGCCCGCGCATAGTCTCGACCACGGCATCGCAATCAACCGGCGCGGTAAAGCCCGGCCCCACGGCGATGACGGCAGGCGCCATGTCGCGCGTGGTGCCCAGGTTGCGCTTGGCTAAAATCGCGTCGACCACAGCCGCGGGCTTCAGTTCGTCGAGCATCTGCGCCTGGGGGTCCACCACGACGGCGACGTCTCCAGCCCCGGTAATCTCAAGCGCCTCGGCCGACGTCTGCGCCAGGCGAGCGCGAATGCCCTCAACCTCGACCTCGCCCAGGCGAATGGCCTCGCAAAAACTGATTGTGCGGCGGATGCACGTGGGAACCGCGATATCGGCCATAACGACCGACACGCCGGCGCGTACCAAGCGAGCGGCGACGCCCGTGGCGATATCGCCGGCGCCGCGAACATAAACGAGCATTCCCGGGACACCTCCCTGTGCTACGGTTTGAGCAGAGCAAAAGCGGTTCGACCGCTACTCTGATGATTATTTATTATCACAGTATTATACGGCGGTGAACAGATGGAAACGGTTAGCGGCAATCTTGCCTCGGCGCTCAGGATCGAGCCGGGCATTACCGCGATTATCGGCAGCGGCGGCAAGTCGACGTTGCTCAAAACGCTGGGTCTTGAGCTCATGCGCGCTGGCGGCCGCGTGCTCCTCTGCACCACCACGCATATGCTTCCCGTTGCCGGCGTGCCATGGGACGGGTCGAATCGTCGCCTGGACGCCGCGCCTTGGAAGCCGGGCGCCTCGCATGTCCCCGGTTGCACCTGCGAGGCCTGCGCGGGCCTTGCACGCGGAGGCATCTGCCAGGCAGGCGTCTTGGACCCGGAGACAGGCAAGCTCTCCGCCCCCGCCGAGCCACTCGGCGGGCTGGCACAGCGCTTTGACTATGTGTTGGCCGAGGCAGACGGTAGCAAGCGACTCCCGCTCAAGGCGCATGCCGCCTGGGAGCCGGTAATTCCCGCCGGCACGGCCAACGTCATCTGGCTCGTCGGCGCCTCGGGACTCAGCAAGCCCATCAACGAAGCCGTCCACCGCCCCGAGCTCTTTTGCGAGCGTTGCGGCTGCGAGCTCACCGACATCGCCACGCCCGAGCGCGTCGCCCAGGTGCTCAATGCCGAGATGCAAGAGATGAAGCTCAGCACCGCACGCGTCATGCTCAACCAAGTCGACACGCTTGCCGACCCCACGATGGCCGACCGCTTCGAGGCAGCCCTCGGCCGCCCCCTCATCGCCAGCAGCCTCAAGTAGCCGGCCCCATCTCGTCAGTTGCGGTGAAATACGGACTGTTTGGCCGCCAAACGGCCGCAAACAGTCCGTATTTCACCGCAACTGCGGAGGGGACACGGCATCTTTGCTGCTAGCGGGGGACGTAGCAGCCGGGTTGGGCTCCGGTGGGCTCGCCGTCGCGTGCCACCAGCATGCCGTTCACAAACACGGCCTTGGCGCGGCCATGTGCCTCAAAGCCCTCGAGCGGCGTGTAGTCCACGGCCTGATGCTGTGTCGCGGCGCTGATCGTCCAGCGCGCGCACGGATCCCACACGCACACATCGGCATCGGCGCCCTCGGCAAGACAGCCCTTGCGCGGGTACATGCCAAACACGCGCGCCGGGTTCTCGCTCATCAAGCGGCACAGATCCTCGGGTCCCAGCTGTCCCTCAAAGCTCGTGGCAATCGCGACGGGACGATGCTCCACGCCGGGCCCGCCGTTGGGAATCGCGCGGAAATCGTCGCGCCCGCGGTCCTTTTGCCCGTGCAGGTTAAAGCTGCAATGATCAGTCGCAATCGTATCGATCTCGCCGGCCACAAGCGCCTCGCGCAGCACGGCACGGTCGCCGGCATGGCGCAGCGGCGGGCTCATCACGTACTTGGCGCCCGCAAAGCCGTCCTCGCCCTGCTCCAGATAGCAGGTGTCGTCGAGCATCAGATACTGAGGGCAGGTCTCGACATAGATATTCTTCTGCCCGCGCGCCTTGGCCGCACGAATGGCCTCGAGCCCCAACTTGGTCGAAAGGTGCACCACGTTGACTGGGGCGTCGCCGGCCAGGTGCGCCAGATACAGCAGGCGGCTCACGGCTTCGGCCTCACACACGTCCGGGCGGCTGAGCGCATGCCCCTCGGGCCCATGAATCCCCTGCTCGTACACGCGCTTCTGCAGCTCATTCACCAGCGTACCGTTCTCGCAATGCACGCACAGTATGCCGCCAATACGCTTGAGCTCCTCGAGCACCTCGAGCGTCTCGGCATCGTCCAGGCGCAGATGATCGTAGGCAAAGTAGGTCTTGAACGACGATACGCCCGCCTCGCGCATGGCCGAAAGATCGGCGCGGTTGCGCTCGTTCCACTCGGCGAGTGCCATATGAAAGGCGTAGTTAGCCGTGCAGGTTCCGTCGGCGCGGCAATGCCACTCGGCCAAGGCATCGGGCATGGTCACGCCGCGATCGGCCGTCGCGTAGTCCACGATGGTCGTCGTGCCGCCGCAGGCAGCCGCACGCGTACCGGTCTCAAAGCTATCTGCCGTCCAATCCATGCCAGTCCAGCACTGCATGTGTGTGTGGCCGTCGATAAAGCCGGGAAACACCCAGCAGCCCGTGGCATCCTCGACGGTATCGCCCTCGGCAGGCTCAATCGCCGCGGCGATCCGCACGATCTTATCGCCATCCATGGCAAGATCGGCGCGGCGAAGCCCCTGTGGCGTCACGAGCGCGCCGTTTTTGATGATGATCATAATTGCTCCTTATTGATTGATGCAGTTGGCCACGCGATCAAAATACGAGCAGGCGGCGATATGCTCCGTTATGCGTTGCTGTCCCTTGGCGGTATCGACGTCCCACAGCTCGTAGGCACGCGCCTCGACCAGCGCAACGTCGACGCGACCTTTGAGAATCGAGCCCCCGCCGTCCTTGCCCTCAAGACACATAAGTGCATCGAACAGTTCCGCCGGAAAGAGCACCGGGCTCGAAGGCTCACCGTTGCACGCAAGACGCACCGGATGCTTGCGGCCACGCTCATCAAACGCGCGAACCATAGCCTCAAAAGAATCCGAACCCACGAGCGGCTGGTCGCCCGGCAAAAAGAGGCAACCTTTCCAGTTGCGTTCGACTCCCCACGAAAGGCCCGCACGGACGCTTTCACTGCGCAGCTCGCCATCATGCAGCACGCACGGGCAATGCTTGTCCTCGCAAATCTGAGCGACCTCGGGCCAACGTGTCGAAACCACGACGTCAAAGCCCTGGGGAACCGAATCGATGGTCCGGGCAATCAGCGGCTCGCCATAGATATCGGCAAGCATCTTGTTAGAGCCAAACCGCTTACCCTCGCCCGAGGCCATAATGACGCATCCAAGTTTCATGGTGATACCTCCCCTGAAACCATCGTACCCACAACTCGCGCCGCGGGCATCCACATCGAAAGCGCTTATCCCGCACGCCCGCGATGCAAAAAGGGGCACCCCGCCGGTTGGCAGAGCGCCCCCTTTACATGGCTTACCTCAACCCGGCTTTAGGCCTGGAGCCAACGGGCGGTGTTGCGCTCGTCGAGGGCCTTGAGGGTAGCGGCGGGATCGGCAACCTTCTGCAGGAACATCATGGCAGCGATGGCGTACGGCTTGTAGCTGGCCTCCTTATACATGCCCACACGGTGCATGTCGAAGACGTCGGCGTTGACCTCGCCGTGCTCGCAGGAGACACCGGAGATGTCGGCGGGCAGCGGGTGCATAAAGATGGTGTCCTGGCCGTTGGCAGTCTTCTCCATGAGCTCGGTCGTGGAGCACCAATCCTGATGGGTGGCGTTCTGGGCGAGCAGCTCCTTCTCGAGCGCAGCGATGCCGGCGTCGTCGCCCTCGGCGTACAGGTTGGTGCGCTTCTCCATGGCGGCAAACGGAGCCCAGCTCTTGGGGATCACGATGTCGGCGCCCTCGAAGGCCTCGGCCATGGTGTTGACCTGCTTAAAGGTGGTGCCGGACTCGGCGGCATAGCCCTTGGCGCGCTCGACGACCTCGGGCATGAGGTCGTAGCCCTCGGGGTGAGCCAGGGTGACGTCCATGCCAAAACGGGGCAGCAGGCTGATCAGCGACTGCGGGCAGGACAGCGGCTTGCCGTAAGAGGGCGAATAGGCCCAGGTCACGGCAACCTTCTTGCCCTTGAGGTTCTCAAGGCCGCCAAACTCGTTGATGAGGTAGAGCATGTCGGCAGAGGACTGCGTGGGGTGGTCGGAATCGGACTGCAGGGAGATGAGCGTGGGACGGTGATCCAGGACGCCGTCCTCGTAAGCCTGCTGGACAGACTCGGAGACCTCGGCCATGTAGGCGTCGCCCTTGCCGATGTACATGTCGTCGCGGATGCCGATGACGTCGGCCATGAAGGAGATCATGGTAGCGGTCTCGCGGACGGTCTCGCCGTGAGCGATCTGGGACTTCTTCTCGTCCAGGTCCTGCAGCTCAAGGCCGAGCAGGTTGGCGGCCTTAGAGAAGGAGAAGCGCGTACGGGTGGAGTTGTCGCGGAACAGGGAGACGGCCAGGCCCGAGTCGAAGATCTTGGACGAAATGTTGTTCTCACGCAGCTCGCGCAGGGCGTCGGCGACGATGTAGAGAGCCTTGAGCTCATCGGTGGTCTTGTCCCAGGTGTGCAGGAAGTCGCTGCCGTACATGCCCTTAAAATCGAGGCCGTTCAGCTGCTCGACGAGCTCGGTAAACTTGGCGTCCATGGAAATGTCCTTTCTAAAGGTGAAACGATCGCAATGAGTAGATGTGCTCCGGCATGCGCGTGTGGCTAGAACATGCAGAGCACCATGACGAGGACCCGCCACCGTTGAGGAAGCATGGGAGATAACGACCGCGGGCCCCAAGTCAACAGGGGGTGCCGGGGACACGAGCGGCCCCCGGCTCAACAAAATCGAGGAATGGGACTAGTCGATCTTGTTGTTGGTCAGACCGGCGCGGAACACGGTGGCGTCGCCATCGGCCTGGCTCGGATCGTAGAGGTTCAGGGCAGCCACATACATGGCGGCAGCGGTGACCAGGTCGTCCTTGTAGGTGACCTCGTTGGGAGCGTGAGCCTGAGACTCGGCACCCGGGCCAAAGCCGACGCAGGGGATGCCATAGCGGCCCTGGATGGAAACGCAGTTCGTGGAGAAGGTCCACTTGTCGCACAGCGGACGACCGGTGCGCTTGTCCATGCTGGGCTCGCAGCCGATGCGCTCGTCACCAAACATGGCCTTGTGGGCGTCGACGAGGGCCTTGACGTGCGGAGCGGTCTCCTTGTTGATCCACGTGGGGAAGTAAGCCTCGGTCTCGTAGACCTCGCCGGTCCAGGACGGACGGTCGTACATGTACATGGAGACCTTCACGTCGTCGCCGTACTTCTTGGCGGCCGGCAGGTTGCGGATCTCGTCCAGGCAGGACTCCCAGGTCTCACCGGCGGTCATGCGACGGTCGATGGAGATAGCGCAGGAATCGGCCACGGCGCAGCGGCTGGGGCTGGTGTAGAAGATCTGGCTGACGGTGCAGGTGCCGCGGCCCAGGAAGCGGGCATCCTCGTAGTGCTCGGGGTTGTACTTGGGGTCGAGCATCTTGACGAGACCCTTGATGTCGGTCGACTCGTCGCAGCCGTTGTTGTTGAGGGCGCGGACGTCAGCGATGATGTCAGCCATCTTGTAGATGGCGTTGTCGCCGCGGTCGGGGGCAGAGCCGTGGCAGGAGGTACCGTGAACGTCGACGCGGATCTCCATACGGCCGCGGTGACCGCGATAGATGCCGCCGTCGGTGGGCTCAGTGGAAATGACAAACTCGGGCTTAATGCCATCCTTGTTGTAGATGTACTGCCAGCACATGCCGTCGCAGTCCTCTTCCTGGACGGTGCCGACGACCATGATCTTGTAGCCCTCGGGGATGAGGCCCATGTCCTTCATCATCTTGGCAGCATAGGTAGCAGAAGCCATGCCGCCCTCCTGGTCGGAGCCGCCGCGGCCGTAGATGATCTCGTCGGTCTCATAGCCCTCGTAGGGATCGGCATCCCAGTTCTCGATGTTGCCGATGCCGACGGTGTCGATGTGGGAGTCGATGGCGATGATCTTGTCGCCCTCGCCCATAAAGCCCATGACGTTGCCCAGGCCGTCGACCTTGACCTCGTCATAGCCAAGGCTCTCCATCTCGGCCTTGATGCAGGCAACAACCTCACCCTCCTCGCAGGACTCAGAGGGATGGGAGATCATAGCGCGCAGGAAGCGAGTCATATCAGCACGATGAGACTCAGCAGCAGCCTTGATAGCGTCGAAATCGAGTTCTTTAGCCATTGTTCATAACCTTTCAAACGAAGGAATCTACCTGTGAGGTGGCGGAGCGATACCTATTTACTCCGCCCCAACGATTAGCAAGTGGGATATTCGCCTTCCCAAACAATGCGGCGATACTGGTCGGGATCCGTATCGCCCTCGGTGGAGAAGCAGAGCACGGAGCTCGTCTTATCCAGGCCGATGAGCTCTTTGAGCTCGGCGTACTCAGGATCGAGCATGAGGGTCTCGACCAGGCCAGTGGTCACCGCGCCGGACTCGCCGGAGATGACGCGCGGGTCGCCCTTCTCGGGAGCGCCCAGGGTGCGCATGCCGCGAGCGGTGACCCAGTCGGGGCAGGACACGAAGGCGGTGGCGTGGTTGCGCAGGATATCCCAGCCCAGAATGTTGGGCTCGCCGCAGCACAGACCGGCCATGATGGAGGGCATGTCACCGTCCACGATGCGCGGATCGCCGTCGCCGGCGGCAGCGCCCTTGTACAGGCAGGCAGCAGGCGCGCACTCAACCACGACGAAGGTGGGCGGGTTATCGGGATACAGGTTGGTGAAGTAGCCCACCACGGCGCCGGCGAGCGAACCCACGCCAGCCTGGACAAACACGTGCGTCGGGCGGTTGATGGCCATCTCGCGCAGCTGCTCGGCAGCCTCAGAAGCCATGGTGCCGTAACCCTCCATGATCCAGGACGGGATCTTCTCGTAGCCCTCCCAGGCGGTGTCCTGAACGATGACGCCACGCTCGCAGGCGTCAGCCTCGGCGGCAGCCATGCGCACGCACTCGTCGTAGTTGACCTCTTCGATGGTCACCGTGGCGCCCTCGGCGGCGATGTTATCGAAGCGGGGCTTGGTGGAACCCTTGGGCATGTGCACGACGGCCTTCTGGCCCAGCTTGTTGGCAGCCCATGCCACGCCGCGGCCATGGTTGCCGTCGGTGGCGGTAAAGAAGGTGGCCTGGCCAAAGTCCTTGGCAAGCTGATCGGAGGTCAGGTAGTCGAAGGTGCACTCGGCAACGTCCTTGCCGGTCTCGTCGGCAATGTAGTTGGCCATGGCAAACGATCCGCCCAGAACCTTAAAGGCGTTGAGGCCAAAGCGATAGCTCTCGTCCTTAACGCACAGGTTGGACAGACCCAAGCGCGCAGCCTGACCGTCCAGGCGGGCAAGCGGGGTGACGGTATATTGAGGGAACGACTGGTGGAAGGCGCGGGCCTTCTTCACGTGGTCGAGGCTCATGATTCCCAAGTGCTTGTCATCGCTCTTGGGCATCGTGTTGCCCGCCCACTGGATCTTATCGGCCATACGGTGAACTCCTTAAGTCCTCTCTTGCCGGCCCCCGCATACGCGTTTCAGCCCATTCCCATTCATGCGACTGAACTTTTATGTGGATGCCAAACAAAAAGTTTGTTAGCACTGTTCTATCACACTTTTTGATTGGCAAACCTAACAAATTGTTTGTTGCCGTAATCGGTACTTTTTCGCCGCCGAACGGTCATGAATTGCCTTGTTGATGGATTTGTTTGCGAACAGATGTGGTTTATGGCAAAGTGTGCCCAAACTAATTTTTAGGAAGGCACCCATGACCCCCGCACAGATTGAGTTTTACAAGCGCCTCGCACACGGCCTGGCGCTCCAATTTGGCCCCAACTGCGAAGTCGTCGTCCACGATCTGGAGACCGAGGACGTGGACCACTCCATCGTAGTGATCGAAAACGGCCACGTCAGCGGGCGCAAACTGGGTGACGGCCCCAGCCATATTGTGTTTGAGTCCATGCACGAGGGCAGCACCGACGTACACGACCGCGAGCCGTACCTCACTAAAACCACCGATGGCAAGCTGCTCAAGTCCTCGACCATCTTTATCCGCAACGACGAAGGCAAGCCCGTCGGCATTTTGGGCATCAACTTTGACATTACGCTTATGAAGGCTTTTGAGCGTTCGCTCGACGCCTTTACCGGCACCGGCGGCACGGGCTATACCGAGCCCGAGCCCATTACCAAGAACATCGGCGACCTGCTCGAGGACCTGCTGCACGAGTGCGAGCAGTTTGTGGGCAAGCCCGCGGCACTCATGACCAAAGACGAGCGCATTCGTGCCATTGGCTACCTCGACCGTCGCGGCGCCTTCCTAATTTCCAAGTCGAGCGAGCGCGCCTGCGAGTTTTTTGGCATCTCCAAGTACAGCTTCTATAGCTACCTCAATGAGGCCAAGGCGGCGGCCGGCGACAAGTAGGCACTCGCCTGGATTGCCCCTCCCCTTTTGGGTGCGAGTTCTGGAAAGCACGAATCCAAGACCGGGCCGCTTGGGAAGTTCCATATAATCGATGTCATTAGTATTTCGAAAGGATGGAACAGAATGGCGTTGAGCAAGGCATCATGCACCGGTCGCGGATTGATTCCGGCAATTGGTGGACATGTGCACCGCATGTTCGATGAGGGTGAAGACGACCTGTTTTCGCTAAGCCTTGACGACGTGATGGATGATCGCCCGTGGACCGCCGACGAACTCATGGGCGGCGGGGCTCGCCCGTCAAGCCCCGATCCCACACTTGCGCCTAAGCCCGCATCTGCGCCGACTCCTGCGCAGTCGCCTGTTTCGACGCCCGCGCCTACGCCCGCACCCACTTCGGCGCCCACGCCCGCTCCCCGCCCCGCAAGCGACCCGTCCGAGACGGCGGCATTTCTCGCTGCAGCGACGCAGGGCAAATCGGCCGACAGCACCGTTATGTACAGCGCCCAGCAGTTGCCTGTTCCTGCGGCACGCAAGCCTCCGGTCGCAAGGCTCGATGAGCCCGTTGCCCATCAGGTTGCTTACGATTCCTGGGCTGCAGCCGATCTGGATGAGACCTCTACCGGCATGCCGGCGCTCGACGTTCCAGTTAATCCGCTTTTTGCCGCCAACACGAGCGCCGCGGACTATGAGGGCGGTGCGGCATATTCCGATTATTCCGATGGCTATGCTGGCACCGGTCGCATCGAGACCGAGGATTATGGCACCGCATCGAGCGATTATCTCAACGATCCGTACGCTGCCACGCCTGCACCGGAATATGACCCGGAGGCCGCGTCCGCACCGGCGTATACCAAAAGCACGGGCGAAGAGCGCTTCGCCGATTATTACGCCGAGGAAAAGGCGCTGCGTTTCTCGGAATTTCCGCAGGCAGTCAAGGTTGCCTTTATCGCCATTGTCATTGCCCTGCTCGGCGCCATTGCGTTTGAGGGATTCCAGCTGTTCCGCGGCCCCACCGCGTCCGAATCGGCAACGCAGCAAAAAGAGGACGACAACCAGTACCTGGACATCAACACCCTCAAGGGCGACCCCAACGACGGGGACGACGAGTAGCGAGGGCTGAAGGCGGCCGCAGGATCCCGCATCCAGCACCGGCTTCTAAGTGCTGTTTTGTCATCCAGCTACACTTTTCCGGATAATTTGCCTATCGAATTTGACACTTTTCCGTACTTTTACACGGCTGATTTCGACACTTTTCCGGATGGAAGCCGAATAATCACTTGGGAAACCAACGCCATCCGCGCGTCATTTCGCGGATGGCGCTTGATTTCTGTCCGTACACGTTGATAGACCCCATCGTGCCCGCAAGTGAACTGCACCCCAAAACTTGGACGGCTTAAATAAGAACTACGCCGCAAGGGACT
>USAJ01000013.1 GCA_900552685.1 uncultured Collinsella sp.
AACTGAAGGGACTGACCCCGGAGGAGTTCCGGAGACAGTCCCTTGCGGCGTAGTTTTTATTTAAGCCGTCCAAGTTTTGGGGTGCAGTTCAAAATGACGACGGCGAAATGGAAGGGTCGCTCGCCTCGCTTGCAACGACGTTGCACGACAAGTTTGGCATTACGGTTGCAACAGTAGCGTTCTCGAACAACGAGCAAATGACCAAAGCCCTTTCCACAGGGACCATCGATGTCGCCCTACCGTTGTTTCGCGACTACTGGCTTGCCGAGCAGGCAGGGGTCATCCTGTCAAACCCGATGGGAACGGTTTCCCTAGCCGCCATTCACAGCAGCAGCAACCTGAACAGTGACCTTAAGAACATCGCTTGCACAGCAGACGCGATCGTCAACCGTTTTGAGCTCGAAAACCTATTCCCCGACGCAAAGGTAACCGAGCATCCGAATGACAACGAGGCACGCGAAGCCCTCAATAAGGGGGAGGCAAGTTGCATCATTGTCCCCAGCACGCGCTTGAAAACCATCCGCGACACCTACGATATCGAGGATTTCCAAACACAGGAGCTCACCGACACGGCACAGCTATCGTGTTTGATTTCGCGCGGCAAGCCCGTGCTGTTGGGAATCATTAATAAGGGCATCGTCAATGCTGGCGAATCGCTCTCTGCAAGCAGTTATTCCCCCACATCGTACTCGGCGCAAGAATCGGATGCGTTTCGACTTCTCTACCGCAACCGCATCGTCATTGCGGCAGTCGTCATCTGCATTTTGCTCACCGGCATCGTCATCCTTGTCTGGTCGCTTCACCGCGCGCAGAAAGAACAGCAGAAAGCCGATGCCGCCAACGCCGCTAAGACGGCATTCCTCACGCGCATGAGCCACGACATCCGTACGCCACTCAACGGCATCCTGGGTCTTATCGAAATTGAGGAATTGAAAGACGGCGACATGCAGGCCGCCCGCGAAAGCCGCGCCAAGGCGCGTGTTGCCGCCAATCACCTACTCTCGCTGATCAACGACATCCTCGAGATGGGCAAAATCGAAGACCGCAAGCTAACTCTGGAACATGCGCCTTTTAACCTCAAAGAGCTCTGTGACGATACGCTGGTGCTGTGCAAGCTCCGCGCATCCGATAACGGCATCACAATGCAGGACAATAGTCTGCCGTACGCCACGGGGCCATACATGATCGGCAGTCCCACCCATATCCGACAGATCATAATCAACCTGTTAGACAACAGCATTAAGTACAACAAGCACGGCGGCTCCGTCACCTTTAGTTCAAAGACCAAGCCACTCGATGATGGGCGCGCGCTCTTTTGCTTTAGTGTTTCGGATACTGGCATTGGCATGGCTCCCGAGTTTTTAAAGCATATCTATGAACCGTTTGCCCAAGAAGGTGATGATGCGCGCAGCAAGTTCCAAGGAACCGGCATGGGCATGCCAATCGTCAAGTCGCTTATTGAACTGATGGGCGGTACGATTGAGATTTCGAGTGAGGTTGGCGTGGGGAGTACGTTCAACGTCCAGATTCCGCTCGATATCGACAAGAACCCTCAGGCGCGGGCAGATACGGTCGAGAGGGTGCTCGACTGCTCGCTCGCCGACATGAACGTGCTGCTCGCCGAAGACAACGAATTGAATGCCGAGATTGCCCAGACGCTGCTAGAATCCGAGGGCGTCGTGGTCACCCGCGCCGCCAATGGCAACGAAGTCGTCGATCTGTACCTGTCACATCCCGCCGGCAGCTTCGATGCGATTCTGATGGACATCATGATGCCAGGCATGGACGGCTATGAGGCAACCCGCGCGATTCGTCTGAGTGAGAAGGTCGATGCAGCCGATATCCCCATCATCGCGCTCACCGCCAACGCCTTTGCCGAGGACGCCAAGGCGGCACACGATGCCGGCATGAACGCCCATCTGTCCAAACCGATCGACTTTAACAAGCTCAAAAACATACTCGCCCGCATCAAGAAAAACGGATCCGTTTCGCTATAGTTTTTGCAGCAACCACGCACGACCAGAAAGGAAGCCAACGATGTTTAGGCCCTTACGTCGAAAGAAACGCGCCATCACCGACAAGGAAGCGCGCGAACTGCTCGCTACCTGCAAGCGCGGCGTCTTTGCCGTCAACGGCGACGATGGCTACCCTTATGCCATTCCCGTCAACTACTTCTTCGACGCCGAGCACGACAAGATTTATTTCCATGGCGCCAAGGCTGGCCACAAGGTCGATTCACTCAAGCGCGATGACAAGGTCTGCTTTACCGTTTACGGCAACGAGTGGTACAAGGACGGTGACTGGGCTCCCTACGTTATGAGTACCGTGGTCTTTGGCCGCTGTCGCCTGGCGAATGACACCCCCGCTTTTATCGAAGATAAAGTTCGCCAGCTCGCGCTTAAGTACTACCCTTCTGCCGAAGAAGTCGAAGAGGAAATCGCCAAGGACATTAAGGGCGTCCAGCTCTACGAGATTACAATTGAGCATCTTTGCGGCAAGCAGATTCAAGAAAAGTAAGCCTCTCAGCAGGTCTGCGCCCAATGGTTACAGATGCCTTACCACACGGGGCCTTCTAGCCGACTTGGCAGAAGACCCCGCATGCAGCGCACGCTTATCGTGCATTAAAAACGTAGCGGTCCAGGCGGTCGCACGCTTCCCTTACGCGCGAAAGCGGCAGCGCCAGATTCACGCGAATGTGGCAGGGCCCGTGGAACGGGCGGCCGTCCTGATACCCCACGCCCACGCGTGCCCCCTCATCGAGCAACCACTGAATATCGCGGCCATGCTCTCGGCACCACTCGGTGCAGTCCAGAAACACCATGTACGTGCCCTGCGGACGTGAAAACGCGATACCCTTCCAGTGTTTTTCTGCATACGTGCAGAAATACTCGATATTGCCGGCAAGCACCTGGTTGAGCTCGTCCACCCACTCGTAGCCCTGCGGCTGGTAGGCACCGATAAGCGCATGCATGGAGAGGACGTTCATCTCGTTGTAGTGAGTCTTGTTGGACACGGCGCACACGCGGTCACGCAGCGTCTCGTTGTAGACAATGTGGTAGCTGCCGACAAGGCCCGCCAGGTTAAACGTCTTGCTGGGCGCGTAGAGGGCGACCGTGCGCATGCGGGCATCCTCGCTCACCGACTGCGTCGGGATATGCTTGTGCCCCGGCAGAATGATATCGGACCAAATCTCGTCCGAGATCACCACGCAATCGTGCTGGCAATAAACGTCCATGGCGCGCTCGATCTCGTCGCGCTCCCATACGCGGCCGCAGGGATTGTGCGGTGAGCAAAACACCGCGGCATGGATATGGTTTTGGGCGAGCTTGTGCTCCATGTCCTCAAAGTCCATACGCCACACGCCCTGGTCGTCGAGCTTAAGCGGGCTGTGGACAATGTGATAGCCCGCGGCCTCAATGGACTTGGTAAAGCCGATGTAGGTAGGGCTGTGGACCAACACCGCATCGCCCGGCTGGACATACGCACGCAGCGTCGACACGACACCGCCCAGCACGCCGTTTTCGTAGCCGATATGTTCAGGGCGCAGGCCCTCGACACCATTGCGGCGACTCTGCCATTCGATGATGCGGTCAAAATACTCGGGGCGCGGATCGAAATAGCCAAACATGGGGTGCTGGGCACGCTGAATGATGCGCTCCTGGACCGTGGGCACCGTGGCAAAATTCATGTCGGCCACCCACATGGGAATGCGGTCGAAGCCCTCGTCGGGTGCGTTCGGAGCCATACCGGGGATCTCGCCCCAGGAGTCAACGGCGATGGAGTCCATGCCGTGGCGGTCGATGATTGAAGTGAAGTCGTATTTCATACTGGACTCCCGTGCAAAGTAGACTGTTTCGATAGGCGTTATTGTCCACCGGCGTGGGCGGTTTTGGCGCGGGGTTTGGCGCTTAATTTGACGGGTGCGGACGAATGGCTGGTTAGTCTCACGCGTCGTTGACGGCGACTACGGTTAGCTGGGTCTTATCGACCGTAAAAGATATGTCGAACCCGGCGAAGGCCAGATGATAGACGCGGTTTGGCTCGTGCTTGCTGCCTGCACGGCGCGGATCTTGGCGGAGCACCTCTATCAAGCCGGAGAGCTTTGCGCTTGGGACTGTGTCTTGCAGCGCCTGCGGAAACTCGATGTCGAGCTCTTGCCACGGAGCATCCTCAATCCAGCCGCCCGTTGCATCCGGGTGGCAGTCCGCAAACGGAATGTAGGGCTTAATGTCGTAGATGGGCGTGCCGTCGCGCAAATCGGCCCCCAGCACATGAATGATGGGGCCATCGTCGGTGAGCTCGACACGATCGAGCTTGACGCAGGTGAGCCCGATGGGATTAGGGCGAAACGGACTGCGCGTGGCAAAGACGCCCACACGCTCGGCTCCACCCAGGCGCGGCGGACGCACAGTTTTCGACCATTTTGCGTTGGTGCCGGACCTGTCCTGCGACTTGGCATCGGCAACTATGTCCTTAGCCGTGCCGCCGGGCGTTCCGTTTTCGAAGCGCCACAGCAGCCACAGGTGAGAGAAGGAGTCCAGACCCTCAACCGCTGCATTGGAGGCAAATTCCGGCTCAAAAACGATGCGTCCCTGCAGATGAGGCGCCAAAAAGCTGTTGCGCGGAATGCCGAACTTCTGCGGCAGGTCGGTATGTATGTGTGCAATAGGTTCCATGCCGGTCA
The DNA here is from genome assembly GCA_900552685.1 of uncultured Collinsella sp. Lineage (GTDB taxonomy): Bacteria > Actinomycetota > Coriobacteriia > Coriobacteriales > Coriobacteriaceae > Collinsella. The sequence goes on from USAJ01000013.1 coordinate 4,685, forward strand.
TTGTACGGCATGGAGGCGTGGGACGTTGCGCGCAATTCTTCGCCGCGGTCCCCCGTCGTGCAACCAACGGTTGCTTGGAAGGGCACCTGCCGCCGCGTATGCTTAAGCCATCAACCAGCAGAAAGGAGCCGCTATGGCCTTTGCAGAAAAGCTCATCGCTGTCCGTCGCGCCCATCACCTTACCCAAGAGCAGCTCGCCGCCAAGCTCTTCGTCACACGCCAAGCCGTCAGCCGTTGGGAGCGTGGCGAGGTCATACCGGGCATCGACATGATGAAGCTCATCGCCGCCGTGACCGGCGAGCCACTGTCTCATCTGCTTGAAATGCCCGAGCACTATTGCCAGAGCTGCGGCATGATACTCACGCCCGACGACTGCGGCACCGATGCTGCGGGTACCGCGACCGATCATTACTGCAAGTGGTGCTACGACCATGGCCATTACACCTACGACACCACCATGGAGGCAATGATCGAGGATTGTGCCCCGCGGCTGGCGCAAAACACCGGCATGTCGCTCGACGAAGCCGTCTCGCTCATGGGCGCCGTCCTGCCGCAACTGGAGCGCTGGCACACCGTGCAGGAAAACGAGGAGCGCTACGGCGCCGAAGCGCGGACGCGCTATGGCGATGAGGCTATCGATGCAGCAAACGAGGCGCTGCTGGACATGGATCCTCAGACATGGAACGACATGAAGGAACTTGAACGCGCTGTTCTGGGCCAGCTTTCGATTGCCATGGGCATTGGCGACCCAGAGAGCAACGAGGCCCACAAACTTGTCGCAATGCACCGTCGATGGATTGCCCTTAACTGGGGACACGAGCCCCAAGACGAAGCATACCTGGGCCTCGCCCACGGTTATCTTGCCGACCAGCGCTTTGTTGACTACTACGACAAGCCCTGCGGCACCGGAGCCACGGCGTTTCTGGTTCAGGCCATCGAGTCGTCGTTGACGCGCGCATAGACCGCGGCGGCTTTGGGTATTTCAATCAAAACCGCAACCGATTGGAGACCTATGGCTACTAATCATGAGCTCGCACTGTACGTTATGACCGGCTGCCCGTATTGCATAAAGGTCAAGCGCTTTTTGGCCGATAACGGCGTGACCATTCCCGAGCGCAATATCTCGACCGACGGCGATGCTGAGCAGGCACTCATCGCCGTCGGCGGAAAACGCCAGGTTCCCTGCCTGTTCATCGACGGCAAGCCACTCTACGAATCGAGCGACATCATCGCATGGATACGGAAGAACCTGCTCTAGTGCAACATATTCATCGGGGACGTTCTTAAATGACTAGTCGTTAAAGAACGTCTCCAATGGCTAGCTAGCCGTGGAAGCGGGCTATGGGTGCAAGTGGCTGCTCGCGAAAGACGCGCTCGACGGCGGCGCGGTATTCGTCGACCTTTTTAGTCTTGCGTACGAGTTTGTGAACGGTAGCGTGATCGGCGAAGGCGCATTTGGCGTAGAACCACCACTCCTTCATGCGAAAGACCGCATTGCCACCAATCTCTTCTGCATAGGCCGCGAATAGCATGTCGTGGAAACGCTGCAGTTCGGCTGCCGTGGCAGCAGGACCGCCGTTGACCATACGAGCCAGAGCGGGGTTCGCGAGCAGGCCGCGCCCCAACATCACATGGCGCGTGCCGGGATAGGCCTCCACCAGCGCGTCCATATCCTCAAGATCAAAAATGTCGCCGTTGTATGCCACCGGAAACGGCGCACGCTCCAGCGTTTCGCCATAGAACTCCTTGCGCGGCGTGCCCGTATAGCGGTCCTTTTGTACGCGCGGATGCACGATCAGCTCTGCCAGCGGCATGCGGCAGTACAGATCGAGCACACGCTCATACTCGTCATCGCGTTCCAACCCCAGCCTGGTTTTTACCGACACCGGCAACGGCGACCGCTCGCACACATCGCTTAAGAACGCCTCGAGCTCGTCGAGATTGCGCAGAAAGCCCGAGCCCTTGCCCTTGGCGACAACCGTTCCCGAAGGGCAACCCAAGTTGAGATTGACCTCGCGGTAGCCCATGTCGGCGAGCACCTGTGCCGCCCACACAAACTCGTCCGCGTTCTTGGACATCAGCTGAGGCACTACGTTGAGCCCCTGGTTATTGGCAGGATCGATCTCCTTAAACGCCTTGCCGCCAAAGCGGTTTCCCACCCGCGGCGGCGGCAAAAACGGCGTGTAATAGCAATCGAGCGCACCGAAGCACTCCGCATGCACGCGACGGAACACATGCCCGGTAATCCCCTCCATAGGGGCAAGCGAAAGAATCATCTACTCTTCTCTCATATCAACGGATGTGACAAAGGAACCGCCCCCTTGTTACATGCATTATGCCTTGTGCTTCAGATGATTCACAAGGCAGAGGTAGCTGCTTGACGATAATCACCCTTCCATCCGTCGCCTTACGCAACGAAGGTGAATGCTTTTCCGCGAAGTGAACGGGTGAAATCGGACCCTCGATGCATCGACACTTTGGGAAGGCCAATTCCTGCGGTTTTATCACTCAAATCCTGCGGTTTTAGCGTCGAAAAACGTGGGTGCTTCAGGGGTCCAAATTAGGTCGTTCACTTCTCTGAAAACCATTCACCTTCGATTTGCTGGCGCTCACAAACAGTGAGAGACTGTCCCACGGCAACCCCCTTGCGCGTCATTCGCCCCACGACAGCGACTCCGTGCTCCAAAAACGACGTTCATGATCGCGACGACCACCAACACCACGCTGTTGACACTATGTTTGAATAATAGACGCCCCACTCATTTATACTAAAGAGCGCGTGCGCATCGCCCCCGAAAACGATGAGGATCGAGGACCCCATGCAGCAGCTCACCGAACAAGAAAAGAAACGCATCCAGCGGTACTGCACATACCCCAAGATCGCAGCGACCACACTCGTCATGTCGTTCGTAGCATGTCTGCTCATGCTGCCGCTCCAAATGATCAACGATATCGCGTTCCACCAAAAGGAATTCCAACCCGCGGGCATATATACCGCCATCGCACTCACCGTAATCGAACTCGTCGTCTTTTGCTATTGCGCTCTTGCGCCGCGCTTTGGAATGCGGGGCAAACAGTGGAAGGAGCTGCAGAGCAGGCTTGCGGTGGCCCAAACCAACAAAGACCGTTCCGCGGAGGTCGCCGGTGTGCTCGCCACGCAAGCTGCCGGCCGCCTGCTCAAGAACAGTGACAACGATCTCGCACGCAACCTGGGCGGCGCCGCAGAGATTGCCGGCGCCGTAGGGGCAGTTGCCACCGCGGCGGACGTGCTAGCCGAAACCTCGAGCAATGCCGAGGCCATGGCGGCCGCATACGACGTGACGATTCCAAGCGTCAAGAAGCAGATCATAGCTCTCGCAGTGGCGCCCGCCATTGTGCTGCTTGGCGTCTACATCCCGCAGTTTGTCCAGGGGAATAACGAGCTACAGGTAAGAAAGGCTGCAGCCGCTGAGCAGCTCGCCATCGCGCAAGATGCCTTGGAGCCCGTGTGCGAACGCGTTGCGGCAGACGACCCATATGAGTCGTATCACGACTACGGCTATCGCATTATCGGCTATCTGCGCGATAATGACCTCGGCGCTCAAGCAGCCTATGTCTACCTTTCTTTCGATGCAGACGGCATGCTCACGGACGTCGATTACACCAGCCAGATCGACCCCGAGGCAAGCCTTGCAGACAACCTCGCCCGCGCCGAGCAGGACATCGCGACGCTCTGTGCCCCGCTCAACGGGTTGGACATTTCCGTTGCCGCACCGGGCCTCCTCACGCCATGCAGCCTGTCGGATGAATTTAAACAGGCATTTTTAGCCGGATCCCTATATGAAGAAATCAGCATCAAGACGGAGGACGAATCTATCAAGTCGTACTACACCTTTGACACCGAGCCCGAGGAAGAGTTCGACGAGTACACCCATCCGGAAATTAGGCTCATGCTCTCCGCAAAGAAGAACTAAAGGCTTGCACTCTAATTGCCGCTCGCAAACATCGTCTATATCTCGAGGTCTAATACTTTTCCCGAGAAGTGAACGACCGTTTTTGGACCCCCGAAGCATCGACATTTTCAGACGTCAAAACCGCAGGATTTGGCTGACAAAACCGCAGGAAATTGCATCTCAAAAGTGTCGATGCTTCGGGGGTCCGTTTTTACTCGTTCACTTCTTGGAAAAGTATTAGACCTCGATTTACAAGCCACTCAATGTGGCAAAAGGGCTGTCCCTTTGTCACATTATTCGGAGCGTAGGGCTTCTACAGGGTCTTTTTTGGATGCGCTTCGGGCCGGCAGCAAACCGGCAACGACCGTCAACAGCACCGAAATCGCGATGAGCACCAGCCCATCCTGCACGGGCAGGCTCATCAGATTGGGTACTTGTTTGGCAGCAAGCGCCCAGGCATTAACCGGAAAGCTTACGGCCACCACGACGACAATGGCAAAGACGCCGGCGATGAGGCCCTCGATAAAGGTCTCGGCATTGAATACGTTGGCCACGTTGCGCTTCGACGCGCCGATCGCACGCAGGATGCCAATCTCCTTTTTGCGCTCCAGAACGCTGATGTAGGTGATGATGCCGATCATGATGGAGCTCACCACCAGGCTGATACTCACGAATGCGATGAGCACCAAGCTGATGGTGTTCACGATGTCGGTCACCGAACCCATGATGATGCCCATGTAGTCGGTGTATGAGATTGCCTGTTCATCGTGGCCAGAGGCTTTAACCTGCTTGTTGTACGCGTCGATGTGATCGAGCACGCGCTCCTTGGCCTCAAAGTCGCGCGGGAAAATCTTGACCGAGATGGGGTCTGCCTCGTCCGCATAGCCCAACGTGGTCAGATTGTTGTCGTAGGTGAGCTTCGACGCCTTCGCATAGCTCATCATGAGCGAACTCAGGTCCTCAGCGTCCATGTTGAAGTGGATGGCATGAGCAAAGGCACTCGCATCCACGCGCATGGCGCTCGCCAGGTTAGCAAAACTCGACGACATCTGCGTCGCCATCTGGCCCATGAGCCCTGCTGCGCCCGCCTTGAGCTGGGACGATACCGTCGATGCTATCTGCTCGCTGATCGCCTTCATCACCTGATCCATAGCCTGCTGCAGATACGGAGCCAGCTGCTTTTGCACATAGTCGGTCATCGCCTGCTGCAGGCGCTCGGCCAGGGCATCGCCGCCGAGCGCTTTGAGCTGGGCCAGGATTTGCTGGGCTGCCGTATCACTCTCAAGATACGCCGAGAATGCGGCAGCAAGCTTTGACGCGTCCTTAAGATCATCGGGTGACAGCGCCCTAAACTGATCAGACTGCAAAAAGCTCTCAAACAGCTGGTTGGCTAGCGTTCCCACCTGCTGCATTTGCTCGGGCGTGAGTTCCAGGCCGTCAAAGATGCCCGAGAAATCTGGAGCCGGCGCTTTGGCCATGATGTCACCAAAGTCGATGTCCTTGCCAACGCCCGAAAGGTCAATATCCAGGCCCGACAGATCGACGCCCGAAAGATCAATGCCGTCGCCGGCCGCACCCGAGAGCGCAGACGCATCAAACGAAAACGCGCTCTTGAGCGCCGCCTCGTCCACACTGAACATGCTGCCCAGATCAACGCCTTGCTTGGCCTCGCCTTGCAGTTCGTCGAAGGTTTTGCCCGTAAAGACATCCGTCTCGGGGTGGGCAAGCTGCTCCTGCACAATCTGCGAATCGGCGGCGCGCTCCATAAGCTGGCGAGTCAGCGCATGCGTGTAGGCAATGCCCGGGGACAACGCGCTCGCGTTGGCCGTCTCGTTGGGTCGCACCACGCCCACAATGTGCACGTCAATACCGTTGGCAACCTTGGCCGTCATAAAATCGGCGTCGCCAGACATGTCAGTCCACATGCCGGTCTCTTCGTTTTTGCGATAGGCATCGGCCGGCGACAACACCTTAAACGTCGTGGACAGCGCATCGTCGTAGGTAAAGTCGGCGCCGGTCTCGGGCGTCTCGACCCCACCGTCAGCCGTCATGGCGCTGTTAACCAGATCGTTGAGTTCATTGATATCCAACGCACCGATGCTGTAGAGCGTGTAGTCGCCCACCGTGCCGCGACTCGAAAGCACCATCACGGCTTCGTTAGCAGACGTAGGCCAATGCCCCGCCACGACGTCGTATTGGCTGTCGAGCAGGCTCTGGTCGTCAATCATTTCGTTGAAGACCGAGGTTCCCATGGACTCCATGCTCACCGTTGCTGCCGAGCTCGCGCCGCCGCTCATGGCCTCGGTCATGGCATTGGGCACCAGACGCACGGGCTTCTCGTCTCCCTTGCCCGCGCGATAGACAACCGGCGTTACGCCATAGCCGTACTGAATAGCGTTGACCTCTTTGTCGATGCCGTCGCCACCGGCATCGAGCCATGCCTTAAAGCTCGTCATGTCGTTGGACTTAACACTTGCAAACATATCCTTTACGGCCGTGACCACGGGAATCTTATCGGTTCCCTGAGCTTTGCCGTCGGTACCGTCGTCGAACAAATCCCCGCCGTTGGACGCCTCGTCATCCGCAGCCCCCTGACCACCCATCATAGACGACAGGTCGTAGTCCTGCTTGGAGATCGTAAGCGGGTAACTCGAGAGCGTATCCTCCTCGACCTTTTTGATGTAGTTGTTCACGCCGTTGGAGAGCGCCAAGATCGCCGCGATACCGATAATGCCAATCGACCCCGCAAAGGCCGTCATGGCCGTACGGCCTTTTTTGGTCATAAGGTTTCGGGCAGAAAGCCCCAGCGCCGTCACAAAGCTCATCGAGGTTTTGCGCGTAGGCTTTGCCTCGCGACGCGCGGCCTTGGCAACATCGAAGGGGTCGGAATCGTCGGTGATCTTGCCGTCTGCCAGGTTGACGATACGCGTGGCGTATTGATACGCCAGCTCGGGATTGTGCGTGACCATAATAACCAGGCGGTCGCGCGCCACGTCCTTGAGCAAGTCCATGACCTGCACGGACGTTGTGGAATCCAAGGCGCCGGTCGGCTCGTCTGCCAACACGATCTCGGGGTCGTTGATCAGGGCGCGGGCGATGGCCACGCGCTGCATCTGTCCGCCCGAAAGCTGGCTCGGGCGCTTGTTAACGTGCTCGCCCAGGCCGACTTTCTCCAACGCCTCGCGCGCACGCTGGCGGCGCTCGGCATGTCCCACGCCCGTGAGCGTGAGCGCCAGCTCCACGTTTTCCAAAATGGTCTGATGCGGAATGAGGTTATAGCTTTGGAACACAAAGCCGATGCGGTTGTTGCGGTAGGCATCCCAATCGCGATCGTGAAAGTCCTTGGTCGATATGCCGTCGATCAGCAAGTCACCGGAATCGAAATGATCGAGCCCACCGATAACGTTGAGCATCGTAGTTTTGCCCGAGCCCGAGGGACCCAGAATGGCCACGAACTCGTTATCGCGAAAAGACAGGCTTACGTTGTCGAGCGCCACCTGCGTAAACGACTGCGTAACGTACCTTTTGCAAATACCTTTGAGCTCCAACATGGACGGCAACCTCTCCCACGCGGGCGCACTCGCCCGCTCTCCCCCGCCGTTCGTATTCGACGCGTTTGTCCTACTCTATCCCCATTTTTTACCGGCGCCAGTGAGGAATGTAGGGAACCGCGCCAAAAAACGAACGGGACGGCGCCCAAAAAAGAGGCCCCAAGTGGGGCCTCTATATGGTGGAGATTATCTTGAAAGGCAGCAGACTACTCCGCACATCGGTGCACGATCATCGCCATGCTTTACGCGTTTTCTACTGCTCGCTATTCGCAATCGCCTGGTCGATAAGCTTGTCGAGCGCTGCGCGCTGCTCAGCGGAGCTGATGGCGCCCACGATGGGCTCCCCTACGATGTTGCCATTCTGATCGATGACATACGTCGTCGGGAACGAGAACAGATTTGACGTAAACTTGCCGGCCTCGCTATCCGACTTGAACCAGATGTTCTTATATGTCACGCCCTTCTTGCTCAGCACGTCCTTGGCATCTGCAATCTCGCCCTTGTTGCCATCGAGCGTAAAGGAATTGACGCCCACGACCTGGCCGCCCCTCTCGGCAAGCTCCTGATTCAGTTTCTCAAGATCGCCCAGCTCGCCCACGCACGGCTTGCAAGTGGTGAACCAGAAGTTCATGACGGTGACCTTGTTCTTAGAGAACAGCTCGTCGCTGCTCACGTCGTTGCCATCCAGGTCCTTGCCCGTAAAGCTGGGGAACTTCGTCGCCTCGCTCGAAGCATTGGCGCCGGCCGTCATGCCAGCGGTCGAAGCGTCGACGCTCTCGCCTGCGCTCGGCGTGCTTCCACAGCCGGGGAACTCCTTCTCCAAGCTCTCGAGCTTGTCCTCGATCTCCTTGATCTGCTGTGCACCGGCCTTGAGCGTCTTAAGCTCATCCGCCGTGAACTCATCCTTGGCGCCGTCGATGGTCTTGAGCAGGAAATCGCCGTAATTGCTGCCGTCCTCAATCATTGCCGAGTCTTTATTTGCCGCATTGAATACCTTTTCCCACAGCGCGTTATCACTCGAAAAGATCTCGTTCTCCTTCTGCATGAGCTTCGCATACAGCTCGGCGGCCTCGTCGGCATTGGCCGGCTTCTGCGCAGTGAGTTCTGCGATCTTAGGATCGGAGCTCGCAGATTCGCTCGCATTGCCACCGGGCGCCGAACATGCCACAAGGCACAAGGCCAATACCGGCACCATAAACAGGGCCGCAATCTTAGAAAGCTTCATGGTCATTCCTCCGTTTTGTCGAAGCTTGTTTACTTTTTATCGGCGGTCAAGGTGAGCTTTTCCGCCGACACATCCAGGCCATAGCGATAGCTGATGGCATCGACGGGACAGGCCCCGATGCACTTTCCGCACCGGATGCATTCGGCATGATTGGGCGCGCGGACCACATCAACGTCCATCTGACAAACCTTTGAACACTTGCCGCACGAGACGCATTTGCATGCATCGACCCGGATCCCCAGTAGGGACACCTTATTCATGAGCGCATAGAATGCGCCGAGTGGACAAATCCATTTGCAGAAGGGGCGGTAGAACAAAACGCTCAGCACTACCACGGCAATGAGAACGGCAAGTTTCCAAGTAAAGAGCTGTCCCAACGCAGATCGAATGCCGGCATTGGCAGCCGCCAGCGGAATGGCGCCCTCGAGCACACCCTGTGGACAGATGTACTTGCAAAAGAACGGGTCTCCCATCCCCACGTCGTTAACCACCAAGACGGGCAGCAGCACCACGGCAAACAGCAGCACAACGTACTTGATGTACGTGAGCGGCTTGAGCCTTTTTGTCGAAATCTTTTTGCCGGGAATCTTGTGAAGCAGCTCCTGCAGCCAGCCAAACGGGCACAGAAAGCCGCATACAAAGCGTCCCAGCAGCACGCCGAGCAAAATGAGCGTACCGGTGACGTAGTAAGAAAAGTTGAACTTGGATGAACCTACCACCGACTGGAACGACCCGATGGGGCACGCACCCGATGCCGCGGGGCACGAATAGCAATTAAGTCCAGGTACGCAGACTGTTTTTCCCGCGCCCTGATAGATGCCGCCTTTGGCAAAGTTTGGCAGGTGAATGTTGGTGACGAGCGTCGCCGCCGCCTGAATGAATCCGCGAAATCGAGCCAAAACATGCGACGCAGTGTTTTCTCTTTTATCCAATTCCGATACACTCCAAGCACAGCCTAATCGCTTTGGCCAGCACGGCATCCGCCTCGCCACGCATAACGCCAAAGCACACCATGGCAATTCCGACGATCAACAAAGCGACCTGTACCACGGGTTTTACCGCTTTGAACAACCTGACCACTCCTTTCGTAACGCGACCATTGGACCATATCGGCTATAAAATCCGTGTTAAGCGCGATTTGAAATGTGCAAGGAGACTGTTATGCGTATTTTGATCGTCGAGGACGAGCGGGCGCTGTGTGACGCAATCGCGCGCAGCTTGCGAAACTTGGCGTACAGCGTCGACTGCTGTCACGACGGACAGGAGGCGCTCGACCTACTGAACGTTGAGGCCTTCGACCTCGTGGTACTCGACCTCAACCTTCCCCGCATCGACGGCATGACCGTGCTCAGGGAACTTAGGAAAACTGACTGCGAGACTAAGGTACTGATTCTGTCCGCACGCGGCGAAGTATCCGATAAAGTCGCCGGACTCGATGCCGGCGCCAACGATTACCTCACCAAGCCGTTTCATCTGGACGAGCTTGCGGCAAGGATTCGCAGCCTTACCCTCAGACGCTTTACACAAAGCGACATAGTTTTAACCTGCGGAAAGCTCCGTTTTGACACCAAGGCGCGCATCGCTTCCGTGGACAGCGAGGCTTTATCTTTTACGCGCAAGGAAACGGGAATCTTGGAATACCTGATGCTTAATCAGGGGCGTCCGGTAAGTCAAGAGGAGCTTATCGAGCACGTTTGGGATAGCAGCGTGAACAGCTTTAGCAACGCAACCCGCGTTCACATCTCGTCACTCCGCAAAAAGCTACGCAGCGCTTTGGGATACGACCCGATTCGCAATCGGATTGGAGAGGGCTACGTTATGGAGGATAGCGAATGAAAAGGCTTTCGCTGCAATGGCGCATAACGATTATGACGGCGCTGCTCACGTGCGCAGCGTGCGTGTTGACGAACTGCCTGGTCGGCTATACGGGCATGCGCTACATGGATGCCATCGGCAGTGACATCTCGGCCTTTACCGCTACCGGCGCGGATTCGCCCCAGGCGTTTGACCCAACACAAGCAGCCCTCGATGACGAGGTCACGGTCGTCGTAAACGACGCACAAGAGTCTTTTGGCACGACAACCTGGTACATCACGGCTGGAGTCACACTCCTTGGCGGCGCGCTGGCATACTTTGTGAGCGGCCGTGCACTCAAACCGCTGCGGGCTTTTGCGGCCCAGGTTGAGCGCGTGCAGCCTGACAACCTAAGCGAAATTAAGCTCAGCGAAGATGTGCCCACCGAGCTACAACGATGCAGCGCCTCTTTCAACGACATGATTGCCCGTCTTTGCGAAGGGTTCTCTGCACAGCGTCAGTTTACCGGCAACGCCGCACACGAGCTGCGCACCCCGCTCTCCCTTATGCAAGCACAGATTGAACTATTCATCTCCGAGCACTCCGGTTTGCAACCCGAAACAGCCGAGCTGCTCGGCCTGCTACAAGAACAAACCGAGCGCATGTCTCGAATGACCAAGGTATTGCTCGAGATGAGTGAGCTCCGCAACGTTCCTTGCGAGGACGATGTTGAACTTGGCCCCTTGTCCGAAGAGGTCCTCACCGACCTTGCGCCACTTGCCGAGAATAAGGGCATAGCCCTCGATTGCGCCGGAGACGCTTTGACAATCGGAAGTGATACGCTCCTCTATCGGCTGGTGTTCAATCTGGTCGAAAACGCCATCCGCTACAGCCGCTCCGGCTCGGCTGTCAACGTCTCCATCAGCGACAGCGACAGCCACGCGCTCCTGCGAGTCAAAGATGAGGGCCCGGGAATACCCAAGCAGTACCGAGAGAGCATCTTCCAGCCGTTCTTTCGTCTAGACAAATCCCGCAGCAGGGCATACGGCGGCGCAGGACTCGGACTAGCGCTCGTTTGGGAGATTGCAGCGCTTCACGGTGGCACGGTAGAGGTCGAAGCAAGTTCTGAGAACGGGACCACCATGCTCGTAAGCCTTCCAAAACGATCCGTAGCATTAACCGAACAGTAAAACGAAAGGGGTCCCGAGCAACAGGAGTACAATTGCTGCATTGTTGCCACCTGATGGGAGATGGAAGATGGACTGCGATGGCTACCCGCGCATTCCCATGCCGTTGATGTGCACTGCCTTTGTGCCGGGGCAGATTGACGCTGCGGTTGCAGGCATTTCCAACCCCGATTCACGCACCATCGCCACGGCAGAAGCACTGTACTTTCGCGGACAGGCCACGCTCGCCGCCGAGACAGCACGCCCCTATCTTGACGCCACCGACCCCGCACTGCGCTATTCCGCATGCTTTATCTGCGGATATGCCAGTCTGTCGCTCAACCGTATCGCCGATGCCCGCCGTTGCCTTGCGGGCATCCTCGATACGCCACCTGACGATGAATCGCCTGCCGTCCACGCCACACATATCCTGTTCGCCTCGGCCGCGAGCGTCCTGCTACACCTGCCTTCCCCGTATTCTGCCGAAGAGTTTTATCCGCTTGCGGCGCATCTGCCCGAAGGTCTGCGCCTGTTCGCCAGCTACGTGATGGCGCATGCCCTGTACCTGCGCGGCGAATATGGCCGCAGCCTGGGCATGGCGGAAAACGCCCTGATCATGAAACAGGGAAGTTATCCCATCTCGGAGCTGTTCCTGCACTTGGCAGCTTCCATGGCATGCATGAGCCCCAAGGACATCGACGCCGCAAAAACGCACTTCGGAGTTGCTTGGAACATTGCGCGTCCCGACGGCCTTATTGAGCTCATTGGCGAGCATCACGGCCTTTTACAGGGGCTTATCGAGGCATGCCTAAAAACGCAATACCCTGACGACTTCGCGCGCATCATCGAGATCACGTACCGCTTCAGCTACGGCTGGCGGCGCATCCACAACCCCGATTCGGGCGAGGACGTTGCCGACGATCTAACGACCACGGAATTCACCATGGCCATGCTCGCCTGTCGTGGGTGGACCAACGCCGAAATCGCACGCCATATGGGAGTATCGCCGGGCACCGTCAAAAACCGCCTATCCGGCGTATACGCAAAGCTTGGCATCGGCACACGCGCCGAGCTGGTCGCGCATATGTTACGTTAGCGACCGGACTACCAAGCGCATCGAACGCGTTCCGGAACCCGGCGCTTCGCTCGATCAATTTGGACATTTTGACCCTTGAACGGCACTACCGCCACGGGGCGCCTTCTCGCAAAATTGGATTATTTCCACCGATACTTGCGGGATGGGAGCCCAAGATGCTTGATCGCCGTTCGTTACTTGTCGCCGGAGCGTCCTCGCTGGCGAGCATTATGATGCCGCGCGTGCCGGGAAGCGCAAACGCCTTCATATTGCCGTTCGCACCCACCGAAGCCCATGCCGACGAAAAAGACCCCTTCAGGGTGCTCGTTCTCTCGCGCACCATGTTCGGTGTGGTCGTGGTCGACGTCGCCAACAAGAATACGCCCATCACGGGTGCCCAGGTCACGCTCATATCGCGCTATGCCGCAGGCAAGCAGCTCACCGCCACGACCGATGACGAAGGCACGGCCATCTTTGAGGTCGCCCCTCTTTCAGAAGGCTACGTGGACGAGGCAACGCTTCTCGACGCGTACGACTTTAACGGCGGCATCTCCATTAGCATGGCAGGCTACCGCGATGTCGAGATTCCCCTTGCGCGTATCCAGGGCGGCACCGCTATTACCGCACCCACACGTCCGCTCTCCGATGGCGAGCCGTACTTTCGACAGCTCACGTTCGACGAATGGGACATCCAGTACGCCGACGCCACGTTTATGGCAATGCCAGCGGACGAAGCAGCAAACGACCAGCCCGACACGCACGCTTTTACCGTGCAGGCTCATCTGCCGCAGGGCGGGCAGGCAACGTTGCATATCAATAAAGTGATGCCCTCTGCGGGCAGCTCAACCGAAACCGTCACGCAGATCGGCCAGATCAAGGCCAGCGCATCGGGCGCGGATAATCTGGCGACGTTCACGCTCGAAGACACGTTCCTCGATGCAGCTTCGGGCCTTCTGGAGGAAGGGTGCAAGCTGCGCTTTATGCTCGACTACCAGGGCAAAACCTACACGCTCTCATCCCCTATGGCCGTTGTCACCGCGCCGGCCGCAAAGGCGGAATCGGGCTCGACCACCATCATTCCCACCACCATGGACCAAGAGATCACTCCGTTTGATTTCCCCGCGGCGTTTCCCGGTATCGGCGGCAATAAGTTCACGTGTTGGATGCCCACATTTCCGATCCTCTTCGATTTCTCGTTTGCTGGATACGTGCTGTTTGGCGGAGGATACAAACCAGCCAGCTATATGAACGATTCGGGCAACCCTGATCCGGAATACTGGAAGAAATCGCCGCGCGAGTCGGGCGCCAAGCAGGCAAACCGCTACCTCGACGAAATGGAGGGGAAGTGGAACCAGTACAAGAGCATGAGTGCCGGTTCGGGCACCGATCCAAGAAACACCAAGCTCCTTCGCCACCATTGCACGCTGCTATTCACGATGGATATCGCAACACAGGTGTACGGCTCGCTCGCCTACGATTGGGTGGGCAAAACCTGGGGTAACAACAACGACCCCGCATACGGCAATATTAAGGCCCTCTTCCAGGTAAGAACCGACCTCAATTGGACCGAGCAGTTTACCCTAGGACCGGTGCCGTTTTTCCTAAACGTCAACCCCTGGGTGCTGGCGAAGCTGGCGCTCGCTGTGGGTGCCCACACGCACGGCAGCGGCGCGGCGTTTTTTAAAAACATTTCGCTCGACTATTCAAACACCTCGGGCTCGTTCACCATCCAGATCGGGCTCGCCGTCACCTTTGGCGCCGGCGTTGCAGGCGTCGCTTCGTCTGCCGTGCGCGGCGCCGCATCCCTCACGCTGTTCATTGGGTATGAGAAGGCAGATGGACACCAGCTTCCGCGGCTGCGCGTAGGTGCAGACGTCGATGTCGATGTGATACTCCAGTTTGTAATGTTCAAGTGGACCACCAAGGCTTGGTCGGGGTCGTGGCCCACACTCCTCGATTCGTGGAATATGTCGGTGAACAATGGCAACCAGTATGTGCTCCAGCGCTCTGAGCTCGCATTGGGTGGAGATACGCCTTACACGCTGGATGCCCGCTTCGGCACGCCCGGCAACATCGAGGCGGGCGGCGTGCCGCAATTTATCGCATCGGCCACCATCGTCACCAACGCCGAGCTGCTCGCACGCGCCGAGGTTGCAGCCACCGCGATAAACGCCGCGCCTGTCGTGCGCGATTGGGATCAAGCGGTCACGTGCATTGAGCTCGAGGCGGATGCAGAAAGCGACGACACGGGACAGATCGAGCATTTCGTCCATGCACTGATAGGGAACGACGAAAACGCCGCGCCGATGTACGAGTACACCTATATCGGTCAGGCAACGAACACCGTTGCCGACCCGAACGCCAATTCTGCCGGTGTGTCGGAGGACGAGCGTGGCGGCATAAAACCCTCGAGCGACAACGTGCTGTTTGCTGGCGTGCTCAGCGAAGCCCACATGAAGCTGGCAATGATTGCCGGCGTAGAATGCCTGTTCCGTATCGCCTCGGTGCGCTACGGCGACAATGGTCGCTCGCGCCTGGTGGTACACACAAAGGCAAACGGAACGTGGTCCGCTCCCACGCCTGTGGACTTTCCCCTTGGGTTTGGCGAGGGCGACGTGGAGCGCGACGGCATATACGATTACGACTTCGACGTGGTGGAATATACGGACGGAAGAGGAAACCAGGACGCCTACGTGTTGCTGGTCTCGGGCGAGCGGCGTGACGGCGACGACACCCTTTTCGATACGGCGAGCACATCCGGCATACTGTCCGTTGTGCGCCTGCGCATAAGCAACGACGGAGTTCGCGTGATATCGCACACGTCGTGGCGCAGCATCTCGCGCGGCCGCCTTCAGGAGGATGGCTACCATTGCCTGCAGTGCCCACGCATCACGGTGGGCAAGACACTTGTCGACGGGCGCCTGTCGGGCGCCTACCTCCACCGCCGCGGAACCACCGCAGAAAAGGCGCTCGGCAGCGAGGTCGAGGTTGCGCTGGAGTGCTTTACCCTGTGGTCGGACGTTTCGGGCGACAGTCTCACGTTCCGTCAGGTCCTCCGCTTTCCGCAGGCACCGTCGAGCATCGAGCTCGGCGCGCCCGAGAATATCAACGGCAAAATGGTGGTGCCCGTTGCATACGAGACTGCAGGCGGTTGTGGCTCTGCATCGTACGCCGTGATCGGCCAGTCCATTGCGGGCTGGGGCGTTATGTCGCCAGATGCTACAGTACCCCACGCGGTGCCGTGGCCGCAGCACACGGGCTTTTTGGCTACCGTCAACGAGCAACTGCAGCATATTACTTGGGCACGAGGCGCATCGGCATTTGCAACGCAGCCCGTGGGTGCCGCAGGCTGTGGCCCGGCATCGTTTAGCGTAAGCAACAACGGCAGGTGCGTGCTCTATGTAGAGAACACCGATGGTAAGGTGGGACAAACCTACGACGAAGAAGGCAACCCGGTAGCAGTGATGGGCAAGCACTTCCGCATCTTCGCCAGCACCTTGGCAGGCGATCTGTTTACGGAGCCGTTCGTGATGTGCGAGCTGGACCATCCCGTCGATCAGATAACGACATTTTTGACGTCGGGGAGCATGCTCTCCGCGCTCGCTACGCACATTGTGAGCGCGGAGAAGAGCGAGGCAGAGCTGCACGGCATCGAAGTGCCCTTGGTGGCGTGTGCCACTCCGACGGGCGCAGTCGCTACCTCGGGCGCGGTGGTGCCTGGAGCAGCAGGCGAATCCTTCATGGTCACGGTGCGAAACGACGGCAACACCTTGCTGACCGCCGGCACGATCGATCTGTACCGAGAGGGCTCCAGCCAGCCGTTCTCCAGCGCATCCATCGGGTTCGGAGCGAACACACGCATGGCATCGATCTACGATCCAGAGCTTGCCGAGGACGCTTCGGCCAACGACATGACACACGTGAAGTACGCGCTCGAGACGCTGGGCGCACGTTTTGCAACGCACCCACTGGTAGCCGACAGTGGCAACGCCGTGCTGGCACCAGGTTGCACGGCACAGTTCCGCATGAGCTTCGCCATTCCCGAGAGTTGGAGCGACGAAGTGGGCAAACGCGTAACGCTGTATGCGAAGGCGCGTAATCTGGTGGCGCTCGATCCCGTAACGCTCGAGGAAATTCGACCGGGGGCAAACTCGGCGCTGGGTGCCGTACTGCACGAGCTTCATGTGCCCGACGCGGCATGCGAGCGCTCAGAAGTTCAGGTCGGCGTATGCGACAGCGCGGATACGACAGGACTTCACGACGCCCCGATGACGACGGACGGCGATGGCGGCTCGAGTGGCGGCGGTTCCGGCACGGGAGGCAGCTCCGGCGGAAGCAGCTCCGGCAGTGGCAAGGACCACGGCAATAACAAGCGCTCCGGAAAAGCGGGCGCGCTTGCGGGCACGGGCGATGTCAACGTCCCCCTGACGGCAGCCGCAGCAGCACTCGCCGCAGCCGGCGCCGGCCTCGTCGCCTACAGCGCCCGCCGCACGGCGCTCGAAAACGACACCGCCGATGAGGTCAATTCGGATACGCCTCGCTAGCTCCCAGTTACCTTTGCGAGAGACGCCGACTCGGCTCATCGAACACCAAAAGGGCTGGCCCTGATAACTCGGAGCCAGCCCTGAGTCGCCTGACGTGAGACTCGCGGCGTTACTTGAGCTTCAGCGCCTCCATCATGGGCACGGCAGCATCCCAGTCGATCTTCCAGCCGATCGATACGCGGACGGCTTCACCCGTTGCGGGAGCCGTCGCAAACAGTGTATGGCCGTTGTCGGGACCGGTAAAGCGCAGCCACGTTATGCCGTTGTACTCGACCTGGTCGGTTGTTGTCTCCTTGCCTTCGTAGATCTGCTCTAGGCTTGCAACCTCTTCCTCCGGCGAGTGCGGGAAGATGCTGATGTTCAGGCGTCCTCCAGTCTCGTCGTGGAAGAAGTCTGCCTTTTCGTGCTCTTCGTTGGACGAATCCAGCGTGTACCCATCGGCGGCCTCGATACTGTACGATGCGCAATCAATGCCGGTCATGTTGGCCGCGTCACCAGAATCGGCCACACCGCCGGCCGCCTTGAACTCCTTGGTCTCGCATCCCGTGGTGTCAAAGTGCATGGCCTCATGATTCTTGGCAGGGGCATAAGCGTCTACGAACTCGACAGTGATGGGCCCGTAGTACGCCATCTTGGGCGCCCAGAAATACACGTACTCAACGGTCTCGCCCGGGCCGATATCTGGCCTCTCTGAAAGGTCGATGCCCTCGTGCAGCTCATCGGGAGCCTCGCTTGCAACGTAGTCGAGCACGGCCGCCTTGCCGGAAGTAAACAACGGGTCGCCTGCCTCAAGATCGCCCTGGGCAGCATGCACGTTAAAGGAACTGAACGTCCTGTTCTTTGTGTTGTTGTTGGTAATCTTGATGTGCAGGTAAAAGCCGTCCTGCAGCTTGGCATCGCCGCGATAGAACGTACCGTGAGCCACAGACTCATAGGTAATGCCTGCTACCTCGACCGTCTGCGAATCATAGGCCTTGGCCTTCTTGGACTTCTCCTGCACAGGTGCGCTCCCGCCCGAGCCACTCGGCGCATTACCGCCGCAGCCAGCAAGCGTACACGCCAACACAGCCGAAAGCGCCACGGTGGGAATTCCTAACAGCAGCTTCTTCGTCATGGGCTTCATCATCCTCACCGCTCCTTTCGCTTGCAGCTCATCCGTTGCCCGAGGCCTTCGTCGCCCCGTGGCATCGGCTTCCACAATGAGCGTATGACGAAACACGGCGCCGGCGAAGTGACCCGTGGCCCAAATAACGCCCCGCTAGACCCCCTTTCAGACCAAAAGGGCCCCAGTTCACATACCCTCGGCCCACAAAACGAGACGCTTGTCCCAATGTTCGATTCGATCCAACAATCCGCACGACACGTTTTCGACAACGTATCCAACCGCAAACGCAGCAAGACGCATTCGGCCGCCTTCAAACTTACTCGGACAGAACCGAGTCGGTTTTGTCCGAGTAAACGCTGTTCCACCAAATTCCGAACGATTGTTCGATGGATTTCGTGTTGGTTGGAATCGTCTGTGGGCTGGGCTATGCTACCTTGACTATCTATATGACTTAAACGCAGCAAAGGAGCACCGAGAGAGCGAGTATGGCAAAAAACACCGCAAACTATGGTAACGACAGTATCCGCCAGCTCAAGGACGAGGAACGCGTACGCCTGCGCCCCGCCGTTATCTTTGGCTCGGACGGACTCGATGGCTGCGCGCATGCCGCCTTCGAGATCCTGTCCAACGCCGTTGACGAGGCACGCCAGGGCTACGGCAAACTTATCACCCTTACCGCCTTTCGCGATGGCTCTATCCAGGTAGAGGACAATGGCCGTGGCTGCCCGCTCGACTGGAACCCTTCCGAGAAGCGCTTTAACTGGGAACTCGTCTTTTGCGAGCTCTACGCTGGCGGCAAATACAATAACAACCAGGGCGGCGACTACGACTTCTCGCTCGGTACCAACGGCCTGGGCTCCTGCGCGACCCAGTACGCCTCCGAGTACATGGACGTCACGGTTTGGCGCGACGGCAACAAGTACTCCCTGCACTTTAAGAAGGGCAAGGTCGTCGGCGCCAAAAAGAAGGCGCTCGAGATTGAGCCCAGCGACGAGAACCGCACCGGTACCACCATCAAGTGGCGTCCCGATCTTGAGGTCTTTACCTCCATCAGTATCCCCCACGATTGGTATCGCGAGACCATGCGCCGTCAGGCCGTGGTCAACGCCAACGTGACCTTCCGCCTGCGCATCGAGGGCGACGATGGTGAGTTTTCCGAAGAGGATTTTTGCTATCCCAAGGGCATCGAGGACTATGTGCTCGAGAAGGTCGGTACCGACTACCTTACCGAGCCCTTCTTTATCGAGGCCGACCGTCGCGGTCGCGACCGCGAAGACCTGCCCGACTACAACGTAAAGATCACCGCGTGCATGTGCTTCTCGCGCACTTTCATGATGCAGGAGTACTACCACAACTCATCGTGGCTCGAGAACGGCGGCTCACCCGAGAAGGCTGCCCGTAGCGCTCTGACCAGCGCCATCGATGCCTACATCAAGCAACAGGGCAAGTACAACAAAAACGAGAGTGGCATTAAGTGGCAAGACGTCCAGGACTGCCTGGTACTGGTGACCAACTGCTTCTCCACCCAGACGTCCTACGAGAACCAGACTAAGAAGGCCATCAACAACCGCTTTATCCAGCAGGCCATGACGGCATTCTTTAAGGAGCGCCTCTCGACCTACTTGATCGAGAACAAAGACGCCGCCAACAAGATCATGGAGCAGGTGCTCATCAACAAGCGCTCGCGCGAGAACGCCGAGAAGACGCGCCAGAGCATCAAGACCAACCTGCAGCAAAAGACCGACATGGCCAACCGCGTGCAGAAGTTCATCGACTGCCGCTCCAAGGACAAGAGCCGTCGCGAGATCTACATCGTAGAGGGCGACTCGGCAGCAGGCGCCATTCGCACCTCGCGCGATGCTGAGTTCCAGGGTGTCATGCCCGTCCGCGGTAAGATCCTCAACTGCCTGAAGGAGGACTATCCGCGCATCTTTAAGTCCGACATCATCATGGACCTCATGCGCGTGCTGGGCTGCGGCGTGGAGATCAAGGACAAGCGCATCAAGAACCTCGGTGCCTTTGACCTGGACAACCTCAACTGGAACAAGGTCATCATCTGTACGGACGCCGACGTCGACGGTTATCACATCCGCACGCTCGTGCTCACCATGCTCTACCGCCTGGTGCCCACGCTTATCGACGAGGGCTACGTGTATATCGCCGAGTCGCCGCTCTACGAGATCAACTGCAAAGAGAAGACCTACTTTGCCTACACCGAGCTCGAAAAGAACGGCATTCTTAAGGAAATCGGCGACCAGAAGTGCTCCATCAACCGCTCCAAGGGTCTTGGTGAGAACGATCCGGACATGATGTGGCTCACCACCATGAACCCCGAGACGCGTCGTCTGATCAAGGTGGAACCCGAGGACGTCACCAAGATGGAGACCATGTTCAACCTGTTGCTGGGCAACGACGAGGCAGGCCGCAAGCGCCATATCTCCGAGCACGGCAAGGAATATCTGGACCAGCTAGACCTGCAATAACAGCAAATCGATAACGACGGCCATAAGAAGTTCAAGAGGAAATCGTGGCAAAGAAGAAGACGAAAACCCAGCCAAAGAAAAAGCAGGTCAACGCCGAGAACGTCATCGGCCTGCACTCCGAGGTCACTGACCAGCCGATCACGCAGACGCTCGAGGTCAACTACATGCCCTACGCCATGAGCGTCAACGTCTCGCGTGCATTCCCCGAGATCGACGGCTTTAAGCCCTCGCACCGCAAGCTGCTCTACACCATGTACAAGATGGGCCTGCTCAAGGGCGAGCGCCAGAAGAGCGCCAACATCGTGGGCCAGACCATGAAGCTCAACCCGCACGGCGATGCCGCGATCTACGAGACGATGGTGCGCTTGGCCACCGGCAACGAGGCGCTTCTTGCCCCCTTCGTGGAGTCGAAGGGCAACTTTGGCAAGTACTATTCGGGCGACCTGAGCTACGCCGCCTCGCGTTATACCGAGGCCAAGCTCTCCCCCATCAGCGCCGAGATCTTCAAGGACATCGACAAGGACCCGGTCGACTTCGTTGACAGCTACGACGGCGCCATGAAGGAGCCGCGCCTGCTGCCCACCACGTTCCCCAACATCCTTGTCTCGGCCAACAAAGGCATCGGCGTCGCCATGGCGTCTGACATCTGCGGTTTCAACCTCAACGAGGTCTGTACCGCCACTATGCATTACCTGCAGGATCCCAACTGCGACCTGCTCGAGTACATGCCCATGCCCGACTTCTCGACCGGCGGCGAGATTATCTACCGCCGCGAGGAGATGGAGAAGATCGTCGAGACCGGCCTTGGCAGCTTCCAAATCCGCTCCCGCTGGCGCTGGATTCCCGAAGAGCGCATCATCGAGGTGTACGAGATTCCCTACACCACTAAGACCGATGTCATCATCGAGCGCATCGTTAAGCTCTCCAAGGAGGGCAAGGTCAAGGAGATCGCCGACATCCGCGACGAGACCGACCTCTCGGGCCTGCGCATCGCCATCGACCTTAAGCGCGGTGTCGATCCCGACAAGCTCATGGCCAAGCTCTATCGCTCGACCACGCTGCAGGATTCGTTCTCGTGCAACTTCAACGTGCTCGTCGACGGCTATCCCCGTGTTATGGGCGTGCGCCAGATCCTGCACGAGTGGGTCAAGTGGCGTATTGAGTCCACACGTCGCCGCATTAACTTTGACCTGGGCAAAAAGTCCGAGCGCCTGCACCTGCTGCACGGCCTCGAGGCGATCTTGCTCGACATCGACAAAGCCATCGCCATCATCCGCGGCACCAAGCTCGAAGCCGAAGTCGTGCCTAACCTTATGAAGGGTTTCGACATCGACGAGACCCAGGCCGAGTTTGTTGCCGAGCTTAAGCTCCGCAACATCAACGAGGAATACATCCTCAACCGCACCAAGGACATCACCAAGCTCGAGGGTGAGATTGCCGAGCTTGAGGAGATCCTCTCCAGCGAAGACAACATCAAGAAGGTCATCAGCGACGAGCTGGCCGCGGTCAACAAGAAGTACGTGATGCCGCGCCGCACGGGCAGGATCGAGCCCCATGAGGTCATCGAGGTGAGTCTGGAGCCCGAGGTCGAGGAGTACCCGGTCACCATCATGCTCTCGCGCGATGGCTACCTCAAGAAGATGACGGACCGCGTGCTCAAGAAGGCGACCACGCTCAAGTACAAGGACGGCGACAAACCCTTTATCGAGTTCCCGTCCTCCAACACCCACGAGTTGCTGGTCTTTACCAACAAGAGCCAGGTGTACAAGTGCAAGGTCGCGACGTTTGAGGACACCAAGTCGGCCCAGCTGGGCTCGTACCTGCCCACCGACCTTGAAATGGAACCCGACGAGAGTGTCATCTGGGTCATCGACCCCGAGGACTACAAGGCCGACGTGCTGTTCGTCTTTGAGAACGGCCGCGTGGTGCGCGTCGCACTTGCCGGATACGTCACCAAGACCAACCGCAAGCGCCTCAAGAACGCCATCTACGGCGGCAGCAAGCTGCTGTATGCCCAGGTGCTCAACACAGATCGTGACATCGCGCTGGTCTCGAGCGACTACCGACTGATGAACTTCAACACGTCGCTGCTCAAGACCAAGACGACCACTAACACGCAGGGCGTCCAGGCCTTTACGGCCAAGAAGGGCCGCTCGGTCACCACCGTCGGCACGACCGAGGAGATCCTTGGCGCCGGCGTCTCGGCCGAGAAGTTCACCGCGCAGAGCCTACCCTCCGCTGGCGCCCTCATGAAGGAAAACGACATGCCGAGTTTGTTTGACTAAAACAACGGCAGTCGAACCGTCATGGTTTTACAATGCAGCGGGGCCCGGAGCGCAGCAACATCGCGCTCCGGGCCCCGCTCGTTGCAACGTAGTCGGAATAATAGAAATCCCCGTTTTTCACTCCTGCAATCCCGCGGCACAAGACATGTTAAACCGTTAGCAAAACTTGCAAAAATTAGCAAAAGTTGCAAAAACTAGCAAAACCTGCAAAGGGGCCACCATGGATCGCAGCAAATGTCTCCGCCATGCCAGGCATGCTCGAAGATATTATCGAGCGAACCAAAGAAGCGGCAGATAGCCGCCTCTCATAGTCTCGCGCGTGCATAAGCAGCGTTCAGATTGAGCCAGTCGGCATCGATTGGACATATGCTCAGGAGACTCAGGGTAACTGGCGCACGGACATGAATGGCGTCTTCAGGCAACTCGAGAAGCATGACGTCGGGCTTCTCTCGAAACGACCTATCGGGAACTTTCCGATAAAGACATTGAGTTTTTGCTCGCGATGCTGCCCGATTCTGGCCCCAGCAGGGTCTCGGAGATAGCCAAACGCATGGGCGTTGCCAGCAACTATGCAAGCCAATATAAACGCCGTCTCCTCGAGGACGGCGTCATCGGAGAGCGAGGGCGTGGTCTCGTTGGCTTTGACATTCCCGCGTTCAGGGAATTCTTGAACGAGAAGGCGTTTTAGCACGCCGGAATTGTCCGCGGAAGCATCAACGCATGGCAATCAGTAATCCTCTTGGTAAGGGAAGTAGGCTTTCCGCCAACGCTGATTGCCATGCGTTCTTCTTGTCCTTAGGCGAGCTTGCGAGCGAGCTCTCGCACCTCTTCCAACTTGGGCGACGATGCCATGCTGTCGCGCTCGGTCATACCGCTGATGGTGACAATGCCCTGGTCCTCCCACTTGCAGTACGCGCAGGTCGACTTGTACATAGCGATCGCCGCATCATAGACGCCCTCGCTGTGGCTATCGAGCAAAAGGGCCGTCTTGGTGAACGGGAAGCCCGTGGCACCGAAGGCGTACAGGCGGTCGACGGCGGCTTTCTCCTGCGCAGTGATATCAAACCAGTAGATAGGCGAAGCGAAGACAACCATGTCGGCGTCTTTCAGCGACTCGATCACGTTGGCCATGTCATCCTTCTGCACACAGGTGCCCTCGTGGGCGAAGCAATACTGACACCCCAGGCAACCAGCGATCTTCTTGCTGGCAACGCGGATGACCTCGACCGTATGGCCGACCTCGCGCGCGGTCTCGGCAAACGCCTCGACCATGGTGTCGGTATTGGCGCCCTTGCGCGGGCTACCGCTCAACACAACGATATTCATAAGAATCTCCCTCCTTCATGCCGCAGGCGCGCGGCATATTTTTTGTTTTAACCAAAACGGATGGAGCTATTCAATCGCCTCGTTTCAGCTACTCCCACTCTTTAGAAGAATCGTTGCTGGAGACTTGGCATTGAATCAAGGTGCGCCTTATTTCAGATATTCCTCAAAGAAGGCTTTCAGCTTTTCAAACGGAATGATGTCCATCCGATCGTAAAGGTCGGTGTGGTTGGCACCAGGGATAATGAGCAGCTCCTTGTTGTCCCCGGTCAGCTTGCTGTACGCGGTTTCGCTGAAATAGCGGGAGTGCGCCTTCTCACCGTGCACCAGCAGTACCGCAGAGCGGATTTCGATGCTGTATTGCAAAATCGGCATATTCAAAAACGACAGCGAGGACGTCACATTCCAGCCGCCATTGGAGCCCAGGCTGCGGGGATGGTAGCCTCGCGGGGTCTTGTAGTAGGCGTAGTAGTCCTTCACGAACTGGGGCGCGTCATCGGGCAGCGGATCGACCACGCCGCCCGCCAGCGCGTAGCTGCCGTTTTTATAGTCCTCGGTGCGCTGCGCGTTCAGTGCTTTCCGCTTTTCGAAGCGCGCCTGCTCGGAATCCTCGGCGTCAAAGTAGCCGTTTGCGGTCACGCGGGTCATATCGTACATGGTCATAGCCGCGGTGGCCTTGATGCGGGTGTCGATGGCTGCGGCATTGATCGCCATGCCGCCCCAACCGCAGATGCCGATGATACCGATGCGCTCCGGGTCAACGCTTTCCTGCACAGAGAGAAAATCCACCGCTGCGCAGAAGTCCTCGGTGTTGATGT
>USAJ01000014.1 GCA_900552685.1 uncultured Collinsella sp.
CGTAGCCCGAGACGGTCCCGGGCTGACAATTTCGACTGTAATGGACGTTCTTAAACGACTGTCAAACAAGAACGTCCCCAACGTCAACTTTTGTCAAGTCCAAGCGGCATTCTGTTTTTCGGAATGCCGCTTTCGTTTTTAGCTGGTTATTTCGCTAGCGTTGGTGAATATGCTGCGGGTTTGGCGTTTGTCACTATAAGATGATTACTTGCGTTAAATGTAATTCGATGTTCTTGAGGGTAGGGGATTGATTTGGGTCGTGCTGGGGATATGACGCCGCCTTTGCGTTGGCGGTTGGGTGTTGCTGGTGGGGTGGCGCTGGCTGTGTTGCTTGTTGACCAGCTGACCAAGCTTGCGGTTCGTGCCGTGGGCGAAGCTTTGCATGTGACTGTCATCCCCGGTGTCATCGACTTTATGTTTGTCCGCAATATCGGTGCTGCCTTTAGCATGGGCGAGGGGCATGGCATCGCGTTTGCCGTGCTGGCGTTGGCGGTCATTATCGCTATTGCCGTGTACCTCGTTCGTGCACCCCAGCTCGCCCATCTTGAGGTTGTGGGCATGGCGATGGTTGCGGGCGGTGCTATCGGCAACGCTATCGATCGTTTGGCCTTTGGCTTTGTGACCGATTTTATTGCCACCACTTTCATCGACTTCCCTGTCTTTAACGTGGCCGATATTGGCATCACCGTAGGCGTCGTGCTTGCCCTCATCGGCTACATGTTCTTGAGCCCTGCTGCCCGCGAAGTCGATGCGACTGCCGAGCTCAATGCCCGTGATGAGGCCCGCGCCAAGCGCAAAGCCAAGCAGCGTGGGGAGCGTGCCCGCAAGATTCGCGAAAGGAATGAGCGTTAATGGCCGACATCCATATTCTTGTTGCCGACGATTGCTCTGGCCAGCGTCTCGACGCCTTTCTGGGTGCCAACGACGGCTGCCCCACGCGCTCTGCCTGCGCGCATCTGATCGAGGGCGGCGCCGTAATCGTGAACGGCGAGACCTGTCTGTCAAAAAAGTATGCCGTACGCGCCGGTGACCGCATCTCGGTCGACCTGCCCGAGCCGCACGATCCCACCGATGTGATTCCCGAGGCCATCCCGCTCGACATTCGCTATGAGGACGACTATCTCATTGTGCTCTCCAAGCAGCGCGGCCTGGTGTGCCATCCTGCACATGGTCATGAGAGCGGTACGCTCGCGAATGCCCTGGTCTATCACTGCGGTATCGACCATCTGGGCACCGTGCAGGGCGAGGACCGCCCCGGCATCGTGCATCGCCTGGATCGCGATACCTCGGGCCTTATGCTCGCGGCAAAAGACGACGACACCCAGCGCGCGCTTCAAAATCTCATTCGCACGCGTACGCTCGACCGCCGCTATATCACGCTTGTCCACGGGCACATCGCCATGGACGAGGGCACCATCAATACCGGTATCGCCCGTTCTACGCGCGACCGCGTCAAGATGGCGGTTTCGGACGACCCCTTTGCCCGTCAGGCCATTACGACCTTTAAAGTCCTCGAGCGCTTTGATTCCACGCGCTTTGACGATGGTTATACGCTCGTTGAGTGCCATCTGTTTACCGGTCGCACGCACCAGATTCGCGTGCATATGCGTCATATCAACCACGCCTGCGTGGGCGATCCACTCTACGGCAAGTGCGATGCGCGCGCCGACCAGGGCCTGACAAGGCAGTTCCTTCATTCCTGGCGCGTGGCGTTCGACCATCCCGTGACGGGGGAGCGCATTGAGTGCCGCGACGAGTTGCCGTGGGATCTCGCTGCGGTTCTCGACGATCTGGCTCCGCGCTCGCTCGGTCGCACGGCCGTTGGAGATGAAATCGTTCCGCAGCTCGGTCTTCTCGAAGCCTAGCCAGTATTAGGTGGTTTCTTGAACTCGGTAAGCCTGCGGTAAGATATACGGTTGTTTACGTAACGCGTTGCTGGGAGCCTGCATGCTCGCCTTTTTACAAACCAACACACCCATCGTGATCCTCAACCAGATTGTCGTCACGCTGCTCACGGTCTGCTTTCTGTACCAGGTTGTCTTCTTTGTCATTGGCGCTCTTCGTGGCGAGGTCGCGCCTCCCAAGGCCAAAAAACTCCATCGCTATGCCTTCTTTATCGCGGCGCATAATGAGGAGGCCGTGATTGCCAACCTCGTTCGCTCCATCAAGGACCAGGATTATCCGTCCGAGCTTATCGAGGTCTTCGTGGTTGCCGACGCCTGCACCGACAACACCGCACAGCTCGCGCGCGAGGCAGGTGCCATTGTTTACGAGCGCAATGACCTGGCCCGCAAGGGCAAGAGCTGGGTCATGGACTTTGGCTTCGACCGCATCCTTAACGAGTATCCCGACACGTTTGAAGGCTACTTTATCTTCGATGCTGATAACGTTATCTCCCGCGATTACGTGTCCAAAATGAACGATGCCTTTGACCAGGGCTTCCATGTGGTCACGAGCTATCGCAATTCCAAGAACTTCGGCAGCTCGTGGATCTCGGCGGCTAATGCCACGTGGTATCTGCGCGAGGCGCGCTTTCTCAACAACGCGCGCAACATCTGTAAGACGTCTTGCGCCGTCTCGGGTTCGGGCTACCTCATCTCCGCTAGTGTCATCGAGGGCATGCACGGTTGGCAGTTCCACACGCTGACCGAGGACATCCAGTTCACCACGTTCTGCGCCATTCACGGCATTCGCATTGGCTATGCGCCGGCGGAGTTCTTTGACGAACAACCCGTGACGTTTAAGGCGTCCTGGAAACAGCGCATGCGTTGGACCAAGGGCTTCTACCAGGTGTTCTTTACTTACGGTAAGCACCTGATCAAGTCGACCTTCCGCTACCATCGCTTTGCCGCCTACGACATGTTCATGACGATCGCCCCGGGTATGCTGCTGTCGCTCATCTCGATGCTCGCCAATGCGACGTTCTTGATTGTGGGTGGCCTTTCGCATGGTTTCTTGGCTACCGAAGTTGAGATGCAGGCGTGCGCCGCTTCGCTCATTATGACCTTCGCCATGATGTATCAGACTTTCTTTATCCTGGCGCTGCTCACGACTATCTTTGAGTACAAGCACATTCACTGCGCGCAAAAGTGGCGTCTGGTGACTAACCTGTTTACCTTCCCGATCTTTATGTTCAGCTATATCCCTATCACGGTGGCCGCGCTGTTCCTGAAGGTCGACTGGGTGCCGACGCAGCACGCCGTCAACGTTACCCTTGACGAGGTCATGCAAGGCGCCAAATAACCACCACCAAAACCACCGCAAAGGGGACAGGCACCTTTGTGGTGGTTTTTGCTTTTGCGATGCAGCTCGAGGAGGAGTCCGATGGCCTATATCCCGTTTTGGATTTGTATCTTTGCCGGCGTGGCAATTGATGCCCGAGAGCGACGGTTTCCCAATGGGCTTGCCGGCGCATGTGCCGTGGCGGCGTTGGCGGGCGTTTGGCTCGACCTCGGTTTGAACACAGCGCTTGACCACGCCGGTCTTGCGGTCATCGTCTACCTTGGCCTTGTGCTTACCGAGTCGCTCTGGCGTAGAGTTCGCCACGCTCCTGGCATTGGCATGGGGGACGTCAAGGCACTCTTTGCCCTTTGTACCTTCGATCCCCTGGGCGGCGTTGTCGCGTTTGCGGTTGCGCTCCTGACCCTTGCCGTCGCTTGCCTCATCGCAAAATCGCGCTCCCTGCCATTGCTCCCGTTTTTAGTGCCGATTTTTGCCATAATCGAGGTCGTGGGCTGCACTTTGTAACCGATTGCGCATCCTTTTTAAGGAGCATGCCATGGAATCTAATCAAGAAACGGCCGTCATTAAGGCGCGCATGGACCGTATTCCCTCGGCGTTGTCGCCCGAGCTTGTCGAGCGCATTGCCGCCGATCGTGCTTCGGGCTATGTCAACCCGTATCGTTGCAACGATGATCAGGTCATTCGTCGTATTGATCGCGCCGCCGACAAAGGCACGCTTATGCGTCCGGCGTTTATGCGCGATACCGAAAAGATACTTCATCTTCCGGCGTACACCCGTTATGCAGGCAAAACGCAGGTCTTTAGCTTCCGTAGCAATGATGATCTTTCACGCCGCGGTTTGCACGTACAGCTTGTCTCCCGCATTGCGCGCGATATCGGTCGCGCCCTGGGGCTCAATTGCGATCTGATCGAGGCGATTGGCCTGGGTCACGACTTGGGACACACGCCTTTCGGCCATGCCGGCGAGCGCTTCCTCAACGATATCTATCATGAGCGTACGGGGCGTTATTATTTCCATAACGTGCAGTCGGTTCGCGTGCTCGACGCGTTGTATGGCCGCAACGTGTCGCTCCAGACGCTCGACGGCGTGCTATGCCATAACGGCGAGTACGAGCAGCGTGTGTTTGAGCTCTCGGACATGGGCTCCTTTGACCAGTTTGACCAGACGGTTGAGGATTGCATTGCCACGGGCTATAGCGCAATTGAGCATCTGCGTCCCATGACGCTCGAGGGCTGCGTCGTTCGCATCTCGGATATTCTTGCCTACGTCGGTCGTGACCGTCAGGATGCGATCGCGGCGGGCCTGCTTTCGCCCGACGCTTTTGATGATGGCCGGGGCGGTGCCTACAACAGTTGGATCCTCACGCATGCCTCCATCGATATCGTTGAGCACAGCTATGGTAACCCGCGCATCGAGATGAGCGAGGACCTGTTTGAGGAAATTCGCCGAGCCAAGCGCGAGAACTACGAGAAGATCTATAGCAAGGGCGGTATCGAAGGCGATTCCGAGGCGGAGCTGCGCGAGGCGTTCGTAAAGCTCTACGATCGTTGCCTGCGGGATCTAAACAGTGGCGACGAGTCCTCTTACATCTTTAAGCACCATATTTCGCGCATTGAGCAGCAGCTTTCTTACTATGATCGCACCTATGCCTGGCAGGACGACAAGGATCAAGCCGTGGTGGATTATATCGCGAGCATGACGGACGGTTATTTCTGCGAGCTGACGAGCAAGCTGTTCCCTGGTCTGGAGTTTCCGCACCGTACCTATATTAACGAACGGTAGTTCGTATTAATTCGGTATACTGTTAGTGGAAAACGTTTTTGATTGATACACGGGATGGCTATGGACGACCTTTTTTCTGCTTCGACGCGCGAGCGTTCCTTTCAGAATGCGCCGCTTGCGGTGCGCATGCGCCCCAATTCGCTCGACGAGTACGTGGGCCAGCAAAAGGCCGTCGGTAAGGGTTCATGGCTGCGTGCCGCGATCGAGCACGACGTGCTTTCGAGCGTGATTCTGTACGGGCCTGCCGGTACGGGCAAGACGACGCTGGCCCACATTATCGCCAACCATACCAAGAGCGAGTTTGTTGAGGTCAGCGCCGTCACGGGTACCGTGAAGGACCTGCGTCGTGTGATTGATGAGGCCAAGACGCGCCTGAATACGTACGACCGCCGCACCATTCTATTCATCGATGAGATTCACCGCTTCTCTAAGTCGCAGCAGGATGCCCTGCTGCATGCAGTTGAGAACCGTACCGTCATTATGATTGGCGCTACGACAGAGAACCCGTACTTTGAGGTCAACTCGGCACTGTTGTCGCGCGGGCGCGTGGTGGAGCTTGAACATCTGAAGGATGAGGATATCGCCACGCTTATTGAGCGTGCGCTCGAGGCACCACAGGGCTTGAACGGAAAGTTCTCGGCCGATGAGGATACGGTCAAGACCATTTGCACGCTGGCAGCGGGTGACGCTCGCTCGGCGCTCACGACGCTCGAGCTTGCGAGCGAGATTGCCGTCACGTGTCCCGATACCGAGGGAACGCCAGCGCCTGCGGCGGGGGAGCGCTATCCCATCACCGTGGATGACGTGAAGATTGCCAATCCGCGTCGCGGCTTTACGTATGACAAAAACGGCGACATGCACTACGACATCATCAGTGCGTTCATCAAGTCCATGCGCGGTAGTGACCCCGATGCCACGATCTATTGGCTCGCGCGCATGATCGATGCTGGGGAGGATCCTAAGTTTATCGCTCGCCGCATTATGATTCACGCTTCTGAGGATGTTGGCAACGCCGACCCGCAGGCGCTTTTGGTGGCGCATGCCGCGTTTAAGTCTGCCGAGGTCATTGGCTATCCCGAGTGCCGCATTAACCTGGCTCAGGCTGCACTCTATGTGTGCTTGGCGCCAAAATCCAACGCGTGTGAGGCTTCGATCGATGCGGCGCTGGCCGATATCCATTCTAGTGGGCTTCGCGAGGTGCCGAGTTATCTGCGCGATCGCCATCGCCCGGGCAGCGATGAATACGGTGTGTATAAGTATCCACATGATTATCCCGAAGGCTGGGTCGATCAGCGCTATTTGCCCGAAGGCTTGGAACGCGGTGCATTTTGGCAGCCTGCCGGGCGCGGCTGGGAAGAGTGGCGCGTAGAGCAAAGCGAACGCGACCGCAGCGGGAATGCACCGAGGTAGCTGCTGATAATTTTGTCCCACGTTGCTGCTCTTGGCATGTTCGGTCCCCTTTGGGGTACCATGAAAAGCGTCTGTATTTCGATTCTTCCGGGAGGCTTGTATGAGTCCCATTCAAATCGCCCTGCTGCTGCTCGCCGTTGCCAGCGTGTGGGCCATCGCTGAGCTCGCGCTTACCCTGCGCAAGACCCGCAATGTTGTCGACTCGCTCGATAAGACCGTGAACGACCTCAACAACACCATCGCCGAGGCTCAGCCTGTGGTGGCAAAGCTCGATGGCGCTGTCGATGAGCTTACGCCGGCGCTTGCCCAGATGGAGCCGCTGCTTAAGTCGAGCAAGACGGCAGTTGATGCCCTTACCTCCAATCTCGTAGAGGTCGAAGCCGTGGTTCGCGACATTTCCGAGGTTACGGGCAGCATGGCCGAGGCCAGCAATGCTGTGTCGAGCGTGACCGACTCTGCCGCCGGTGCTGTGCAGAAGCTCTTCAATAAGGTGAAGGCTCCTGCAGCCGACGCCGATCGCAAGCTCGCCGCTGCCGCTGCGGAGGCCGAGCAGCCTACCGAGCGCGTCCTAATTGGCGAGGACGAGGCCGCCGCGGGCGACGATGATGGTCAGAAGTCTGTATCCAAGCCGGCTCAGTATTACACCTATACGCCCGCCGAGACCTCTGAGGAGTCCTGCGATGAGTAGCGAAGCAACCTGCCCTATCACGCTGACCGTTGCCGGTGACCCGCGTCTCGCTCGCCTTGTGCGCATGACGGCAGCCAACGTTGGTGCCCTGTGCTCTATGTCTGTCGATCGCATCGAGGACATCCGCATGGCTGCTGAGGAGGCTTTCATCTTTGGTTGCACCGCGGTCGACTGCGATGACATCACCATCAAATTCGATGTCGATGAGACCCACGTTGGCATGACTATTACCTTTGGCGACCAGGCTACGGTCGATGAAGACGACCAGGCTGCGGTGTATGCCGAGCTCATCCTCGCGAGCGTGTGCGACTCCTACGAAAAGACTACGGCGCCCCTGACGCTTTCCCTCGACCTCAAGGCGGATATCTAATATGACCGAACGTTCCCGGAGCGGCAAGACCGCTTGGGACAAGGAGAAAACCCGCGAGCTGTTTCGTCGTTACAAGGAGACCGGTGATCCGGACGCCCGTGAGCAGCTCGTCATGTCCCATATGAACCTGGTAAGGTTTCTTGCCAACAAATTTAAGAATCGCGGCGAGCCGCTCGACGACCTCATGCAGGTCGGCTATCTGGGCTTGCTCAAGGCTATCGACCGTTTTGATCCCGAGCGCGGACTCGAGTTCACGACGTTTGCGACACCCACTATCCTGGGCGAGATCAAACGCCATTTTCGCGACAAGGGCTGGAGTGTGCGCGTACCGCGTCGTCTGCAGGAGCTCTCGGCCAAGGTCAACCAGGCTACTGACAAACTTACCAACGAGCTGCAGCGTTCGCCCAAGGTTGAGGAGATCGCTGAGTATCTAGATGTGACTGTCGATGAGGTCCTTGAGGCTATGGAATCGTCTTCGGCCTATACCTCGGTGCCCATCGAGGCTCCTGGTGCGTCCGATTCCGACGATGCCCCTTCGATTCTCGACCGTTACGCCGACGACGACAACGAGCTCGACTTTACCGATGACCGCCTAGTGATCGAGGAAGCCATCCGTGATTTCTCGCCGCGCGAGCGCGAGGTGATCGAGCTGCGCTTTGTGAAGGGCATGACCCAGATCGAGATCGCCAAGAAGCTGGGTATTTCTCAGGTGCAGGTTTCGCGTCTGCTTCGCCGCACGCTTAAGAAGATTCAGGACAAGATCGACCCCGACGGAGTGATGATTCGTTCATGAGTGAGCACCCCCAACAAACCGATCGCGTGCTGCGCGACACCCGCATTCTGACGCTTCGCATTTGGGCTGTTGTCGGCTGCATTGTCATCGCTGCTGTCATCTTTAACCTTATGGGCATCCTGGCCCCGGTTATCGAGTTTCTCGCCGTTGGTTCCATCATTGCCTTTGTGATGTCCCCGATCACCAACTGGCTCGAGCACCATGGCGTGAATCGCGGCATCGGTTCGCTTGTCGCGCTTATTGTTGTTGTTGCCGTGCTCGTCGGTGTCGTTTGCATCTTGTCGCCGATTCTCTTTGGTCAGATCATGGAAGTCCTGAGCCGCCTGCCCGAGCAGCTTCGTGTTGCGGGTGGCGACCTCAATGAGATGATCTCGCATGCCAAGACGCTCAACAACACGCCGCTCAAGGAGTATTTGGACGATAATCTTTCGTCGCTAGTTGCCGTGGCATCGAAGTATGTGTCTCAGATCGCTGCCGAGCTTGGCCGCGGTGTGTTCCCGCTCATCACTAATACGGCCTCGCAGTTGTTCGTGATCTTCCTTGGTCTGGTGCTTGCGTACTGGATGGCCTGCGACTACCCTCGCATGCACCACGAGGTCTGCACCATCATCGGTCAGGAGAAGGAGACCTCGTACCGCTTTATGGTCGCCATCCTTTCTCGCTCTGTCGGTGGCTACATGCGCGGTATGGTCGTGACGTCCATCTGCGGTGGTTTCCTCGCCTTTATCGGTTTTATGATCATCGGTCATCCGTATGCGGCGCTCATGGCTATCTTTACCGGCATCATGCATTTGGTTCCGGTCGTCGGTCCCTGGGTGAGCGCAGCAATCGCCACAGTGCTTGGTTTCATGTTCAGCCCCATGTTGGCGTTATGGACGCTCATCGTGACGATGGTCGCGCAAAACGTCACCGATAACGTGATTTCGCCTAAGGTTATGCAGAGCTCGGTGCAGGTGCATCCCATCATGAGCCTCACGGCGCTCGTTATTGGCTCGGCACTCATGGGCCCCATCGGCATGATTATTGCCATCCCGCTATGTGCGGCCCTCAAGGGTATCTTCGTGTACTACTTCGAGAATGAGACCGGCCGCCAGCTTGTAGCTTATGACGGCGCCGTGTTTAAGGGCACGCCGTACCGCGATGCCGATGGCAACCCGGTCGCCGCCTACGACGCGCTCGGCGACGACACCTTCATCTACGAGTCCGAGCTCATCGGCAACGAGACTGCGCCCGAGGCCAAGGCCATGCCCAAGCCCGAGCTCGATAATCCCTGGATCAAGCTCTCTGGTCTGCAGCCCGATGCGACGGGCTTCTTCAAGAACCCCTTCGCTAAGGATGACGATTCCAACACGGATGACGACACCAAAACCGGCATCGACGGCTCCATGGACGATGATGACAACTAGCGGGGTAATTCGGATTAATATTCATACGCGCTAACATGCAATTTCGCTGAAGGGCCGGCATTGTGCCGGCCCTCTTTTTTGCACTGGCGCGACGGGATGGTAATATCGTTACGTTTGAACTGTTTCGATGTGAAACCGAGGAGATTCCCTCTATGAGTGCTGACTACCCGTCAATGACTACGGCCGAGATTCGCTCCAAGTTCCTCAACTTCTTTGAGGAGCGCGGTCTTAAGCTCTATCCTTCTTCGTCCCTCGTCCCCGACGATCCTTCGCTGCTGCTTGCCAACGCCGGCATGAACCAGTTTAAGGAGTACTACCAGGGCAAGAAGACCATGAAGGAGATCGGCGCTATCTCCTGCCAGAAGTGCGTCCGCACCAACGACATCGATTGCATCGGCGAGGACGGCCGTCACCTGTCCTTCTTCGAGATGCTCGGCGACTTCTCCTTTGGCGGCGTCTCCAAGCAGCAGGCTTGCGCCTGGGCCTTTGAGCTCATCACCAAGGAGTTCAAGCTGCCGCTCGACCGCCTGTACTTTACCGTCTTTACCGAGGACGACGAGACCCACGACGTGTGGCGTTCTCTGGGCGTTGCCGAGGACCACATCTCCCGCCTGGGCGAGGACGACAACTTCTGGGCCGCTGGCCCCACTGGCCCCTGCGGTCCCTGCTCCGAGATCTACTTTGACATGGGCGAGGAGGTCGGCTGCGGTAGTCCCGACTGCAAGCCCGGCTGCGACTGCGACCGCTTCCTGGAGTTCTGGAACCTCGTCTTTACCCAGTATGATCGCCAGGAGGACGGCTCCATGCCGGAGCTGCCGCACCGCAACCTCGATACGGGCATGGGCCTGGAGCGCATGGCCGCCATCATGCAGCACAAGACCGCCAACTACGACGGCGACTTGATGCAGCATCTCATCAAGCTGGGCGAGAAGATTAGCGGCAAGACCTATGACGCCGACGATTACTCCGGCGCCAGCCGCTCCCTGCGTATCATCGCCGACCACTCCCGTGCCGTCGACTTTATGATTTCCGACGGCATCCTTCCCGGTAACGAGGGTCGCGAGTACGTCCTTCGCCGCCTGCTCCGTCGTGCCGTGTTCCACGGTCGCCTGCTGGGCATCGAGGGCGCCTTCCTGACCAAGTTCATCGACGAAGTCAACGCTCAGATGGGCGAGGCTTATCCCGAGCTGCTCAAGAACGTCGCCCTCGTCAAGGGTATCGTCGCCTCCGAGGAGGAGCGCTTCTCCACGACGCTCGACAACGGCCGTGTTTACCTGGACGAGGCCCTGGCAGCGCTTGCCGAGGGCGCTGTGCTTCCGGGCGACGTTGCCTTTAAGCTGCACGACACCTTTGGTTTCCCCATTGACCTGACCGTCGAGATCGCCGGCACCGCTGGCCACGATGTCGATATGGACGGCTTCACTGCCTGCATGGAGGACCAGAAGGCCCGCGCCCGCGCCAATGCCAAAGGCGACGCCTGGGGCAGCTTCAACGACGTTTGGGTCGAGCTTTCCGACAAGGTCGCCGCGACCGAGTTCGACGGCTATGACAACGATGTGATCGAGGGCGCCAAGGTTGTTGCCATCGTGCGCAACGGCGAGTCCGTCGAGTCCGCTGCCGCCGGCGAGGACGTCGAGGTCGTTCTCGACCGCACTCCGTTCTATGCCGAGATGGGTGGCCAGCAGGGCGATGCCGGCGAGCTTTCCGCCGAGGGCGTTTCGCTGACCGTTTCCGATACCAAGAACCACAACGGCCTGTATGCCCACGTCGCCCACGTTGCCGAGGGCACGCTGGCCGTCGGTGCCGCTGTGACCGCCGCGCTCGACGCCGAGCGCCGTGGCTTCCTGCGCTGCAACCACACCGCCACGCACCTGCTCGACGCCGCCCTTAAGCAGGTCCTGGGCGAGCACGTCTCCCAGGCCGGCTCGCTGGTGACGCCCGAGCACCTGCGCTTTGACTTTACGCACTTCGAGGCCCTGTCCTCCGAGCAGCTCAAGGCTGTCGAGGACCTGGTCAACCAGCAGATCTTCGCTTCCAAGCCGGTCGTGACCCGTGTCATGGGCATCGACGAGGCTAAGGCTGCCGGCGCTGTCGCCCTGTTTGGCGAGAAGTATGGCGACGTCGTCCGCGTTGTCTCCGTGGGCGCTGAGGACCAGCCGTTCTCCCGCGAACTCTGCGGTGGCACACACGCTGCCAACACCGCCGAGATCGGCCTGTTCAAGATCATTTCCGAGTCCTCCACGGGCTCCAATGTCCGCCGTATCGAGGCCGTGACCTCTAAGGGTGCCCTCGACTATATGGCCGACCGCCTGGCACTCGTTGACGCCGCCGCCGCTGCGCTCAAGTGCCGCGTGGATGAGGTTCCCGCTCGTGTGGAGAACCTGCAGGCCGAGCTGCGCGAGACGTCCAATAAGCTCAAAAAGGCTCTGACCGGTGGCTCCTCCGACGCCATCTCCAGCGCCATCGAGGGTGCCGTCGAGCTCGACGGCTATAAGCTCGTTGTCGCTGAGCTCCAGGGCCTTGAGGCTGCCGACCTGCGCAACGTATGGGATACCGTGCATCAGAAGGTCGCCGGCCCTGTCGCTTGTGTCGTCGCCAGCGTGACTGAGAAGGGCACTCCGGCCCTGCTCGCTGCCGGCTCTGATGACGCCGTCAAGGCCGGTTTCCACGCTGGTAACGTGATCAAGCAGATCGCGGGTCTGGTCGACGGTCGCGGTGGCGGTCGTCCCAACATGGCCCAGGCCGGTGGCAAGAATGCTGCCGGCATCGCCGATGCCCTCGCGGCCGCTAAGACCGCGCTCGGCGCCTAAGAATCTAAGAAGTCGCTGTGGTTGCGCTCGCGCTGGACATAGGGGAGACCAGGATTGGCATCGCCGTCTCGAGCCGTGATGGCAAGATGGCGATGCCTGTCAAGGTGCTTCCGGCTGCCGAGGTCACCGGTATGGCCAAGACGTTTCGCTACCTGGTTGAGGACTATGAGCCCGACATCCTGGTAAGCGGACGTCCCCTGACCATGGCCGGTGAGCCCGGCCCTCAGGCCGAGCGCGTTGCCGCTGTGGCGCAAAAGATTGCCGACGAGCTCGATCTTCCGTTGGAGTTTGAGGACGAGCGTCTGTCCTCGCAAGAGGCCAAGCGTATCCTGCGCGAGCAGGGACTCAACGAAAAGCAGATGAGGGGCAAGATCGACATGATTGCCGCCAGCCTGTTTTTGCAGACGTGGCTCGATCGTAAAAACGAGGAGGTTTCGCATGCCTAGTGCTTCCGATCCGCGCCAGCCGAATCGTACACAGCAGCCGGCGTCGCGCCCTGCCCAGCCTGGCCAGCGTCCGGCACAGCCGACGCAGCGCGCAGCTCAGCCTGCCGCGCGCCCGGCGCAGTCCTTCTCTCGTTCGGCCCAACCTGTTCAACGGACGGGTCAGCAGCCTTCTGCTCGTTCGGTTCAGCATTCGGCTTCTCACGCGGCTCAGCAGCCCACTGCTCGTACGGCCCAGCCTGCAGGCGGCACCCGCTTTAAGCAGCAGGCACCTACCCAGCGAACGCAGGCCCCCCAATCGCATTCGCATCACGCTCGTGGTTCGCATGGCGTTGCTCCGGCGACCCGCTCGAGCTACAACACGCATGCTCGTCGCGGTGCTCAAAAGAAAAGCTCCCCGGTGCCTATGATTATCGGTGGCGTTGTTGCCGTGCTTGCGCTTGTCGCGATCGTTTTCTTTGTCGTGCCGGCCGTCAAGGGTTTCTTTGCCGGTGAGGATACGAAGGTTACGGCTGGTCAGCAGGTTACGGTGACCATTCCCGATGGTGCTTCGGGCGATACGATCGCTTCGATTCTCTCCGAGAACCATATCGTCGAAGACCCCAAGGATTATTACGCGGCGGTCAAAAAGCTCAATGCCGACATGTCGCTTAAGCCTGGCACCTACTCGTTCACCACGCTCATGGATGCGACCAAGGTCGTTCGGCAGCTCATGGAAGGCCCCAACGCGGGCTCCAATGCGCTGACTATCCCTGAGGGCCTAACGGTCGATCAAGTCGCCGACCGTGTGGCCCAGGCCTACGACAGCATCTCTAAGGAAGACTTCCTCAACCAGGCCAAGGCCTCCAACTACGTGGACGACTATAGCTTCCTTAAGGGCGCCGCCAACGACTCGCTCGAGGGTTTCCTGTTCCCCAAGACGTATTCGTTGGGCAAGGACCCAAGCGCCGATGATGTGATTCGCGCCATGCTTGACCAGTTCAACGCTGAGTATAAGTCGCTTGACTTTGCCAGCTGCGAGGCCAAGATCAAGGAACGCTACGGTGTGGAGATGTCCGACTACGACATCGTCAACTTGGCCTCTATCGTTGAGCGCGAGGGCCTCAACGCCGATCAACGTGCGCATGTGGCCTCGGTTTTCTACAACCGCCTTGCCGGCAAGCTCGACGGTCTGCGCTATCTCAATAGCGATGCGACTATGATGTATGTCACCGGTGGCGAGGTTACCGCCGACGACCTGCAGAGCGATAGTCCGTATAACACCTATAAGCATGAGGGTCTGCCACCCACGCCCATCTGCTCTCCGTCGCTCGAGGCACTCAAGGCCACGCTTGAGCCGACCGACTCCGATGACCTGTATTTCTACATTACGCAGGACGAGGAGTACTTCTCGCAAACCTACGAAGAGCATCAACAGTCTTGGAATTAGCATGAGGATTTTTAGCCCCAAACGTTACGTTGCCTCGGTCGATCGCATCGACCTTAATACCCTGTGGGCCGACGGTAAACGCGCCATTCTGCTCGATCGCGATAACACCCTCGTGCCGCGCGACACCGAGCAGGTTCCCACCGCGGTTTCCGCTTGGCTCGACGCCGCCCGCGCCAAGGGTTTTAAGCTGTGCATGGTGTCCAACAACTGGCATCGCGACCAGGTCATGAGCTCTGCACGCGAGCTGGGACTCGAGGCCATCAGCCACGCCATGAAGCCGGCGCCGTTTGCCCTCAAGGCGGGTCTTAAGCGCCTCGGCGCCACGGTCGACGAGGCGGTGCTGATCGGTGATCAGCTCTACACTGACGTGTGGAGCGGTAATTTCGCCGGCGTCGATACCATCCTGGTAAAGCCGCAGGCGACGCAGGACCTGTGGTATACGCAGATCTTCCGTATCTTTGAGCGCCGGGCCCTGCGCGACCTTCCCTGCGAGGAATAGGTCTCGCTATGTCCCAGCACACCAAACACGGCTGCGACCATATCTTCTTTATCGGCTTTTTGGGCGCGGGCAAGTCGACGCTCGCGCGCAACGTCGGCACCATGTTCAAGCGGCGTTTTATCGATACCGACCGCCTGGTCGTGCGCCGTTGCGGCAAGTCGGTAACCGAGATTTTTGAGACCGAGGGCGAGGATCGTTTTCGCGAGCTCGAGACCTCGGCGCTCCGTTCGCTCCAAAGTGAGCGCAGCCTGTTGGTTTCGTGCGGGGGCGGTATCGTCGAGACACCGGTGAATATTGAGCTGATGCACGAAATGGGTACGTGCGTGTACCTCGAGGGCGACTTCGAGGATTCGATTCGCCAGATTCGTCGGTCCGACACGCGCCCCGATTTCCGCTCGCCTGAGCATGCTGCGCGCCTGTTTGAGCATCGCCGTCCGCTGTATCGCCAGGCTGCCGACCTTACCCTTGATATTCGCAACAAGTCCTTCGAGGACGTTTCCTACCTTTGTGCCGAGATGCTTTTGGAGCGTGGGCTGCTATGATTCGCCGTCAACTGATCAATTTCCAAAACCGCAGCGTCGATGTCCGTGCCGGATTGGGTGCGTTCGATGAACTGTCGCGTATGTTTGCCTCGGCCGTGGGCAAGCCTAAGCGCGCGATGGTCGTTTGGAACGACGCCACATCTGAGCGCTATGGCGAGGTTGTCGAGCATGCGCTGGTCGACGCCGGTTTTGCCGTGTCGCTGCTAGTCCTTGAGGTTTCGCCTGCCGGTGCTACGCTGGCCGATGCCGATACCGTCTTTGGTGCCTTGTCTGCCAACGGCGTTACCTGCGACGATCTGGTTGTCGCCGTTGGCGATGCCGCAACCTGCTCGGTTGTTAGCTGGTGCGCCAACCAGTGGTGCGGCCGAACCGAGTGCGCGCTGTTGCCGACGACCTTCGACGCCATGCTCACGGTCGCGACGACCATGAAGCCGCTCGTCGCCTCGTCGGCCAATGCGCTTCCCGCTATCGCGTTCCGTCCCGAACCGGGCTTGGTCGTGTGTGACCTCGACCTTGTTCGTGAGGCGGACCCCGAGGACCTCAAGCTCGGCTTTGTGGTGCTTGTTGGCACCATGCTTTCGAGCAGTAAGTCCCGCTGGAATCAGTTTACTGAGACCGTCCCCGAGATTCTCGCGGGCGAGGAGGTCGCGCTCGTCAATGCCGTTCAATGGTCTCAGACTGCCCGTAAGGACGTACTGATGGCCACAAACCCGAGCGCTCGCCATGCGCTCGATTTTGGCAAGACGGGGGAGTGTACCCTGCGCGCCTGCTTGGGCGATGCCGCTTCGCAGGTTCCTGCCTATCAGCTGTTATCCGAGGGCATGCGCTTTGAGGCGCGCCTAGCACATGATGCCTGCGACTTCGATATCGATTACGTCTTTGAGGTCGATGACTGCCTGGAGGACTTTGGTATCGAGGAACTCGCCTTCGATCTGGAGCCTGCCGTATATATCGAGGAGTTCCGCAAGCAGCAGTTCGCTCGCTCGAACCGCAGCATGTTGCCGCTGCCCGCGGCACTCGGCGCCATTCGTCTAACGAGCGTTGAGGACGAGGTTCTTGAGCGCCATGCTCACGCCTACTTGGCTTCTCGCAAAGAACTTCTCTAAGATTTATTGACATCCATCGTCTTTCGTATCATGTTGAGGGACGGGTTTCCAATCGGTTGCGGATTGCATGCGATTCCGACGTTCGGTTGAGACCCGTCCCGTCTTTATAGAGACAATAAGAAAGGAATCTGCATGTCTGAGTTTGCTGCCGGTCCTGCCGGTCGTATCGAACGTGTCCGTGCCCTGATGGTCGAGCGCGGCTACGACGCCATCCTGGTGCGCGACGAGGCCAACCTTCGTTGGCTCACGGGCGTGAAGGGCGTCTTCGACTACACCTTCGAGTTCCCGCACGCTGCGTTTATTACGGCCGACCAGTGCCTGTTCCACACCGACTCGCGCTACCTCAACAGCTTTGAGGAGAACACGCC
The DNA here is from genome assembly GCA_900552685.1 of uncultured Collinsella sp. Lineage (GTDB taxonomy): Bacteria > Actinomycetota > Coriobacteriia > Coriobacteriales > Coriobacteriaceae > Collinsella. Next base: position 16,891 of record USAJ01000014.1, read on the forward strand.
CGCTGGCAGCCCCTGGGTGTACGACATGGACGAGGGTACCATTCCCGGCTGGGTCGCCGGTAAGATCGCAGCCAACAAGTGCCGTGTCTGCGCTGTCGAAGACGATATGCAGATTTATTTCTACCAGGGCATTCAGCGCGGCCTGGAGGACCGCTCCGTCGCCTGCATGCTGCCGCTGATGCACGACGACATCCGCAAGATGCGCGCCATCAAGGACGCCGAGGAGATCGAGCTCATGCGCCATGCGCAGTCGATCACCGATGCCGCCTTCCAGCACATGCTCGGGTTTATTAAGCCTGGTATGACCGAGAAGCAGGTTCGCAACGAGCTCGAGAACTTTATGTTCGCCAACGGCGCCGACAGCCTTGCCTTCGGCTCCATCGTGGCGAGCGGTCCCAACACCGCCAACCCGCATGCCGTGCCGAGCGACCGCGTGATCGAGAAGGGCGACTTTGTCCTCATGGATTACGGCGCGGGCTACTGCGATTACCGCTCCGACATGACGCGCACTGTTGTTATGGGCGAGCCCACGCAGGAGCAGCTCGACCTGTACGCGCTCGTGCGCCGTACGCACGAGGAGTGCGTCGCCGCCATCCATCCGGGCGTCGAGGGCAACGACATTTTCAAGCTTTCCAAGAAGATCATCGGCGATGCCGGCTATGGCGATTACTACAACCATGGTCTGGGCCACGGCGTGGGCATCGACATCCACGAGCTGCCCAACTTCAACCGTAGCAAGAACATCATTGAGGTCGGCTCGGTTATTACCATGGAGCCCGGCGTCTACCTGCCCGGTGTGGGCGGCGTGCGCCTGGAGGACTACGGCGTCGTCACCGAGAACGGATATGAGCCCTTCACCAAGACCCCGCACGACCTGCACGTTATCGACTGCTAGTCTACTTCGGTAAATAGTTTTGGGCGGGGCGTCCGGATCGATTCGGACGTCCCGCGTTCTCTTTTTATGCGCTCGCTGCAGGCGCCGTCTGCAAGTGTATAATTTCTGTCGTATGTAATTTGGACGCTTGTGCGTTCTGCCCATAACAAGAAAGGTCGCTATGCCTACCATTTCTACCGCCGACTTCAAGAACGGCCTCGGTCTCCGCATCAAGGACAAGGTCTACACCATCGTCGAGTTCCAGCATGTCAAGCCGGGCAAGGGCGGCGCGTTTGTGCGCTACAAGACCCGCGACATCAAGAGCGGCCGTGTCGTCGAGAACACCTGCAACGCCGGCACCAAGTTCGAGAGCGTCATGCTCACCACCCGTGAGTTCCAGTACCTCTACAACGATGGCACCGACTATATCTTCATGGACAACGAGTCCTATGAGCAGGTTCCCGTTCCCGAGGACATGGTGGGCGAGAACTCCAAGTGGCTGCGCGAGAACGACATCTGCCAGCTGCTCTTCGCCGACGATGAGCTCATGGGCGTGACCCCGCCGATGTTCATCGAGACCACCATCGTCCAGACCGACCCGGGCTTTAAGGGCGACACCGTCCAGGGTTCCACCAAGCCGGCCACGATCGACACCGGCGCTGTCATCCAGGTCCCCATGTACCTCAACGAGGGTGAGGTCATCAAGGTTGACACCCGCGACGGCAAGTTCGTCTCCCGCGTCTAGCAACCAACTCTTCTAGGAGGACTCATGCCCCAGGAAATCAAGATTGACGGTATCGGCATTTCGCCCGATGTTCTGACCGCCATCGTCTCGCGCGCCGTGTCCGATGTCGAGGGCATCGCCTCCGTTGGCGTCAAGGACCTTGCCACCAACCTTGTCTCCATGATGCTCTCGTCCAAGGCCCCCGCTTCCGAGCCGGCGGTCGAGGCCGAGGTCATCGGCGACAAGCTCGCACTCACCGTGCGTGTCGTGGTGTTCTTTGGCTATCCGTTCAAGAAACTCGCCGAGGCTGTTCGCGCCGCCGTGGTCGCCGCCATCGATGCCCAAGTGGGCGTTGAGGTCGAGCGCGTCGACGTTTGCATCGACGGCCTCGTTTTCCCCAAGGAGTAACCTTTGAGCCTTAAGGTTTATCGCGGGCGTACGCTTGCCCGCAGTCAGGCGCTGCAGCTGCTGTTCCAGGCCGAGGCCACGGACAGTCCGCTCGAGCGCGTCCTCGAGGGTGATTTCCTGATCTCGAAGGGTCCCCTCGATCCCTATGCTCTGGAGCTGTGCCGCGGTGCCTATGAGCATATCGATCGCATCGACTGCGCTCTGCGCTCCGTTGCCAAGAACTGGGATCTTATGCGCATGCCCGGCGCCGATCGCAATCTGCTGCGTATTGCCGTTTACGAGATGCGTTTCCTCACCGACGAGGAGGTTTCGGACGCCATCGTGATCAACGAGGCCGTCGAGCTTGCCAAGGCCTATGGCACCGACCAGTCCGCGTCGTTTGTCAACGGCGTGCTGGGCAAGATCGCTCGCAGCGAGGAGCTGCCGGGCGAGGACCTGTACCAAGAGCTGCTGGCCGAGGACCGTGCCCGCGAGGAGGCCCAGGCCGCCGAGGTTGCCGCCAAGGTTGCGGTTGCCCAGGCTGAGGCTGGCGTGCTGGCCGAGGATTCGGACGCCGCCGAGGCTGTTGTCGACTCCGTCGAGGAGTAGCCATGCCAGAGGGTTCCGTCCGCAACTTCGACGAGATCTCGGACCGTCTGGATCAGATCATCGCTACCGTTCGCTCCAAGGATACCTCCTTGGAGCGTTCGCTCGATTTGTTTGACGAAGCGATTGAGCTGGGCTCCCGCGCGGTCGATATGGTCGACAAGTTTGAGTTGACGCCGCGCGAGGCCGACAAGCTCGAGCAGGAATACGATGAGGATGCGGCAAACGAATCCCAGGATAGCTAGGCCGCATCTCCGGATACGAATGGTTGATGGCATTCATGAAACGCGTGCGTCTTGATGACGAACTGATTTCACAGGGCATCTGCGCCGATCGCGCGGATGCCCTTCGCACTCTTATGGCCGGCTTGGTCTCGAGTGGCGGCGAGCGCTTGACTTCGCCGGGCCTTAAGGTGATCCCAGGCCTGCCGCTGCACGTGAAGGGGCGCATTCCCTATGTTGGCCGCGGCGGACTTAAGCTCGAGGGTGCGCTTGATGCTTTTGGCATCAATCCGACGGGCCTTGCCTGTCTGGATGTGGGTTGCTCTACCGGCGGCTTTACCGATTGTCTGCTCAAGCGCGGAGCTGCGACCGTTGTCTCGGTGGACGTGGGTCGCGCCCAGTTCGATTGGTCGTTGCGTCAGGACGATCGCGTGATGCTGCATGAGCGCACAAACGTGACGCAGCTGCCTGAGCTTGGCTATGCCGGCGCCATCGACCTGGCTGTGTGTGATGTCTCGTTTACCAGCATCGCGAACATTATCGATGCGGTGCTGGCGTGCCTGGCGCCTACGGGTGCATTCTGCACGCTCGTAAAGCCGCAGTTTGAAGCTCCGGCGGCGCTGGTGGGCGAGGGCGGCATTGTGACCGAACCCGCCGTGCGCCGTGATACACTCGTTACGGCAGTTGAACTCTTTGCCTCTAAGGGGCTGTTCCCGGTCGATGTGTGCGTGTCGCCCATTCATGGTGCCAAGGGAAACGTTGAGTTTTTCCTGTACGGCACGAGATTTGACTCCGGCGACCGCACCGACGATGAGCTGCAATCCCAGGTATCGGTTTTGAGCGAGAAAGCTGCAACGCTATGAAGGTCTTTCTGGTTCCCAATTACTACAAACAAGAGGCGGTCGAGAGCGGCCTGATGCTCGAGCTTTGGCTGACGCGCCAGGGCTATGAGGTCGCATGGGCTGCCGACCAGCGATCGAAGATTCAGAGCACGCCTGATATTGACGGCTCCGATCTGGTCATTACGCTCGGCGGCGACGGTACGTTGCTGCGCGCTGCCCGCATCCTCAACCATCGCGAGATTCCTATCCTCGGTCTTTCCTATGGTCACCTGGGCTTTTTAACTGCTGCGAGCCCTGAGGAGCGCGACATTCTGCAGGTCGTGAGCGACGCCCTGTCCGGTGAGCTGCACGTGAGCCGTCGCGCCACCATCGCCGCGGATATCGTGTCCGTGCGCGAAGACGGTACGAAGGATGTCGTGCGCACCTTCGCCCTCAACGACATGGCGCTTACGCGCGGCCCCCTGTCCGATATGGTCGAGTTCGACATCACGGTGTCGGGCCACCATATCGACCGACTGCGTGGCGACGGCGTGGTCGTGTCCACGGCGACTGGTTCTACGGGTTACGCGCTCAGTGCCGGCGGCCCCATCGTGAGCCCCGACTATACGGGCATGGTCTGCGTACCCATTGCACCGCACACCATTCAGGCCCGTGCCTTCTTGACTTCGCCAAGTGATGTCGTCGAAATCTTTATGTCTGATGACCGTCCGAGTGTTCCGGCAATCGCTATCGATGGACAGTTTATTACCTGCGATGGCACCGTTGAGAGCGTGGCGGTGCGCCGCGGGCCCGGAGATGTGCTGCTTCTCGATTACGGCCCCGAGAGCTTCTATAACTCGGTGAGCCGCGTATTCTACGGAGTCCGTCATGATCGATGAGCTGCAGGTTTCTAACATTGCACTCATTCGCGAGGCGACGCTGGTGCCGAGTGCCGGTCTGACTGTCCTGACCGGCGAGACCGGCGCCGGCAAGACCGCGCTGCTCTCGGCCCTCAAGCTTATTTTGGGCGAGCGCGCGGATTCTTCGACGGTGCGCGAGGGCGAGGCGCTTGCTAGCGTTGAGGCGCGGCTGTTCGACGGTCCACACGACACGGAGGGTTTCACGGTCCAGCGTAGCCTTTCTGCCGAGGGCCGCAGCCGCGTGAAGATTGACGGCCGCATCGCCAGTGTGCGCGAGCTTTCGGAGCGCGTTGGCGTGATGATGGATCTGTGCGGCCAACACGAGCACCAGCGCTTGCTCGATCCGGCGCATCATGTTGCGATGGTCGATGCCTGGGCAGGGCGCCCTGCACTCGAGGCGCTCGAGCACTACCGCGCCTGCTTTAAGGCTTCGCGAGCTGCCGCTAAGGAGGTTCGACGTGTCGAAGAGACCTCGCGTGCGCAGGGGAGCCGCGTCGAGGAAGCGCGCTTTGCGCTCGAGCGCATCGGCGAGGTCGACCCCAAGCCAGGCGAGTATGAGGAACTCGAGGAACTGCTGCCGCGCTTCGAACATGCCGAGGTACTGGTTGCCACAGCTAATGATGCCCATGCATCGCTTGCCTCTGAAGGGGGAGCGCTCGATGCCGTGAACAGTGCCGTGGCGGAGCTTTCCCGAATGGCTACCGTCGATCGCAAACTGGGCGACATTGCCGATGCACTTTCGGATGCCTGCATCTCTCTTGAGGATTGCGCGAACGAGCTTCGTTCCTATCGCGATGGGGTCGCCTTCGATCCTCGCGAGCTCGCTCGCATGCGCGAGCGGTATTCCGACCTCAAGGGCCTGCTGCGTCAGTGGGGTCCGACCATGGACGATGTCCTTGCCATGCGCGACCGCTCACAAGAGCTGCTGTCGCTGGTCGATGATGGCGATGAACAGATCAAAAAGGCGCGTGAGGCACTCGGGAGCGCCGAGCGCGAGCTGTTCGCTGCTGCCAGGGCACTTAAGCGCGCTCGCAATACGGCGGCCCCGCGCTTCTGCCACGAGGTCGGCCGCCAGATGGCTCGCTTGGAGATGGGCGGTGCCGAGCTCGTCTGGGAGTCGCGCGATCTTCCCCGTGCTGAGTGGACGCCCGTTGGTCCTTCGAGCTACGAGCTGCTATACCGCAGCGGTGCCGGCTTGACGCCACGTCCCCTGCGCCGCATTGCGTCGGGCGGCGAGCTCAGCCGCGTCATGCTGGCAAGCAAGGTCGTCCTCGGTAACGCGGACGGTGTTGATACGCTGGTGTTTGACGAGGTCGATGCTGGTGTCGGTGGCTCCACGGCGCGTGCGCTCGCGGGCGTGCTGGCAGATCTCGCCGCTACGCATCAGGTGATTGTCGTAACCCACTTGGCGCAGGTCGCCGTCATGGCTGACAAGCATTATGTCGTCAGCAAGGAACCGGGCGATGTTCCCCAGACGCATTTGGACGAGGTAACCGGCGAAACGCGTACCGCCGAGATCGCCCGCATGTTGAGCGGCGATCAGTCCGAGGCAAGCTTGGCCCACGCGAAGCAGATGCTCGAAGAAGCTCGAGGTTAGGTCGTATCAGCGGTGTTGGTGGGACAAAATAGACTGAAATTTTTGTCCCACTACGCGTTTTACTCAACGACCTTATCCGGCTGGATGAGCTCCTCGTAGTAGCTGATATGCTCGCGAGCGTCTTCAATCTCGGGCAGCAGGAAGTTGTAGATGACTTCGATGATCATCGTGGCGCTGATCTTAGAGAACGCAAAGTCGCCCGTTGTCAGCAGCGCTTCGTGGTTGACGGTGTTAAAAGTGTAGTCTGCCAGGCGCGCGAGCGGGGATTTACTGTCGCTGCTGATGACGACTACGGTTGCGCCGCAGTTGCGAGCCGCTTTTGCCATGCGATTCAGTCGGCGCGATTTGCCAGAGTTTGAGATAAGCACGATGACGTCACCCGGGCGTAACGTGAGCGCAAAGCCGATTGATGTCTCGCTAATGGTGCTCGCCATGCAGCGCAGGCCCAGCTGCGAAAACTTAAACGTCGCATCGAGCGCGACCGCGTTCGTATTGCCCACGGCGGCGAACTCAATAACCCCTGCATGCTTAAGGGCATGCACAACAGCCGCCAGCGTATCGTGGTCGATTCCGTCGATGGTCGCATTAAGCTCACTCACCTTGGCGGCGAGGATATTTTTTAGGCTCTGCTCCATATTATCGAGCGAGACCTCGTCAGTCAGGCCCTCGTTGCGCTGGCTTTCCAAATCCCTCGCCAACGAAAACTGAAAGCTGCGGAAGCTACCAAAGCCAAGCTTGCGGCAGAAACGCGAAACGGTCGCCTCGGACGTGGCGGCGGCGCGCGAGAGCTGAGCGGCCGTGAGGCGTGGCGCTTCGGACTGGTGCTCCAATATATAGTCGACAATGCGCTGCTCGGACTCGCTGTATCCCTGATGGGTACTAATGAGGGAAAGTGCGCTCTTGCTACTATCGGTCATGGATGGCTCCTGGTTGGCATGAAAATCTAGCTTGATTTGCAATGCCATAGTATACGGGCATTTTCAATTACAAGATACACCTTGCCGTTTCAAGTGTTGATGGTAAACTTTCACTTGCCGTTTACGGTTATGAAAGAACCTTTCACCGGAGAATTGCGCCTTGTCTCTTCTCACGCGGACGGTAGGTTGGTATCTTTCAAGTGTGGAAAAACGCGCATCGAAGCGCGTGTAGGGGAGCGCCCGCGGGCGCTGTACTCAAGAAGGAGGGACACATGGCTAAGTTTGACATCATCGCCGCGACCGGTTGCCCGACCGGCATTGCGCACACCTTCATGGCGAAGGAGGCGCTGGAGAAGGCTGCTGCCGAGCGAGGTCTGACCATTAAGGTCGAGACTCATGGCCAGGTCGGCGTCGAGAACGAGCTCACCAAGAGCGAGATCGCCGGTGCCAAGGCCGTCGTCGTCGCAGCCGATAAGGATGTCCAGGCTGAGCGTTTCGCCGGTAAGCCCATGGTTTCCGTTGGTGTTTCCAAGGCCCTGTCTGTCGAGGCTGCTGGTAAGCTGATCGACCGCGCGCTCGCCGCCAAGGGCGACGACACGGTTGCCGCTGCCGCCTATGTCGAGGACGAGGTCGAGGAGAAGGAGTCCATCGGTCACGTCATCTACAAGCACCTCATGAACGGCGTCAGCCACATGCTTGTCTTCGTCGTTGCCGGTGGTGTTCTGACCGCCATTTCGTTCCTGTGGGGCATCACGTCCTTTGATTCGACGGCTGCCGACTACAACAGCTTTGCCGCGATGCTCAAGATTATCGGCGGTATCGCCATGAACCTCATGGTTCCGGTGCTCTCCGCTTACATCGCCGAGTCCATCGGCAAGCGCCCGGCGCTCGTCCCCGGTTTCGTCGCCGGTATGATCGCCATCCAGGGCTTGCCTGTTAACGCCGATACCGGCATGATCGACGCCGGTGGCGTAGGTGTGGGCTTTGGCTTCCTGGGCGGCATCGTCGGCGGCTTCCTCGCTGGCTATGTCATCCTGCTGCTCGAGAAGGTTTTCTCTAAAATTCCCGCGAGCCTTAATGGCCTGAAGGCAATCTTCCTGTATCCGCTGTGCTCTACCGCCATCGTCGGCCTGGTCATGCTCGGTATTTCCGGCCCCATGGCTGCCATTAACCAGGGTATGATGGATTTCCTGCAGAGCCTCGGTAACTCCGGTCCGGTGATCCTTGGCCTGGCCATCGGCTGCATGTGCGCCTTTGATATGGGCGGCCCGGTCAACAAGGCTGCTTACGCTACTGGCACCTTCCTGCTCGGTACCGCTCTCGAAGCTGGCGTCGGCACCGAGACCTACAACTTCGGCACCAACTTCATGGCTGCCGTCTCCGCCGCTTGCATCGTTCCGCCGCTGATCACCACCTTCGCCGTCGTTGTCGGCAAGAAGTACTTCAGCCAGGAGGATCATGACGCCGGTATCGTCAACCTCATCCTTGGTTGCACCCACATCACCGAGGGCGCCATTCCGTTCATGACCAAGAACATCTGGCCCGTTATGCCCATCATGATGCTCGGTTCTTCCATCGCTTCCATCTTGACCATCTTCTTCAACGTTCACGATCCGGCGCCTCACGGCGGCTTCCTGGTCCTGCCCGTTGTCGAGAACGGTCCGCTGTGGGTCCTCGCGATCCTCATCGGCGCTGTGGTCGGTGGCATCCTGTTCGTGGCCTTCAAGAAGTACGACTTCGAGAAGAACCAGAAGCCCGCTCCTGCAACCAAGCCGGTTGAGGCCCCCAAGGCCGCTGCCGTCGAGGCCCCCAAGGCCGAGGCTGCTGACTTCGTGAAGGTCGAGAACGTCTTTGTCGCCGAGGACTTCGCTTCTCGTGACGAGGCTCTGAGCTTCGTTTCCAACCAGGCTGTCAAGGCCGGTATCGCCAGCGACGCCGACGCCGTGATGAACGCCTTCCTGGCCCGCGAGGCCGAGGGCACCACGGGCATGATGGAGGGCTTCGCCATCCCGCATGCCAAGTCCGACGCCATTACCGAGGCTGCCGTCATCGTCGTCAAGGACGAGTCCGGCGTGACCGGTTGGGACACCATGGACGGCGCTCCCGTCAACGTTGCCATCGCCCTGCTCATCCCGGGCGCTCAGGCTGGAACCACGCACCTCAAGATCCTGTCCAAGGTCGCCGAGGCGCTTATGGACGAGGACTTCCGTGCCACCGTCAAGGGTTCCACCGACGCCGCCGAGATCGCCAAGACGATCAACGCCCGCCTGGTCTAATCCAGCAGTTAGCGAATAATATCGCCCCTTGTAACAAAGGCGGAGACCCTCTCCAGGGCCTCCGCCTTTTTCTACCCCTCCCATAAGTTGCGGTGAAATAGGGACTGTTTAAACGATTCAACCCCAAATTCAGTCCCTATTTCACCGCAACTTACAAAAGGGCATAGAGGGGGCTACCTATCGAGTCTTTGTCGCGAACAGATCATCAGCCAGATTTCCGTTTGCACGATATTGCTCTGGACCGACCGAGTTTCCGCAGCCTGCTCGCCCACAGGGGCCCGTGCGCGGCCTGTGAGATTTATCGCGAGTTCCGCACGAGCCGAAGAGCACTTAATGTGCTCTTCGTGCGAGCAGGACTGTAGAGCAGGAAATCTCACAGGCCGCGCACGGGCCCCTGTGGGCGAGCAAGCGGACGACAAACACATCTGTCCAATAATTCGTCTGAAACATAATGAAAAACCGTTTGATGTGAGTTAATATAAAGAACGTCGTGAATCTGACTCCTGCCACATGCATGACAGGGGTTAAACACAAAAAGGAGTCAATTATGGTTTCTGAGAAGGCTACCCTCGTTAATCCTCAGGGTCTGCACATGCGTCCGGCTGGTCTGTTCGCCTCCACCATGGGCAAGTACGCCTGTGACGTGACGGTCGTCACCCCCGAGAAGGAGGTCAACGGCAAGTCCCCGATGGCCCTCATGGCTGCTGGTATCCCCTGCGGTACCGAGGTCGAGGTCAAGTGCGACGGCGCCGACGAGGCCGAGGCTCTGGCTGCTGCCATCGAGCTCATCAAGAGCGGTCTTGGCGAGTAGAACTCAAACGGGTCGCATGTTGAACAACTAAGTTCATATTTGGGGGCGCAGTGACCTGTTGTAAGGTAACTGCGCTCTTTTGTCATGGATATGGCAAAACGCTTTATCACATGACACGGAGAGAGGAATGGGAATGTATCAGGGAGTCAACGCTTCCGAGGGCATCGGTATCGGCACCGTCATGGTCGCCGTCGATCCCGACTTGACGTTTGAGCCGCACGAGGTTGCTGATTCGGCAGCAGAGAAGGAGCGCTATCAGTCCGCTCTTTCGGTCTTCTGCGAGAAGACCCAGGCTCAGGCCGACCACATGAAGGAGACGGTGGGCGAGGCCGAGGCCGAGATCATGAGCGGACACATTGTTCTGGCTCAGGATCCGGGTATGACCGACGCCATCAACGCCGCCATTGACGGCGGTACCTGCGCCGAGCAGGCGCTCATGGACACCTCGACCATGTTCGAGAACATGTTCCTGTCCATGGACGACGAGATGTTCCGTCTTCGCGCGGCTGACATCGCCGACATCCGCACCGGTATTCTGGCCGAGCTGCTGGGCAAGGAGGTCGTCGACCTCTCCGTCCTGCCCGAGAACACTGTCGTTGTCGTGCACGACCTCACGCCGTCCATGACCGCCACGATCGATAAGGCCCACGTTGCCGGTATCGTCACCGAGACCGGTGGCCGCACGTCGCACTCCGCGATCATTGCGCGCGCCCTCGAGATCCCGGCTGTCCTTTCGGTCTCCAACAGCTGCACCGCACTGCGCAACGGCATGACCGTTGTCGTCGACGGCGGCAAGGGTATCGTCGAGGCCGATCCCGACGAGGAGACGCTCGCTGCCTACACCGCCAAGGCCGAGGCCTTCGCTGCCGAGAAGGCAGCCCTCGAGGCCTTCCGTGGCAAGCCGTCCGTGACTGCTGATGGCATCAAGAAGATCATCGCCTGCAACATCGGTAACCCCGATGACGTGCCCAACGCGCTCGATCACGACGCCGAGGCTATCGGTCTGTTCCGCTCCGAGTTCCTGTTCATGGACTCTGCTGAGCTTCCTTCCGAGGAGGAGCAGTTCAACGCCTACCGTAAGGTCGCCAGCGCGCTCAAGGGTGCTCCGGTCATCATCCGCACGCTCGATGTGGGTGGCGACAAGGAGATTCCGTATCTGCATATGGTCAAGGAAGACAACCCCTTCATGGGCTTCCGCGCCGTTCGTTACTGCTTGGCCAATCCCGACCAGTACAAGGTCCAGCTCCGCGCTCTGCTGCGCGCTAGCGCCTTCGGTGACGTCAAGATCATGATCCCGCTCGTCACCTGCGTCGAGGAGGTCTTGGCTGTCAAGGAGCTCGTCGAGCAGTGCAAGGCCGAGCTGACCGAAGAGGGGCGCAAGTTCAACGAGAACATCGAGGTCGGCATCATGGTCGAGACGCCTGCCGCTTCGCTGCTCGCAGACCGTCTTGCCGAGGTCGCCGACTTCTTCTCCATCGGCACCAACGACCTGATCGGCTACACCATGTGCGCCGACCGTGGCAACGACACCATCTCCAACCTGTACCAGGTTTACTATCCCGCCGTGCTCCGCTCGCTCAAGAACATCATTGAGAGCGGCGTGAAGGCCGGCATCATGGTCGGTATGTGCGGCGAGGCCGCTGCCGATCCGCTGCTCGAGCCGCTGCTGATCAGCTGGGGCCTGGAGGAGTTCTCGATGAGTGCTCCGTCGATCCTGCGCGCCCGTAAGACCATCAGCCAGTGGACCAAGGCCGAGTGCGACGAGCTCGCCGAGAAGGCGCTCGCCTGCAACACCGCCGCCGAGGTCAAGGCACTGCTCGAGTCCGCAGCTCGCTAATTTGGTATCAGAGGTAACCGCGTGGTTGGAATGGGCCGGCCACGCGGCCCTCACATATACAGGGGGTACTGTAAATGTTCTACACGCTAACCGCTAACCCGGCTGTCGACATGACGGTTTCGAGCTCTCCGCTCGAGCCCGACGAGAACGTCCGCACCGGTTCGGCCAGCTACACGGCTAACGGCAAGGGCCTCGACGTGTCCTTCGCCTTTAAGAAGATGGGCGTCGACACCGTCGCGCTCGGCTTCTTCGCTGGCTTCACGGGCAAGTTCATCGTCGAGGAGGTCATGAACCTGGGTTGCCTCTGCCGCCCGGTCTGGACCGACGGTATCACGCGCATTAACACCTACGTCAACGATGGCCAGCACGAGTACGGCATCCTGAACCCCGGCGCCCCGATCACGCCGCAGCACCAGGAGGAGCTCTACAACATCCTGGACACCGCGGGCGATCTCGAGTGCCTGATCGTCTCCGGCTCCGTGCCTCCCAAAGCTACGCCCGACTTCCTGGCTCAGGTCATGGAGCACGCTCAGGCTCGTGGCGCTGACGTCGTCCTGGACCTGTCCTCCGACAAGCTCAAGGAGCTCGCTCACAAGAAGCCGCTGCTCATCAAGCCGAACCATCACGAGATGAAGGCCATCTTCGGCGTGCCGGTCGACACCGACGACGAGGTTCGTGTCGCCATGAAGATGGCTCACGACGCTGGCGTTCAGAACGTGCTGCTCACCCGTGGTAGCCGCGGCGACGCTTACTTCTCCAACGGCGAGGACATCTGGTACGCCAAGCGTGAGTTCAACATCAAGCTGGTCTCTTCCGTCTGCGCCGGCGACTGCACCCTCGCTGCGTTCCTGCACAAGTGGTACAGGGATCGCGACAACGTCGAGGAGGCCATGAAGCTCGCTATGGCCACCGGCGCCAACGTTGCCGAGTCCGTCGGCATTGGTGACTTCGGTCACGTCGACGAGTACAGCAAGCGCGTTGCTGTCCGCAAGCTCGATCGTCAGTAATCGAAACGCGACATATTCGTGCGCATGCGGCGCCCCGGTTTTGAACTGCCTCCCATTTCTTGGACACGAGAAATGGGAGGCTTTTTATGCGTGTC
>USAJ01000015.1 GCA_900552685.1 uncultured Collinsella sp.
ATATAGGAACACAAGGTCAAAGGCGGCACCATGATCCTCCTGGTCGACAAGATCGAAAAAAGCTTCGGCGCACGCGTCCTCTTTAGCGGCGCGTCCTTCCAGATCAACCCCGGCGAGCGCTTTGCGCTCGTGGGACCCAACGGCGCCGGCAAAACCACCATGCTCAAGATCATTATGGGCATCGACAGCCCAGACGCCGGCCAGGTCCAGTACGCAAAGGACTGCCAGGTAGGCTACCTAGAGCAGGAAACTAATCTGGAGCAAAAAGACACCACCATCCTTGCCGAGGTCATGGCCGCTGCCAAGGAAATCCGCCGCATGGGCGAGCGCGCCAACGAGCTGCAGGCCCAGATAACCGAGCTCTCGGAGCAGGGCAAGGACGTCGACGCCCTCCTTAACGAGTACGGTCAGGTACAGGACCGCTTTGAGCACCTGGGCGGCTACGAGCTCGAGAGCAACGCCCGCAAAATCCTGTCCGGCCTGGGCTTTAAGGTCACCGACTTTGAGCGCCCGTGCTCCGAGTTCTCGGGCGGCTGGCAGATGCGCATCGCGCTTGCCAAGCTCTTCCTGCGCCACCCCGACCTGCTGCTTCTGGACGAGCCTACTAACCACCTGGACCTCGAAAGCGTCCAGTGGCTGCGCGGCTTTATCGCCAACTACGACGGCGCCGTCCTCATCGTCAGTCACGACCGTGCCTTCATGGACGCCTGCGTCGACCACGTCGCCGCTCTCGAAAACCGTCGCGTGACCACCTACACCGGCAACTACAGCAGCTACCTCAAGCAGCGCGAGGACAACCTGGAACAGATGCGCGCCAAGCGCGCTGCCCAGGAGCGCGACATCGCCCACATGCAGGTCTTTGTCGACAAGTTCCGCTACAAGCCCACCAAAGCTGCCCAGGCACAGGAGCGCATCCGCAAGATCGAGCAGATCAAAAAGGAGCTTGTCATCCTGCCCGAGGGTCACAAGCACATCGACTTTAAGTTCCCCGACCCGCCGCGCTCCGGCGACATGGTCGTAGGGCTCGAGAGCGTGTCCAAGTCCTACGGCGACAAGCACATCTACAGTGAAATCGATCTCAAGCTCTACCGCGGCGAGCATGTTGCGCTCGTCGGCCCCAACGGCGCCGGCAAGTCCACGCTCATGAAGATCCTCGCCGGCCTGGAGCCGCCCACCACCGGCACCCGCGACCTAGGCACTAACGTGGGCGTGGCCTACTACGCCCAGCATGCGCTCGAGGGCATGACCGAGTCCAATACCGTCCTGCAAGAGATCGACACCGTCACTCCCAAGTGGACCGTACCGCAGCAGCGCAGCCTGCTGGGCGCCTTCCTGTTTAGCGACAACGACGCAATCGAAAAGCAGGTCCGTGTCCTCTCCGGCGGCGAAAAGGCACGTCTGGCCCTTGCCAAGATGCTCGTGGCCCCCGAGGCGCTCCTGTGCCTGGACGAGCCCACCAACCACCTGGACATCGACTCTGTGGACATGCTCGAGAACGCCCTGCAAAACTTCCCCGGTACCATTGTGCTGATCAGCCACGACGAGCACCTGGTGCGCGCCGTGGCCAACCGCATCATCGACATCCGCGACGGCAAGGTCACGGTCTACGATGGCGACTACGACTACTACCTCTACAAGCGCGAGGACCTCGCCGCCCGCGCCGCCGCCGAGGCGGCAGGGGAGAGCGCGCCGGCCACGGTCAAGTCCACCAAGGCCAGCGCCGCCCAGGTCGACACCCCCGCCGCGACGCCTAAGCCTGCCGAGGGCAAAAAGACCAAGGAGCAAAAGCGCGCCGAGGCCCAGGCCCGCGCCGCGCTCAACAAAAAGCTCAAGGGTGTGCGCAATCAGCTCAAGAAAATCGAGGCAGAGCTCGACAAAAAGCGCGCCCGCTATGACGAGCTTATGGAATTGATGGCAAGCGAAGAGCTTTATGCCGATCAGGATAAGTTCAACGCCGCGCTCGGGGAATATAACGGCCTTAAGCAAGAGTTACCCAAGCTCGAGGACGAATGGCTCGAGCTTTCCACCCAGATCGAAGAGGAGACCGCGCGTGAACTCTCGTAAAGCCGCTGCCGTGGCGATGAGCATCATCGCCATCGCGTGCCGCATCTACGGCATCTTTATGAGCGCGATGACCGTGCTGCTGTGCTTTAGCGGCCTGACCGCCAAGCTGCAGATCGTCGGCTTTGTCGTCGAGCTTTCGCGCGCACTGCCGAGTTCCATCGCCGGCTACGGCGTCATCACCTCACCCTTTGGCGGCGTATTCCGCCTGGATTACGCCATCGTGGCTGTCATCCTGTTTGTGGCCGACTACCTGCTCACGCGCGCCACGCGCCGCGTCCGCTAGGGGAGTGCCATGTCCAACAGCTACCTGATGAACCTGCTTGCCAGCGCCGTTGCCGTCATCTTTGGCATCGTCATCCACGAAAGCGCGCACGCCGCCGCGGCCTGGGTGCTCGGCGACAAGACGGCCCGCTCCCGTGGCCGCGTCTCGCTCAACCCGCTCAACCACATCGATCCGTTTGGCACCATCATCCTGCCGCTGCTGATGCTTGCCGCCGGCGGCCCGGTGTTCGCCTTTGCCAAGCCCGTGCCCGTCTACCTCAACAACCTCAAGCACCCCAAGCGCGACGAGGTCCTGGTAAGTGCGGCCGGCCCAGCATCGAACATCGCGCTCGCGTGCCTTGCCGCAGCCCTCATGCACGCAGCATACGGCAACCTCTACACCAGCATGTCCTTTGCCGTGGCATCGCAGATCATGAACTTCGGCGCCACGTTCATCGTAGTCAACCTGTCACTCGCGTTCTTTAACCTCATCCCGATCCCGCCGCTCGATGGCTCATCGATCGTCGTGCCGTTCCTCAAAGGCAAGGCGCTCGCCAACTACTACCACCTGCAGCAATACGCCATGCCCATCCTCATCCTGGTGCTGTACCTGCTGCCTATGTGGACCGGCATCGATGTAATCGGCCGCTATTTCGACGCTACCGTGTATCCGCTTGCTGAGCAGCTGCTTAACTTCGCAATCGCCGGCATCTAAGGTAAACTTACAGGTCGACAGTGCAAAACGGTCGTAACATGCACCCAAACCGCGCCGCGAAGGCGCCGTCAAAGGAGGTCGAAGATGTCGTATCGCGTGTCGACGCAGGTCTACAGCGGACCGTTCGACCTGCTGCTGCAGCTGGTAACCCGCCAAAAAGTAGATATCGGCGCCATCTCCATCAGCGAGGTGGCCGAGCAGTACCTTGCCGAGGCCGAGCGCATCGAGGCGCTGGACCTGGACGTGGCGAGCGACTTTTTGCTGGTCGCGGCAACCCTTTTGGACATCAAGGCTGCCTCTCTGGTGCCGCAGGAGGCCCCGCGCAAAGTCGATAACGACGATGACGAGCTCGACGAAGACCTCGAGGAGCTCAGCACGCTCGACGGCGACGCTCTGCGCGAGGTCCTGATCCAGCGCCTGATTGCCTACAAGCAGTTTAAGGGCGCGGCGGCGGCCCTCGGTGCCCGCATGCAGGCCGAAAGCCGCATGCACCCGCGTGTGGCCGGTCCCGACCCGGAGTTCCTGGGGCTCATGCCCGACTACCTGGCAGGCATCACCCTGCGCGGTCTCGCCGTCATCTGCGCCGACTTGGACGGCAAGCGCCAGACCTTCCTGCTGGAGGCTGAGCACGTGGCGCCGCATCGCGTGCCGCTCGACCTGACCGTGGCCTCAGTTGACCGCTTTACCATGGCGCACCAAACCTGCACCTTCCGCGAGCTGCTGGACGGCGAAGCCACGACCGAGCAGCTCGTCGTCACCTTCCTTGCCATGCTGGAGCTCGCCAAGCGCGGCTCGCTCACGCTAAGCCAGGACGAGATCTTCGGAACCATTCAGATCAACCGCGTCGAGGGCGCCGAGGCCTATGTGCCCGGCGAGGGCCCCGAGCTCACCGAATAGGAGCCGCAACCATGTCAACCCTTTCCACGCTGGAGGCAAACAGCCTCAAAGGCGCCCTCGAGGCGCTGTTGCTGGTGTCGAGCGACCCCGTCAGCGCACCCGCGCTGGCAGGTGCGCTGGATATCGCCCCCGGCGAGTGCGCGTCGCTGCTCGCCGAGCTCAAGGTTGAGTACGAGGAGGCCAACCGCGGCTTTCAGCTGCGCGAGGTTGCCGGCGGCTGGCGCCTGTTTACGCACCCCGCCTACCACGACGTGGTCGAGGCTTATGTGTTGAGCTGGGATACGCAAAAACTGTCGCAAGCGGCGCTCGAAACCCTAGCCGTGATCGCCTACCACCAGCCCGTCACGCGCGAGGTGGTCAAGGGCATCCGCGGCGTCAATTCCGACGGCGTCATCGCGTCGCTCGTGGACAAGGGCCTGGTGCGCGAGCTCGGCCGCGACCCCCAGCGCGGTCAGGCCATCATCTACGGCACGACCAACGCCTTCTTGGAAAAGTTCGGCCTGCGCTCCACCCGCGACCTGCCCGATCTGGAGCAGTTTGCCCCCGACGAGCAGTCGCGCCAGTTTATCCGTGAGCGCCTGAGCGGCCGCAGCATTCAGTCCACGCTCGAGGAGCAGGCCAAGGACCTGGACGAAGAGCGCGAACTGCTTGATACCGATGTTGAAGATGTTGAGGCTGTCGAGGACTTGGAGAACCTGGTCGTCGACGAGACCTCGGAGGATTTACATGACGAGGACTAACGAAGTGGGGGAGACGCGCGCCATGGGCAACGCAGTACCCGCAACCGACGCCCAGCCCGTCTACCCGCACACCATGCGCCTGCAGCGCTTTTTGGCGCGCGCGGGCGTGGCGAGCCGCCGCGGCTCGGAGGACCTGATGACCGCCGGCCGCGTAACCGTCAACGGCCAGGTCGCGACCGAGCTGGGCACCAAGGTCGACGTCGACCGCGACCATATCGAGGTCGACGGCATGCCCGTCAAGCTCAACCAGGGCGCCGTGTACCTGATGCTCTACAAACCGAGCGGCTACCTCACCACCATGAGCGATCCGCAGGAGCGCCCTTGCGTGGCCGATCTGGTCCCGCGCGACCGCTTTCCGGGGCTCTTCCCGGTGGGTCGTCTGGACCGCGACACCACGGGCCTTTTGCTCTTTACCACCGACGGCGACCTGTCGCAGGACCTGCTGCACCCCAGCAAGCACGTCTACAAGACCTACCAGGCACTCGTGGACGGGCAGCTAACCGACCGCGATCTTGAGCCGCTGCGTCGCGGCATAGAGCTCGACGACGGCCTATGCCAGCCGGCGATCTGCCGCGTCATTAACGCGCGCGAGGCAGAGGCTGTGGCTCCGCAAGGCGTCAAGCCCGGCACCACGGCCGTGGAGGTCATCATCCGCGAGGGCCGCAAGAATCAGGTCAAACGCATGCTGAGCAAGATCCACCACCCGGTGAACCGCCTGCACCGCTGCAACTTTGCCGGCCTGGAGCTCAAGGACGTGGCCAAGGGCTCCTGGCGCGAACTCACCGACCGCGAGGTGCAGATCCTCAAAAGCGGCGGTATCCCGCCCAAGCAGGCCAGCGCCAAGCGCGGCGGCAAGCCCCAAGACACGCCCGCCAGCCGCACGCGTCACCACGGCAGCCACGGCTCCGCTCCCAAGCGTAACACCTACCGCGAGCGCTACACGGGCTAGGCAACCCGCCGCGCCCCAACGCCCGCGAACCATACCAGCACGTCACCCATCGAAAGGAAGCATTGCATGATCGTCGCCATCGACGGCCCCGCCGGTTCCGGCAAGTCCACCATCGCCAAGGAGATCGCCCGCCAGCTGGGCTTTAACAAGCTCGACACGGGCGCCATGTATCGCGCCGTCACCTTCGCCGCGCTCGACCGTGGCATCGATTTGGACGACGAGGCGGCAATCGACGCCCTCGCCGAGCAAATCGAGATCCGCTTTACAAACGGCACCGGCGAGGACACGCGCCTGACCATTGACGGCCAGGACGCTTCGGCCGCCATCCGCACCCCGCAGGTCGACGCCAACGTGTCCAAGGTCTCGGCCTATCCGGGCGTGCGCGCCGCCATGCTCATCCACCAGCGCCGCGCCGCCGAGGACCGCGATATCGTGGCCGAGGGTCGCGACATCGGTACCGTCGTGTTCCCTAACGCGCAGGTCAAGGTCTTCCTAACCGCCGACCCGCGTGAGCGCGCCCGCCGCCGCGTACTGCAGCGTCACCAAAACGACGCCCAGCCGCTCACGACCGAGCAGCTCGAAGCCGAGGTCGACGAGACGCTCGACGCCCTTAAGCAGCGCGACAAGCTCGACAGCAGCCGCGAGGTCGCCCCGCTCGTGCCCGCCGAGGACGCCGTGCACATCGACTCCACCGCCCACACCATCGACGAGGTCGTCTCGATAATCGAGGACCTCATCAACCAAAGGAGGTAGCCCATGCGCCCGTTTAAGCAGACGCCCGAGGACTATTACAACGCCCCCTACGCCGAGTTCCCAGCGCTCATCCGCGGCACCGTCTTCGTGGTCATGGCAATCCTTTGGGCTTTCTCCAAGCTCATGTGGCGTTGGAAGGTCGAGGACGCCGATCTTCTGTTTGAGCGCCAGGAAGGCCGCGGCAGCGTGGTCATCTGCAACCACACCTCGATGGCAGAGCTCTTGGCCGTGGAGACGGCGCTGTTCTTTGGGGGGCGCCGCATTCGTCCCATCTTTAAGTCCGAGTTCGCCAAGAGCAAGATTGTGCGCTGGGCCTTTAGCCGCGTTGGCGGCATCCCCGTGGAGCGTGGCACTGCCGATATGAAGTGCCTGCGCGCCGCCCAGCATGCGCTGCAGCGCGGCGAGGACGTTCTGATCTTCCCCGAGGGCACGCGCCTCCGCTCGCGCGAGATCAAACCCGAGGTCCACGGCGGTTTTGCGCTCATCGCTCAGATGGGCAAGGCACCCGTCAACCCGCTCGCCATCTGCGGCTGGTCCGACATCACGCCCGCGGGCAAAAAGATCATGCGTCCCAAGAAGTGCTGGATCCGCGCCGGCAAGGCCGTCTCTCTTTCCGACGCACCGGCCGGGCTTAAGCGCACGGAGCGCCTGGAATGGTTTGAGTCCGAGGCCATGAACCGCGTCTACGCCATGCGAGACGATCTGTGCGACGAGCATCCGGGCAGGTTCTAACCATGAGCGAGAACGTGACGAACACCGCCGCGGCCGCCACTGAGGAGGTCGTCCCCACCATCGAAATCGCCGCCCACGCCGGCACTTGCTACGGCGTGCAGCGCGCGCTCGACATGGCGCTGGCGGCCGCCCCGCAGGCGGGGGAGAGCACTCAGGTCCACACCCTGGGTCCGCTCATCCATAACCCCATCGTGGTACGCGAGCTCACCGAGGCAGGTGTGGGCCTGGCCGACACCTTGGATGACGCCGCGTCGGGCACCGTGATTATCCGCGCCCACGGTGTGGTACCGCAGGTGATCGATGCTGCCCGCACGCGCGGCCTCAACGTGGTCGACGCCACCTGCCCCTACGTGAAGAAGGTCCATATGGCAGCCGAGCGCCTGGTGCGCGAAGGCTACCGCGTGGTGGTCGTAGGCGAGCCGGGTCATCCCGAGGTCGAGGGCATTCTTGGCCACGCCGGCAAAGATGCACAGGTCGTGAGCTGTGCCGCCGACGCCAACGCCTTGTCGCTCAAGGGCAAGGTGGGCCTGGTTGTGCAGACCACTCAGACCGCGCAGAACCTCGCCGAGGTCGTGGCCGCTATCACCCCGCGCGTGCAGGAGCTGCGCGTGATCAACACCATCTGCGCCGCCACGAGCGAGCGCCAGCAGGCAGCCGCATCACTTGCCAAACGCTGTGATTGCATGGTCGTCGTGGGTGGCAAGAACTCGGGCAACACCCGCCGCCTGGCGCAGATTTGTGCAGACGCCTGCGAGCACACGCATCACATCGAGGAAGCTTCCGAGCTCCAGGCCGCGTGGTTTACCGACGCTCACCACATCGGCATCACCGCCGGAGCCTCCACCCCACAAGAACACATCGAGCGCGCCGTCAAGCGCATCAAGGAGCTTTACCGCTAACCATGGACCAGACCGTACCCGCATACGCCGCCGAGGTGGCCGATTACGGGCGCAGCCGCGACCCCGAGCCGGGTGAGGGCGCGCTCATCAAGAACGTGCGTCCCGAATCGCCCGCGTGGGATGTGGGTATCGAGCCGGGCATGCGCGTGCTCACGGTCAACGGTGAGGCGCTCACCGACATGATCGTGTGGCTCTGGGAGGCCGACGACGACACCGTCGACCTCGAGGTATTCGACCCGCGCGACAACAGCGTCACCCCCGTCGAGCTCGACCGCTTCCCGGGCGAGGATTGGGGTTTGGAGTTCGATGGCCCCATCTTCGACGGCATGCGTACCTGCGTAAACGCCTGCGTGTTCTGCTTTATGACCATGTTGCCCAAGGGCGGCCGCTCCACGCTCTATATTCGCGACGACGACTACCGCCTGAGCTTTTTGCAGGGCAACTTCGTCACGCTCACGAACCTCACCGACGAGGACGTGCAAAACGTCATCCAACGCAACATGAGCCCTATGAACGTGTCGGTCCATGCCGTGAGCCCCGACGTCCGCCGTCGTATGATGGGCCGCAACGCCCAGCGCGGCATGGACGTACTCGAGGCCATCATGGCCGCCGGCATCGAGATTCACGCGCAGATCGTGTTGTGCCCCGGCATGAACGACGGCGAGGAGCTAGAAAAGACTCTGCGCTACTGCGAGGAACATGAGCAGATCACCAGCCTGGGCATTGTGCCGCTTGGTTTTACCAAGCATCAGAACCGCTTTAGCTGGTCATACAGCGACAAGCCCGAACTGGCGCGCGAAACCATTGCCATGATCCGTCCCTACCAGGACCGTGCCTTCGAGCGTTTTGGCCGCCACACCTTCCAGATGAGCGACGAGTTCTACCTGGACGCCGGCATCGATCCGCCCGAGGCGGACTTTTACGACGGCTATCCGCAGTACTACGACGGTATCGGCATGATCCGCTCATACCTAGACGAGACGGACGATGTGCTTGCCGCCGATGCCGAGCGACTAGCCCGCGTCCGCGAGGCCATCGCCACTCGCAGCCAGCACCTGCTGTGCCTCTCGGGCGCCAGCGCACGCGCCACCGTGGCGCGCTTTGTGGAATCGCCGCAGGGGCTCGCCGGCACTGTCACGGCCATCAAGAACCGCTACTTTGGCGGCAACGTGGACGTGACCGGCCTCATCGTCGCGTGTGACATTCTGGAGCAGCTACCCCAAGACCTGTCGGGGGTTATGCTCTTTGTGCCTAAGCTCATGTTCAACGCTGACGGCATGACGCTTGACGAGTATCATCGTGACGATTTACTCGCAAGCCTTACCAGTCGCGGCGCCGAGGTTCATGTGGAGTCGACCATGCCGCATGAGCTGCTCGATACCCTGGAGCGCATCCTTGGCATTGTGCCCGCAGACTCTAACACTTCCACTGACCCTACCCATTAAAGGAGAGCAGATGAAACCTATCGTCGCCGTCGTCGGACGCCCCAACGTGGGCAAGTCCACGCTCGTTAACCGCCTGGCCCAGACCTCGGACGCCATCGTCCACGAGTCCCGCGGCGTCACGCGCGACCGCTCGTATCACACGGCCGATTGGAACGGCCGCGAGTTCACCATCGTCGACACGGGCGGTATCGAGCCGCTCAAGAGCGATGACGTCTTTGCCACGTCCATCCGCGACCAGGCCCTCGCCGCCGCCGAGGAAGCCGCCGTCATCCTGTTTGTGGTCGACGGCCGCACCGGCGTCACCGAGGAGGACGAGTCGGTCGCTCGCATGCTCAAGCGCTGCGACAAGCCGGTCTTTCTGCTGGTGAACAAGCTCGACAACCCCGATCGCGAGAACGACAGCATCTGGGAGTTCTATTCGCTCGGCATCGGTGAGCCCACGCCGCTCTCGGCCCTGCATGGTCATGGCACGGGCGACCTGCTCGACGATATCGTGGCCCTGCTTCCGGAGGAAGAGGACGAGGTCGCCGATGAGTTCCCCGACGCGCTGAACGTCGCCATCATCGGCCGCCCCAACGCCGGTAAGTCCTCGCTGTTCAACCGCATCCTGGGCGCCGACCGTTCCATCGTGTCCAACATTGCCGGCACCACGCGCGACGCCATCGACACCGTCGTGGAGCGCAACGGCAAGCACTACCGCATGGTCGACACCGCGGGCATTCGTAAGAAGAGCACCGTGTACGAAAACATCGAGTACTACTCGATGGTCCGCGGCCTGCGCGCCATCGACCGCGCCGATGTGGCGCTGCTCGTCGTCGACGCCTCCGTGGGCGTTACTGAGCAGGACCAGAAGGTCATGGGTCTTGCCATCGAGCGCGGCTGCGCCATCGTTGTGCTGCTCAACAAATGGGATCTGCTCGACGACGACCGTAAGCGCGAGGCCTGCATGGAGACCATCGACCGCCGTCTGGGCGTTATGGCTCCCTGGGCCCAGTACCTGCGCATCTCTGCCCTGACCGGCCGCAGCGTCGAGAAGATCTGGGCAATGGTAGACGCCGCCGAAAAGACGCGCTCGCAGAAGATCAGCACCTCGCGCCTCAACACGTTCCTTACCGACCTGCGCGAGTTCGGTCATACCGTGGTGGACGGCAAGCGCCGCCTGCGAATGCACTACGTGACCCAGACGGGCGTCAACCCGCCGACGTTCACGTTCTTCGTCAACCACAGCGACCTGGTCAACGACACCTACCAGCGCTACGTCGAGAACCGCATGCGCTCGACCTTCGATTTTTCCGGCACGCCCATTCGACTCTTCTTTAGGAAGAAGGAGCAAAAGGATGCATAATCCGATTCTTCTGACCGCCATCTGCGCCGTGGTCTCGTTCTTTATCGGGGCGATTCCGTTTGGCCTGATCCTGGGCCGCGTGTTCAACCACACCGACATTCGCAAGGCGGGCTCCGGCAACATCGGCACCACCAACGCCCTGCGTGTGGCCGGCCCCAAGGTGGCCGCACTCACGCTGCTGCTCGACTGCCTTAAAGGCGCCATCTGCGTCCTTATCGCGCGTCCGCTCATTGCGAGCGTGGGCTATGGCTTCCCCGTGAGCATTATGGCTCCCGGTGCCGCCGGCGACTGGATGCTCGGCGTCATTTGCCTGGCTGCCGTGTGGGGACACATCTTCTCGCCCTACCTCAACTTCCATGGAGGCAAGGGTATCGCCGTGGGTCTGGGCGTTATCCTCGCATGGTACTGGCCCATTGGTCTGTCGCTGCTGGGCATGTTTATCGTGGCCGTCGCCATCACCAAGTTCGTGTCGGTGGGCTCGCTTGCCGCGGCCATCGGTCTTCCCATTGCCGCTTGTGCGGTCTTTCCGTACAGCAGCCTAGGACTTAAGTTTTGCATGGCGATGATCGGCATCACCGTGGTGTGGGCCCATCGTGCGAACATCAAAAAGCTCATGACCGGTAAGGAGTCCAAGCTCTCGTTTACCAAGCGCGTCACCGAGCCCGACGATAAGTAGGAGAGAGTCATGAATGTTGCGCTGATTGGCTCTGGCTCCTGGGGAACCGCCGTCGCCGGCCTTGCCGCCGCGCGAGCAGAGCGCGTGACCATGTGGGCCCATAGCGAGCAGACGGCCGCCGGCATCAATGGCGAGCACCGCAACCCCCGCTACCTTGTGGGCTACGAGCTGCCCGGCAACGTCGTCGCCACGACCGAGCTCGTGCAGGCGCTCGTCGGCGCCGAGGCCATCATCTTTGCCGTTCCTTCGACGCACCTTCGCAGCGTGTGCCACCAGGCCGCGCCCTTTATCGCCGCCGATACCCCGGTGCTCTGCCTCACCAAGGGCATTGAGCCCGAGTCCGGCCTGCTCATGAGCGAGGTCATCGCCAGCGAGATCGGCAACGAGGCGCGCGTGGCGGCCCTCTCGGGCCCCAACCATGCCGAGGAGATTTGCCGCGGCGGACTTTCTGCCGCCGTCATCGCCAGCGAAGATCCGCAGATAGGGGAGGCATTTAAGGACCTGCTCCTGTCCACGGCCTTCCGCATCTATCTGTCGCAAGACATGACCGGTGTCGAGGTCTGCGGCGCCATGAAAAATGTCATCGCCATCGTGTGCGGCATCTCCGCCGGCACCGGCGCGGGCGACAACACGCTCGCCCTCATCATGACGCGCGGCCTAGCCGAGATCAGCCGTCTGGTGCACGCCCGCGGCGGTCAAGCTATGACCTGCATGGGACTTGCCGGCATGGGAGACCTCATTGCCACCTGTACCTCGGAGCATTCGCGCAACCGCACCTTTGGCTACGAGTTTGCCCACGGCGTTTCGCTCGACGAGTACCAAACGCGCACGCATATGGTTGTCGAGGGCGCCGTCGCGGCCCGCAGCGTCAGCGAACTTGCCCGTTCACTGGGCGTAGACATTCCGCTCACCTTTGCCGTGGAGCAAACGCTCTACAACGGTGTTACTTTGGATAGGGCACTCGAGATTCTTACCGACCGCGTCCCCTCTCAAGAGTTCTACGGACTCACCGACTAGCGCAGAAAGGCTACTACCATGGGTTCCATCAAAATCGCTCCGTCCGTTCTTTCGGCCGACATGGCCAACCTCAAGGGCGAACTCGACAAGATCGCCGCTGCCGACTACGTGCACTTCGACGTTATGGACGGTCACTTTACCGGCAACCTCACCTTTGGCGTCGACATCCTTAAGGCCGTCAAGCGCTCCACCGATGTACCGGTCGACGCGCACCTGATGGTGTCGAACCCCGACGAGACGGTCGATTGGTATGCCGACGCCGGTGCCGATATGATCACCGTGCACTACGAGGCCTCCACGCACCTGCACCGCACGATCACGCATCTGCAGCAGCGCGGTGTCAAGGCCGGCGTGGTGCTCAATCCCGCCACGCCCGTCTGCGTGCTCGAGAGCATTATCGACGTCGTTGACATGGTGCTGCTCATGAGCGTGAATCCCGGCTTTGGCGGCCAGAGCTTTATCCCCGGTACCATCGCCAAACTGCACGAGCTCAAGGCCATGTGCGAGCGTCACGGCGTTTCGCCCCTCATCGAGGTCGACGGCGGCATCTCGTCCAAGAACATCGCCGAGGTCGTCAAGGCCGGTGCCAATGTGCTCGTGGCCGGTTCCGCCGTATTAAAGTCAGAAAATCCCGCTGCCGAGGTTGCACTGCTGCAGAAGCTGGGCAACGAGGCCGCACAGGAGGCATAAACCCTTATGACCGCAGGTCAAAACCGCATACCCGTGAATCTTGACTATGCCGCCTCGACGCCCATGCGCGTCGAGGCGCTCCTTGCGCAGCGCGAGTACGACGACAGCGAGCTTGCCGGCGTCAACCCCAACTCGCTACATTCGCTCGGCCGCAAGGCCGCTGCACGCCTGGAAGTCGCCCGTCGCGAGATAGCCCGTAGCTTTGGCGTACGCGTTCGCCCGTCCGAGATCATCTTGACCAACGGCGGCACCGAGGCAAACCAGCTGGCGCTCCTCGGACTTGCCGAGGGGGCCCGTCAGCGCGATCGCAAACGCGATCGCGTCATCGTTTCGGCCATCGAGCACGATTCGATTCTGGACAACCTGCCGCTGCTGCGTGCCGCCGGCTTTACCGTCGACCTGGTGCAGCCCTGCCGTGCTGGCTACATTGAGCCCGCTGCACTCACCGAGCTGCTAGGCGACGACGTGGCGCTCGTGAGCATTATGGTCGCCAATAACGAGACCGGTGTGGTGCAGCCCATCCGCGAGCTGGTCGCCGCCGCACATGCTGCCGGCGCCTTATTTCATACCGATGCCATCCAGGGCTACTTACATATTCCGCTCGATGTCACCGAGCTGGGCGTCGACGCCATGACCGTTGCCGCACACAAGATTGGCGGCCCCGTGGCCTCCGGCGCGCTCTACCTTAAGAGCCGTACGCCGCTGCGTCCTCGCATCTTTGGCGGCGGACAGGAGGCCGGCCGTCGCGCCGGCACGCAAGATCTGCGCACGCAGCTGGCTTTTGCCGCTGCCGCCTCCGCACTGGCTCCTAACGTAGCTCAGGAGCGTGCGACGCTGCAGACCCTGTCCGACAAGCTCTACGCCACACTCACGGCCCATCCGCGCATTCACGCCACGATGGGCGACTACGCGCAGGCCATTCGCCTGCCCGGCATGGTTTCGATCTACGTTGACGGCATGGACTCCGAGGAGCTCATCATTAAGCTCGACGCCGCCGGCTTTGAGGTTTCGGCCGGCTCTGCCTGCTCGAGCGGCAGCATGGACCCGAGCCATGTGCTCAGCGCCATGGGTATTGGCCGCGAGCAGGCATTGGGCGCGCTGCGCATCTCGTTCGATGACCGCGTGAACCCGGGCGACCTGGACGACTTTGCCCAGGCGCTGCTGTCGATTGTAGGCGCCGCATGATCGTCGCCGAGCTCGAGCGCGCTCTGCTGGCACGCTATCCCAAAACAGACGCCGAGCCCTGGGACCACGCAGGCTTATCCGTGGGCGACCCTGCCGCCGAGATCACCGGCGTGGCCTGCGCGCTCGACGCGACCGAAGCCAACGTGCACCGCGCCCAGGAGGCCGGTGCCAACGTGTTGCTGACGCATCATCCTATCTACATCAAGGCGCCCGAGGCGTTTTGCCCGGCGGATGCGTCGCGCCCCCAGTGCAGCGCGGCACTGTTTGAAGCCGCCCGCTGCGGCGTGAGCATTATTTCGCTCCACACCAACCTGGACCGCTCGCACGAGGCGCGTGCCTGCCTCAGTGAGCTGCTGGGTGCCGCACCCGTGAGCTCGCTGGAGCATGTGGACGACCCCGAGGCGACCGGCCTAGGCGCGTTTGCAGCGCTCAACGACCCGTGCACGCTGCGCGATCTTGCCGCCCGTGCTGCCACGGCCTTCGGGAGCGACCCGCGCGTATGGGGCGATGCTGAGCGCCCGTGCCACGCCGTCGCCATTCTGGGCGGCTCCCTGGGCGACTTTGGCGAGCTTGCCATTGCCGCCGGTGCGGATGTCATCGTGACGGGCGAGGCGGGCTATCACGTGGCGCAGGACCTCGCTCTGCGCGGTCTGGGCGTCATCCTGCTCGGCCACGATCGCTCCGAGGAGCCGTTCGTGGATATCTTGATGAACTCTGCGGTTGACGCCGGGGTTGACCCCCGTCAAGCGATTAAAATACTGAACCCTTGCCAATGGTGGACTGTGACAAAAGGAGAGAACTTATGAGCGCCGGCGCTACGCTACTCAAGCTGCAACAGATCGATTTGGAGCTCGCCCGCAACAAGAGCGAACTTGCCAATATGCCGGAGCTTAAGGAGCTCGCTTCCAAGCGCAAGACCTATGTAAAGCTTAAATCCGAAATGACCAAGCTCTATGCTCAGCGCAAGGACCTAGACATTGAGCTGGACGATCTCAACACCACCGAGATTCAGACCAACAACGCCATCGTGGCCGCCAAGAAGCGCCACGTCGACGGCTCTGACTACCGCGAGGTCCAGGATCTGGAAAACGAGCTCGCCACCCTGGCCAAACGCCTGGACAAGATTGAGCACACCCGCAAGGACGTCGTCGTTGCCCACAAAGAGGCGCTCGACCGCGAGGCCCGCGCGCAGGCCATCATTGCCAAGTTCGAGGAGGGCGTTAAGGCCGACACCAAGGCTGCCCGCGCCAAGGCTACCGATCTGCAAGCTCAGATCGATGCCGCCACCAAGGAGCGCACCGCGCTTGCTGCCACGCTGCCGACCGACGTGCTCACCGATTACGAGCGTCTGCTCAAGCAGTTCCGCGGCCTGGCCGTCGAGACCATCAAGGGTAACATCCCCACGGTCTGCCACACCGCGCTGCAGGCGTCGTCCATGAGCGACCTCAACCACGACGGTAGTGAGATTACGCACTGCCCCTACTGCCACCGCCTGCTCGTGCTCCCCAGCAAGGAAGCTTAAACGATGGCGGCACCCAACAATTCAATGCAACTTGAGGGAAAAACGATCCTGCTGGGCATTACCGGCGGGATCGCCGCCTATAAGTCGTGCAATATCGTGCGCCTGCTGCAAAAACGCGGCGCGCACGTCAAGGTCGTTATGAGCGAGCATGCCACGGAGTTCGTGGGGCCGCTCACCTTCCGAGCACTCACCAATGAGCCGGTCGCGGTGGGCCTGTTCGACGACCCGTCCGACCCCATTCATCACATTTCGCTCGCGCAGGAGCCCGACCTGGTGGTCGTGGCGCCCGCGACGGCCAATATCATCGCCAAGATGGCCAACGGCATCGCCGATGACCTCATCTCCACCACGCTGCTTGCCACGCCGCGCCCCATCGTGATCGCGCCGGCCATGAACAATGGCATGTGGAAGGCGCCGGCAACGCAGGCTAACATGGCCACGCTGCGCGAGCGCGGTATCCACGTGGTGGGACCCGGAAGCGGCTACCTTGCCTGCGGTGACGTGGACACGGGACGCATGAGCGAGCCCCAGGACATCGTCGAGGCCGTCTGCGAGGTACTCGACCCGGTACCTCAGGACCTAGCAGGCAAAAGCATCGTCATTACCGCCGGCCCTACGCACGAGCCGATCGATCCCGTACGTTTTATAGGTAACCGTTCATCGGGCAAGATGGGCATCGCCCTGGCGGGGGAGGCCGCACGCCGCGGTGCCGCCGTCACGCTCGTGCTGGGACCGACATCGCTCGACGTTCCCCGCGGTGTGGAGTGCGTGCGCGTACAGACCGCCGCAGAAATGCTGCAGGCTGCGCTGAGCGCCTTCCAGACGGCCGACGCGGCCATTTGCGCAGCCGCCGTCGCCGACTACACGCCTGCGGCCCCGGCGGACCATAAGCTCAAAAAGGCCAAAGAACGCCTGGATCGAATTGAGCTCGTCGAGACCGTTGACATCTTGGCCGAGCTCTCACGTCAAAAGGGCAATCGCAGCGTGATCGGCTTTGCGGCCGAGACCGATAACGTCGTCGAGTACGCCGAGCGCAAATTGACCCGCAAGGGCTGCGATGCCATTATCGCCAACGATGTAGCGCGCGCCGATTCGGGCTTTGGAACCGATACCAACAAGGCCTGGATTGTGAGCACAACGGGTACGCAAGAACTTCCCGTACTCACAAAACCCCAGCTCGCAGATACAATTTTGGACTTGCTTCAAAATTTGTAAAAAAGTTCTTGCACAAGGACAAAGTTTCGGGTTAATATACTCCCTGTTGCGAGCGAGAGCAGAGCAACAAACAAAAGCTTCGGGACGTGGCGCAGCTTGGTAGCGCACTTGACTGGGGGTCAAGGGGTCGCTGGTTCGAATCCAGTCGTCCCGACCAGAAGTTTGCAGGTCAGGCACCTAGTGCCTGACCTTTTTTGTTTTAAGCAATTGCTTAATTTTGATTAAGCAACAGGGTGCCAAAAATCTACCTGCGCGATAATCGCTTTTTGCGGTTACTTGCGCGTTTTGCACGCGCTTGAGCCGATTTATTAACGCGACATGAATCTACATACGCGTAACTGGTATACAGACGAGTACAGGCTGTATTTATCGCGACGATTTACGCAGATATGGCGACTGTAACGAACTAGTGTGTCGCTGTATTTATTCCAGCAGTTCACTTGATCTGTGGACAAGTGAGCGGTTACAACAAAACGCCAACCAGGATGGACTCCATACGAGGATGCCGCAAAGGTAATGGCGGGGAAGTGCGGCAGGCGCTCTGAGAGCCGCTGTATGCCCCCATTTCTCCTCAACCCGATTACCTGTACAATGAACCTCGAATTGTTTGAGTAATCGCCAAAAGAAAAGCCCTCGCAGGATTGCGGGGGCTTTGCGATGAAAGAGATCAGAAGCAGAAAGCGGGGAGGACATAAAACGAGTCCGTCGCGCTGTAGCTGTAGCAAATACCGCCGCTTTGAACATAGCGAAAGGATGTGGAGCTGCGCGGTCTCACGGAACGAGTCCAGTGGCTATAGCCTGATGCACCGGAATAGTTCGACCTCGTCACGCCCTTGGATTTGTAGCACTCGTACTGGATGCCGTCAGATTGCATATCCCCGTATACTTCGGTTGCCGAGAGCAGAAAAACCTTGTCGGTCGTCGGCGAGGGGGCACCGCCCCCGTTACCGCCAACCTTATCGGTTGTCTTTGTGACGGGTTTCACCTTTGACTGGAGCTCGCTGGGCAGGAGCAACCAGAGGTCACCGCTGTTGAGGCGGGTACGGAGCTCGGACTTATCCCAACCACCGGCATTGGTGTCCGTAGCGTTCATTCTCTGGCTACCCAAGGCAGAGTTGGTCGCCTCGAACGTCAAGCCTGCCATGCCGCTACCATCGGCCAAGTCGTCGTGGTTGATGCCGATGATACGGTACTCGAGCGTCTTGCCATTGGTCAGCTTCATCGAGAACTTGGTGCCGGCATCCATGGCGGCCTTGGCCTTGGCGTAGGCGATAGACGATGTACCGTTCTTGGCAATGTCTTTGGCAACCGCCTCCTGCTCGTCGAGGGTCCAGTCCTTCGCGTCCTTGGCGATGGCCACCTGGACGGCCGCGGAATCGGCGCCTGCGGAGGCGCCACCGGACGCGCCTCCCTCGACGCCGCCGACCGTCCCATTGTTCACCGTGTTGCCGACCAGGTTGGACTGGTTTCGGATGGCTCCGGCCACGCCGGGTCCCGCGAACACGATGACCAGGCCGATGACGGCAATGATCAGGACGTACTCGATAATTGATTGCCCTCGGAAGCGGGTCGTTTCAGGAGCGACCCCCCCGAAGGTTAATTGCCGCTGCATGCATATACGGCTCCCTTCACTCGGGGTTTGCAATACGAGCCGAGCGTAGGGCTATTCCAAGTATTTGCAACGGTCTTGCCGCTGCGGCAACGATGACGGCAGGGGAGAAAGTCATGCGCTATTAGCGCGGCTATAACGTCCGCTTCGAATGCCGACCGTATTCATATCGAGGCAGCCATTTCATACCTTCAGAAAGACTACTGAAAGCCGCAAAAAAGCGGGACCCGGCTATAAGCCGAACCCCGCCCAAGAGAAGCCTTTAGAGCCGAGACAGACAACGCGTGTGGACAATCACTCAGCCTCCACCGCCATGCGCACGACCTCTTCCATCGGGTAGCGAGTGCCGCCGTCCCCGTCCAAAGCCTCGTTGTAGGCCTCGATGTCCGCCATGTCCTCAGCCTTCTCGAACGCGGCCCTTCTCACGAACTCGGAAAAGGTCATGCCCGTGGCGTCCGCATGGCCCTGAATCAAGGCCATTTCGCCCTCATCGAACTTGACCGCGATCTCGCGCATCGCCATGGTCGCTCCCGTAAACGCCGTCATCGAAGTGAATCCATTATCCACCCACCGTATACGCCCCGAACTCGAAACACCAAGCAGGATGGACTCTATACGAGGACGCAGCAGAGGTAATGGCGGGGGAGTGCGGCAGGCGCTCTGAGAGCCGCTGTATGACCCCATTTCTCTTCAATCCGACTACCCGTGCCATGAACCTGAAGCCGTTCGTTCGGTCGCCAAAAGAAAGCACGCGCGGGGTAACGCGGGCTTTGCGCTAGACAAGCTAGAAGCACCAGGCGGGGGAGACGCAAAACCAGCCCGGCGCGGAGTTGCTGTCCGACGGATTGCCGCTGCTGTCGACATGGAGGAAGCCCTTCGAGGCGTTCGGAAACACCGAACGCTCCCACCAACCGCTGCCAATGGCAATGGCAGAGTTGGGATTATAGTTCTCCGTCACCTTGCCTCTGAAGGCCTCGTACTGGGTGCCCTCGGAGGAAGTCCAGGGATAGGATGCCCAATAGGAGGTGGGGGGCGATCTCAGAGTAGCTGAGGAGGAACAGCTTGTCCGAGGTAGCCGTCACGGCGGCGTTCTTGTTCTCATCACCGCCCCCGACATTGTTCGATAGCTTTTTGACGGCCTTCACCTTGGACTGGAAATCGGAGGGCATCAGATTCCAGATCTTGCCGGAGTTCATTTTCTGACGGAGTTCAGACTTCTCCCAACCGCCGGCGTTGGTGTCAATCGCGTTCATGGGGGACCAAATGCCCGTCGTGGTGGTGAGGAACGTGAGGCCCGCCTTGCCGGATCCGCCTGCAGGGTCATCATGATTGATGCCGATAATGCGGTAAGTCAGCGTCTTGCCATCGGTGAGCTTCATCGAGAACTCGGTGCCGGCATCCATCGCGGCCTTCGCCTTGGCGTAGGCGGGCGACGCCTCGCCCTTGGCGGCGATGTCCTCGGCAACTGCCTTCTGCTCACCGAGGGTCCAGTCCTTCGCGTGTCCTTCGCGTCCTTGGCGAGCGCCGCCTGGACGGTCGCGGAACCCGCGCCGTTACCGCTGCCGGAACCGCTCGGTTCCCAAGTCCCACCTGCTGTCCCGTTTACCAATACTCCCGCCACCGTGTTGAACTGGTTCCTGATTGCCGACGAGACCCAAGGGCCGGCTATCATCACAACCAGGACGATAATCGCGATGACCAGAACGTACTCGATGGCTCCTTGGCCTCGGAGGCGGGTATTCCTAGGAGATACCCACCCCCCGAAGGTTAATTGCCGCTGCATGCATATGCGACACTCCCTTCGCATGGGGATTGATATTGCATGCAGAGCGTACGTTAAAGCGAACCGACTAGCCCGTAACGTGCCGCTGAGACAACGGCGGCACGGGTGCCCGCGCCACATAAACTGCTTGCCGTTTTGTTTCTTCAGACCTACTGCCACGCCTTCGGGAGGATAACGCCGGGGGCGCAGTGATTGAAGTCACTATGATTGGCACAGGTTGGGACATTCCAATCGGAACAGTCGAGGTTTAGATTTTTGCAATAGCTAAACATGCCGAGCATATCCATAACATCTGAGGTCTTCCACCCTGGTCCAAATTTCACGCTTTTCAGCGAACTGTCGGTGGAAAAAAGGAGACGTAAATCGCCGGCTTTCCGCGTCGACCATCCGGAGATGTCAATCTCCTCGACCTTGTAAAGGTTTTTGAGCGCCGAGTCGAATTCGACGACCGAGGACGTATCCCAGCTTGAAATACTGAAGGAAGTCGCATTGCCGCAATACGCGAATGCGTGCTGCAGATTTGTGCAGTTCGACATGTCAAACTTTGCCAGATCAAAGCTCTTGCAGTTCTCCATGTACTGAAAGCAAAATGCCAACGAGTGGATTTCTATGCCATCGTCAATGGCCTTTACGGCCACGATATTATTTCTGTTAGGCCACCAGGGGGCAGTCGTCTTGCCGTCGTTTCCCACGGTCGCGGTGGCGTATCCATTTTCGAACCCCGTATACACCGCCGTCACGCGGCGGCTGTTGAGCATGTCACCGACTCTGGGGACCCCGCGGCGCTTGTAGAACATGAGGCTGTGGTCGTCCTCCGAGTACACGGCGAACGCTATCCCGTGAACGGGGTCCACGATGTCGGCGTCGGTCAACGACCCGTTGCCGCCGCCCGTGCCGCCCGACTCCCAGCTCCCCTTTGAGATTCCGTTGCCGAGCGTCCCCGCCACCGTGTTGAACTGGTTTGTGATCGCCGACGAGACCCACGGTCCCGCGATCAGCACCACCAGGACGATGATCGCGATGATCAGTACGTACTCGACTGTCGACTGCCCCTTCGGGCGGCGGGTAAATCTGGGAGATACCCCCCCCCGAAAGGAATTTCCGCTGCATGCATGTGCGGCTCCTCTCGGATTGCTTTGGCTGATGCTGCAGAGGATAGACGCGATTACTAAGGATGAGTCAACAATGCCGCAGCGGCATTCACATTAAGAGGGTAAGGCGTTCGGAGTGACATCCCGTTCCAAAACGTATACTTGATTTAAGGCGGAGTGGAATGTGGGCGCGCAAGGAGATGCGGAATCGATGAGAGCCTCAAAAAACTACTGCAGTGTTATCATCTTTCATCCTCTCTATTCTTCCATTTCTGATTCTATGGGCGGCTTGGTCAGTCCTCCCCGATGCAATTCCCGCTCATTGGAGTGGGGGTGTGGTTGATCGATGGGGTAATAAGCTTGAATTGCTGGTTGTTCCGCTGTTTTCTCTGATTGGTTCTATTGCAATTTCTGTGTACCTTATTGTTTCCACGCGGCGAAGAGAGTTCGCGGATTTCTCTGCTCGAATGCGACGGGACTTTGTTGCGTGCTATATTTCTAGTCTTCTTTTATCGACAACCTGCTCAGTGATAATTGCCGTTTGGATTCAGTTGATTCTTACGCAAAGCACTGCGGTTGATGGGGGACTTGGACTATCGATCCTGTATTCCCTTCCCGGGCTATATGTGATCTTGTGCACTTTGCCGCCTTTTTATGCGAGCGGCGAGAGCAAAAAGGCAGAGCGCCTGATAACAGTTCTTATTGGCTGCGCGGAGATTGTTCTTTGTGGAATAGTGCTTGAAGGTTCGGCTGCCTCTTATACGATGATTGGACTGATGATTCTGTTCTGTGCGTTTGAGATTGTGTCACAGGTAAGGGATAGCCGGTCCTTATGAGTTGAATTACGCGCGTGCGGATATAAAGGTTGGCATGTTAAGCTGGTCGTTTTCTCGTTCTGGGACATTTGCAGTAGGATGAGTGGGACTAGGCGCGCTGCGGTGTGATGGTGACGGTTGAGACTTGTATCGCTGCAAATCCGCTGATGCACATTTTGCTATTGGGCTTGAAGGTGGGACCTACAGGCCTTTGTTTGGGATGTTCCGGTCGTCCAACACGTGTTGCACGGCTTTATATTGTTACGCTCGTTCGGCGCTCCGTTGGAGCATTTCCGGGTTTGTCGGCATCATGACTTGGCCAAGTGACACGCTTGCCGGGACGGTTGTAACGCCGCGCCGGTTCCGTGTGCTCCTTCGTTGTTGGCCTGTCCAGCCGGGGGCGGATTCGGCCTCATGTTGTGGCGCACGGCCTTCAGGGGCTTCCCCCTGGCGAGTTATGTTCGTCCGTATGGGTAAGGGTCGGGTTGAGCTGACAATCCCGTGTCGGAAGGGGCTTGCACCATGCGCGCGATGACAGAGATTGAGTGGCTGGACGGCCGTATGACGAAGGTGCCGGAGCTCGCCCTGGGCGATGCGCTCGGCGAGAGCGTCCAGGCGGAGCTCGATTTCGGGTTCGACGACGTGTTGGAGGGCCTTTGGGTTGAGGTGCGCCATCATGAGCCGGATGAGGACTCGGACGGCGACCCGCGCGGGAGGGGCTGCGCACCGTACGCGGACTGCCGGTACAGCCCGGTCGAACCGTCGGACCTCGACCGTGTCTTCTGCATCCTTTACGAGGGGCAGCCGAGGGTCCAGCCGCGTCGCGGGGGAGCTCGTGAACCTTTCGCGGGCCTGCGCGTTGTCCTGCCTCATGCTCGGATCTCCCTACCCGCCAGGCGCCCTCGAGGCCCTGGCCGCGTGCGCTCGATACCTCTGCGGTCCGGCTTTCACGTCCGACCTCGCCGCCCACGTCCGCGCGCGGATCCCATCCGGCCTCACGCGCTTGAATATCGAGCTGAGGCCAAACGATGACCCACACCCCATCGGTCTTCATGATGATGCCTCGATGAGCCAGCTCGCCCAGAGCTTTCGATACAGTCGGTTGAGTCGAACAGACTTTTTTTCGAGCTTGTCCTGACGCATGAAAAGACCTTTTGTAAGTTCTTTTCCGTTGGCATCCTTCCTATTAGGCCCTTTGGACGTCTGGAAGGAGCAAATCATGATCAGAATCGCAAGCTGGACGCGATTCTTCGCGACCGCAAATAATGAGTCGTAGGATGGCCTGTTGATTCCACTCAGGATCTCGCTCTTTGCAATCTCATCCTGTCGAACGTCAAGCGCCGCCTCCATCTCGCTAGGCGTCTCGGCCTGATCGGCAACCGATGGAGCGTCCGTGTCTAAAGGCCACGGGAGGCCACGGCCTTTTTGCGGTTTGTAGCTACTTGTACTCATGTTGATTCCTCCGGTGCGAGGCTATCCAACCCAATTGCCGACTGTGCCCATAATATGGTTGATTTCCGATCTCAGCCGAACACATTGAGCGGATAGGCCGTTCCCGCAGTTAGCCGAACGCCCCCGAGGCCCCATTCAGGCCACGGGGCGTCGTTTTCCCAGTTGAAGGAACGGTGGAGATGTGTTTCGATGGGTCCGGTGGCCATGCTCCGCCCGCCGCCCGGCACCTCTTCCCAGACTCAGCCGGACGGTCGGTCCGTCTATTCCGTTTTCGCCCTTAGGCTAGGCCAGCGGGGCATCGCCCCTCTCTGCGCGCGCCCTCTCGGCGGGGCCGGCGGGGCCGACCTGTCGGTCTACGACGGGTTTCTGAAGGGGGCGGTCGCCGATGGCAGCTAGCGAGGAGCTGGCCCGCAGGGTCGTGGAGGCCGGGCGGTCGTGCTCGCTCACCACCGCCGTCCTGGAGGAGTGGTCGAGGCTCGGCACCCCGAAGCAGGTGGAGTACCTGGCGGGCTACCTCGAGGCGGAGAGGTCCAGCCGCGAGGCCTCGAAGCGCGCGACGCTGCTCAGGCGCTGCGCGCTGCCGGCGCCCAATGTTAGCGCTACTGTAAAAACAACCAATTTCGCCATCGCACTTCAGCCGATTCCG
>USAJ01000016.1 GCA_900552685.1 uncultured Collinsella sp.
TGGAAAAAGCAGAAAACTATGATGGTGAAATTCCGCTTTTTTAAGTGTAACAATTCCAGTTTATAAAATTAAGAACGATGTTGGCAAGCCTCGAGGTGTCATCGGCGA
Source organism: uncultured Collinsella sp. (assembly GCA_900552685.1). GTDB lineage: Bacteria > Actinomycetota > Coriobacteriia > Coriobacteriales > Coriobacteriaceae > Collinsella. The sequence continues at coordinate 109 of USAJ01000016.1, forward strand.
TGGACACACGCTTCATGCTCTTCTATATGGCAACCTTAGCTCTCAGCTAATGAATTCAAGTTTAATCCTTCCTACGATGTGCTGTGTGCCGGCGCGGTAGCCGGATCGTAGGAAGGATGCATAATGAAAAAGCTCGAAAACGATGTGCTGCTGAGCCGTCGCGCTGCACTTGGCGCATTCGCCACTGTTGCCTTGGGGACTGCCGGTCTTCTTGCCGGTTGCGGTAGCGATAAGGCGACCGTCACCGAGGATGCCGACGATGGCGACAAGAAGGAAGAGACGAAGAAGGAAGAGCAGCCTACGACTGACCTGGCTGTTGGCACGACGGTGACCACGACTGCTGGCCTTTCCGTCGTCGTCGATTCCGTCCAGCCCGGGCTCACAAATTATGACGGTTCGACCATGACGGGTATTCACGTCACGTACGTCAACAATGGCGATGAGGGCGCAGATTACAATATCTACGACTGGAAGGGCGAGGACGCCAACGGTGCTCAGCAGAACCAGGGTTATTACAGCGAGGGTTCCGATGAGCTGCAGTCTGGTACCCTTGCCGCCGGTGGCTCCGTGGCGGGCAATATCTACTTTGATGGTGACATCAAGAAGGCTCTCTATTTTGCCAACGTGTTTGATAAGTCTGCCGCTGCAAGCTGGGTGCTGGCCTAGCATGTCGCTACTGCTGCGCCGTATGGGAGGTGAGGTCGTATGCCCGATAAAAAGCTAACGGACGAGTTACTCAATGAACTTCTCGACGCGCCAAACATCGATGGCTATATCAAAGAGCACGACTTTGCCGCCCCGTCGCTTTCGGAGTATCTGAAACAGCTTTTGGAAGAAAAAGGGCTCGAGCGCTCGCGCGTGGTGCGTATGGCCGACCTCAACGAGACCTTTGGCTATCAGATCTTTACCGGTTCGCGTAATCCGAGCCGCAATAAGGTGCTGCAGATTGCCTTTGCAATGGCGCTGTCGATGAAGGAGACCAACCGCGCCCTGACGGCTGCCGGAGTGAGCGTCCTCAACTGCAAGGACCGTCGCGATGCAATCATTATCTTTTGCATCGACCGTGGCTGTAGCCTCCAAAAGGTCAATGAAGAGCTGTATCGCTTTGGCGAGGAAACGGTGAGTTAGTGGCCGATGGCTGAGCCGGCGGTATCACCAGAACAACCATGCAAACGAACGGGGTGCGGACACCATGGGGTGTCCGCACCCTGCGTTATGATGGACGCCATGGATACTCAGAGCCCAACATATTCCGATGACGAGCTGACTGCTTCACTTGTCGAGCATTTGGCGTCGCTCGACCGCGATGACAGCTATCGTGTGGAGCGCGTGCTCAAGTGCTCGGATGTCGAGACGACCGAACTCGTCTATTTTGAGGGCTCTGGCGGCGGGTCTCTCGGTCCCTTTGTCCGCAAGCGCACTGATGCTTCGGTGCAGATTGGCGGAGCATATGAGCGCCTGTTTGCGGCCCAGCGCGCCGGTCGTCGTTTTGAGCACTTACCCCGAATCGTCGATTGCCGCCGTGTGGGCGACGAGCTTGACGTGGTGATGGAGTATGTCGAAGGCGAGACACTCGAGGCGTTGGTGGGACGCCTGGGGGCGACGCCCGATTATGCCCGCGGGCTGTATCCCGTTCTGTGTGAAGCGGTGGGCGAGCTGCATGCTGGTTTTGCAGCTGCGGGGGAGCCGGGGGTGCCGGTAATCCACCGCGACCTTAAACCCTCGAACATCATCGTATCGGGCGTGAGGTATGCGGCCGATGCCGGCATGACCTTCTCGTCGCTGGTGATTATTGACCTGGGAATCTCGCGCGTTTGGCGCGATGGCGCCGACGCCGACACCGTCAAGTTTGGCACGCGTTCCTATGCGCCGCCCGAGCAGTTTGGGTTTGGGCAGACGAGCGTCCGCAGTGATATTTACGCGCTTGGCGCGCTGCTGTTCTTTTGCCTGACGGGAACTGACCCTAAACCGGGGCGGGACATACGTGAGCAATGCGAGGCGCATGACATTCCCGTTCCGCTGGCGGATGTGATTTGCATGGCGATGGCACTCGATCCCGGCAAGCGCTTTGCGAGCGCAAAGGCACTGGGGCATGCTGCGCGTGCGGCATATGAGCTATGTCTCCCTGCACCGTCGCCCGTGACCTTTTCTGCTGCCAGCGTGCCCCGGGCCGCGGTGCCACAGGTGCAACGGGTACAGCAGCCGGTTGCCTTCACGCTTCCGTCTTCTGCAAGACGGCGTTCGATCGTCTCTCTCGTGACGTCCAAATGTGCGCGTCTGCTCTCGCGTATCCCCGAGCCCGTGGGGCGCATATGGAATGGATGCGTCTATGCGACAACATTGTTGCTGCTGATGGGCAGCCATTTTGCGGTATTTACGCCAACGGGCGAAAACCGAAACTATCCAACGTGGTTTTTGGCGCTTGAGTATTTCTTTATGGTCGATGGCCTGGTGCTGCTCATTGCATTCGGAATGCTCGACCGGCGTAGGCTTCGACGTCGCTTTCCCGTGCTCGATCGGTATCGGGGGAGTGCTTTTGTCGAACTATGGTTCAAGGCGCTCGGGTTTATGTTTGCCGTCATGTGCGTCGTCGTCATCATCGGCAACGCGACCGGTGTCGTCTCTTAGATAATCGAAAAGGGCCCCGTTTGGGGCCCTTTTGCAGTTGCACTTAAATACGGTTCATTTGATTGGCAACCTTGTTGTACCAGTCCTGCCACGTGGGCGGGCAGTACTTCTTGGCGGCTGCCGGGGTAAGCGTGGAGCCATAGTTGGCGCCCAGGTAGGCAACGTGGGCGGAGACGCCCTCGCTCCAGCTGCCAAAGCTACGCCAACCGCCGCCGCGGGCGCTCCAGCCCCAGGCGTTATAGGAGCCGGCGCAATAGAGGCCCTTGCTGCTCTCGATACAGGCGATGGCGGGGGACCAACGGGGATCGACGCCGGTATTCCAGGCGGCAACGGCAAAGTTGTAGCCCTGGCCTGCCATAGGGGAGCCGGCAAGGTAGTTGTCGATGCGGCTCGTCCACTCGTTAATGAACGAGTCGTAATCGGAATTGCCGCTGTTGGGGCTGTTCGGCGTGGTGTCGATGGTGGTGTTGGAGTTGGTGGCCTGACTGTTGGAGTTATTGCCGCTCACGCCGGTACCCGAGATCTTCTCGGCGGCAGCGGCCTTGTCGGCCTCGAGCTTTGCCAACTCGGCGGCATTTTCCTGCTCGGCCTTTGCCTGTGCCTCGCTGCGGAGCTGCTGTGCCTGGGCCAGCGCGTCCTCGGCATTCTTTTGCTCGCCCTCGAGCTGAGACTTGGCCTGATCGAGCTCGGTTTTGTTCTGCTCGAGCTCGGTCTGCATCTTGTTAAGCTCTTCGATCTCGTCGACGCTCGAGCTCGTAATCTGGTTGGTGTATTTGCAGGTGGTGATAAAGTCGCCCAAGCTCTGCGTGTTCACCAGGAAGCTCACGATGGGGCTGGTGCCCTTCTGGTACTTATACAGATCGCGCATGGCGGAGCTTGCCTTGGCCTGCTGCTCGGGTAGCTCGGCCTCAATCTTATCGATGTTCGCCTCATTGGAGTCGATCTGCTTTTGCAGATCCTCGAGCTTGGTTCGGGCGTCGTTGTAGGCGCTCGTAGCGTCCTCGATTTTTTTCTGGGCGGTGGAAAGCTGATCCTGCGTTGCCTGCGAGGCGGCATAGGCCGCGACGGGGGAGAGCATCGGCGTGGCCGTCAGCGCGACGGCGAGCGCGGCGCTCGTGATGATACGAGCCGGCTTCGACGCGACGAGCGCTGCGGTGCGATGGTTCGAATGCTGCATCCAGTCCCTCTGCAATCAATCGTAGGTTATTGGTCGAGGTGTATTCTACTACTGCTTTCGACCTCAACTTGAACCTTAAAGGTTCTAAAGGGTCAAGTTGAACTTGAGGCTTTGGCCTTGACCTGCGGGAATGGTGAATTGTTGAGAAACCATAGAGTTCAACTTTAACGTTACGGCACCCTGTTGCAACGGGATTCTTGACTGTAAAAGCAACCTTAACATGGGGTTTTGCAACTACAGGGTTCCTTCGCGACGAGCCTGCTCCACCTCTTGGAGCGCCTCAGCCGGCGTAAACCAACAGGTACCGTCGCCGAGCCTGACCACCTGGACGTCGTCGCCGGTGTGGACTTCTCCGCCCTGCAGCACGACGCCAAAAATGCCCTCGTGGGGGAAGATGCAGTCGCCGGCGAGATAATAGATGGCACAGCGGGTGTGGCAGACTTTGCCGATCTGGCTGATTTCGACGAGTACTTCGCTGCCGAGCTTGAGCTGCGTGCCCAAGGGGAGTGAGAGCAGGTTGATACCCTGGGTGGTGAAGTTCTCTCCAAAGTCGCCCTCGCACACATCGAGCCCGCGTGCCCGTGCCGTATTGATGGACTCCGCTGCCAAAAACGAGACTTGGCGATGCCAATGTCCGGCGTGCGCATCGGAGGCAAGGCCAAATTGCTCGATGACGGTGTCGTGCCCATCGGCGACGGGTGTTTTGCGCGTTCCCTTGTGCGCCGATGTGTTGATTGAGACGATGCGGGCAGGCCCGTTGTAAGCATCGTTTGCGGTGCGTAGGGGAGCTGCCGACTGGGCACGATCCGCAAGTTCGCGCTTTGCGGCGTCAATGATGGGGTTGTTGATCGGATGAGCCTGGGGCACGGCGCACCTTTCGACGGGGCGGGCAACATATTGAATCCTACAACAACGGTGGGTTCATTGCCCGTTGTCGTACACCGGTGATTGCCGCTTTCGTGCTGGATAATTACGCCGATTGCCATAGATACGGTGGAGCTTTGGGTGCCGGCGGCTCGGCACGCTAGAATAAATCAGTTGCACAAAGACCGCCCGTCGTGTGGGCAGTTCTAGATAGGAAGTTTCCATGGCATTGCAGTTTACAGAGCGCGAGTTTATCCCCGTGCTGCTCGGCGGCGACATCAACGCGTATTCGGTGGCGCGCGCTTTCTACGAGGAGTATCAGGTTAAGAGCCTGGTCTTTGGCAAGTACCAGACCGGCCCCGCGTATCGCAGCCAAATTATCGATTACACGCCCAACGTGGATATCGATACCATGCCGGTCATGATCGAGACCGTTAACGGCGTCGCACAGGCCAATCCTGATAAGAAGATTATTCTCATGGGCTGTGGCGACAACTACGTCGCGCTTGCTGCGCAGGCTCAGGACGCCGGCCAGCTTGCCTCGAACGTCATCGCGCCCTATGCGCCCTACAGCATGCTTGAGCAGTGCCAAAAGAAGGAGATCTTCTACGAGCTGTGTGAGAAGCACGGTGTGCCCTATCCGCACACGTTTACCTTTACCATGGCGATGCTCAACGCTCAGGGTGAGGCTTCCGCCGAGGTGCTCGACCAGATCGACTTCCCCTTTCCGATGATTCTGAAGCCCTCTGACGGCATCATGTGGTGGGAGCACGAGTTCGAGGGTCAGAAGAAGGCCTACGAGATTGCCGATCGCGCCGAGCTGGAACAAGTCATTCGCGATGTGTACGCCAGCGGCTACACCGATGACCTCATCTTGCAGGACCGCGTGCCCGGCAACGACGAGTACATGCGCGTGCTCACCAGTTATTCCGACCGCAACGGCAAGGTCCGCATGATGTGCCTGGGTCACGTGCTACTCGAGGAGCATCAGCCCCATGGTGTCGGCAACCACGCCTGCATCATCACTGAGCCCAACGACGAGCTCATGGATGGCGTGCGCAAGCTGCTTGAGGACCTTAAGTTTATGGGCTTCTCCAACTTCGACGTCAAGTACGACGAGCGCGATGGCTCGTTTAAGTTCTTCGACTTCAACACGCGTCAGGGACGCAGTAATTACTATGTCACTAATAGTGGCTTTAACGTTGCCAAATACGTGGTGGATGAGTACGTCTATAACCGCCCGTTTGAGCCGGAGTTTGTGACGGCGCAGGACGAGGCGCTGTGGATGGTCGTTCCTATGGGCGTCGTTGACAAGTATGTCAAGGACCCCGATCTGCGTGCGAAGGCGCATCGTCTGGCCAAGGAGGGCAAGGCCGCCGATCCTTCGTTTATGAAGGGTGATTTTGTCTTTAACCGCTGGTTGCGCATGTGGCACACCAAGCTGCGTCATTTTAAGTTGTTCAAGACGTATTACAAGTAGATGAGCGCGGCGCCCGCCCGGTTTGCATCGGGCGGGCGCGGGTATGATACGCGCAATTGCGTGGGCGTCACCAAGGAGGCGGCGATGGAAAAGCTGGGAGTTATCGGCGGCATGGGCGCCGAGGCCACGTCGTATTACTACGACCAGGTGGTACGTCATACGGCTGCTACCTGTGATCAGGAGCATATCGACATAGTGGTGTTTTCCAAGTCGACCATGCCCGACCGTACGCTGGCCATCAAGACCGGCGAGCATGCCGAGCTGCTGGCGACCATGAAGGAGTGCGCTCAGGCGCTCGAGTCGCTGGGCTGCGCGCACATAGCGATTCCCTGCAACACGTCACACTATTTCTACGATCAGATTCAGTCGTTTACGAAGGTGCCGATTATCCACATGCCGCGTGAGTCGGTGCGCTATGCCCTGGCGGGCGCGGTGATGGGGGAGTGCGAGTTCGACCCCAACCTGAGTATGCCGGCCGAGCCGGTGCGCAAGATCGGCATCATGGGCACCGACGGTACCGTGGGCGCAGACGTCTATGGGCGCGAATGTGAGACCGCGGGCGTTGAGGTCGTCTATCCCAGTGAAAAGCGTCAGGCCGACGTGATGTCGATCATCTACGACGATGTGAAGGCCGGGCGCGAGCCCGATATGGATAAGTTCGACCGCGTGATGTGGGAGTTCGCCCGTAGCGGCTGCGACCGCGTCATCCTGGCATGCACGGAGCTCTCGGTGCTGCAGAAGTATCGCGAGATGCCCGAGATCACCCTCGATGCGATGGATGTCCTGGTACGCGAATCCATTATCCGCAGCGGCGCCCCCTACCGCCTGTAGCCCTCGACCTGCCAAAAAGGGACAGGTTTATTTTGGTAGGTTTTATCTGGGAAAACAGTAAGGCCCGGCTCGTTTGATGCGAGCCGGGGCCTTTTGCGTTTGTCAGTTGCTGCCAGCGATTGCTAGAACAGGAAGCCGATGGCGATAAGGGTGATGCTGACGATAAGTATGGCGATATCCAAGCCTTTGATGGGGTAGCGCTTATACGAACTCGCACGCGTGCGCAGGTAGAAGCCGCGCTGCTCGGCGGCAAGCGCGGTGGCATCGGTCTTGCCCACGCTCGAGATAAGCAGCGGCACACACAGCGGCAGCATGAGTTTGAGTTTCTTGACGGGATTCCTAGTGTCGTATTCGACGCCGCGTGCAGTCTGCGCCTCCATGATGGCGTTCATTTCCTGGCCAAATACCGGCACAAAACGCAGCGCCGTGGTAAAGGTGAAGGCATAGCGATATGGCACGTGCAGCACCTCGACGCAAGCGTTGGCGAGGTCGTTGAGCTTGGTCACCATAAGCATGAGGATGAGTGGCAGCGCCACGCCCAACAGGCGTAGGCAGGCCTTCGATCCGGTAATGAGGCCCGTGTCGGTGATAAAGCCCCACACCATGTTGCCATCGCGCATAAAAGCCAGCTGAAGCACCAGCATGATAAGCGCGAGCGGAATCAGCAGCTTGAGTAGCGAGAGCAGGCGGTCGACGACGCCGGCGTAGGCGCCCAGTGCAAGAGTGAGCGCCAAAAAGCCCAACAGCGCTACGTAGGTATCGGACAGGAAGATGCCGATGATGATGGCGGCGGCAAGGCCCAGTTTGACGACCGGGTTCAAGCGGTGCAGCAGTGTATCGCCCGGCATATAGTCGATGACGTTAACCACGGTGGACCATCCCCTCGGTAATGCGAACGATATCGGTGACCTCGCTTACCTGTGCAAAGGCGGGAGAGACGGAGGATGCCAGGCGACGAGAAAGCTCTATGACCTGGGGCGGCTCAACGTAGGCGCGCTGCATGAGCTCGATGTCCGAGAACAGCTCGTGCGTGCGGCCGCGCTCGAGGATGCGGCCGTCGGCCATTACCACAATGCGCTCGGCAAAGTCGGAGACGACTTCCATGTCGTGACAGACCATGATTACAGCGCAGCCGCGCTCGGCCATGGTGCGCACGGTTTCCATGACGGTCATGCACTCGCGGTAGTCAAGGCCGCTCGTGGGCTCGTCGAGTACCACGATTTTGGGCTCTACGACCACGACGGAGGCGAGTGCCACCATCTGGCGCTGACCGCGCGAGAGCGAGAAGGGCGCCTCGTCGGCCGGCAAGCCAAAGCGGTCGATGACGAGCTGGGCGCGACGCAGTGCCTCGGCACGGTCGATGCCGGCAAGCTCCAGGCCAAAGGCGACCTCGTCGAGCACGGTTTCCTTGCAGATCTGGCGGTCGGGGTTTTGGAAGAGGGTTGCGACTTCGCGGGCGATGCGGCTCGTGGGAACGGCTGCGGTATCCAGTCCCGTGACGCGCACGCTGCCCGAGGCGGGCTTAAGCAGGCCTGTAAGCAGCTTGGTGAGCGTGGTCTTGCCGGCGCCGTTTTGGCCGACGATGCCCACGAGCTCGCCGGGATAGAGGGTCAGGTTGAGGTCGTGGACGGCGGCGCCGCCATTGGGATAGGCAAACTCAACGTGATCGAAGGTGAGCACGGGCTCGGCGTCCTTGGCGTGCGGGCGCAACGACGGTGCGTGCGGCGAGCCGGATGGTGCCTGAATGTCGCTGCTTGCGTGTGCGGGGTCGACGATGCCCGTAATCAGGCGCTCGGCCTCATCAACATCCAAACAGGGAGTGCCGCTGGCCAGGCCGTCGGCCTCGAGGCTGTTGAAAATGCGCGTGACACGCGGGCAATCAACGCCGATGGCGCGGAGCTCATCGGCGTGTGCGAAGACCTCGTGCGGCTCGCCCTGTAGCGCGATTTCGCCATGATTGAGCACGAGCACGCGGTTGCAATACTCCGAAAGCAGGGCGACTTTTTGCTCAACGACGACGATGGTGATGCCGAGTGCACGGTTGGCCTCACGCAGGGTCTCGAAGACCAGCGTGGAGCTGGCGGGGTCGAGCGCCGCGGTGGGTTCGTCGAGCACGAGCACGCGCGGACACATGGCGAGGATGGCGGCGATGGCAACCTTTTGCTTTTGGCCGCCTGAGAGGGTGGCGATCTCGCGGTCGCGCAGGTCGCTGATACCGACGGTCTTAAGCGTCTCGCTCAAGCGCTGCTCGATCTGGTCGTGCGGAACGCCAAAGTTCTCGAGGCCAAAGAGCATTTCGTCCTCAACGACTGAAGCGACCATCTGGGTATCGATGTCCTGCAACACGCTGCCGACGATCTGCGATATGTCGGTGAGCGAGACCTCGCAGGTGTCGTGGCCGTCGACAGTGACGGAGCCAAAGAACGTACCGGTGTAATGGTGGGGTACGGCTCCCGACAGGCAGGCGGCAAGTGTGGACTTGCCGGCGCCCGAAGGCCCGATAATGCCGATAAAATCTCCCCTGTTCACGCTGAGCGAAACGTGGCTGAGCGCCTGCTCGGCTTGCGTGCCATAGGAGAACGAGACATCGTCGACGTTGATGATCGTTTCCATGGATACCTTTCATAGTCATCGGGGACGTTCTTAAATGACTAGTCAATTAAGAACGTCCCCAAAAGCTAGTTGCTTGGGACAGTCTTTGGTGGTGAAGTACGGAGGCGGCTTTACGAGGTGCCCCAGGTTGGCGCGAAAGAGGAACGAAGCGTACTTGGGTACGCGAGCGACGAATGAACGCCAAGATGGGGTGGCTCGTAAAGCCGGGCAGGTTAGTTGAGCTTAAGGGACTTCTGGATGGGCAGGTAGAGAGCGCCGACCAGGATGGCGTTAAAGACGGCGGTCATGGCGACGACGGGCAGCATGGCAGCGGCGAGCTCGCTCACCACGCCGAGCATGGCCATCTTGATGACCATGAAGATGACGCCCGAGACAAAGGTGGTCACGAAGGCTGCGACGATGGCGACGGCGGGCTTAACCTGGCCGTCCTTGGCGGCAGCGTTGACAATGACGGCCATGAGCATGGCAGCGATGCCCTCGGCGGCAAAATCGACAAACGGCGAGGTGGTGGTGATCTGGATCACGGCGGCCGAGATCAGGCCGATGACGAGTGCCTGACCGATGTTGGGGCGAACGACCAGGATGGTGAGGCAGAAGGCCGAGATGATGAACTCGGGGCTGATCATGCCGCCCGAGATGCCGGAGATGGCCTTGCCGACGGTGAAGTTGAGGATGAAGCCGGCGGCAAGCAGGATGGCGAGCAAGACGAGGGCACGGACGTCGAGTTTGCCGCGGTCGGCGGTCTGGACGGTGCGGGGCTGGGCGGTGGTGGTGTTCTGAGACATGGTGAAAATCCTTTCGGAAGGGAAGTGCAAGAGAAGAAAGCGGAGGCGCGTGATGCGAATGCGATCGGGCTCGAGATAGAAAAAGGCCCCCGGTCGAAACCGGAGGCCTTCCAATCACCTAGAGCGCAAAAACAGGCGTGAGGGACTCACTGTCGACCGATCGTATTCGCATCACGCCACCACCAGTTGTTGAGAGACTTCATCGTGTTCTTCATGTTGGTGGCTCCTTTCGTGATGCCGTGGCGCGGTCGCACCTAGTTGCTGTTGCGCTGCACTATAGCACAGCAAAGTGTGTGCGGGGAAATCTTTTTTAAAAAGATTTCAGGCGGGTTTCCCACCGGCCAAAAGAGCGGGCTGAGCGGGCGAGGCTGCCATTGCTGCCTTGCCCGCTCAGCTAGGACGTTACTCCTTATTGCGACGGTAGAGGAAGTAACCGCCCGCGGAGATGACGGCAACGCCAGCGATGGCGAATGCAGCCACCACGCGGCCATCAAAACGATCACCGGTGGTGGGCAGGCCGCCCTTGGTGTTCGCCTTGTTGGTGGTTACCGTGGTCGTGGTGTCCGACTTGCCAGGCTTCTCGGGCTTGGTGGTGGGCTGCTCGGGCTTAGCGGGCTGCTCGGGGGTACCGGGCTGCTCAGGAGTACCAGGCTGCTCGGGAGTGCCAGGCTGATCCGGGGTTACCGGGTCGGTGGCAAGAGCGTCCTTGGCGTAGGTGATGGACACCTTGAGGCCGTTGGTCTCGGTGTTCAGGTCGCTCGGGGTGAAGGGCTGGTCGAAGTTTTCGGCTTTCTGATAGGCGCGCATCTCCTGGAGCAGGGCCTTGCACTTCTTGTAGGTGTTCTCGGTAGCAGCCTTGCCGGCCTTGTTGGCCAGGGCAGTGCGGTCCTCGGTGGTCGTCTTGGCTAGCATGGCGGCGTCAACTTCCTTGTTCTGCTCGATGAGCTCGTTCTGGAGCGCATCGAGGTAGGCACGGACGCTGATACCAAGGGTGTCAGGGTTCTCAAAGCAGAGCGAGCTGATGTCCATGAGGACGTAGTTGATTGAGTTCTCGGGCTCCTCGTTGTACACGACGTCAGTCTGTTTGCAGTGATCGAAGGAGACGGTCTGATCGCTGAAGTACGGGCTGGCCTCAGTTATCAGAGCGGAGTACAACGGGATGGCGACGGAGTACGCGGCGCGGGAGAGCATTTCCCACTGGATGGTAGCGACTTCGGGGTCATACCCGCGACGAATCTGGAAGAGGTTGATCTCGGTGTTGCGCTCGCTGCCGATGCAATAAACACCATCAGTGTTCGCGTTGAGGCCAGGGACGTTCTCGCCGCGGTTGCCGAAGGCGCGAATCAACTCGAAAGTGCTCCAACCAGACTTGCCAGGCTTGAAGAACAGGGGCTGGATTTCGCTGACCATGGCTCCCTTTTGGTCAGGTTTTCCTTTCTCCTTTACTGTGATAATGTCGTAATCTGTGCCTTCGGTCAGCTGACTACCAAAATAATCGCGGCCTTGCACATAGCGGGACCACTGGTTTACGCCGGAATCGGCGAGGCTTTCGCCATACGTTTGGGCGACATCGAATTTGCCGTCAGCGGAGTATTTGGCGAAACCCTTTTCTTCGGGCATGGATTGGATCTTTTCAGAGTGGAGGCAATTCTCGGTGTCATTGAGGTCGACATCGTAGTTGAGGCTCCCGATATTAGGGTTGAGCGACGCGACGTCGTCAGCGAGCTTCATGGCGATCCACTGATGGGCGGAAAGTGTGGCGAACAGCCAGGTCTCGTTGTTGTCGGCGATGATGATCTGGTCGTTGGTGCAGACGCCTTGATCATCGATCAGGCTGCCGAGAAGCTCGACGCCCTCGCGGGCCGTGGCGCTCTCGCCCAGGATGATGCTGCCGTAACTGTACTCGCCCAGCCCCACTTCCTCATCGATGAGGTCTGCTGCAGCGGCCTCTTCGTTATAGGAGGTGCTTAGCGTGGCGGAGCAGGAGACGCCCTTCTCGTTGATGCCGGCCTCGGAGTAGGCGTCGGTGCGACCCATCCAGTTGGAGGGGTGGTCGCGTACATAGCTGTAGCGATAGGTGGGCTTGTTCGAAGTGTATTCAAAAGCAGATTCAATCGAGCTGTACTTAAAGCCGGGTTCGTGGGCAGGTTCGATGCCGTAGTGCTTAAGATAGCGCTTGCCAAAGTCCTCGGCGCGGCCGTAGTACGTGTTGCCGTCCGCCGTGAGCTTGCTGCCCATGTAGATCTGCGTGCAGGCGAGCGCAGACGTCGGCATGGACATGATGGTTGCAGCTCCAAAGGCGAGGCCTATGCCAAGCTTTTTGAGCGCGTTGACGGGGTGAGTTTTCCTCATTTTCCCTCCCAGCGTGCGAAAGCTCTCCGTTGCCAGAGAGCTTCAGCCAATAAAGACACCCCATTAGCGTAACGAACTGGAAACAATATTCATCTATGAAAGAAACTTACTCGATAAGCGTAATGAAATATGCGATGAGTGGTTAATTATACTCGGTTTGTAGCTTTACTTTAATAAAGACGTCCTGCAATTACATTACCTGAATAAAGCGCCTTGCACGGGGCGCAAAGAAAATCCCCCGCTGTTTGGCAAATGCATAAACAGCAGGGGAGACGATAATTGGATGAATATCATACCAATGTGGAATTACTTCTTCCGGCGGTGGATCACGTTGATCGCATAGCCGACGAGCATGGCCAAAACGATGATGATAAAGCCGAGCAGGGGATTGTCGTTCATAGGGTCCTCCTATTTTCCGAGCGGGGAGAATTCGTCGACGATGAGGTCGAGGCATTGCGGAAGCGCGCGGGCTCCAAAGACGCCCGAATTGCTGGAGATAATCTCGCCATCGAACTGCATACCCAGCGACGGGGTGCAGGTGATCTTGGCTTCCTTGGTCTGGATGATCTTGAACTGCGGGCGGCCGAGTACCTTGCCGGCGGGGTCGAGTGCGGCGGTGATCACAGTCGGTAGAAGCTGCACAGTTTTTACGGGTTCGATGACCGCAATGTCGACCATGCCATCGTTCATACGGCAGTCGGGGAACAGGTTGATGTCGTTTTGGATGACCGAGGTGTTGCCGGCCATGCAGCAGATGCCGTCGAGCTCCTCGACAATGCCGTCATGCTCAATCGTAAAGTGCGCCACCGTGGGATTGGGCGTGGCGAGCGCGGAGAGGAAGTAAGCGATCTCGCCGATGTCGTTTTTGGTGGGGGCGGCCTTCATCATGATCTCGGCGTCGAAGCCCGAGCCGGCGATGATGATAAAGCCGTGGCGCTTCTCGTTGCCGTTCTCGTCGAGCCAAAAGAGCTCGCCCATGTCCACTTTGACCGTGCGACCGGCGCGGCAGGCCTTGGCAAGCGCCGCTGCCTCGGGGGCATTGCCGATGTTGTTAAAGAACAGGCAGGCCGTACCGGAGGGGAAGACGAGCGTGGGGACACCGCATCCGCGCATCTGGTCGAGCACGTTGGAGACAGTGCCGTCGCCGCCCGAAACGACCACGCGGTCAAACTCGCGCACGTCTGCCACGGCGTCCTCGGGCTCCATGCCATCGCCGATAAAGCGCATCACGACCTCGTCGCCGCCCTGTGCAAGGGCGTGCGTGAATGCGAAGATTTCATCTGAGCTGGGGCCCGATGCCGGGTTGTGGATGATAAGGCAGCGCATACTTACGTTCCCGTTCTGTGACTAACCGAGTATAGTTGTAAGGCAATGCCAATATCCTACCCGTGTTTTTCGGGCCTAACCTTATTCGATGGGTTGATATGTACATTTCCACACATCAGGCTCTACTCGACTTTTGCCAGCGCGCCCGTGAGTTCGACGCGATTGCCGTCGATACCGAGTTTTTGCGCGAGCGCACGTTCCATCCGCGTCTGTGTTTGGTTCAGATTGCCACCCCTGCCGAGAGCGTAGCGGTCGATCCCCTGGTAATCGACGACCTATCGCCGCTGGCCGAGCTTATGGCCGACGAGAGCGTGACCAAGGTCTTCCACGCCTGCTCGCAGGATATGGAGGTCATGCTCCATACCGTAGGCGTGCTGCCGCGTCCGATTTTTGACACGCAGGTGGCCGCCGCCTTTTTGGGCGAGCGCCAGCAGATTTCGTATGGCGCGCTTGTTCAGACGTTCTGCGGTGTATCGCTGCCCAAGACCGAGTCGCTGACCGACTGGTCGCGCCGCCCGCTGACCGATAAACAGATCGAGTACGCGATCGATGACGTTAAGTACCTGATCGTCGCCTATACCGAGATGATGAGCCGCCTGCGCGAGCTGGGCCGTGTGGACTGGGTGCTCGACGAGCTGCGCCCGCTGGCTGACGAGTCGCACTATCGCGCCGATCGCCACGAGGCGTTCCGCAAGGTCAAACGCATCAATTCGTGTAGCCGTCACCAGTTGGGCATCGCGCGCGAGCTCGCCGCTTGGCGCGAGGATCGCGCCGAGCGCCGTAACATCCCGCGCAAGTGGGTCATGTCCGACGACACGCTGCTTGCGCTCGTTAAGCGCAATCCCGTGCGCGTTGAGGAGTTCCGTAGCATTCGCGGTACCGATCAGTTGGGGGAGCGCGACGTGGACGGTGCGCTCATGGCCATCAAGCGCGGCGCGAGCTGCCCGCACGATCGCCTGCCGCTCATGGTGCGCGGGCACCGTCAGATTTCGCCGGAGTTGGAGAGCGTGACGGACCTGATGTATGCGCTCATTCGCCTAGTTGCCGAGCGCTCGGGCGTGGCGACCTCGGTCATTGCCTCGCGCGATGACCTGGCCGACTATATCGAGCATCCCGAGCAGAGCCCCCTGCGCGAAGGCTGGCGCTTTGAGCTTGTGGGCTCGCGTCTGGACGATCTGCTTTCCGGCAATATGGGGTTGACGGTGAAGGACGGAAAAATCGAATTGCTGTAAGGAAGCCTAGCCGTTTGAGTGGGTAAAATGCCTCCAACGTGTAACTCGATTCGGAGGAATTCGCATGCCCTATTACTATGGATACGGCTTTGGCATCGACCCGCTGTACCTGCTGGTTGTTCTTGTCTGCACGGTGCTTGGCCTTGCCGCGCAGAGCTATATCAACTCGACGTACAAGACGTGGTCCAAGGTTCGCTCGGACGGCGACACGGGCGCCACGGTCGCTCGCCGCATGCTCGACGCCAGCGGCTGCAACGCCGTGGGTATCAAGGGCGTCGCTGGTGAGCTCACCGATCATTACAACCCGCAGGACAACAACCTGTATCTGTCGGATGCCAACCGTTCAGGCGGGTCGGTCGCAAGCGTTGCCGTCGCCTGCCACGAGGCGGGCCATGCCGCCCAGCGTCAAAGTGGTTATGCCATGATGAAGGTACGCACAGCCCTCGTGCCGGTCGTCAACTTTACCCAGAACACTTGGACCATCGTGTTGCTCATGGGTCTGTTTATGAACATCGCGGGACTCACGACCCTCGCGCTGATCTTCTTCTCGTTTAGTGTGTTGTTCCAGTTGGTTACGCTGCCGGTCGAGATTGATGCCAGCCGCCGCGCTGTGGCGTATATCGAGCAGTCGGGTATGAGCTCCAAGCAGGTCAACGGTGCCAAGAAGGTGCTGACGGCCGCCGCGCTTACCTATGTTGCCGCTGCGCTCACCTCGATTATTCAGCTGCTCTACCTGATGGCTCGCTACAACAGAAACTCCAACCGATAACAAATGGGACAGGCAGGCGCCGCGGGGATTCGTGTCCCCGCGGCGCTGTACTATGTGTTGGACTTGAATTTGCGCAGGGCCGAAGCCCTTGTGCACGATAACGAAAGGAGGCTGCGTGGCAGGCTGGAATCTAACCGGCAATGCCGTTTCCGCCGAGTTCGACGGTTCGGACGATCAGGAGCGCAAGGAGCTCAGCGTGAGCCAGGCGGTGGAGATCGCCGCCGGCGCGCTCGACGCCATTCCGCAGCTGAGCGTTCTGGGCGAGGTTACGGGCTTTCGTGGCCCCAATGCCCGAAGCGGCCACTGCTACTTCCAGATTAAGGACGATTCGGCCGCCGTTGACTGCATCATTTGGAAGGGCGCCTATCTCAAGCGCACCTTCGATCTGCGCGACGGCATGCAAGTGAGCTTTAAGGGCAGCTTCAATCTCTATAAGGCCACGGGCCGCATGAGCTTTGTCGCTCGCTCGTTCTCGCTGGCGGGGGAGGGCCTGCTGCGTCAACAAGTGGCGCAACTGGCCGAAAAGCTACGCCGCGAGGGGCTGATGGACGAAGCGCGCAAACGTCGCATCCCGGTGTTCTGCTCACGCGTGGCGGTCGTTACCTCGCTTTCGGGTGCCGTAATCGACGACGTCAAGCGCACGCTGCGTCGTCGCAACCCGCTCGTCGAGCTCGTCTGCGTGGGCGCCAAGGTCCAGGGCGAGGGCGCACCGGTAGAGCTAATCGAGGGGCTGCACCGTGCCGCCGCCATTACGCCGGCGCCGGATTGCATTTTGCTGGTGCGCGGCGGCGGCTCCTTTGAGGACCTCATGACCTTTAACGACGAGGAGCTTGCCCGCGCTGTGGCGGCTTGCCCTGTGCCCGTGGTGACCGGCATTGGCCATGAGCCTGATACCTCGATTTGCGACATGGTGAGCGACCGCCGCGCCTCCACGCCCACGGCGGCGGCAGAATCGGTGGCGCCGGCTATGACGGAGTTGGCCGATGTGCTCGAGGCGCGCCATCAGCGTCTGGGTGCCGCGATGGCATCGATGATTGGGTCGAATCAGGTTGATCTGGAGATGCTCGACCAGCGCGGTCGCCGCGCCTGGGATACCTATACGGCCCGCTTGGGCGATGCGCTCGATGCGGCTGCGTGCCGCCCGTGCCTCAACGACCCAACGTTTATGGTCGAGCGTCGCGAGTCTGAGCTTGCCCTGACGGCCGATCGCCTGTCGGGCGCCATAGTACGCTCGGTCGGGACATTCCGCTCCAACTTTGAGCGCCTGCCCGAGCGTCTGGTTGCAAGCACCTCGGGGCTCGATGGCAAGCGCCATGCGCTCGCGCTTGCGAGTTCCCGTCTGGAGCATCAGGGGCGCACGATGCTCAACAAGCCCGCGTCCGACCTGGGCCGTGCGGCAGCCTCGCTAGATGCCCTGTCGCCGCTCAAGGTGCTTGCCCGTGGTTATTCCATCGCGTACAGCGATGATGGGGTGGCCACGAGCGCCAAGACCTTTAAGGCCGGTGACGCCATCCGCGTGCGCATGGCAGACGGCAACGTGACGGCAACGGTCGATACGGTCGAGTAGGCCGCGTTTCATAGCGATAAACCTTTAGGAAAGGAAACAGATATGGCAGAGAAAACCCCGGTCGAGCAGCTTACGTACAAGCAGGCTTCGCAGGAGTTGGAGCTCATCATCCGCAGCTTGGAGTCGGGCGATATGGAGCTCGAGGAGTCGCTCGAGAGCTATACCCGCGGCGTCGAGCTCCTCAAGAGCCTGCGCACCCGCCTGTCCGATGCCGAGCAGAAGGTCTCGGTGCTTCTTAAGGACGTCGACGGCAACGACGTGCTCGCCGACGGCGAAGCCGCCAACACCGACGACAACCTCTCGTTCTAACCATCCCGACCAAATATAATTACCTTGGTCTGTGAGAAAGGAACCAACCATGTGCGATTGCATCTTCTGCATAATTGCCAACCACGAGATCCCCTCGACCGTTGTCTATGAGGACGACCAGGTCATCGCCTTCGACGACCTCAATCCCCAGGCGCCGGTCCATACGCTCGTGATCCCCAAGAAGCACTACAGTGACATCGCCGACAACGTACCTGCCGAGACCATGGGCGCCATGGCTCACGCCATCCAGGAGGTCGCTAAGGCCAAGGGCTTGGAGGACGGTTTCCGCGTCATCTCCAACAAGGGCGTCAACGCCGGCCAGACCGTCATGCACTTCCACATGCACGTCCTCGGCGGCAAGAACCTGGGCGAGAACCTCATCTGAGGGCGCACGGCCCGTCGCCTTGGCTGCCTTTGGAGTAATCTATGCAGCTTTCTCAACTCGAATACCTTCAAGCGGTAGCGAACTACGGCGGCGTGCGCAAAGCGGCTCGCGCCGTTCACGTGAGCCCACAGGCTGTTTCGTCGGCAATTAAGAAACTGGAGTCTGAGTATCAGATCGTTTTGCTCGACCGATCGGCGGGGGAGGCTGTCTTGTCTCCGGCGGGCAGAGAATTTGCGCGTCGTGCACGCGTGATCCTGGCACAAGTCGACGATCTCAAAAAGTACACCCAATCGGGGAACGGCGGCGTCTCGCCTGACGGCCATTTCCGTCTTTACGCCCCCTGCCTTGAACTGCACCCCAAAACTTGGACGGCTTAAATAAGAACTACGCCGCAAGGGACT
>USAJ01000017.1 GCA_900552685.1 uncultured Collinsella sp.
TTTCGTTAAACGGGCGCTAGGGTGTCACCCTTACACCAACATTTTCGACGCGATCACCACGATGCTGGCAGCGTCATAAGCAGAGGCTTGCTCACGCTCGGCTCCAGCCCCCTTTGGCGCGCCGTATAACCAATCCACATCAGCAGCACAATAGCAGCTCACGCCACGGCTTCGGCCTAAACGTATACCCGGCAAGAACAAAGAACACCGGCATGTGAAAAAGCCCAGACCACCAAGCGGTCTGGGCTTAATAAACGATGGTGCTCCATGGCGGATTCGAACCGTCGACCTTGGGATTAGAAGTCCCCTGCTCTATCCAACTGAGCTAATGGAGCAAATAACCGCACGCCCAAGCAAGCACAAGCCTGTCAGGCGCAAGTAATTATAACCTAGTTGAACTGCTCGCGGTACGCCTTGCAGACCTCATCGACCGGGCCGTCCATGCGAAGGTCACCCTTCTCAATCCAAACGGCACGCTGGCAGATGCGCTCAACCTGCTCCATAGAGTGCGAAACGAACAGAACCGTCACGTCGCCGCTCTGGATAAAGTGCTGGATGCGGGCCTCACACTTTTGCTGGAAGAACACATCACCGACGGACAGCGTCTCGTCAACGATCAGAATATCGGGCTCGGTAATCGTCGCGATTGCAAAGGCGATACGCGCCACCATGCCCGAAGAGAAGTTCTTAAGCGGCATATCGACAAAGTTCTGCAGCTCAGCGAACTCGATAATGCCGTCAAAGTTGGCGTCGATGAACTCCTTGGTATAGCCGAGCAGGGCGCCGTTCAGATAGATGTTCTCGCGGGCGGTCAGCTCGGGGTCAAAGCCGGCACCAAGCTCAATCAGCGGCGCAATGTTACCGTGCACCTTAACGCTGCCCTCGCTAGGCTCAAGCACACCGGCGATAATCTTGAGCATCGTAGACTTACCGGAACCATTGGTGCCAACCAGACCCACAACTTCGCCGCGATGAATATCGAACGAGATGTGCTTAAGCGCCCGAAACTCCTCAAAGAACAGCTCGTGCTTGGCAAGCTTAATGAAGTACTCCTTGAGGTTGGTCAGCGACTCAGACGCCATGTTAAAGATCATGGTGACGTCGTCGACCTCGACAGCCAGAGGCTGCTCGCTGTAATCAACAACAGATTCAGTCATCACAGCACTCCTTAGATGTAGAGGATGAACTTGCGCTCGGACTTATGGAACACGGTGTAGCCAATAACAAGCGCAAGAACCGCCCAAGCAACGCACATACCAAACGTCATAAGCGAGGGCGTAGTCTGGAACAGGAAGATATCGCGCATAAACTGCAGGTAGTTATACATGGGGTTCGCATAGACCAGAATGCGCACGAGATGCGGCATTTGCGCAACGAAGTCGGTCGTCCAGAAAATAGGCGTGATGTAAGTCCACGCCGTAATGACGACGCTCCACAGATGCATGACATCGCGGAAGAAGACCGTGAGGGCGGAGAGCATCATGCCCAGGCCCATGCAGAAGCACATAAGCAGCAGTAGGCAGACCGGCAGCAGAATCAGGTGCCAAGAAGGCATAACGTGGAACCACAGCATAACGATGGCAACGGCGACCAGCGAGAAGGCAAAGTTGACCAACGAGAAGAGCACCTTCTGCACCGGGAAGACCCAGCGGTGCACTTTAACCTTCTTGAGCAGCGGAGCCGCGCCCACGATCGACGTCAGGGCCTGGTTCGTAGACTCGGACATGACGGCAAAGGTGACGTTACCCACGATCAAGTACAGCGGGTACATCTCGGGCGTAATTGAGCCATTGCGGCCCTGGGCGAAAATCGTCGAGAACACGATGGCCATGACGATCATCATCAGCAGCGGGTTGAGCACCGACCATGCGACGCCCAGAACGCTACGGCGATACTTGATCTTAAAATCCTTGGTAACCAGCTGACGAAGGATAAACGCATCCTTCTCAAATTCGTTCTTAGCAAACGTCGCAGGCAGACTGCGAGTTTCTTGTTGCTTTGTCTGATCCGACACGGATGCAACTCCTTTACTCGTAATCGTTGACAAACGAACAGTATAGACCCGACGACCATGCAAACGATTCACGCAACAAAACTGGAGAACTAACCCACATCTTAGGATGCCATGACCAAACGGCTATACTTTCAAGGATTGAATGTATAAGGAGCATTAAGTGAATTCTGAATCCATCGCCGTCATCATCCCTTGCTACAACGAAGCGCTCACGATCGGCAAAGTCATCGACGACTTTCACCGCGAGCTTCCGCAGGCGACGGTCTATGTCTATGACAACAACTCGTCGGACGATACCTCACGCATTGCCACCGAGCACGGCGCCACAGTCCGCTTTGAGCCCCGTCAGGGAAAGGGCAACGTGTGCCGCCAGATGTTTCGCGATATCGACGCCGATTGCTACCTGATGGTCGACGGAGACGACACCTACCCCGCCGAGGCGGCCAAGGCCCTCTGCGAGCCCATCCTTAACGGCACGGCCGACATGACCGTAGGCGATCGCCTTTCCAACGGCACCTACGCCGAGGAGAACAAGCGTGCCTTCCACGGCTTTGGCAATAATCTGGTCCGCGCCATGATCAAGTGGATCTATGGCTACAGCTTCGATGACGTCATGACAGGCTACCGCGCCATGAGCCGCCCGTTCGTTAAAACCTTCCCAGTGCTTTCCGAGGGCTTTCAGATCGAAACCGAGCTCTCGATCCACGCCGTCGACCACCGCTGGCGCATCAAAGATGTGCCCATCGAGTACCGCGACCGTCCCGAGGGTTCCGAGTCCAAACTCAACACCGTGAGCGACGGCATTAAAGTCGTTGCGATGATCGGCACGCTGTTCAAGGACTACCGCCCGCTGAAGTTCTTCAGCCTCGTTGCGCTTCTGTTCGCGGTATTCGGCCTCGCCCTGGGCATGCCCATCGTTGTCGAATATTTCCAGACCGGCCTCGTCCCGCGCTTCCCCACCGCTGTGCTCGCCGCCTCGTTTATGTTCCTGTGCGGCCTGAGCCTTGCGACCGGCTTCATCCTAGATTCTGTAGCAAAGGTCGAAAAAAAGCAGTGGGAGGTCAACGTGTACAGCAAATACGCCTACGACGACCAGCCCGGCCACCCTACTTCCATGCCAAGCGAGAGGTAGATCTTCCGCAAAATACTATTGGCACCACTGCGCAGATAGCCACCAACAAGAAAAGCCGCCGTTAAAGAACGGCGGCTTTTACTCTCGAAAAGTTAATAGCGGCTAGAGCGTCTTGATGTACTCCCCCAGCTCTTCCTCCCAGTCGGGCATGTGGAAGCCGGCAGCCTCGAGCTTGGACAGGTCGAGCGCGGAGTGGACCGGGCGCGGGGCGACGGGGCCCTCGGCGCTCGCGTAGTAGTCGGCGGTCGATACCGGCACGACCCTGTCCCCGTTGCCGTTGGCGGCCTCGAAGACGGCGCGGGCGATATCGGCCCAGGACTTGACGGTGCCGGAGCCGGTGCAGTCGTAGGTGCCGTAGGGGGCGTGCGTCCCCAGCACGTGGAAGATGGCCTCGGCCATGTCGCGCGTGAAGGTCAGGCGGCCCAGCTGGTCGTCAACGACCGTGACCTGCTCGAGCCCGTCCTCGGGGTCGGCGACGCGGTCGGACAGGCCCTTCATCGTCTTGACGAAGTTGCGGCCCTCGCCGATGACCCAGCTGGAGCGCATGATGTAGTGGCGCGGGCACCCGGCCACGGCGATGTCGCCGGCGGCCTTGGTCTGGCCGTAGACGGACAGCGGGCTGAGGGGCTCGTCCTCGTCATGCACCTCGGCGGTGCCGTCGAAGACGTAGTCGCTGGACACGTGGACGAGGGTGATCCCGTGATCAGAGCATGTGCGGGCGAGGAGGGCGGGGCCGGTCGCGTTGGCCTTCCAGGCGGTCGCGCGGCCCTCGGCGGTCTCCGCCCTATCCACGGCGGTGTAGGCGCCGCAGTTGATCACGGTGCCGTAGAGCGACCAGTCGTACTGTGCGTAGGCGTCCGGGTCGGACATGT